>NZ_JZKF01000136.1 GCF_000962825.1 Actinoplanes rectilineatus
GCCCCCCCCCTGCCTCTCGCCCCCGCCGGGGCGCCGCACACTTTTCTCCCCACCCCCGCCCCTCCCACGCCGAAGCCTCAGGAGTTCACGCGTTGAGTACCAAGACCCGTCAGGCCCGTCCCGCCCGCAAGTCGATGATCATCATCGGCGCGGGGCTGGGTGGGCTGTCCACCGGCTGCTACGCCCAGATGAACGGCTACGACACCCAGATCTTCGAGATGCACGAGATCCCCGGAGGGTGCTGCACCTCCTGGGACCGGGGCGACTACACCCTGGACTGCTGCATCAGCTGGTTGCTGGGCAGCGGCCCGGGCAACGAGATGCACCAGATCTGGCTCGAGCTCGGCGCCCTGCAGGGCAAGCAGGTCCGCCACTTCGACGTCTTCAACATCGTGCGTGGCCGCGACGGCCGCAAGGTGTACTTCTACTCCGACCCCGACCGTCTCCAGCGGCACCTCATGGACCTGTCGCCCGCGGACGCCAAGCACATCCGTGACTTCTGCGACGGCCTGCGCCGTTTCATCAAGGCGATGGCGGTCTACCCGTTCCTCAAGCCCGTCGGCCTGATGAACACCTGGGAACGCACCCGGATGATGGCCTCGTTCGCGCCGTACTTCAACGTGGTCCGCAAGAGCATCACCAAGCTGATGGCCGACTACTCCCAGAAGTTCCAGGACCCGCTGCTGCGCGAGGCCTTCAATTTCATCCTGTACGAGAAGCACCCCAACTTCCCGGTGCTGCCGAACTACTTCCAGATGGCCTCGCACGCGATGCTGTCGGCGGGTGTCCCCGAGGGCGGCTCGCTGGGCCTGTCCCGGTCGATGGAGGCGCGCTACCGCCGGCTCGACGGGAAGGTCACCTACAACGCGAAGGTCGACGAGATCATCGTCGAGAACGACACCGCGGTCGGGGTACGCCTCACCGACGGTCGCGAGTTCCGGGCCGACATCGTGGTGTCCGCAGCCGACGGTGAGACGACGATGATGCGCTTCCTCAAGGGGCGCTACCTCAACGAGGAGTACCGCCGCCTCTACACCGAGGTCATCAACGAGCCGATGATGACCTTCCCCGGCTACTTCATCGTCTTCCTCGGTCTCAAGCGGGACTTCCCGGAGGGCGAGCCGTGCACCACGCACCTGATCACCGAGGAGGAGGCGGCGAAGCTTCCGGGCATCCGCCATCCGAGCATCAACGTGCAGTTCCGGTCCCGGCACTACCCGGAGCTGGCGCCGGAGGGCACGTCGATCGTGTACGCGACGTACTTCTGCGACATCGAGCCGTGGCGTGAGCTGTCCGAGGGCCCCGAGCAGGAGGACCGCGAACGCAAGGGCGAGGTGCTGCACACCCTGCCGACGCGCCGCGGCCGTGACTACCAGACCGCCAAGCGCAAGGCCCGCGACGCGATCGTGGAGCTGCTGGAGCAGCGGTACCCGGGCATCAAGCGGGCCATCAAGGTCCGTGACGTGTCGACGCCGCTGACCCAGGTGCGTTACACCGGCAACCGGGACGGGACCGTGCTCGGCTGGCAGCCGTTCGTCGAGGGCGGCGAGATGCTGGAGGACCTGGTCAAGAAGTACGGCCCCGGCATGCCCGGGCTCGCCAACTTCTACCAGTCCGGGGTCTGGGCGACCACCGGTGGCCTGATCCGTGCCGCCGCGGCCGGCCGGCACGTCGTGCAGTTCGTCTGCAAGGACGACGGCAAGACGTTCCACGCCGAGATCGACGACACGCTGCCGCCACCGGAGCACATCGTCGTCCCGGTCGGCCCGGACATGCCGCCGGTCTTCGAGGACGCCACCTACAAGTGGGCGTCCGGCTGGCGGGGCAACGGCGCGGCCCAGGACGACGACGAGGTGGAACCGGACGAGGAACTGGTCCCGGGGGCGGTCGTATGAGCCGCCGGGCCGTCCGGCCGCGGCGGTACCTGATGTGCCGCCCGGCGTACTTCGACGTGGTCTACTCCATCAACCCGTGGATGGACCCGTCGAAGCCGTCCGACACGGAACTCGCCGTCCTGCAGTGGGAGCGCCTGTACCGGTTGTACCGGACGCTCGGGCACCGGGTGGATCTCATCGAGCCCGGCGAGAACCTGCCGGACATGGTCTTCGCCGCCAACGGGGCGACCGTGGTCGACGGCCGGGTCCTGGTCAGCCGGTTCCGGCACGAGCAGCGGGTGCCGGAGGGTGCCGCGTACGAGCGGTGGTTCCGGGACGCGGGGTTCGACGAGGTGCTCGTCAGCGACGCGATCTGCGAGGGGGAGGGCGATCTGCTGACGGCCGGTGAGTTCCTGCTGGCCGGGACCGGATTCCGTACCGATCGGGCGGCGCATGTCACCGCTTTCGCATTCTTACGGAAGCCGGTTGTCCCCCTCACTCTGGTGGACGACAGGTTCTACCATCTCGATACTGCGCTCGCTGTTCTGGACGATGACGAAGTCGTGTATTTTCCCGACGCATTCTCGGCGGACAGTCGTCGCGTGCTGCGGCGTCTCTATCCCGACGCGATTCTCGCTACGGAGGCCGACGCCGAGGCTTTCGGGTTGAACGCGGTCTCCGACGGCCGGCACGTGGTTCTCCCCGAGGCCGCTGTTGACCTGGCCGGACGTCTCGCCGACCGGGGCTTCGAGCCGATCGGGATGGACGTCTCCGAGCTGCACAAGGCCGGCGGCGCGGTCAAATGCTGCACGCTCGAACTGCGTGGTCGCGTTCCGGTGGCGGATTGACTGGGTTGATATCGTGAAGTTACGCGCCGGGGTCGTGCGGTACCCGGCGCGTAATAATGCAACAGAATAGGCGCCGCGCGCGTTTACAACGTGTGGCGCCGAATGGAAAGACAGTGGGAGAGTACGGGCAGATGGTGTTCGGCACATTCCTCCGCGGGGCACGTCTCCGTGCCGACCTGACCCAGGAGGGCCTGGCTGACCAGGCCGGGGTGAGCGTTCGGACCATCCGCGATCTGGAACGCCGGCGGGTCCGCGCACCGCACCGGCACACCGCCGAGTCGCTCGCCGAGGCACTCGGGCTCTCCGGACCGGACCGGACCCGGTTCTTCGCCGCGGCGGGTCAGGACAGCGAGCCGCCGGCTGCCCGCCGCCGGCCGGGTTCGCGCCGTGACCGCTCCCGGATGGCCCCGGCGCAACTGCCGGCGGCGACCGCAGAGCTCTTCGGCCGTGACCCCGCCATGGACCTCGTCCGCCGGTACGCGGCGGTGGCCCGCGGACGGCGCCGGACGGCGACCACGATCTCCCTGCACGGCCCGCCCGGTGTCGGCAAGACCGCCTTCGCGATCGCCGCCGGCACCGAGCTGCGGTCCGACTACCCCGACGGGCAGCTCTTCGCCGACGTGGGCCGCGAGGAGGCCGGCGCGGGTCGCGGGGAGGCCGGCGCGGGCCGTGGGGGAGAGGCCGGTGCCGCTGCCGTGGTGGCGTCGTTCCTGCGGGCGCTGGGTGTCGCCGAGTCCGGCATCCCCGCCTCGCTCGCCGATCGCAGCGCCCTCTTCCGCACGGTCAGCGACCGGCTGCACCTGCTCATCGTGCTCGACGAGGTCGCCGACGAGGACCAGCTGCGCCCGCTGATGCCGGCCGGTTCACGCTGTCTCGTCGTGGTCGTCGCCCGCCGCCCGTTCGCGGGGCTCGACCCGCACGAGCGGATCGCCCTCGAGACGCTCTCCGAGGCGGACAGCGGCGAGATGCTCGGATCCATCCTCGGCGCGCGGGCCGAGGCCGAGCCCGCGGCGGTCCGTGAGCTCGTCGCGCTCTGCGCCGGGCTGCCCCTGGCGCTGCGGCTGGCCGCCGACCGGCTCTCCATGCGTCCACATTGGAGGGTCGACCGCCTCGTCGAGTACCTCCGGGACGAGGAGAGCCGGCTGCACGAACTGCAGGTCGGCGACCTCGGCGTCGGCCCGAGCATCGAGGCGGTCCACCGGCGGCTCGACCCCGCCGACGCCGAGGTCTTCCGCGTTGCGGCGCAACTGCCCGGCCCGGAGTTCACCGTCGGCGACGTGCGGCGCGGCTGCAGTGCCGCGAACGTGCGCCGCTCCATCGAGACCCTCGTCGACGTGGGGCTGCTGGAACCGGCCGGTCGCGGGTACCGCTTCCACGCACTGACCCGGATCTTCGCGCGCTCGTTGTGACGTCCCCCATGGACGCATGTCGACACCGGCGCCTCTGAGCTGCTGCTCGACGCGGACCGCACCGGCCCGGCCCCGGCCGCGCTGATGGGGATGAACATGCTCGTCGAGACCGAGGGCGGCCGCGACCACTCGGACGTTGAATACGCCGACTGGCTGCCCGGCGCCGGCCTCACCGATGTCCGGACCGTCCGCTGCGGCGCTCCCGGCGCGAACGGAGTCGTGCTCGGAGTCCGATAAGGAGGTTTTGTAGGGTGGTCCGATGCGTGGGGTCGAGGGCGAGCTGGGTCTGGTCAAGGTCGAGCTCGACTGGGGCCGGGAACTGCGCCGTGCCGCCGCGGTGCTCTGCACGCTGCTGGCCCTGGCCGGTGCGGTGCGGCTCTGCGTCCCCGCCAACCCCGACGACCAGAATCAGGAGCCTCCGGGGGTACGCCGTCAGCTGACGTTCCTCAAGCAGGAGCTGGCCTCCGGGGCGGACACCGAGGCGCAGGAGCAGTTCCCCGAGGGCTACTACTTCCTGAACGTGCTCTACGGGCTGTCCTGGGTCGAACTCGGTCAGCGCGGCGTCGAGCCGGTACGCGCCGCCGAGGAGGCGGAGTGGGCACTAGCCCGCGTCGAGTCCGAGGCCGGGCGGGCGCCGTTCGACGCCGGGGCCACGCCCGCCTACGGGGTGTTCTACGCCGGCTGGACGAACTGGCTCCGCGGCGGACTGCTCACCCTGCGCAAGGACCCGAAGCAGGAGGCCCGCTTCCTGGCCGACTCGGAGGCGCTGGCCGGGGCGTTCACCGCTGCCGCATCGCCGTTCCTTCCGGCGTACCCCGGTGAGGCCTGGCCCTGTGATTCGACGGTCGCGATCGCGTCGCTGCGTCTCGCCGACGGGCTCAGCGGACGGACCCGCTTCACGCCGGTGGTGGACCGCTGGGTGAGCCGGGTCAAGGGCCTGGTCGACCCGGAGACCGGCCTGCTGCCGCACCAGGTCGACGCGGTCACCGGCAGGGCGCAGTCCGGGGCGCGTGGCTCGTCGCAGGCGATCATCCAGCGGTTCCTGCCGGACGTCGACCCGAAGTTCGCCCGCCAGCAGTACGAACTGTTCCGTGACCAGTTCCTGGACCGGCCGCTGGGCCTGGTGCCGGCGGTCCGGGAGTACCCGCACGGCGTGGACGGCGTGGCGGACGTGGACTCCGGTCCGCTGCTGCTGGGTGTCAGCCTGTCGGCGACGGTGGTCGCGATGGGTGCGGCGCAGGCGCAGGGCGACCGGTCGCTGGCGTCGGCGCTGGGCAACGTCGGCGAGGTGGCCGGGGTGCCGCTCGACATGCCGAGCACGAAGCGGTACGCGTTCGGCGCGGTCCCGGTCGGTGACGCCTTCCTGGCCTGGTCGAAGACGGCCCGGTCGTGGACCGGGTTCGGGGTGTCGCCGCCCGCGCCGGTGATCGACGGCTGGTGGCGGGTGCCGCTGCTGGCGTTGTTCCTGCTGCTGGGGCTGGCGCCGTGGCTGCCGGGGTTGTACCGCCGGAGTCCGTTGGCGGTGGCGACACCGGCTCGCAACAAGCCGCGACCGGTGAGGAAGGCGACCGGGTCGAAAGCGACCGGGTCGAAAGCGACCGGGTCGAAAGCGACCGGGTCGAAAGCGACCGGGTCGAAAGCGACCGCGTCGAAGGCGCCGGTGGTGACGAGGATGGCCAGTGCCAAGGCCGTGCCGGCGGCGAAGAGGACCACGAAGGCCGCCCCGGTCACGAAGGCCGCGGTCAAGAAGGTTGCAAAGGCCGCCCCTGTCAAGAAGGCCGCAAAGGCCGCCCCTGTCAAGAAGGCCGCAAAGGCCGCCCCGGTCACGAAGGCCGCGAAGGCCGCCCCGGTCACGAAGGCCGCGAAGGCCGCCCCGGTCGCGGGGAGGAAAGCCGCGCCGAAGCCGAAACCGCCCGCGGTCCCGGCCAAGAAGGCCGCTCCGGCGAGGCCGCGTCCCAAGAAGTAGGAAGAGCAGGGCAGAATCCAGCAGACCGGGCGTGCCCCGGCGAGCATCGACCACTCACCTCGGATAACATACCAAACCTAGGGGTTATGTGGTTTGATGGCTGCTCTACCTGCGGAGGATGATATGCCGACCTGTTGTACCAGCTGGTCACCGAACGAGGACGCGGTCCGGTGACCAGCATCGTCGCCCGCCGGCCCCTGATCGCGGACAAGCCCGACGTGGTTGCGATCATCGGCGGCGGCTTCAGTGGCGCGCTCACCGCCCGCGCCGTCCTGCAGCACACCGACCGGGAGGTCGTGCTCGTCTCCCCGGAGGTCCGGCCGGGCCGCGGCGTCGCGTACGGCACCGCCGAACCGTGGCACCTGCTCAACTCCCGCGCGGCCGCCATGAGCGTCGACGCGGACGACCCGCAGCACCTGGTGCGCTGGATGCGCGCCCAGGGCCTGCCCGCCGAACTCACCGACTTCGTGCCCCGCGCACGCTACGGCGACTATCTCGCCGACCAGTTCACCGCCGCGAGCGCGGCAGCCGGCGGACGTCTGCGCCGGCACATCGCCTCGGCCACCGCGGTCCGCAAGACACCCGACGGCTACGAGGTCGTCGACGACTCCGGGTGCGTCGTCCGCGCCGACCACGTGATCCTGGCCGTCGGCAGCCCTCCGCCGCAGCGGCTCCCCGGCATCAGCGACGCGGCGTTCCGCAGCGTCGAGTTCGTCGCCGACCCGTGGGCCGTCGGCGCGCTGGACGCCGTGCCCAGCGACGAGCCGGTGCTGCTGCTCGGCACCGGCCTGACCGCGATCGACGTGGCGCTGAGCCTGACCGCCGGTGGACGCCGCACCCCGATCGAGGCGCTGTCCCGGCACGGCCTGGTCCCGCAGGCCCATCCGGTGACCCCGCCGCCCGCCGTCGACCTCGGCCTGCGCGAGTCGCCCCGGCTGGCCCCGCTGATCCGCCGGGTCCGGCAGGCCGTCGCGGACGGCGCCGACTGGACGGCGGTCATGGACCACCTGCGCTTCCAGGCCGACCGTCTGTGGGCGGCGCTCGACACCGACGCCCAGGAACGGTTCCTGCGGCACTGCTTCCGTCACTGGGAGACGCACCGGCACCGCATGGCCCCGCCGATCGCCGCGCGCGTCGCCGAGCTGCGCGCCGAGGGCACCCTGCGGGTCCGGTCCGGCCGGATGACGGCGATCGTGCCCGACCCGGACGGCGGCCTGATCGTGCACATCGAGGGCGAGGAACCCCGTAGGTACGGCGCGGTTATCACGTGCAGCGGCCCCGGTCCGGTCACCCCGCGGGTCAGTGCCCTGATCGGCGACGACAGCACGCTGCGGGGCCCGCACGGGCTGGGCATCGACACCGACGACGACGGCCGGGTGCTCGACGCGGACGGCCGGGTCCAGCCGGGCCTGTGGCTGGTCGGCCCGCTGCGCCGCGGCCGGGTCTGGGAGGCCACCGCCGTCCCGGAGATCCGCGGCCAGGTCGACCGTATGGTCGCCGTCCTGCCGGCACGGCTCCCCACGGTCTGACCCGTCACGACGGCCGGGTGGCGCGAGCCGCCCGGCCGCCTGTTCCCGGCGGTTAACGAGAATGCGCAACGGCTGATAACGAGGACGCAACGCACGGCGGGCTGAATCAACGCACGACTCAACGGGTCGGCACCGCATCACAGCCCTCAGGAGTCCTCATGATCATCGCCGGGGTCGCACTGACCGTCCTGGCCGTTCTGATCGTCGGCATAGTCGTGGCCCGTAAGGTCGACGGGGACAGCGCCAACTATCTCGTCGCCGGACGGCAACTCGGTGTCCCGCTCGTCGCCGTCGCCCTGACGACCGCGGCGGTGGACAGCAACGCCACGGTCGGCAACACCGACCTCAGCTCCGCCTACGGGTTCTGGGCCGGCGCCTCACTCGCCCTCGGCCTCGCGATCTGCCTGCTGCTGGCCGGCCTGTTCCTGGCGAAACCGATGAACCGGATGGGCCTGTTCACCCTCGGCGACTTCTTCGCCCGCCGCTACAACCGGCCGGTCGAGGTGGTCGCCTCACTGCTGATGATCTTCGCGTTCACCATCCTGCTCGCCGGGAACCTGGTCGCGATGGGCTTCCTCGTCGAGTACTTCACCGGACTGTCCTACACCGTCGGCGTGGTGCTCGCGGTGTGCCTCGTCCTCGCGTACACGATCGGTGGTGGTCTGTTCTCGGACGCCTACACCGCCGTGATCCAGGCGGTGATCACCGGCATCGCAACGTTCGTGCTCTTCGGCTGGATGGCGGTGAAGTTCGGGGTCAGCATCCCGGACGGTCTCGGCCCCTTCGACCTCGGGCAACTGACCGACTCCGGGCAGGGCGCGCCGGTCAACTGGGCGACCCTGGTGTCGCTGGGCATCGGCGACCTGGTGGCGATCGACTTCATGCAGCGCATCTTCGCGGCCCGGACCCCGCAGGTGGCGCAGCGGGCCTGTTTCATCGGCGCGGGCGCGACCGCCGTCGTCGGTGTGCTGTGGTCACTGATCGCGCTCACCGCCTCCGCCGAACTCGGGCTCACCGCCGAGGACGCGCCGATCATGTACCAGCTGCTCGACGGTTACGCCCCGGTCCTGCTCGCGGTCCTGGTCCTGTCCGGGATCGTGGCGGCGTCGTTCTCCACCGCGTCCGGCGCGATCCTGGCGACCTCCGCGGTCGCGGTCCGCAACATCGCCGGGGTACGCCGCGAGGTCGCCCCCGGCCACCGCGACCCGCTGCTGCGCTGGACCCGGGTGGCGATGCTGCCGGTCGTGATCGTCGGGGTGTTCCTGGCGCTGCGGGTCAGCCAGACCGGCATCCTGCTCACCCTCGCGTTCGACCTGATGCTCGCCTGCCTGATCGCCCCGTTCCTGCTGGGCCTGTTCTGGAAGCGGTCGACGTCGGCCGCGGCCCTGATCGGCGCGGGTGTCGGCCTGGCGGTCCGGCTGGTGTTCCTGGTGCTGACCCCCACGCTGTACGGCGTACCGAACGACCTGCTGTACATCGACAACACCCTGGTCGGCGCCGGTTTCGACGGCTGGGCGACCCTGGTCGCGGCGGCCGTCGGCGTACTGGCGTTCGTCGGCTCCGCCCTGGTCACCCGCTCCCGCGCGGACGAGGAACTGGACCTGCTCAGCGTCGACCGGATGCGGGAACCCGAGTCGGAACCCGTGCCGGCCGTCTGAGCCGGCCGGGGTTTATCCGGATCATCGACGGGGTACACCGCGCGCGTCTGTGGACACGGGGTCACCGGAGGGGGCAGGGAGATGAACTTCGACTGCACGATCGAGCGCGAGGGCCGGACCGTCGTCCTGGCGCCGGACGGTGACCTGGACGTCACCAGCGCTCCGCTGCTGCGCCAGGTGATCCAGCAGGTCCTGGACCACGGCGGATGCGACCGGATCGACGTCGACCTGGCGAAGGTGACGTTCCTCGACTCGTCGGGGCTGGGCATGCTGGTCGCCGCGCAACGGGCGTCGGGCGCGCGTGGCGTCCCGTTCTGGCTGACCCGGCCCGGGCCGATGGTCCGGATGGTCCTCGAGGTGACCAACCTCTACCAGCACCTGGTCGCCCAGGATGCGGAAGAGAATCTCGTTTTCTAGACCGCTCGGCCCATCCGCGCCGGGCACCGCTGCGAAGTACCTTCCGGACAGCACCATCGGACGGAACGGAGCAGCATGCCGGAGCATCTCAGACCGGTGCCCACGCCGCGGGAACCCGCGGATCCGCAACCGGACGCCCTGCTCAGAGCCGTTGCCGACGGCGACGAGCGGGCGTTCGGCCGTCTCTACGACCTGGTCGCGCCGCGCGTCTACGGGCTGATCCGGCGGGTGCTGCGCGACCCGGCCCAGGCCGAGGAGGTCGCTCAGGAGGTGCTCGTCGAGATCTGGCGCACCGCCGCCCGGTTCGACCCGGACCGCGGCTCGGCGAGCGCCTGGATCTTCACGATCGCGCACCGGCGGGCCGTCGACCGGGTGCGTTCCGAACAGGCGGCGGCCGACCGGACCGTGCGAGCCGGGGTGGCCGCCGTGGACACGCCCTACGACGAGGTCGCCGACGAGGTGGCGATCCGCCTCGAACGCCAGCAGGTGCGGCACTGCCTGGACGAGCTGACCGAACTGCAGCGGCAGGCGGTCACCCTCGCCTACTACCAGGGGCACACCTATCCGCAGGTCTCCGAGCTTCTGGACGTACCGTTGCCGACGGTGAAGACCCGGATGCGTGACGGCCTGATCCGCCTGCGGGACTGCCTGTCGGCGGGGGTGGCCGCATGAACCCGGATGTGCACACCCTGGTCGGGCCCTACGTGCTGGACGCGCTCGACGACGTCGAACGGGCCGCCTTCACCCGGCATCTGCGCGAGTGCGAGCCCTGCCGGATCGAGGCAGACGAGCTGCGGGAAGCGGCCGGCCGGCTGGCCGACGGCGCCTGGTCGGTGCCGCCGCCGCGTCTCAAGGCGACGGTGCTCGCCGCGATCACCGAAACCCGGCAGCTGCCGCCGCCCGGTGCGCCGCCGCTCCGTTCGGCCGCGGCCCGGACCACCCGGTTCCGGCTGATCACCGCGGCCGCCGTCGTGGTCGCGGCGGCAGGGGCCGGCACGGCCGTCCATGTTCTTCAGAATCAGCGGGTACGCGACGCGCAGAGCGCCGCCGCCGCGGCCCAGGCGAGTGAGGCCCGCGTCCGTGCGGTGCTGACCGCCCCCGACCTGTCGGTCCGCGAGCAGCCGCTGGCCAGCGGTGGCCGCGTCACGGTGGCCGGGTCGGCGCTGCTCGGCGCCGGGGTGATCATGCTGGCCGCGGACGCGTCACCCGGCACCGACCGGGTCTACCAACTGTGGACCATCCGCGACGGGACACCCTCGTCGGCCGGGGCGCTGGCCGCCGGACAGTCGACGATCGTGCAGGTCGTGGAAGGTCTGCCGACCGCGTCCGAGGTGGGCGTCACGATCGAACCGGCCCCCGGATCGGCCGCCCCGACCACTCCGCTCGACGCGCTCGTGAGGATTTCCTGACACTCACGGATTTCTTCCCGATCACACCCATCCAGTTACCTGCCGGCGGCGAATACCGGGCAGGCGACGAGGACGGGGTGACGGCATGGAAGCGGTCGACGAGGTGGTGGCCGGGCGGTACCGGCTCCTCGAATTGATCGGCACCGGCGGGATGGGCCGGGTGTGGCGGGCCGAGGACCGGCTGCTGGAGCGGACGGTCGCGGTCAAGGAGATCCTCCTGCCGTCGGGTCTGTCCCCGGCCGCCCCGACGATCCGGGAGGCCCGCGCGGCCGCCCGGCTCGACCACCCCGGCGTGGTCACGGTGTACGACGTGGTCCAGCGGCAGGGCCGCGCCTGGATCGTGATGGAGTACGTCGCCTCCCGCTCGCTGGCCGTGACCGTCCGCGACCTGGGACCGTTGACCGTCCGCGATGTGGCCGAGACCGGGCTGAGCCTGCTCGCGGCGCTGCGGGCCGCCCACGCCGCCGGGGTGCTGCACCGCGACGTCAAACCGGAGAACGTGCTGCTCGCCGCGGACGGCCGGGTGGTCCTCACCGACTTCGGCCTGGCCACCATCGGCACGACGGCCGGGGTGGGCGAGGGCGGACCGGACCCCCGTCTCGGGTCACCGCAGTACCTCGCCCCGGAACGGCTGACCGGCGCGGAGACCGGAGCGGCCGGGGACCTGTTCTCGCTCGGGGCGACGCTGTACTACGCGGTCGAGGGGCGGGCACCGTTCACCCGGGGCAACCCGGAGGCGTCGCTGATCGCGCTGGTCACCGATCCGCCGGACCCACCGGTGCGGGCCGGTGCGCTGGGCGGTCTGCTGCTGCGGATGCTGGCGAAGGAGCCGGGCCGGCGGCCGTCGGCGTCCGAGGTGGCGGACGGTCTCACCGCGGTCCTGACGGTGCCGCCGGTGCGGGGGCAGGCCCGGGTCGCGGCCGCCGCGGTCGGCGTCACGACCGGCGACGTGGTCGGCGTGACAACGGTTCGGCCGGGGTGGCGTCGAAGGCGGAGCGTTGCCGTGGCCGGGGTGCTGCTCGCCCTGGCGGGTGGGGGAGTCGCTGCGGCAGCCGGGCAGCGCGCCGCGATCGGTCCGAGTCCGGCGTCCTCGATGCCAGTGTCCTCGGTGCCGGCACCCTCCCCACCGGCGACCGTCGCCGCCGGACGGATCGACCCCTGCGGGTACCGGGCGGCCACCGAGACGATCACGGCGGCCGCCGACGACGTCCCGGCGGGACTGCCGCACGGGTGGGTCTGGTTCCGGGATCCGGCCGGGTTCGCGCTGGCACTGCCGTCCGGATGGGAGCGGGCTACCCGCGGCAACGAGGTGTGCTTCACCGACCCGGCGGGGCGGCGGGCGTTCACCGTCAACGTGGCGGCGGTGGTGACCCGGCGGCCGCTGGAGTACTGGCAGCAGCGGGAGAAGGCGACCCTGGCCACCGGGGAACTGCCGGGATACGCCCGGATCAGCATGGGCGTTCTGCTGCTGCGCCGCGGTGGGGCGGACTGGGAGTACACGTGGCGGCCGGGGGCGTCGACGGTCCGGCACGAACGGCGGGTGCTGGTCGCGGTGGGTGCGGGCGAGTCCTACCTGTTGCGGTGGGCGATTGCGGACGACGACTGGTCGGCCGGGGTGGCTGTGCAACGTCGGTTGGTGTCGCTGTTCGGGTCGGGTCGGTGACTGTGCTTTTCGCGTACGAGATAAGGGGCTTTGTAATGAAATTTAGGGTCTTTGTGGCTTTGGTGACGGGGGCTGTGCTGGTGGGGCTCGCCGCGCCGGGGACGGCCATGGCGGCGGAGAGCGTGCACGTCAGCCTGACGGAGTTCAACAACTCGGGTGCTCGCGGAACGGCGGTGCTGACCGCTCTGGACAACGGTGATCTCCGGGTGAGCATCCGGTCCAGCCGGCTGGTGCCGGACGCGCCGCACGCCCAGCATCTGCACGGATCGGTGGAGGGCATGGACTTCCACTGCCCGGTGGCCGCCGCGGACACCGACGGCGACGGGTACATCAGCACCGAAGAAGGCGTGCCCGACTACGGCGACATCTTCGTCTCGCTGACCACCGCGGGCGACATCTCCCGCGCGAGCGGTCTCGCGGTCGACCGGATGCCCGTTGCCGATCAGTCGGGGACGCTGACCTACGACCGCACGATCCCGGCCGCGGAACTGCCGGCCGGCACCGTCGCGCACCTCAAGGACCTGCACGTGGTGCAGCACGGCATCGACGCGAACGGCAACGGGAAGTACGACCTGTCTGCGCTCGGGGAGTCGACCATCGCGGCAGCGGCAGGACTCGCGGGCATTCCGCAGGAGGCCACCCACCCGGCGCTGTGCGGCATGGTGGCCGGGGCGTCGGCGGGATCCGTGCCGGTCGGCGGAGTGGCCACCGGCGACGGGAGCACCCGGACGGACCCGGGTCGGCTGGTGACCACCCTCCCGGCCGCGATGCTGATCCTCCTCCTGGCCACGCTGCTGATCACGCGGCGCCGCAAGTTCGTCCTGCCGCGATGATCCGGGGCCTGGTCGCGGTGGTCCTGCTGTTCACGGTCGCCGCCTGCGCAAACTCCGGGGCGCCGTCGTCTGCAACGCCGTCTTTTGCAACGCCGTCCTTTACAACGCCGTCTTCTGCAACGCCGTCTTCTGTGGCGGCGCCGTCCGCGTCGGGCGCTCTCACCCGGGGCGTGTTGCTGCCCGCGTCGCCGCCGACCCGCCTGACGATTCCGGCACTGGACGTGTCGGTGCCGGTGACGGATCTGGGCCTGGCTCCGGACGGCACTATGGAGGTGCCGGGCGACGCCCGCACGGTCGGCTGGTTCACCGGGGCGCCCACCCCGGGCTCCCTGGGGCCGGCGATCCTGGCCGGGCACGTCGACTACGGCGGGTCGGCCGGGACGTTCGCCCGGCTGACCGATCTCGATCAGGGTGACCCGATCCGGGTGACCCGCACCGACGGGCTGGTGGCCACTTTCGCCGTGACGAAGGTGGCCCGCTTCCCGAAGGCCCGGTTCCCGACCGGTGAGGTCTACGGGCCGATCGACCACGCCGGTCTGCGTTTGATCACTTGTGGGGGCGCGTTCGACCGGGACGCCGGTCACTACGTCGACAACGTCGTCGTTTTCGCCACCCTCCAGTCCGGAGAATGAGGCGTTACCGGCTCCGCGGGTGCTATGGGCGCTGCGGACATTGTTGGCATTGCGGACATTGCGTGCATTGCTGGCGTTGCTGACGGTGGGGGTGCTGCGGGGGCGGCTCGACGTGGCCGGGGCAAAGTCGGCCGTCGTTGGCGGCTGAATTGCGCGTGTCGGGTAGCCGGTGGCTGGAAGGACGGCTCCGCAACCCTTCTCATGGGTGACGGCTCGGTCGGTCCGGCCGTCGTTCACGGTTGTTCTCGGTTCGCGGATGGACCGCAGTCGACGGCCGGGTCGGTCGAGCCGTCGGTCACGGCTGATCGGGAGGGTGGGAGTCAGCCGTCGGGGACGGCTCGCGGTCACCCGGCCGTCGCCTGTGGTCGCTTCGGGTACTCCGGCCGTCGCCCGCGGTCGTCTTCGGCTCTCGGGTGGACCGTGGGCGACGGCCGGGGTGGTCGGAACGCCACTCGACCTCTTCCGATCTTGGCGGTGGCGGTGACGGTGACGGTGGCGGCGGCGACGGCCGCCAGCGACGTGAGCCGTAGCCGGCGGCGCAGGAGGACCGTGGGGCACGGCTGGGGTGCGACCGTGGGGCACGGCTGGGGTGCGACCGTGGGGCACGGCTGGGGTGCGACCGTGGGGCACGGCTGGGGTGCGACCGTGGGGCACGGCTGGGGTG
>NZ_JZKF01000137.1 GCF_000962825.1 Actinoplanes rectilineatus
ACCGAAGCGACCACAGGCGACGGCCGGGTGCCCCCGAGCCGTCGCCGACGGCTGATTCCCACCCTCCTGAACAGCCGCAGCCGACGGCCCGACCGACCCGGCCGTCAGCTGCGGCCCATCCACGAGCCGAAAACAACCGTGACCGACGGCCCGACCGACCCGGCCGTCGGCTGCGGTCCATCCGCAAGCCGAAAACAACCGTGAGCGACGGCCGGCAATCGCACCATGCCACCCAGCTTCAAGTTGACCTTGGACGTGACCCCGCACTGCGACAAACGGCTGAGCCGCGCTGATGCGACCACCACCACCACCGCCAACGCCACCGGCCACCGGCCACCGGCCGACGACCGACGACCGACGACCGACGACCGACGACCGACGACCGACGACCGACGACCATAGGATCGCGTAGTTACTGGTCACGGCGTTGATCAACTTAAGCTAAGCGGCATTGGGCGCTCCGAACCGCCACCGGCCGCCGTCCGAGGGCGCGGGACGACCAGGACAAACCATGACCTTGGCGAGCTGACCACCCTTACGGCATACCAACGCACCAAGATCGCCGTCGCAGGTCACCGCCGTAGGCCGCCCCGCAGGTCACCGCCGTAGGCCGCCCCCCGCAGGTCACCGCCGTCGACGGTGGGCTTTGGGCGTACCCGAAGAGGTCAGGCCTCGCCCAGCGGCCGCAACTCGTCCGCGTAGCTGACGGCGTGACGGCGGAGCACGCCGGTGGGGCTGATCGAGTACTGGCCCATGCGCCACAGCGGCGGCGAGTACGCGTGGATCGACACCGACCCGTCGACCGCACCGGCCATCCGGTGGATGTGGTCGGGCCCGAAGGCGAACGCCCGGCCGGCCGCGACGACCCGGGTCACCGGTTCGCCGCCCATCCGCGGGTTGGCCTCGCTGACCGCGCCCCGGGTGACGGCGACCGCGCCCGACGACACGTCGTGGTCGTGCCAGCCGGTGTCGTCCTCGGTGTTCCAGCACAGCACCCAGATGTCGACGTCGCCGTCCCGGTAGAGCTGGGCGTAGTGCCGTTTGCCGGTGTCGTGGCGGACCAGATCCTCCCACAGCTCCGGCCGGGCAGCCAGCTCGGCGACGTAGCTTTGCAGCTCCTTGGGGGTGAGGGTGCGTCCGGGCAGGGTGGGCAGACCCTCGGGGGCGGTGACAGTCGTCGTCATCGGGGCGCTCCGGTCAACAGGTGGCGGGGGTTGGCGGTGAACAGGGCGTGGGTGAAGGCGTCGCCCAGCCCGGGGTCGAGGGGTTCGGCGTAGGGCCGGTCGGAGCCGTGCACGATCGGATCGACGCCGACCACCCGGACCATCGCGTCGATCGCCCGGGTGCCGTAGGAGGAGGTCTCGTAGTAGACCTGCGGGTCGATCGCGCCCAGGTCGCCGCCGCGGGCGTTCAGGCGCTCGTGGTGCAGGGGTGCGAGCCCGGCCAGGGCCACGAAGGCGATCCGTAGTCCGGGGTGCAGGCTCCGGCCGCAGATGTGCCAGGCCAGCCAGGACTGGTGCAGTTGGGACACGTACGGTACGAGCGCCGGCCACCAGCCGGGTAGTCCGGGCGGGCATTCGGGTGCCGGGCCGGGGTGCACCAGCAGCGGCTTGCCGGCGTTCTCGACCTCGGCGAGCAGCGGTCCGAGTCGTTCGATCGCGTCCGGGCCGGTGAGTGCGGTCGCGGGCAGTTGCAGGCCGGCGACCCGGGGTTCGGCCAGGATCTTGGCGAGGGTGGCGGGGTCGGGGTCGGCGACCGAGGCGGCGGCCCACACCCGGAACGGGTCGGGCAGTTGCAGGGCGCTGGTGTGCCAGACGTCGATCAGGTCACCGCCGCCGGGCAGGTGTTCGATGCCGAGCGGGCTGGAGAGCGAGACCAGGACCTGTTCCTTGCCTTCGGCCAGTTCCCGGTCGCGGCGGGCGGCGACGTCGTGGGCTGCCGGGTCGACCTCGTAGGGTGGCTCGCCCGGCAGGTGCAGGGTCCAGTCGCGCAGCATGCCCCGGGTGCGCAGGGCCTCGGTGAACCGGGCAGGCCACAGGTGCTGATGACAGTCGATCAGCAAGGGTCCGCTCCTTCGCATCGTCTTTAGTGAAGCGCTTCACGCATGAAGAGAGTGAAGCGCTTCCCTCCTTGTTTCGCAAGGTGATCCCGTACACGGGCCGGTGTTACTCTCGGTCGATGTCACGGCAGCAACCGCGACGGACGTTGCAGGATCTGGCCACCGCAGCCGGTCTCTCGCTCGCCGCGACGTCCTACGCCCTGCGCGGCGTCCGCGGCTCCCCCGCCACCATCGCCCGGGTCCGCCAGCTCGCCGACGACCTCGGTTACACCGTCGACCCGATCGCCCGCGCACTGGCCAGCGGCCGCACCGGATCGATCGGGGTCAGCGGTTCGCTGCGCGACCTGTGGCAGCAGGACCTCTCCGTGCTGCTCACCCGGGCCCTGCGCCGGCAGGGCCGGTACGCGATGATCGCCGACGCGGACGCCGACCCGGCCCAGGAGCGCCTCATCGTGGAACAGTTCGTGGCCCAGCGGGTGGACGGGGCGCTGGTCTCCCCGGTCGACCCGGCCGCGGAGCACTGGCGGTTGCTCGCGCCGTCGGTGGCGGTGGTGGCGATCGGCGACGCGCTGACCGCCCGCCCGGGTTCGGCGAGTGTGCTGTTCGACAACCGGTACGGCGTCGCCACCGCCCTGCGGCACCTCGCCGACCGGGGACACCGCCGGATCGGCCTGCTCGCGCCGTCGCTGCCGTCCACCCCCGGGCGTCCCGCCCAGCTGATGGCGGCGTCGATCGCGGACGCCCTCGGACTCGAGTTGATCGCGCGCGACGCCCCGGCCGCGATGAACGAGGCGGTCGCGGTGGCCGTCGGCCTGCTGACCGGCGACGGCCGGCCGACGGGGGTGTTCTGCCTGAGCGACTCGCTGGCGTTCGCGGTCTACCAGGCGGCCCGGGACGCCGGACTGCGCGTGCCGGAGGACCTGTCGGTGGTCGGCTTCGACGATCATCAGCTGGCGGGTCTCGTGAGCCCGGGCCTGACCACGATGGCGTGGGACGAGGACGCCATCGTGTCGGCGGCGCTGTCCCAGCTGAACGGCCTGCTGCAGGGCACCGTCACCGAGCTGCCCCCATTCCGCCCCACCCTGGTCGTCCGCAGCTCGACCACGACACCACGCCGATAGCCGCCACCAGCCTCGATATATCCTCTAAATCCTAGCAGAGAGGCGGGAGATGAGGGCCGGGCTACCCGAGCCGGCCGTGCTCCAGGGCGATGATCAGCGCGTCGATGTCCCGGCCGAACGGCCGGTCGGCGGTGCCGGGCGGCAGGACCGCGGCCACCCCGTCCAGGACCGCCGAGGCGACCGGCTCCGCGCTGAGCAGCCGGGCCTGATGCAGGGCCAGCAGCTCGCAGGCCAGCACCTCACGGACGCCGGTCACCGCCTCACGCAGGCACTCGGCGACCTCGAAGGTGAAGGACTGGGCGTCCTCCTGCCCCAGTGACGTCTCCACCACGCCGATCACCGCCGGGACGGCGAAACGGCGCAGTCGGTGTGCCACGCCCACCGCACGCTTGTGCACCGCGACCATCCCGGCATGCACGCCGGGGGCGTCGGAGAGCTGCCGGGGAAGGCCGGTGAGCGCCGGGTCCAGCAGGCGGTGCAGCCGGGAGGCGCCCAACTCGGCCAGGTGGATCAAAGCGGTGGTCAGGCCGGCGCAGGCGGTGGCCAGGTCGGTGCCGGCGAACCCGGCGCTGCCCACGAAATCTCCGTCGAGGTACGCCGGGGAGTCCGTCACCATCGCGAGGGCGCGGTCGGCGGCCGCCGCCACGGCGTCGGCCGCGCGGGTGGCGGCGGCCAGAGCGGGAGCCGTGACCCGGAAGGAGACCGGGGCCTGCAGTGCCCGGACCGGGCCGTCGCCCCGGTGGGCGAGCAGGGCGGCGTGGAGTTCCGCCAGTACCGGATCGCCCTGCGCCAGAGACGGGTGCCACGGGTCGCGGCTGGCACCCACGATCGCATGGCCCGTCCCGCTCGCCGCCACGATCTGCTCGACGAGGCTGCGGGCGTCCGCCGCCCCGAGGGCCGCCATCCCGGTCAGCCCGGGCACGCCCTCGAGGAACGCCACGCCCTCCTTGGCCCCGAAGGAGTACGCACCGGCCTCCAGGACCGCCGCCCCCAGGTGCGCCAGCGGGATGATCTCGCCCGCGGCGCCGGAGCCGCGAGCGGGCACGTCCGGCACCACGTCCTCGTTGAGCAGGAGAGCCAGCCGCAGGCACAGCTCCGGGGAGACTCCGGCCGCCGGGTGCAGGAAGGTCCGCAACCGGACGGCCAGCAGCGCCCGCACCGACGCCCGGTCCAGCCACGGGGCCGAACCGACGGCCCGGCCCAGCATCAGCGTGTTCTGGTGGCGGTCCCGGGCCGCCGCGTCCAGCCGCACCCCGGCGAGCGCGCCCATCCCGGTGTTCACGCCGTAGACGGGCCGGTCCCCGTCCAGGGCCGCCAGCACGAGAGCCCGGTTCGCCGCCAGCGACGCCAGCAGCGCCGGGGCGAGGGTGAGCCGCGACGAGCCCCGGGCCAGCGCGACGATCGCCGGGCGGTCGAGGTCGTCCGCCGACGTGATGATCATCGGTAGCGCAGCATGGTGCCGGTGTCCGCCGCTTCGGCCCGGGTCAGGATCAGGTGGGCCAGGGCGACGTCGAGGATCGACAGGCCACGGTGCCAGAAGAGGATCCGCTCGTCCGGGCGCTCCCGTCCGGGTTTGCGGCCGGTCACGATCTCGCCGAGTTCGGCGTACAGCGTCTCGGGGCTCAGTCGGCCGGTGTCGACGTGCGCCCGCAACGCCCCGAACCGGCCGGACTGCGACTCCCGCCAGTCGTCGACGACGACCTTGTCCATCACGTCGAGCAGGTCGAGTTCGACGGCGCTGACCGTCCCGTACGGCACGACGAACGCACCGGGCCCGACCGCCGCGGTCCGCAGCAGCGGGGACGGCTTCTCCAGCCGGGATGCCTCGACCAGGATGTCCGCACCGTCGAACACCTCGTCGGCGGTGGCGACCACCCGGACCGGGGTGTCGGTGACCGCGCGGAGCTGTTCGCCGAACGCCTCCCGGGACTCGGGGCGCCGGCTGGTCACGCGGATCTCGTCGAGGTCGAACAGCGCGTCGAGCATGGTCACGTTGGAGAAGGCGGTGCCCCGCGCGCCCACGTGCCCGAGGATCTTCGCATCCGGGCGGGCCAGGTGTTTCGCCCCGACGGCGGTCATCGCACCGGTCCGCATCTCGGTGATCAGGGTGGCGTCCATGATCGCGAGCGGCACCCCGGTGTACGGGTCGTAGAGCGTCATCAGCGCCAGTTCGCTGGGGAGCCCGAGCCGGTAGTTCGGCACGAAGTCGCCGACCACCTTGACGCCGCTGACGCCCCGCTCGCCCAGGGTGGAGACGTGCCCGCGGAGCACGTTGAAGTGGCCGGCCCCGCCGTTCTCCGGGATCAGGTGGGTGCGGGGCTCGAAGACCGTCCGCCCGTCGCCGTGTGCTGCCACGACGGACTCCGCGGCGCCGATGGCGTCCTCTTTCGTGATCCCGAGGGCATCGATGTCCGTACCCGAAAGGAACCGCAACCGGATCGCCTGCTCAGCCATCGCCCTCACCCGCCCGTGTGCGTGAATCAACACATGCACCATATAGCCTCTGTGTTTTAGGCTATTCATCCATCGGCCGGAGGAACACGGGACGGGACGGATGGCTCAGGGACAGGGACTCGACACCCAGCGGGCCGAGAGCTGGCTGCTCGACCTGGCCCAGCGGCACCGGCTCTCCCCCACCCAGCGCCAGATCGTGCAGCGGATGCTGGGGATGTTCCCGGACGTCGCGTTCCTGTCCACGATCGAGATCGCCGAGCAGGCCGGGGTCAGTCAGCCTACGGTGACCCGGCTGGCCACCGCCCTGGGTTTCGCCGGTTTCCCGGAGTTCCGCACCGCGCTACGGCACGCCGTGCTGTCCGGAACCACCGACCGGGACGACGCCGGCGAACGGCGTGCGGTGGACCAGGAACGCGACAACCTGGACAGCCTCAAACGGGTACGCCTGACCGACGCCGTCCAGGCACTGGCCGCCACCAGCCCGCTCGGTGTGATCGGCCTGCGCGCCTCGGCCGCGCTCGCCGACTACTTCGGCTACTTCGCCCGGCGGGTGCTGCCCGCGGTGACCGTCTGCACCGAGGCCGGCGGCGTCGAGGACGCCGTGCTGCAACTGCACCAGCAGGGGGCGACAGCACTACTGGTGTTCGCGATGCCCCGCTATCCGGCCGGCACCGTCGCCGCGCTGCGCCTGGCCCGCAAGCTGGGCCTGACCACGGTGGTGATCGCCGACACCGCGCTGGTGCCGTTCGCCGTCGACGCCGACGTGCTGCTCGTCGCGCCGGTCGGCACCGGCCTGGTCTTCGACTCGCACGCGGCGGTGGTGGTGCTGGCGATCAGCCTGCTCGACGCGATCGCCGGCACCGACCCGCAGCGCACCCAGCAGCGTCTGGAAGCGCACGAGGCGCTCGTCGACCGCTGGGTGCACCACGAATGATCAGTGCTGGTGCAGCAGTTCGTGGGTCAGGCTGATCTTCTCCCACGACTTCGGCGCCTTCACCTTCGCCACCGACGCGGCGGAGGCGACGACCGGCTTCGACGGCGTGTACAGCCACGCCTCGAACAGCGCGTCCAGGTCCTCGCCGGAGATCTTCTCGGCCAGGGCGGTGAACTCCTCGGTCGCGGCGGTGCCGTACTTCTTCTCCGCCGCCCAGGTGCGCAGGATCTCGAAGAAGTCGTCGTCACCGACGGCCAGGCGCAGCTGGTGCAGCGTCATCGCGCCACGGTCGTACACGGTGTCGCCGAACAGCTGGGCCACCGTCGGATCGGCCGGCGGGTACGTCCAGATGTCGGCGTCGGCCGGGTACGCGGCGTACAGGTAGTCGAAGATCTCCTGCGCGGTGCCCTCGTTGTTCTTCTCCGACCAGAGCCATTCGGCGTACGAGGCGAAGCCCTCGTTGAGCCAGATGTGCTTCCAGTCGGCCACCGAGATGGAGTCACCGAACCACTGGTGGGCCAGTTCGTGCACGACCACCGAGGTGTTGGAGCCACGGCGGAAGAAACCGTCCGCATACGTCGGGCGCGTCTGGTTCTCCAGGGCGAACCCGAGGGTGCCCGGCGGCGCGACCAGCCCGCCCTGGGACTCGAACGGGTACGGCCCGAACACCGAGCTCTCCCACTCGACGATCTCGTTGGTGCGCTCGATGCTCGACTCGGCGGCGTCCCGGAAGTCCGGGCTGAGCAGCTGCGAGTACGCGTTGTAGATCAGCTGGCCGTCGGCGCTGGTGTCGGTGGTGATGTCGTACTGCCCGACGGCGAAGAAGGCCAGGTAGGTGGCCTGCGGCTTGACCGACCGCCAGCTCCACCGGGTGTAGCCGAGGGTCTCGCGGACCGGGACGCGCGGCTGCACGCCGTTGCTGATCACCTCGAGGCCGTCCGGCACCGACACCGAGACGTCGAAGGTGGCCTTGTCCAGCGGGTGGTCGTTGCTCGGGAACCACCACCAGGCGATCTCCGGCTGTCCGACGGCGATCGCCCCGTCCGGAGTCTTGATCCAGGCGGTGTACCCGGCGCCGACCTTGCTGGACGGGACGCCGGAGTACTGCACGACGACGGTGATCGCCTGCCCGGCGGCGATCGTCCGGGCAGGGGTGACGACCAGCTCGTGGTCGCCCTCGCGGGCGAACGTGGCCGGCCGGTTGTTGACCCGGATCGACGACACGTCGAGCAGGAAGTCGAGGTTGAAACGGGACAGGTCCTGGGTGGCGGTGGCCAGGATGGTGGTGGTGCCGGTGAGCAGGTCGGTCGCCGGGGTGTAGCGCAGGCGGATGTCGTAGTGGCCGACGTCGTACCCGCCGTTGCCGTAGTCGGGATAGTAGGAGTCGCCGATTCCCGGTGCTCCGGGAGCAGGCGCCGCCTCGGCGGCAACGGCCGTTCCGGCGAGAGTCAACGCGGTGGCCGCGAGAGCCACCAGCAGTCGTCGCACGATGGAACTTCCTTCCTCCGGTGGAGTGAGTCCCGTCGAACCTATCGAAGTTTGGCGATTTTCACGCTCACACCGTTGAGAACAGTGTTACCGGACAGCGGATCGACGGACATCTCATCGGTCAGCAGGTTCGCGTTGACCCCCGGATACTCCGCCGCAACCGTCATCCGGGCGCCGGGCACGCCGTGACCCCAGCCGTGCGGCAGGCTCACCACGCCGGGCATCACCCGGTCGGTGACCTCGACCCGGGCGGTCAGGCTGCCCGCCCGCGAGGTCACCTCGGCGTCGTCACCGTCGGCGAGCGCGAACCGGTCCGCGTCCGCCGGGTGCATCTGCAACGTGCAGCGGTCCCGGCCCTTCACCAGCGCCGGCACGTTGTGCATCCAGCTGTTGTTCGAGCGCAGGTGACGGCGGCCGATCAGCACCAGGTCGTCGCGGGAACGCCCGGTCGCGGCGAGCAGCCGGCCGGCCTCGGCGGCGATCGCCGGCACGACAAGCTCGATCGTGCCGCTCGGCGTGCGCAGCACCTCCGGGACCCGCGGCTGCAACGGTCCGAGGTCGACGCCGTGCGGGTTCTCGATCAGCCGGGCCAGAGTCAGGTCGTAGGCCCCGGCGCGCAGCGCCACGTCGAGCAGACGTTCGGCGGGCCCGTCACCGGTCACCTCGTCGCGCCCGACCGTCCCGCCGGACTTCGCCAGGGCCCGGGCCAGCAGCGTCTCGTGCAGCACACCCGGATCGGTGTGGTCCTGACCGGCGAGGATCAGGGTGAGCCGGGCCAGCACGTCACACTCGTCCATCCCGCCCGGGTCCGGCGGCAGCACCGGAGGCGAATAACTCGCGAAGTTGCGCACGGCGAAACCCAGGAACGAGAAGTCGTAGTGCCCCTTGCGGGCGGACTCCATCGGCGGCAGCACCACGTCGGCGTGCCGGGTCGTCTCGTTCAGATACGGGTCGACGCTGACCATGAAGTCCAGCCCGGCCAGGGCCCGGTCCAGACGGGCGCTGTTCGGGGTGGAGAGCACCGGGTTGCCGGCCACCGTGACGAACGCCCGGACCTGCCCCGGCCCCGGCGTCTCGATCTCGTCGGCCAGGGTGGCGACCGGCAGCTCCCCCTTGACCTCGGGCAGCCCGCGGGCCCGGCTGTGCCAGCGGCCGGTCCGGAACCCCTTGCCACCCGGCCTGTCGTGCGGTCGCAGGTGCGCGGCGAGCGGGAACATCACGCCGCCGGGCCGGTCCAGGTTGCCGGTGAGCACATTGAGCACGTCGATCAACCAGCTGGTCAGGGTGCCGAACTCGACGGTGCAGGTGCCGATCCGGCCGTACACCGCGGCGGACCCGGCGGTGGCGACCTCCCGGGCCAGGCCGCGGATCCGCTCGGCGGGAATGTCGCAGGCGCCCGCCGCCAGCTCGGGCGTGAAATCCGCGGCCAGCCCACGGACCTGATCGAGACCGGTCACGTGCGCGGCCAGATGTCCGAGATCGACCAGCCCTTCGGCGAACAGCGTGTGCACCATGGCGAAGAGCAGGAAGGCGTCCGCGCCCGGCCGGATGAACAGGTGCTCGTCGGCGTGCTCGGCGGTCCGGGTACGCCGCGGGTCGACCACCACGAACCGGCCACCCCGGGCCTGGATCGCCTTCAGCCGGCCGGGGAAGTCGGCGGCGGTGGCCAGGCTGCCGTTCGACTCCCACGGGTTCGCGCCCAGGATCAGCAGGAAGTCGGTGCGGTCCAGGTCGGGTACCGGGATGGTCAGCGGATTGCCGAACAGGTAACCGCAGGACACGTGCTTGGGCATCTGGTCGACGGTGCTGGCGGAGAACACGTTCGGCGTGCCGGCGGCCTTGAGCAGCGGCGTGACATAGAGGCCGCCGGCCATCGTGTGCGCGTTCGGGTTGCCGAGATAGACGGCGAGCGCGCTCCGGCCGTACCCCGCAACGGTCTGGGAAAGGCCGTGCGCGACGGCCTGGAACGCATCGTCCCAGCTCGCCTCCCGGTGTTCGCCGCCGTGCCGGATCATCGGCCGGCGCAGCCGGTCCGGATCACCGGAGAGCGCGCCGAACGTGGCGCCCTTGGGGCAGACGAAACCATGGCTGAAGACGTGCTCGCGGTCGCCGCGGGCGGCCAGGATCCGGCCGTCGCCGACGGTCAGTTCCAGGCCGCAGGCGGCCTCGCAGAGGGGGCAGGTCCGGTATGCGGTGGCCATCGGCCGAGTATGCCGCCGCAAACCGCGAACCGGACCTGCCAAATCTCTCGGATCAGCTCGCGGTGCAGGTCACGGCCGGTACCGGATTGCTGCCGGTCCAGGAACCGAGGAAGCCGAACGAGGTGGCGGCACCCGCGGCCAGCTTGCCGTTGTAGCTGACGTTGCGCGCGGTGACCGCGCTGCCGGAGCTGGTCACCGTGGCGTTCCAGGCGTTACTCACCGCCTGACCGTTCGCGTAGGTCCAGGTCACCGTCCAACTGTTGATCGCCGCGCTGCCCGCGGTGACCTTCACGTCGGCCTGGAAACCGCCGGACCAGGACCCGGTGATCGTGTACGCCGCGGAGCAGCCACCACCGGTCGGCGGGTTGCTGCTGGACGCGCTCGGTGACGGGCTGCTCGGCGACGGGCTGCTCGGTGCCGGGCTGCTGGGGGTGACCCCACCGAAGATCGTCGCCTGTTTGGCGGTGGCCTTGATCCCGTTGGCGCCGTTGAAGATCCGCTGACCCCAGGTGGTCAGCCGGCTCGCGTCGAAGTCGGTGGCCATGTCCAGGATCGGGTCGGTGTTGCCGGCCCACGACCAGCCGAGATAGCCGAGGTCCCGGGCGACCGCCTGGGCCAGCAGTGTCTCGTGGTCGACCTGGCTGGAGTCGAACTGCCAGCCGAACTCGCCGATCACCAGCGGCCAGCCGTTGTTCTTGAAGACGTCGAGGTAGTTGATGATCGACGCGGCGGTGTTGAAGACCGAGTACATGTGGATCGAGAGCACGGTGTTCTTGCGGGTGTCGGCGTTCAGCACGGTCTGCGCGTTGTCCCGCATCGTGTACTGCCAGTCCTGGCCCCAGTTCGGCGCGTCCACCATCAGCAGGTGCTCGAAGCCGTTGGTGCGCATCTTCTGGACCGCGGCGACGGTGGCGGCGGTCCACTGCGCCGGGTTCGTGTTGCCGATCGGCTCGTTGCCGATGTTGATGACGACGTAGTCCTCCTGGCCGACCAGCACACTCTTCAGGCCGATCCAGTAGTCCACCGCCTGATCCAGCGAATACGCCGCGGTGTCCTCGCCGTAGCCGGTGGTGTCGTGGTCCTCCAGCACGCAGATCATCTTGTTCTGCTTGCACAGGTCGATCACGCCTGCGACGTCGGCGGCGGTGTTCGCGGTCCAGCGCCCGCCGCTGAGCACGACCCGGACGGTGTTCGCGCCGAGCGCCTTGATGTCGGCGAACGACTGGGTCTGGCCGGCATACCAGGTGTGCATGTGGTTGACGCCGCGCATGACGAACTTCTGGCCGTTGGCCTCGACGATGTCGGTGCCGACGATGTGCAGGCCGGTGGCGGCGTACGCCGGGGGGACGAAGAACAGGACGGAGGCGGCGGCCGCGGCGAGGGCCGTCAGGAGGGTGAGCAGGCGCCTTTTCATGAACCTACCTCAGCTCTGGGGGATGATCGCCTTTGGGAGCGCTCCCAGGCTAGCAAGAAATCGACGCTCGTCGTTAACAGTCAGGAAATCAAACGGTCTGCGGGTGCCGCAGGCCGGGGTGGTCCTCGGGCAGGTTGCGGCGGATCACCCACCAGCTCACCGCCATGCAACCGGCGACCAGCGGCCAGCTCAGCGCCACCCGGGCCACACCCAGGGCGAACACCTGCCCCGCGGCGTAGAGCGGGAGGAACACCGCCACCCGGATCACGTACTGCAGGACCCAGACCCAACTCCCCCGCGCGTACGCCCGGAGCAGCGCCGGGTCCCGTCGCCACCGCGTCCTCTGCCCGAGCACACCGCCGACCACCAGCCCGAGCAACGGCCAGCGGATCACGATGCTGACGATCCAGGCCAGCGCGCTGGCGCCGTTGCTGAGCAGCTGCAGCAGGAAGAAGTTCTCCGCCTTGCCGGTGCGCAGGGCGATCAGCGCGGCCACGCAGACGCCGAGCAGTCCGATCACGACGGCCCGCGGCTTGTCACCCTTGCGGATGCGCCAGCCGGCCACCGCACCGCCGGCGATCAGCGCGGCGATCGTGCCGCCCCAGATCGACTGGCCGCCGATCACGTAGCCGGCAACGAAGCCCACCGCCGGGAGCGACGCATCGACAGCGGCCCGCCGCCCGTTGAGCAGCTCCGCCAAGGTCTCCGGCTGTGCCATCGTCACCCTGTCCACGTGCGGTTGGTTAGGGCAGCCTAACCCAACGAGATCAAGCAAGTTGACCGAGGCCCCACCCGCCACAAGGTTGACACGGCGGCGAACCGCCGGGGTGGATGATGTGATCATGGACTCGGCCTGGCTGGACGACGATCAACTCGCCGCATGGGTACGCCTCGTCGCGGTCGTCGAGCTGCTCCCCGGCGTGCTCGACACCCAGCTGCGCCGCGACGCCGGACTGACCCACTACGACTACCTCACCCTGGCCATGCTCTCCGAGGCGCCGGACCACACGCTGCGGATGACCGACCTGGCCCGGCAGACCAACGCCACCCTGCCGCGACTGTCGCACGTGGTGCAACGCCTGGAGACCCGCGGCCTCCTCGAGCGGTTCCCCTGCCCGTCGGACCGGCGGGCGACCAACGCGCGGCTCACCACGGCCGGCTGGGCCACCGTGCAGTCCGCGGCCCCCGGACACGCGGCGACCGTCCGTAAGAACGTCATCGACGCCCTGACACCGGAACAGATCGCGCAGCTCAGAGCGATCAGCGACGCGGTTCTGAGCCGACTCGACCCGCACGCCGTGTTGCGCGGCAACTACACCCGGTACGACCGGGGAGGTCCGCCTTCGCTACCAAAAGCGTAGCCATCGGATTGTTATCCGTTTTCGCCGATTTAAGTAAGATCTAAAGATTTCCATGCAGGTTCCCCACAGGTAACCCCATACGGTGTGGCGGCCACATACACCACAGGGATATGGAGTCCTGCTTCCATGGCTCGCAAGCGCAACCGCCTCCGCGTCGTCACCCTGGCCGGGGCCGCCGTGGTCGTTGCCGCCCTCGGCACCGTCACCTACAACGCCTCCGCCGCCGAGCAGCGCCCGCAGGCCGGAGCCGAGTTCACCTCGGCCTCGGTCCCCGCGGCGATCCGCCCGCCGGCCGGCTCCCGGTTCCTCGGGACGGCGAAGGTCGTCAAGGGCACCCAGACCTACACCTGCACCGGCGGCGTCTTCACCGGCGCGTCGGTGCCCGAAGCACAGCTGGCCGGCACGATCGGCAAGGTCCACCACTACAAGGGCCCCAGCTGGACCGTCGAGCGGGACGGCTCCACCGTCACCGCCACGAAGATCGGCGAGGCCACCAAGACCGGCACCATCCCGCAGCTGCTGCTCGAGATCAACGGCCACACCGGCCCGAACGGCAAGCTGACCAACGCCAAGTACATCCAGCGTCTGCAGACCACCGGCGGCACCGCGCCGGCCGGCACCTGCACCGACGGCGAGACCAAGGCCGCGGCGTACGGCGCGACCTACGTCTTCTGGTCCTGACCTCTGCACTGAACCGGTGAGGAACGGCGGCGGCGGGGACCCTCCCACCGCCGCCGTTCCGCATCCCCCCTTACCGCCGTGGTGGTTTCGGGCGCCCAGAGCACCCAAAACCACCACACCCCCAACCACGTGTTGATTTCGGGCGCCCTGGGCGCCCAAAACCACCACACCCCCAACCGCGTGTTGAATTTGGGCGCTCTAGGCGCCCGAAATCAACACACCCCTGGCCGCGTGTTGAATTTGGGCGCTCTAGGCGCCCGAAATCAACACACCCC
>NZ_JZKF01000138.1 GCF_000962825.1 Actinoplanes rectilineatus
ACGACGGCCGAACAAGACCAGCCGCCCACCACGGCTCAACCAGAAACCCACAACAACCACAGACGACGGCCGAACAAGACCAGCCGCCCACCACGGCTCGGAAGCGGGCGCCGATCGACCGCCGACAACGGCTGAGCCCATCGAGCCGCCGACGACGGCTGCCCAAGGGACGAAACTCAACCGCAGACGACGGCAGGAGCGGCGCGGCCGTCGTCTGCGGTAGCCGTCTGCACACCACGCGACTGACGAGGGCCGGACAACGCGAACAGCAACGACACCGGCAGGCCACCAACGCACTCGAGCTGAGCGGCATTGCGGCACAGCGAGCCGTCGCGCACGGCACAGCGGCAGCAGTAACGACGGCACCAGTAACGACGGCACCAGCCGAGTGGTTCGTCAGGCCGGATGGGCACCTGAACGGCGCATCGACGTGAGCAGCATCAAGCCGGCGGCCACCGAGCCCGCGCAACCGGCCAGGTAGATCAGGAACACGCCGAGGCCGCTGAACAGTGGTACGCCGGCGACCAACAGCACGAAGAGCATCGCGCCGAAGCTGGAGCCGGTGGTCAGCATCCACCCGGCCGCCTTCTGCTCGGGTGTCCACCGGGGGGAGCCGGCGATGAGCAGCATGGCGGCGGTGGGGCTGACCACCGGCAGGACGAAGGTGATCGCCAGCAGCAGGGTGAGCGCGATCGGTTCGCCGCCGGCGACCGGTCCCGGCGTCGGGGGCGCGCCCGCCGGTCCGCTGGTGAGGCCGGCCGCAACGGCATCGGCGGCGAGGGACGGCGGCAACCGCAGGTGGGTGGGGAGATTTCCGCGCCGTACCGCCTCGACGAGCTGCTCCGGCGGTCCGAGCCGGGCCAGTAGTTGCCCCGCATCTCCGGACAGGTCGCGACGGACGGCCGTGTAGCGGGCGACCGTGTTCATCAACTCGTCCCGGGCGGCCGGCGGCAGGTCCTCGCCGGCGGCCCAGAGCGCCGCCAGGTAGTCCAGGACGATCGTGTCGGTGTGCTCCTGCGTTCCGGTGTGCATGGTGGTGGGCCCTCCCCGCTGATCGGCCGCGTGTCTCCGCGCTGCCGACAGCCTTCCGCCCGCCACCCCCTGATCACATCGGACCGGGGACGGAATCGCCGTGCCGCGCCTCCACCTTTCGGCCGACGACCCGGCGGGAGACGGCACGCCGGGGCACAGGAAGCAGGGCGGCGGGTGACGGCACGCCGAGACTGAGGGACGCCGAGACGGAGGGGGAAGCAGGGCAGCGGGAGACGAGTCGAAGACGCGACGAGCAGAATCGAGGGATGCGACTGGTCTCCCTGCTTCCGTCGGCCACCGAGATCGTCTACGCGCTGGGGCTGGGTGACGACCTGGTCGGGGTCACGTTCGAGTGTGACGAGCCGGCCGAGGCCCGCGCCACCAAGACCGTGGTCGTCGGCGGCCGGGACACCCGGGGGATGACGCCCGGCGAGATCGACGGGTACGTGCGGGCCCGGATGGCTGCCGGCGACGACCTGTACACGCTGCACGCGGACGCCCTCGCCACCCTGGCGCCCGAGCTGATCATCACGCAGGACCTGTGCCGGGTGTGTGCGCTGCCGTCCGGTCACGTGGACGAGGCCCTGGCGCATCTGGGGTGCCGGGCCGACGTGCTGTCACTGGATCCTTACACGCTCGCCGAGGTGCTGGCCACGTTCGAGCAGGTGGCCCGCGCTTCCGGCGTACCAGAGGAGGGCCGGAGGCTGACCGCCCGGCTGGAGCGGCGGCTGGCGGCGGTGGCCATGCGGGTGGCCGGACGCCCGCGGCAGAGGGTGACGGTGGTGGAGTGGGTGGATCCGCCGTTCGGTGCGGGTCACTGGGTGCCGGACATGGTGCGGGCGGCCGGTGGGGAGCCGGTCGCGCACCGGGGCGGCCGGCGGTCGGCGGCGACCTCCTGGGCGGAGTTGGCCGCGCCCGGGCCGGATGTGGTGCTGGTGACGCCGTGCGGTTTCCACCTGGACGGCGCGGTCGAGCAGGCCGCCGCGGTGGTGCCGCATTTCCCGGGCGCCGCGGTGTGGGCGGTCGACGGTGACGGTCTGGTGGTCCGCCCGGGGCCACGTCTGGTCGACGGGGTGGAGGCGATCGCCGCGATCCTGCACCCGGACGCCGTTCCCCCGGCCCCGCCCGGTTCGATCGCCCGTGTGCGCTGACCATTACGGAAAGCAGCCACCACAGAAATCAGCCACCACGGAAAGCAGCCACAACAGGAAGCAGCCACAACAGGAAGCAGCCACCGGGGAGGCGGTTACCCAGGAAAGCAGCCCCCGCCGCGGCGCAAGACCGGGGAAAAGCCTCCCGCCTGCGCCGACGCGGCGATGATGTACCGGTGCTGGGCAAGTGGCGGAAGAAGCGCGACGACCCCGTCGACGAGGGGCGTGTCCGGTTTCTGCAGGATCGGCTGCACCGGCACGGCGACGCGGCGGTGGTCGGTGAGCTGGCCGGGTTGCTCGGTGCCACCGGCCGGTTCGGGGATCTGGCGCTGGCCGCCGACCGGGCCGCCCGGCTCGGCGACGGGAACGCGTTGTTGCTGCTGGACCAGCTCTCCGCGGCGCAGTTCGGCACCGCCGTGCAGCAGTTGGAGGAGCACGCCGGTGATCCGCGCACGGCCGGGGCGCTGGCGACCGTGCTGCACCGGCGGGGCCTGGCCGACCGGCTGCTCGGCGGTACGGCCAGCAGTGATTTCTTCGCGGTGATGCGGGCCGCCGATCAGTTGATCGAGAACGGTCACGAGGACGAGGCGATCGAGATCCTGATCGGTCAGGCGGCGCGCGGGGGGACGCTCGACTGGAACGCCGCGGAGAAGGCGATCCGGGTGATGCTGGATCGTGGTTCGGTGCAGAACGCGCTGGGCAGCCTGGCACGGCTGGCCGATCTGGGTGAGGTGCGGGCGGCGGAGTGGCACGACCGGCTGTCCCACCGGGCCTGAGAGACGGGGCATGCCCGGATCGTGACGGCCCGGGCATGCGGTGGAGCGGCTCCTCAGCGGGTGGCGAGTGCGTGGGCCCGCGGCGCCGACCAGCGGCTGCGGGCTTCTTCGAGGGCTCGCGACGTGCGGTACAACCAGCCGATGTCGCGGCCGAACGACCAGGTCAGCGATCCGAGTGCGACGACCAGGGCGGCGACGGCGAGCCAGGTCGGCAGGAGTCCGCTGACCACGACGGCGAGCATCACACCCTGCTGGGCGGCGACCACCTTGCGGCCGAACTTGGGCGGCAGCGGGGCGTTGAGCCACGGCATCGCCCAGGACGCGGCGACGAACGCGTACCGGAACGCGCCGATCGCCAGGGCCCACCAGCCGTATTCGGCGGCGGCGGCGAAGCTGAGGGCCAGGATCAGGAAGGCGTCGACCTCCATGTCGAACCGGGCGCCGAGGGCGCTGGTCGTGCCGGTCCGGCGGGCCACCTGGCCGTCGACGCCGTCCATGGCCAGGGCCACCGCGGCGATGCTCACGACGAGCAGTGCGGGGGCGTGGGTGAACGAGAAGATCAGGGCGGTCACGCCGCCGGCGAGGATCGCGCGGCTGAGGGTGACCAGGTTCGCCCAGCCGATCCACGTGACCCCGGCGCGGCGCATGGCCGCGTCGAGCAGGCCGCAGAGGACCGCGCCGTAGACCATCCCGGCCACCCATCCCGTCGCGCTGAGCCCGGTGGTCGCGGCCAGAACGGCGAGGAGGAGGAGCTGAGCCCCGAACCCGGCCAGCGGGGCCCGGGACGGACCCGTCGTGGTCGTGGCGGTACTGATGGTCACCGTTCCTCCTGGACGTAGGGTCTAGCTGCTGTCCCCGATTGACACGCTCAGCGGGGGCTTTCGGTTCACAGAAAGGTCCACCATTGTCAGAAACTGCCCGTGCCTTCTGGTTGGCTTGCCCGGGATCGGGGGAGATACGCACGGCTTCCGTGCCCGATCCGGGTGACGGTGATGTGGTGGTTCGCACACTCCACTCGGGGGTGAGCCGGGGCACCGAGACGCTCGTCTTCCAGGGGCGGGTGCCGCAGAGCCAGTGGCCGGTGATGCGGGCGCCGTTCCAGGAGGGTGACTTCCCGGGCCCGGTGAAGTACGGCTACCTGAACGTCGGCGTGGTCGAGGCCGGGGTGCCGGAGCTGGTCGGCCGGACCGTTTTCAGCCTGTTCCCGCACCAGACCCGGTTCGTGGTGCCGGCGAGTGCGGTGACGGTGGTGCCGGCGGGTGTGCCGGCGGCCCGGGCGGTGCTGACCGGCACGGTGGAGACGGCGGTGAACGCGGTGTGGGACGCGCATCCGCAGATCGGCGACCGGATCACCGTGGTCGGCGGTGGCATGGTCGGCGCGTCGGTCGCGGCGGTCCTGGCCGGGCTCCCGGCCACCGACGTCGAGCTGATCGACATCGACCCCACTCGGGCGGATCTCGCCAAGTCACTGGACATCCGGTTCCGGCAGCCGGCGGACGCGACCGTGGACCGCGACCTGGTGATCCACGCCTCCGCCACCGAACAGGGTCTGACCACGGCATTGAACATCCTGCGCACCGAAGGCACCGTCGTCGAACTCAGCTGGTTCGGCGATAAACGGATAAGTCTTCCTTTGGGCGAGAATTTCCACTCGAAGCGGCTCACCATCCGCAGCAGCCAGGTCGGCGGCATCCAGCCCCAGCGGCACCGCGACTACGCCGAACGCCTGGCCGTCGCCCTCGACCTGCTGACCGACCCGAGATTCGACGCCCTGATCACCGGCCACTCGGACTTCGGCGACCTCCCGGCGGTCCTCCCCCGGATCGCCGACGGCTCACTTCCCGCGTTGTGCCACGTGATCGATTACCCGGTGAATTGATCTTTCTACAGCGGGTATCCGTAGTCACCACCCGAGAACACCGTAGCGAGGAGAAAAGCCCTTGTTCAGCGTCACCGTCCGCGACCACATCATGATCGCGCACAGCTTCTCCGGCGAGGTCTTCGGACCGGCCCAGCGCCTGCACGGCGCCACGTTCGTCGTGGACGTCACGTTCCGCCGCCCGGAGCTCGACGACGACAACATCGTGGTGGACATCGGCAAGGCGAGCGAGCAGCTGCACACCATCTGCCAGGGGCTGAGCTACCGCAACCTGGACGACGACCCGGAGTTCACCGGCGTCAACACCTCCACCGAGTTCCTGGCGAAGGTGATCGCCGACCGGATCGCGGTGCGGGTCAAGGCGGGCGAGTTCGGCCGCGGCGCCTCCGGCCTCACCGGTCTCGAGGTCAAACTGCACGAGTCGCACATCGCCTGGGCCAGCTACGAGCGGATCCTGTGAGTCGTGCGCTGATCGCGGTGCTGCCGGGTGGGATCGACGACCCGGCGGCGCCGAGCGGCGGCAACCGTTACGACCGCGAGGTGCTCCAACGCCTGGCAGATCACGATCAAAGGCTTGCGGGGGTACGCGAGAAAGCACTCCCCGGCACCTGGCCCCGCCCCGGGGCACACGCGCGGGACGCCCTGTCCACCGTCCTCGCCGAGGCAGCGGACGGCACGACCGTCCTGCTCGACGGTCTCGTCGCCTGCGGTGTCCCGGAGCTGCTCGAACCGCACGCCGGCCGGCTGCGCCTGGTGATCCTGGTGCACCTGCCGCTCAGCGACGAGACCGGGCTCGCCGAGTCCGAGGCCACCGAGCTGCGCGCCCGGGAACGGCGGGCCCTGCACCTGGCGACCACCGTGGTGGCCACCAGCGCCGAGGCGGGCCGCCGCGTCGAACGGATGCACGGCCTGCCCCGGGTGCGGGTGGCCGCCCCCGGCGTCGACCCGGCGCCGCTCGCCACGCCCTCCCCGGACGGCCACCGGCTGCTCAACGTCGCGTCGCTGACCCCGCGTAAGGGCCAGGACGTGCTGCTCGCCGCGCTGGCGCAGCTCGGCGACCTGACCTGGGAGTGCACGTTCGCCGGGGCCGGGCCGGTGCCGCGGGCCCCGGACCACACCGGCGTGCTGCACTTCCGTGGCCCGCTCGGCGGCGACGACCTGGCCGCCGCGTACGCGAACGCCGACCTGTTCGTGCTGCCGTCGCGGGCCGAGACGTACGGGATGGTGGTCACCGAGGCGCTGGCCCGCGGCATTCCGGTGGTGGCGAGCGCCGTCGGCGGCGTACCCGAGGCGCTCGGTACGACACCCGGCGGTGAGCCGCCCGGTGAGCTGGTGCCCCCCGGCGATCCGGAGGCCCTGGCCACCGTCCTGCGCGCCTGGCTCACCGACCCGCAGCTGCGCGCCCGCTGGCGTGACCGGGCCCGGGCCCGGCGCGCGACCCTGACCGGGTGGGACGACACCGCCCGGCGACTGAGCGAGATCCTGACGGACGGAGAGTCAACATGACCGGAGAGTTCAGCCCCGACTGGCTGGCCCTGCGCGAGCCGGCCGACGCCGCCGCCCGGGCCGGCGACCTGATCGCCGCGCTGCCGGCCGGCATCACCGAGATCCGCGACCTGGGCTGCGGCACCGGTTCGCTGGGCCGCTGGCTGGCCCCGCAGCTGCCGTCGCCGCAGGTCTGGATCCTCACCGACCGGGACCCGCGGCTGCTGGAGATCGCGGCGGACCGGATGCCGGACGGGGTGAGCGTCGGCGTCGACGAGCGGGACGTGACCGCGCTCACCGCGGACGACCTGGCCGGCACCGGTCTGGTCACCTGCTCGGCGCTGCTCGACCTGCTCACCGCCGGCGAGGTGGAGGACCTGGTCGCGGTGCTCGCGCAGGCCCGGACCAGCGCCCTGTTCACCCTTTCGGTGACCGGCCGGGTCCGGTTCGACCCGGCCGACCCGCGCGACGCCGAGGTCGAGGCCGCGTTCAACGAGCACCAGCGGCGTGAGGAGACCGGCGGCCGGCGGCTGCTCGGGCCGGACGCCCCGGCGTTCGCGGCGGCCGCGTTCGAGAAGGCCGGCGCCCGTGTGCTGGTCCGCGACACCCCCTGGCAGCTCGGGCCGGAACTGCCCGAACTGACCGCGGAGTGGCTGCGCGGCTGGACGGGGGCGGCCCGCGAACAGCGCCCGGACCTCGACCTCGATGACTATCTCGAGCGGCGGCTGTCGTCTCTGCCACACGCTTCCGTGGGACACCAGGATGTTTTAGCGATCTTCGAGTGAACCTTGCCCCGCGCGCCGGGCGTACTAATCCCCAGAAGCTACGAGGGGACGATGGACGTGACGCGATCGATCTGGGCCTGGGCCCGCCTGGTGGGCGGTGCCGCCATCCTGGCCGCGGTGCTGTGGAAGCTGGGCACCGGCGCGTTCCTGGACGGCCTGCGGGTGCTCGACGCGAACGCTCTGGTGGCGGCGCTGGTCATCGGTGCCGCCACCACCGTGTTGAGTGCCTGGCGGTGGTGCCTGGTGGCGCGCGGGCTGGGCATGCCGATCTCGCTGCGGGGTGCGGTCGCCGACTACTACCAGGCGCTGTTCCTCAACGCGGCCCTGCCGGGCGGTGTGCTCGGCGACGTCGACCGGGCGGTGCGGCACGGCAAGGGCTCCGGTGACCTGGGCCGTGGCGTGCGGGCCGTGGTGCTCGAACGCACGGCGGGACAGATCGTGCTGCTGGTCGTGGGGGCCGCGGTGCTCCTGCTCGTACCCTCACCGGTGTTGGCCCTGATCCAGGCGCACGGACCGACGGTGGCCGCGGTGACCGTGGGAACCGCCCTGGCCGGCGTTCTGGCCCTGATCGTGCTGCGGCGCATGCGGCGCGGCACCTCCCGGGCGGCCGGGGCGGCCCGCACCGGACTGGCCGAGATGCGGGCCGGCCTGCTGTCCCGGCGGACCGGTCCCGGCGTGCTGCTGGCCTCGGCCGCGGTGCTCGCCGGGCACCTGGCGACGTTCATGGTGGCGGCACGGGCGGCCGGTAGTGGCGCCGCCCTGCTGACCCTGGCGCCGCTGCTGCTGCTCGCCCTGCTGGCGATGGGCCTGCCGGTGAACATCGGCGGCTGGGGTCCCCGCGAGGGCGTGATGGCCTGGGCGTTCGGCGCCGCCGGCCTGAGCGCGTCGCAGGGCCTGACGATCGCGGTGGCCTACGGCCTGCTGGCCTTCGTGGCGGCGGCTCCCGGCGCGGTGATCGTGCTGGTCCGGACCGTCTCCCGGGTGCGGTCCCGCGCGGTCGTCCCGGCCGGCGCCCCGGCTCTCGCGGTGCCGGCGCTGCCCGTCGCACCGGTTCTCCCCGTCGTGCCGGCGCTGCCCGTCGCGGCTCCCGCCCTCGCGTTCCGGATCGCCGCCACCACGCCGGTCTCCCCCGCACCGGCCATGGCGGCCCGGCCCATCATCATCCCGGCGGCGGTCCCGCCGGCCCGCCGCGCCACGATCCGGGCCGGGGGTCGCAAGCCCGCACTCACCGGTGGTGTCGCGGCTTGAACGACCCGTCAGGGCATGCCGAAACGGTCGGAAAGCGCATATCTCAGCAGCACCACATCGCCGATCTGGCGCACCTCGGCGAGAATGGCCCGATGATCGGGTCCCCAGCGGAAGTCGCCGTCGTGCACGAACCTGGGTGCCCGCGCGTCACCGACGAAGAACGGCGCGACCACCAGCTGCAGTTCGTCGGCGATCCCCGCGGTGAGGAACTGGGTGTGCATCCGGCCGCCGCCCTCGACCATCAGCCGGCGCACCCCGCGCACGCCCAGGTCGTCCGCGACCCGGGACACGTCGACCGGATCGCCGCCGTCCACCACCGTCGCGGCCGCCCCGAGCAGGTCCCGGGCGGCCAGCACCCCGGGCGACGCGCAGTAGACGAGTTTCGCCGACGCGCCGGTGGTGAAGAACGCGGCCGCCGGATCCAGGTCGCCGCGGCCGGTCACGGTCACCTTCACCGGGTCGGCCGGCTCGCCCCGCGCCACCCGGTCGGCCCGGCGCTGCGCCGACCGCACCAGCAGGCGCGGATCGTCCTGGCGGATGGTGCTCGCCCCGACCAGGATCGCGTCGACCCGGGACCGTTCCTCGTCGACCCGGTCGAAATCGGCGTCGTTGGAGAGCAGCAACCTGCGCTCGGACGCGTCGTCGAGGTAGCCGTCGAGAGACATGCCACAGCTCAGCAAGATGTAAGGACGCTCAGCCACCGCTCACCCCGGGTCGAAGTTGTCGCCCTGCCCACGATATCCGCAGGATTCGACGGCCGATCTCCGGGCAACGGTGCTGAGCACAGCGGTGACCAATGAGGAGGACCGATGTATACAACTGAGGCCGGGACGGCGGCGGTAACGAAGGCGTCCGTCCGGCGGCAGGTCACGGTGCCGCTGCGATTCCCCGACGGCTACTCCACCACCGCCCGGGTGATGACGTTCGACGGTCTGGACGACGGCAAGGAACACCTGGCCCTCGCTCTCGGCGACTGGCAGCGGGCCCTGACCAAGTCGGCGGCCGGCGGGCGGGCCCCGCTGGTCCGCCCGCACAGCGAGTGCCTGACCGGGGACGTCTTCGGCAGCCAGCGCTGCGACTGCGGGCCGCAGCTGCGCGAGGCGGTGGAGCGGATCGCCGAACAGGGCGGTTTCCTGCTCTACCTGCGCCAGGAGGGCCGCGGGATCGGGCTGTACGCGAAGCTCGACGCGTACGCGCTGCAGGACGACGGGCTGGACACGTACCAGGCGAACGTGGCGCTGGGCCGTGGCGAGGACGAGCGGGACTACACCGCGGCGGCACAGATGTTGCTCGCCCTCGGCGTGGACCGGGTCCGGCTGCTCAGCAACAACCCGGACAAGGCCGCCCAGTTGACCGGTCTGGGGATCGACGTGACCCAGCGTGTGCCAACCGGCGTGCACCTGTCCGCGGCGAACGTACGCTATCTGAGCGTGAAGGCGTCACACACCGCGCACACGATCGATCTGCCCCTGGCCGAGTGACGTCCGGCGCTTTCCCGCGGACGGTCCGGCAGGATGAGATGGTGACGGGTGTGAGCGTTCCGGACTCTGGTGAGCTGAATCCCGGCGAGCCGGCAGCGATGGCCGCCGCCGTCGACCAGTTGCCCTTCATCCTCGCCGTGTGCCAGGGACCGGAGCTCGAGCTGGTCGCGTGCAACGCGGCCACCCGGGCCGTCCTGCCGGGCCGTGACGTGATCGGCCGGCCGATCCGCGAGGTCATCGCCGACCTCGCCGGCCAGCAGTTCGTCGACGCGTACTACGAGGTGTACCGCACCGGCCAGCCGATCGCCGGCCGGCAGTGGCGGGCGCACCTGGACCTGCCCGACGGTTCGGTCCACGAGATGTTCGCGACCTTCACCATCGTGCCGTGGCGGGACGCGGACGGCGCTCTGCGCGGGGTGATCGGGGCCGGGTTCGACGTCACCGACCTGGCCCGGTCCGGTCAGGCCGCCGAGGCCGAGGCCGAACAGCTGCGCCGGCGCTACGAACAGAGCCGTGACGTGATCACCGCCCTGCAGAAGGAGCTGCTGCCGCCCGGCGTGCCGGTGCTGCCCGGTCTGCACATCGCGGCCAGCTACCTGCTCGCCGACGCGGACACCGCCGCCGGCGGGGACTGGTTCGACGCGGTGGCCCGCCCGGACGGCCGGGTCGCGCTGGTCGTCGGCGACGTGGTCGGCCACGGTGTCACCGCGTCCGGGGTGATGGGCCAGCTCCGGGCGGTGCTGCAGGAACGCCTGGACGCAGGGGCCGCCATCGGCGAGGCGCTGGCCGCCGCCGACCGTCTCGCCCAGCGGGTCCGGGCCGCCCACGCCGCCACCGTGTGCCTGGCGCTGCTCGACCCGGCGACCGGCGAGGTGGAGTACTGCACCGCCGGGCACCCGCCACCGCTGCTGGTCCCGGCGACCGGTGGCAGCCGCTACCTCGCGGGCACCGGCGGGATGCCGCTCGGCACCGGCGGCACGTTCCCGGTGCGGACCACCCGGATCGGCGTCGGGGACCTGCTGCTGCTCTACAGCGACGGGATCCTGGAACGCCCCGGCAGCGGACCGGACAGCGCCGAGGAACTCGCCCTGGTCGCGGCGGACGCGGCAGCCGGGCGGGCGCTGCACGCGCCGACGTCGACGGCGCCGGAACGGGTCTGCACCCAGACCCTGGAACTGCTCGTCCGGGCCGGTGGCCACGCCGACGACATCACCCTGCTGGCGGCTCAGCGGGTTCCGGTCGTACCCGAACTGGTCCTGGAACTGCCGGCCGAACCGGCCGCTCTGCGCGGTGCCCGTGCCCGGCTCGCCACCTGGTTCACCGCGGTGGGCGCCGCCGAACACGACGTGTTCGTCCTGCAGCACGCGATCGGCGAACTGGCCACCAACGCCATCGAGCACGCGTTCGGCGGCACCTTCGGCAAGGACGTCATCGCGGTACGGGTCGCCCTGGACGCCACCGGCGTGGTCGAGGCGTCGGTCGCCGACCACGGCGGCTGGCAGGTGCCGGAACGCCGGCCGACCCGCGGCCGCGGCCTGGCGCTGACCGCCCAGCTGGTGCAGAGCCTGCGCGTCGAACCCGGTGCGAACGGCACGGTGGCCACCCTGCGGCACCCGCTGACCCGCCCGGCCCGGCTGCTCGCCCGTTTCGACGAGCCGCTGCCGGCCGTCCCGGCGGCCGCCGAACTGACCATCGCCGAGCTGCCCGGCGGCGACGAGGCCCAGGTGCGGCTGGCCGGCGCGGTGGACGCGGCGTCCGCCGCCCACCTGCGCCAGGAACTGCTGCGCCGCAGCCGCGGCGGCACCGTGCCGATGACCATCGACCTCACCGACGTCAGCCTGCTGGCCAGCGCCGGGGTGTCCGCCCTGCACCTGGTCGCCGAGAGCCACGGCGAGGACGCCCCGCTCACCCTGATCGCCGTGCCGGGCAGTCCGGCCCGGGAGATCCTCGACCTGGTGGGCCTGCCCGGGGTCACCCCATAGATATCCACAGGGTGAGCTGATCTTGATGGCGGGTCTCTACTATCGCGGGGTGACTTCGCCGGTTCCCCCGCTCTCCGTGTCCACCGCCACCGACGCCCTCAACCGGGTCTTCGGCTACCCCGCGTTCCGGGGGCAACAGGGCGACATCGTCGAGCACGTGATCGCCGGTGGCGACGCCCTCGTGCTGATGCCGACCGGCGGTGGCAAGTCGCTGTGCTACCAGATCCCGGCGCTGGTCCGGCCGGGCACCGGCGTGGTGATCTCGCCACTGATCGCGCTCATGCAGGACCAGGTCGACGCGCTGCGCACCCTGGGCGTGCGGGCCGGGTTCCTCAACTCGACCCAGGATCTCGACGAGCGCCGCCTGGTCGAGGCCGAGTTCGTCGCCGGCGAGCTCGACCTGCTCTACGTCGCACCGGAAGGCCTCGGCACACCCGGAGTGCAGCGCCTGCTCGACCGGGGCACGATCTCGCTGTTCGCCATCGACGAGGCACACTGCGTCGCACAGTGGGGCCACGACTTCCGGCCCGACTACCTCAACCTGTCGATGCTCCACGAACGCTGGCCCGACGTGCCGCGGATCGCCCTGACCGCGACCGCGACCCCGGCCACCCGCGACGAGATCGCAACCCGGCTGCAGCTCACCGGCGCCCGGCACTTCACGGCCAGCTTCGACCGGCCCAACATCCAATACCGCATCGTCGGCAAGAACGCACCCAGCAAACAACTGCTCGACCTGCTCCGCAGCGAACACGCCGGGCACTGCGGCATCGTCTACTGCCTGTCGCGGGCCTCGGTGGAGAAACACGCGTCGTTCCTCACCGAGAACGGGATCCCCGCTCTGCCGTACCACGCCGGGCTCGACGCCCGGACCCGCGCCGCCAACCAGGCACGGTTCCTGCGCGAGGACGGCCTGGTGATGGTCGCGACGATCGCGTTCGGGATGGGCATCGACAAGCCCGACGTCCGCTTCGTGGCCCACCTCGACCTGCCGAAATCGGTGGAGGGCTACTACCAGGAGACCGGGCGCGCCGGGCGCGACGGGCTGCCGTCGACGGCCTGGTTGGCGTACGGGTTGCAGGACGTGGTCCAGCAACGCAAGATGATCGACGGTTCGGACGGCGACGCGGCCCACCGGCGCAACGCGGGCCGGCACCTGGACGCGATGCTGGCCCTGTGCGAGAGCGTGACCTGCCGGCGCGAACAACTGCTGTCCTACTTCGGTCAACAGGACACCGCCCCGACGTGCGGCAACTGCGACGTGTGCCTCAACCCGCCGGAATCGTGGGACGGCACGGTGCCCGCGCAGAAACTGCTCTCCACGGTGTTCCGCCTGCAGAAGGAGCGCGGCCAGAAATTCGGGGCCGGCCAGTCCATCGACATCCTGACGGGCAAACGCACCGACAAGGTCACCCAGTTCCGGCACGACGAGCTGACCGTCTTCGGCATCGGCGCCGACCTGCGCGAGGCGGAGTGGCGTGGCGTGGTCCGGCAACTGTTGGCGGGCGGGTTCCTCGCGGTCGAGGGTGAGTACGGCACGCTGGTCCTCACCGACCGCAGCGGCGAGGTGCTCCGCGGCGAACGCAAGCTGATGATGCGCCGCGAGACGGCGGCCCCGAAAGCGGGCCGTTCCAGCGGTGGCAGCCGGGGCGGTTCGGGCGGCCGGGCGGCGGCCCCGCCGGTGGACCTGCCGGAGGCTGCGGTCCCGGTCTTCGAACGGCTGCGGGCGTGGCGCGGGTCGGTCGCCAAGGAGCAGGGCGTCCCGGCGTACGTCATCTTCCACGACGCGACGCTGCGGGCGATCGCGGCGTTGAGCCCGCGGACGATGGACGAGTTGGGGACGGTGAGCGGGGTCGGCCAGAGCAAGCTGACCAAGTTCGGTCAGCAGGTGCTCGACGCGGTGGCCGAGGCCGGCCCGGAGTGAGGTTCAGCCCGGTCCCGGTGGTCGTGCCGGGGCCGGGGTGCCGGATTCCTGGGGCGCTGTCCGGTGCTGGAGTCACGCCTTCTCGGTCCGGGGCCGGAGCCACACGTTCTCGGTCCGGGGCCGGAGCCACACGTTCTCGGTCCGGTGCCGGAGCCAC
>NZ_JZKF01000139.1 GCF_000962825.1 Actinoplanes rectilineatus
CACCACACCCACAACTGGTGTGGTGATTTGGGGCGCCCAGCGCGGCCAAAGTCACCACACCCACAACTGGTGTGGTGATTTGGGGCGCCCAGCGCGGCCGAAATCACCACACCCACAACCGGTGTGGTGACTTCAGGCGCCCAGCGCGGCCGAAATCACCACGCGGACGGGCTTCGCACCCGGACCGCGGAACGTGTTCAGCTCGCGGAACCGCTGAAGGCCGGCAGATAGCCGTTCGTGTAGCCGTTGACGTTCGGGTGGTACGAGTTCTGCGGCGGCAGCAGCGTGAACCCGTTGAGGTACGGCGACGAGGCGCACGCCCCGTGCCCGGCGAACTCGTCGCGGACGTCGGAGTAGACGAACCCGGCCGCCGAGGCCCGCGACGCGATCACCGAGGCGAGCGCGTCCGCCCCGCCGTTGATCGCCTTCCGCTTGGTCATGCTCATCTCGCAGACCGGGGCCGCGGTGTCGAAGATCTGCGGGTACGACAGCACGACCACGCGCGCCCCCGGTGCCTTCGCCTTGATCGCCGCGTAGGTGGTGTCCAGTTTGCCCGGCAGGGTGTTCTGGATGTACTCCCTGCCGGCGTTCACCTTGGCGACGCAGGCCGCGTCGCTGGAGGTCAGGCAGGTGATCACGGTGGGGGCGAACCCGGCGTCGTTGCCGCCGATGGTGATGCTGATCAGGTCGGCGCCGCTGCTCAGCGTGGGGATCTGGGTGCTGAGCACGTCGTCGGTGGTGGCGCCGCTGCAGGCGAGGAACTGGAACGACGTCGGGCTGTTCTTGGCCGCCCACTGCGCCGCGTAGCTGTAGTTGCTGCGCAGGCAGGAGCCGGACTGGCCGGATGCGCCGACGCCCGAGGAGTACGAGTCGCCGAGGGCGGTGTAGTCGACGCTCGCCGCCCGGGCGGGGGCGCCGAGGGCGAGGCTGAGGATGGACGAGGTGACGAGAGTGGCGAGGACGGGCCCGATTCTCATCGGTGGCCTCCGATATCCGGCGGGGGATGTGGGGGCCGAAGCGCTTCGGTTACCGAACAGTAAGTCAAGATCTCGATGAAAGTAATCCGGTGACATATAAATTACGGCGTAGTAACATGCGTCGATGTGACCTGGGGTTTTGACCGCGGGTCATGTTACATGCGCAGAGTGCAGTTTCCTCTCAACGGCCGCGGAGCCGTTCTTCAGCGTGTTTTCAGATCTTCGCGATACCGTCGCGGGCATGGACGAGAATCGTGCTCGCCGGGTGGTGGCGAGTCTGCGCGACCGCAACGTGTTCGCTCACGTGAAACTCCCCCGGGCCGGCATCACGCAATACGGCGTCCGCGTCGTGCTCGCCGACGGCCGCGAGGCCGAGTGGGACACCGACGGCACCGCCGGTCTCGAGGCGCAGGTGATGCGCGACGGCGTGCTGGTCGGCTTCGTCCCGTCCATCCCCGGCTCGGAGAACTTCGGCGAGGAACAGATCATCGACGCGATCGTCGCCGCCGACTACGACCGTCCGGTGGGCCGGTCCGCCCCGTCGGCCGGCCGCCGGCCGACGCCGCCGCCCCCGCCGCAGAGCCTGGCCCAGCGCCTGCGAGCCGGTTTCCGCGACTAGGACCATGCTGAGGGCCGGACCAGGAGCCGATCGTCCGGGAGACAGAAAACGGGGCCGGTCGCCCGGCCCCGTTTCGCTGCGTCTCGGACGGCTCAGGAAGCCGCGGTGAACACCGAGGTCAGAACCGGGGCGACACCGGCGGCCGCCTCGCCCGGCAGAGCCTCGCCGGCCGCGCCGATGACCGCGTCGGCCTTGCCGTCCTTGGTCAGGTCCGCGAGGAGCACGCCCGTGCCGAAGGCGTCGCCGGCCTCGTCGACGCCGAACGCCTTCGGCTGGTCGATGCGGCCGGCTCCGGCGAACGGGCTGGTGACCGTGGTGCTGCGGGCCTGGCCGCGGTACAGGTAGGCCACGCCGGACTTGGCCGCGCCGTTGTTCGCCTTGCCGGGGGCGCCGACCAGCATCTCGGCCTTGCCGTCGCCGTCGACGTCACCGACGGCGAGGGAGGCGCCGAACCGGTCGCCCGCCACGTAGGCGTCGTTGAACTGCGCGCTGCTGAACGGCAGGCCGGTGGCGACCTCGGTCGCCTGGCCCGGGAAGACCGTGCCGGTGCCGGACTTCGGGAACTCGCCGGGTGCCTCGCCGGGGATGCCGACGATGACGTCCGCGTACGCGTCGCCGTCCAGGTTGCCGACCGCGACGGCCGCACCGAACTCGTCGCCGGCCTCGTTGGCGCCGCCGTTGCCGGACTGGGTACGCCCGAAACCGGTGCCCTTGCCGCTGGCCGCGCCCGGCATGATGTAGACGCCGCCGGACTTCGGGTCGTCGGCGGGTGCCTCGCCGGGGGCGCCGATCACCAGGTCGGTGTGGACCGAGCCGGTCACGTTGCCGGCCGCGAGGGAGTACCCGAACAGGTCGCCCTCCTCGTTGGCGCCGTTGAACATGCTCTGGTCGAGGTACCAGCCCCAGACCAGACCGGTCGCCGAGCCCTTGAGCACATAGATCGTGCCGCTGTGTGCGGTCTCGCCGGCCTGCTGCTCGCCGGGGGCGCCGATGGCCAGGTCCGGGTAGGTGTCGTTGTTGAAGTCGCCGGCGGCGAGGGCCCAGCCGAACAGGTCGCCCTCCTCGTTGGCCAGGCCGCCGCCGATGTTGGTCTGGGTCAGCCCGGCGGGGGCGCCCAGGCCGGTGGCGCTGCCCAGGTACACCATCACCATGCCGGCCTTGACCGTGCCGACGGCCTCGGTCGGCACGCCGATGGCGAGGTCGGCGTAGCCGTCCTTGTTGAAGTCGCCGGCGGCCAGCGAGGTGCCGAACGCGTCGCCGGCCTCGTCGGCGGCGCCCTGGTCGGTCTGGCGCAGGCGCTTGCCGGCGCTCAGCCCGGCCGCCGAGCTGTAGTAGACGGTGACGGAGCCGGAGGCGGCGCCACCGGGGGCGTCCTTGGGGGCGCCGACGGCCACGTCGAGGTAGCCGTTCTTGTCGAAGTCACCGGAGGCGAGGACGCTGCCGAATCCGGCGGCGGCCACCGCGGCGAAGCCGTTGTCGCTGGGGGTCAGCACGCTGCGGCCCAGCGCGTCGCCGGCGAACAGCGAGCTCAGGTCGGTGGTGACGGCGACGGTGCCGCCGCCGGACGTCGAGGTGGAGCCGATGCAGCCCTTGCCGCCGGCGTTGCGGGCCAGGCCGACGAGCTCGGTGCCGCGCAGTACCGGGGCACCGGAGTCGCCGGGGCAGAACGAGCCGTCGCCGGTCACGGTCGCGGTGCCGGAGCCGGTCTCCGCGACGGTGAACGACGCCTCGTGCGGGGAGGCCGGCACCCACTCGGTGCCGGTGCGCCCGTATCCGGCCACCTTGACGGTGTCGCCGGTGGCGAGCGCGGTGCTGCTGATCGCGACCGGGGTGATCCCGGCGGGGACCTTGGCGAGGCCGACGAGGGCCAGTCCGCGGGCCTGGTCGTACCGGACACCGGCCGCGTTGATCGTCTGCGTGGTGCTGCCGGTGGTGAAGTTGACCTTGAACGGCCGGGCGGAGGTGGGCTGCGCCGCGGCGCCGGTGCCGGTGGTGAAGCAGGCCTCGCCGGTGAGCACCAGACGCGGTGCGACCAGGACGCCGGTGCAGGCGACCGCGCCGGTCGTGCCGGGCGCCAGGATGGTGATCTTGGCCAGGGCGCCCAGCGTGGACACCGCCGGGCTGTCACCGGACACCGCATGTGCGGCCGTGGGTGCCGTCGCCACCACCGCGACGGTCAGGGCTGTGAGGACACCTCCGGTACGGAGGAGCAGAGAAGACAAAGGTAGGCCGGATCGCACAGTGGATCTCCCCGTTGGCGTTTTCAGGGGGCGCCGAAGAGAGATCGACGCCCATACCCCGGGCGTCAGTTGTAATGTGCCCGCATTGATGGGGCAAGAAGCCGTTCGTCCGCGGCACGCGCGACCCCATCGAAGATCAGCTTTGGCCTGGTGCTATTCGCATCGCCGAGCATGGATGCGTGTCGCGGATCACAAACCGAGAGTGGCCGGGCGCGAACGCCCGGCCACTTTTCACACGGCGTCGACGGTGAACAGCGCGGCCTGCTCCGGCGCCAGCAGCGGCACCGTCAGGCCCACCTCGGCGAGCACCCGGCCGGGCAGGGTGATCCCGCCGTCGGTCAGCCACGGCGGCGGGGCGTCCTGCACCGCCTTGTACGGCGCGCCGATCGGCCGGACCGTGTAGGAGCGGACCGGGTCCAGACCCGGGAACCGGACCGGCGGCGGCAGCGCGGACCGGGGCGTTCCGGTGGCGACCAGCGCGTACACGGCCTGCGACCGGTCCTGCGCGACCACACCGTGCAGGCGCAGCGCCGGGTCGGCCGGGTCGGCGCGGACCACCGCACCGGTGTGCAGCAGCGGCCGGAGCCGTTTGTACTCACCGATCCAGTCGGCGATCAGTTGTTTCTCGGCGTCGTTCGCGACGGTCAGGTTCCACTCGATGCCGGCGCTGCCGAACAGCGCGGTGGCCAGCCGGAACCCGAGCGCCGAGGTGCGACCGGTGACGTGCGCGGTGGCGTCGCCCAGGTGACCGCCCAGGTACTCCGGCGGGACCAGCACGCTGGTCCAGCGCTGGATGGCCTGCCGGTCCAGCGGGTCGTTGGTGTCCGAGGTCCAGAACCGGTCGACCAGCTCGAGGATGCCCAGGTCGATGCGGGCGCCGCCGGACGCACAGCTCTCGATCTCCACGTGCGGGAACGCCGTCTTCAGCTCGGCGAGCAGCCGGTAGACCGCGGTCGTCTGCCGGTGCGACGAACCGGGGACGAGCAGGTCCCGGTTGTGGTCCCACTTGAGGAAGGCGATGTCGTACTCGGTGAGCAGGTCGGCGAGGCGGTCGCGGATGTACGCGTACGCCCCCGGGTCGCCCAGGTCGAGCACCCGCTGCCAGCGCCAGGTCGGCGCGTCCGGGCCGCCGAGGATCCACTCCGGGTGTGCGGCGGCGAGCGCCGACTCCGGGCTGATCATCTCGGGTTCGACCCAGAGGCCGAACTCCATGCCCGCGCCGCGGACCCGCTGGACCAGCGGGTGCAGGCCGTCCGGCCAGGTCTCGGCGTCCACGTACCAGTCGCCGAGGGCACGCCGGTCGTCGCGGCGGCCGGTGAACCAGCCGTCGTCGAGGACGAAACGCTCCACACCGGCGGCGGCCGCGGCGTCGACGAGCTCGTTGAGGACGGCGTGGTCCTGGTTGAAGTAGACCGCTTCCCAGGTGTTCAGTACGACCGGCCGGGGCAGGCGCAGCGCGTTGCGGGACCGGATCCACGGGTGCAGGCGGTCGGAGAGGCCGTCGATGCCGGTGTCCGAGAAGACCGCGACCAGCCACGGCGTCTCGTAGGAGCCACCCTCGGCCAGGGTGATCTCACCGGGGGCCAGCAGCTCACCGGCACCGAGCGCGCCGTAGCCCAGCGCGGAACGCTCGGCGTGGACCGACTTGTCGCCGCTCCAGGCCAGGTGCACCGCCCAGACCCGGCCGTGCCGGAACCCGAAACCGGGCTCGCCGGCCATCAGCAGGAACGCGTCGTCGTGACCGGGGCGTCCGTGCCGGCTCTCCCGGCTCCACATCCCGTGGCCGAGCGGGGTTCGCTGCGGCTGACGTTCGTGACACCAGAGGCCGGTGAAGTCGAGCAGTTCGGCGGCGTCCTGCGGAATCGGGAGCCGCACGTCGAGGCCCGCGAGGTGGAAGTCGCCGGGACCGGTGTTGGTCAGGCGGTGCCGCACCCGCAGCACACCCTGCGATGACAGGTCCAGCTCGGTGAGAACCTCTAAATCACCCTCGGGAGTTGCGGAGCGTACCGTCAAGAAATCTTGAAGATCGGCACCCACCAGCCGCAACCCTCCGGCGGGTCTGCCCTGCCGGTGGCCGGCCAGCGCGGGCCGGCCACTCCAGCCCTCGGCCAGGCCGGGCAGCAGAGCGAAGCGCAGGGGTACGTCGAGCGAGCTCGGCGGGACCGCCGGAACGACCGCGTCGGCGAGCGCCGCGAGCGCGGTCCCGTCGAGGTCACCGAGATCGCTGCCCCAGTGGACGATGGACGCCGCGACGCCGCGGGCGTCCAGCACGAGGCTGGAGCCCGCGGCGCGCAGGTGGTGGACCGTCACTACTCGGCGACCGGGATCGACTGGGACTTCAGGGTGTCGATGGTGGCCGTCTGCGTCGTCTTGAGCGCGTCGGCCAGGGTGCCGCTGCCGGAGACCGCGGCCTTGAAGCCGTCGGACGCCGTGGCGTAGGTGGAGGTCATGGTCGGGCCCCAGACGAAGTCGGCGGCCACCTGGGTGGAAGCCGTGGCGAAGACATCGTAGATCTTCTGGCCGCCGTAGAACTCGACTCCCTCGGAGAGGGCCGGCAGGGTCGCGCCGGACTTCGTCGCCGGGTAGAGGTTGGCCTCCTTGTTCAGCAGCGTCAGCGCCTCCTGGTCGGTGTTCAGCCAGAGAGCGAACTTTGCCGCCTCGTAGGGGTGCTTCGAGCCCTTGAAGACCGCGGTGGACGAGCCACCCCAGTTACCGGCGCTGGTGCCACCGGCGGTCCACTGCGGCATCGGGGCGACCGCCCACTTGCCGGAGGTGTCCGGCGCGCCCGACGAGATCGAGTTGGCGCCCCACACCGCGGAGACCCAGGTCCACGCGTTGCCCTTGTTGTACGCGTTGTCCCACTCGGTGGTCCACGGCGGCACGGTCGAGACGAGCTTCTTGTCGAGCAGGCCCTGCCAGTAGTTCGCCACCTTGGTGGTGCCCTCGTCCTGCAGGTTCACGGTCCACTGGGAGCCGTCGTTGGCGAACCAGCGGCCCCCGGCCTGCCAGGCCAGACCGGCGAACTGGTTGATGTCGCTCTGCGAGAAGTTGGTGATGTAGCCGCCGGCGGCCTTCACCTTCTCGGCGGCCGCCGCGTACTCGTCCCAGGTGGTGGGGATGGCGATGCCGTTCTTCTCGAACAGGTCCTTGCGGTAGAACAGCGCCATGGGGCCGGCGTCCTGCGGGATGCCGTAGACCGAGTTCTCCTCACCGAAGGTGACCTGGCCCCAGGTCCAGTCGACGAACTGGTCCTTGGCCGCGGTGACCTCGGTGCAGTCGGCCAGGTTGGTCAGGCCGTCCTGGACGCGGAAACTGGGCAGCGCGTCGTACTCGATCTGGCCGAGGTCGGGGGCGTTGCCGGCCTTCAGCTGGTTGAAGAAGTTCTGGTACGTGCCGCCGTTGCCGTTCGGGCCGGTCTGCACGGTGACCTGAATGTCCGGGTTCTTGTCGTTCCAGGCCTTCACCACGGTCTCGATGCCGGGGATCCAGGACGTGAAGTTCAGGGTGACCGGGCCGGAGGACGGGGCGCAGCTCGCCGCGCCGCTGCTCTCGGTCGAGTCGTCGCTGGTCGACGAGCAGGCGGTCAGGGCAAGCGCCGAGGTCAGCACAATGCCGAGGGAGCGCATCGGAAAACGCACGATTTCCTCGTTTCTTTTATATAAGGACGGTTTTATTGCTACTTGACCGAGCCGGCACCGAGGCCGCTGCGCCAGAAGCGCTGCAGGAACAGGAACGCGACGATCAGCGGCAGGATGGAGATCAGTGCGCCGACGATCACCAGCATGCGCAGCTCGGGGATCTGGTTGACCTGGGTGTTCCAGGAGTAGAGGCCCAGGGTCACGGGGAAGAGACGCTCGTTGCCGAGCATGATCAGCGGGAGCAGGAAGTTGTTCCAGACCGCGACGAAGTGGAACAGGAAGATCGTCACGAGGGCCGGGAACATCAACTTCGCCGAGATCGTGAAGAAGGTGCGGACCTCACCGGAACCGTCCAGACGGGCGGCCTCCAGCAGCTCGTCCGGAACACTCGCGGTGGCGTAGATCCGGGCGAGATAGACACCGAACGGGTTGACCAGGCTCGGCAGGAACACCGACCAGAAGGTGTTCGTCGCGTTCAGCTGGCTGAAGATCAGGAACAGCGGGAGTGCCAGCGCGGTGGCCGGGACGAGCACGCCGCCGAGCACCAGGTTGAAGAGCGCCTCCCGGCCGGGGAAACGGTACTTGGCCAGGGCGTACCCGCACATCGCGGCCAGGATCGTGCCGAGCAGGGCCGCCCCGCCGGTGTACAGGATGCTGTTGCCCATCCAGCGCAGGAAGACCCCGTCGCGGTACGCGAAGAGCTCACTCAGGTTGTCGCCGAGGTGGAAGTCCGCGAACCAGAGCGGCTCGGTGCTGGAGAACTGGGACCGTGACTTGGACGCCCCGACCAGCAGCCACCAGATCGGCACCAGGAAGTACAGGGTGCACAGCAGCATGACGGCGGTGGCGCCGGCCCGGGAGAAGAGGGACTCGCGGATGCCCTTCACTTGTCACCTCCACGCTGGGTGGCCTTGAGGAACGTGAACGACAGCGCGCACGTGGCCAGGGCCAGGACGACCGAGAACGCCGCGGCCAGATTGAAGTTCGGGATCGACGAGGTGGAGTAGACGGTCAGGTTCGGGGTGTACGTGCTGGACACCGCGGAACTGAACGTCCGGAACACCTGCGGCTCGGCGAGCAGCTGCAACGTGCCGATGATCGAGAAGACGGTGGTCAGGATGATCGCCGGCATCACCAGCGGCACCTTGATCGACCAGGCGGTACGCCACGGGCCGGCGCCGTCGATCTTCGCCGCCTCGTAGACCTCCTGCGGGATGGCCAGCAGGGCGGAATAGATGATCAGCATGTTGTAGCCGACGTAGACCCAGGTCACCACGTTCGCCATCGACCACAGCACGAAGTCCGCGGAGAGGAAGTCGACGCTGCTGGTCAACGACGTGAACGGGGACAGGTTCGGGGAGTAGAGGAAACCCCACATGATCGCCGCGACGACACCGGGCACGGCGTACGGGACGAAGAACGCCAGCCGGAAGAAGCCGCGCCCCTTCACCAGTCCGGAGTCGAGCAGCAGGGCCAGCAGCAGGGCCAGTCCCAGCATCACCGGGACCTGCACCACGCCGAAGAGCAGCACGCGGCCGACCGACGACCAGAACGGGCCGTTCTCGAACACCCGCTGGTACTGCTCGAACCCGCCGAAGACCTCGGTGGCCGGGCCGAAGGTGCCGGTGCGCTGCACCTTGTACAGCGACTGCTTGATCGCGTACCCGATCGGCAGCAGGTAGAAGGCCGCGAACAGCAGGCCGAACGGCAGGATGAAGAACAGCAGAGCGCGTACCGGGGATTTGCTTCTCACGCCTTCTCCTCTCGGATCACGGCGATCCCGCCGCCCACGACAGTGGTGATGTGCTCGGCGGTGACCAGGTCGTATCCGGCGACCGGGCACGCCACGGGGGTGGTCCCGTGGTTGATCACGAACAGATAGGAGCGGCCTTCGCCGGTACGCCGGATCACCTCGACCGATCCGTCGGTCTCCGGTCCGACGGCTTTCACACCGGCCGCCGTGATCACGTTGCGCACCAGGTCACGCATGCCGCGCGGGTCCAGTTCGGTGGCCACGTACCAGGCCGTCCCGTCGCCGTGCTCGTTACGGGTGATCGCCGGGGTCCCGTCCGGACCGCTCGCCACCGATGCGGCGCCGGCCAGGCGCAGCCGTTCGGTCCAGAGCGTCGCGGTCGCCCCGTTGCTCAGCCGCACCTCGTCACCCGGCGGCATCGGCGCGAACTCCTCGGACAGCACGCCCAGCACCTCGCGGAAAGCCCCCGGGTATCCGCCCAGGCGGACCCGGTCCCGCTCGTCGACGATCCCGCTGAAGTACGTGACCAGCAGGTGCCCGCCGTCGCGGGTGTACTCGGTGATCCGCTCGGCGGCGGCGTCACCGACCATGTACAGCCCTGGGACGACCACCAGCCGGTACCCGCTCAGGTCGGCGTCCGGGGACACCACGTCCACGGTCACGCCGAGCTCTCGCAACGCCCGGTGGGTGGCGTGCACCTGGCCGAGGTAGGTCACCGCCTGCGACGGCCGGGCCTCACCCTCCGACGACCACCACGACTCCCAGGAGAAGAGCAGCGCCACGTCCGACACCACCGCGGTGCCGGCCACCTCGCCGATCCGCTGCAGCGTCTCGGACAGGCGCAGCACATCACGCCAGGCGGCGGTGTCGGTGCCGGCGTGCGGCAGCAGCGCGGAGTGGAACTTCTCGGCGCCCTGGGCGGAGGCCCGCCACTGGAAGAAGCAGACCGAGTCGGCGCCGCGGGCCACGTGCGTCAGCGAGTTGCGGATCATCTCGCCGGGCGCCTTGGCCAGGTTGTGCGGCTGCCAGTTGACCGCGCCGGCCGCCTGTTCCATCAGCATCCACGGGCGGCCGCCGGCCAGACCGCGGGTCAGGTCGGCGGCGAAGGACAGTTCGGCGGTCGGGTTCCCCAGACGGTGGTCCAGGTAGTGGTCGTTGGCGACGATGTCCATCTCCGGCGCCCACGACCAGTAGTCCAGGTTCCGGATGTGCGCGGTGACCATGAAGTTCGTGGTGACCGGAGCGCTGGAGTTGCGGCGCAGGATCGCGGTCTCGGCCCGGTAGTGGCCGAGCAGTTCGTCCGAGCTGAACCGCTGGAAGTCGACGAGCTGCCCCGGGTTACGCAGGGACAGCGCAAGCCGCGGCGTCTGGATCTCGTCCCAGTCGCCGTACCGCTGGCTCCAGAACGAGGTGCCCCAGGCGTCGTTCAGCGCTTCGATGCTCTGGTACCGGTCCCGCAGCCAGGTCCGGAACGCGACAGCGCTGTTCTCGCAGTAGCAGAGCGCGTTGTGGCAGCCCAGCTCGTTGGAGACGTGCCAGAGGGCGAGCGCGGGGTGGTTGCCGTACCGCTGCGCGACCCGCTCGACCAGGTCGAGGGTCCGCTCGCGGAACACCGGGGAGCTGGGGCACCAGGCCTGCCGGCCGCCGGGGAACCGGGTGGTCCCGTCGATCGCGACGGGCAGGATCTCCGGGTGCCGGGCGCTCAGCCACGGCGGCGGCGAGGAGGTGCCGGTGCCCAGGTTGACCCGGATCCCGCCGGCGTGCAGCAGGTCGAGCACCTCGTCGAGGTCGTCGAAGTGGTGCTTGCCGGGACTCGGTTCGAGGTTGGACCAGCCGAAGATGTTGACGGCCACCAGGCCGACTCCGGCCTGTTGCATCAACGCGACGTCCTCGCGCCACACGTCGGGCGACCACTGCTCGGGGTTGTAATCACACCCCAGGCTGACGCCCGGCACAGGCATGCGCACGGTTCTCATAAAACTCCTGGTCAACAGATGTGTGCACGTGCACACATTTCCGCAGACCTATCGGCCGGTTACGGATGTGTGAACGTGCACACGCTAAGACTGGGTTGACGCGAGGTCAATACCGCGCGGCGTACTGTGATCGCATGTCGCGGCCGAAACCCCGGAAACGTGCCACGGTGCACGACATCGCGGCGGCGGCCGGCGTCTCGCGGGGCACCGTGAGCCGTGTGCTGAACGGCGGTTACGTCTCGGCCGAGGCCCGCGCCGCGATCGAGGCGGCCATCACCGAGGTCGGCTACGTGCCGAACAACGCGGCACGCGCCCTGAAGATGCGCCGCTCGCAAGCGGTCGCCTTCGTCGCCCTGGAACCGCATTCGCTCTTCCTCGACGATCCGAACATCGGGTCGATCATGCTGGGCGCCAATGCCGCGCTCTCCCTGGCGGACCACCAGATGGTCAGCCTGGTGGTCGAGTCAGCCCGCGACACCGACCGCGTGGCGCGCTATCTCAGCGGCGGTTTCGTCGACGGCGCCATCGTCGTGTCGGCACGCGCCCGGGATCCGATCATCAGGGTAATCAGCGATCTGGCCCTTCCGGCGGCTTTCGTCGGCCATCCGCCGGATCTCAGCCAGAACATCCCGTTCGTCGGAATAGACAACGCCGGCTCCGCACGGGCGATCACGAAACGCCTGCTCGCCGGAGGACGCCGCCGGGTCGGCATGATCGCGGCAGCACTGGACCGGGACTCCGGCATCGACCGGCTCAACGGGTTCCGGGACGCGCTCGGTCCGGCCTTCGACGAGGAACTCGTGGCCGACGTGCCGCTCTACGACTACGCGTCCGGCGTCAAGGGGATGCGGGCCCTGCTCGAACGCGAGCCCGCCATCGACGGCGTGTTCGCAGCCTCGGACGCGGTCGCCGCCGGCGCGCTGGAGGCGTTGCGGGACGCGGGACGCAGCGTCCCCGGCGACGTGGGGATCGTCGGGTTCGACGACAGCACGTGGGCGGTGCGCTGCCAGCCGCAGCTGTCGACGGTGCACCAGCCGGCTTCAGAGCTCGGCTCGTGGGCGGCCCAGTTGGTGCTGCAGCAGCTCCGGGGCGAGCCGGCCCCGGTCGAGAACAAGCTGCTCGACACCCCGATCGTCTGGCGCGACTCCGCCTGACCGGGGCACTCTTGACCGGCAGTTCCAGGTCCAGGTCGCGACTGCGCGCGATCTCGGCTACCTCTTCCTGCCACAGACGTGGGGACGGGGGTACGCGTCAGTGGCCGGACGCCGTCGACACCCCGGGCTCGCCGCGCCGATCCGCACCCCTCGAGCCCGACAGGAGCAGCTAGACACGTTTCGTGGTCAGGGCGCGAAGCCCGTCCGCGTGGTGACTTCGGGCGCGCTGGACGCCCGAAGTCAACACACCCGTGGCGGTGTGGTGATTACAGGCGCGCAGGACGCCCCAAATCAACACACCCCTGACGGCGTGGTGAATACAGGCGCGCAGGACGCCCCAAATCAACACACCCCTGACGGCGTGGT
>NZ_JZKF01000014.1 GCF_000962825.1 Actinoplanes rectilineatus
TCGACCGCCACACCTACAAGGCCACCACCAGCATCAACGTCGTCACCGACGAGCCTTGACGCATGAGCCATCCGCCTAACTGAACGGCGTTGCGACTAGGCGGCGTGGCGGCCGGCGGACCGGGGAGCGGGCAGCGCGCCCGCGGAACGCCGGGAACCGGGCAGGCTGCGGGCCCTGCGCAAGCCGGCTGGGGACGCCGGGGCCGGGCGGGACTCCGGGAGTTGCGGGCCTGCCCAGGCGGGAACCGCGCCGGGCGGGGTCAACGTGCGGTCCGGCGGGACCCACAGGGCCTGGGAACTCTGCGGGGAACCCCACCACAGGAACGTGCCGTAGCCGCGGACCAGCGGGGGCTGCAGCGCCGGCCAGTACGCCTCCGGCGGGATCGCCAGGCGCCACGCCTCGGCCTGCATGAGGGCCAGGCCCGCGGCGGCCTGCGCCGGGACGAGGGCGGCGCCGGATCGGGCGTAGGTCGCGCCGAGCGCCGGGCGGACCGCACCGGCGGCGAGCGCGGCGGGCACGGTGCCGGAGGGGAGCGCGGCGGGCATGGCGCCGGCGGCGAGCGCGGCGGGCATGGCGCCGGTGGGGAGCGCGGCGGGCACGGCATCGGCCGGGGCGGTCGCCGCGGGTGCGGAGGCCAGCACGACGGCGGAACAGATGGTGATCACGCCGGCCACCATGGCCGCGGTCTCCCAGCCGGGGCGGACCGTGTCGCCGAGGATCGTCAGGGCGATCACCGACGGGACGGTGACCTCGCCGATCCAGTGGACGGCGGTCACCCTGCCGACGTCGCCCTGTTGGAGCGCGTTCGCGTACAGGATCATGCCGTTGACCGGGAAGATCAGCAGGGTCCACACCAGCGGCTCGGTGGCGATCGTGAGGGCCGCGGTCGTCCAGTGGTCCATCGTGCCGGGTGGGAAGTGCAGGGCCCGGCCGTTGAGGGCTGCGGTGCCGAGGGAGAGGCCGCCGATCGCGGCGATCAGGCCGGGCACGCCGACGCGGACGGCCGTCCAGCCGAGGATCACCACGACGAACGCGGCGGTGCAGAAGCCCAGGCGCATGTCGTTGGTCATCGGCATCTCGGCCTGCCGTCCGGCCGAGCAGGCGAGCACGGTCAGCGCCACGCTGGTGCAGATGATCGCGAGGACGTCGCGGCGGCGCAGGTGGGAGCGCAGGAACAGCCACGCGGCCAGGGCGGTGATCGCGAGCGAGCCGGCCAGGACCGACTCGACCACGTAGACGGCGAGTTGTTGCAGGGCGAACATCGCGGCCACCCAGGCCGAGATGTCCAGGACGATGCCGATCAGGTAGAGCGGATGGCCGAGGGTGCTGACCGTGCCGGAGCTGCGTTTGGCGCCCACGGCCTGCAGGATCGAGCCGACGGCGTAGGCCACGGCGCCGTAGACGGCGAGGCCCAGCGCGATCATGCCCGCGGTGGTCAGGTTCATGCCCACCACCTACCTTGATCACTCTCGGTAGATCGACGCATCACACGCCGATGATATGGGCTGCGATGAATCTATGCGACCCCGGCATTCACGACTGGCATGAACGCCCGCGTGACCTCGGCGATCCGGCGTACGTCCGCCAAGCTGCACCGATGATCGACAGGCAGGGTGAGGATGCGATCGGCGGCGTCCGCGGCCATCGGGTCACCGCTCCAGAATCCGGTGCGATCCTGCCGCCAGTGAACCGGCGCGAAGATGCCGTTGCGGGCCAGATGGCTCAACAGCCCGTCACGGCCGGCCCGGTCCCGGCAGAACAGCTGCACCCGGAACGGGCCGCCGGACGGCAGGTCCAGTGCCTGCGACAGCTCCCGGGCCCGGCGTTCGCCGGTCGCGCGCAGACCGGTGACGTCGAGTGCCGGCAGCGCCGCCCGGGTGAACGCGCTGGCCGGCCCCTCACTGCCGAGCAGTTCCTGCTCACCCTGCACCTGCAGCTGACGGAAGCCGTCCCTGTCCACCGTCCGGCCTTCCAGCCAGGCGGTCTTGAGCAGCATCGCGGCCAGTTTCAGGTGGGCGCCGTGGCTCTCCGGCCCGGTCGGAGCCGGCAGTGGCATGCCCCGCGGCGACCAGAGCAGGCCGCCGTCCGGCAACGGCAGGGTCTTGCGCAACGAGGCGACCGCGTACGCCGCCGCGGAAGTCCGGGACCATTCGCCGAACGGGTCGTGCGAATGGTCCTCGATCACCGGGATCCGCGGATGCGCCCGCATCCACGCGCGCCACGGTTCGCCCGGTTCCCGGCCGAAGAGGTTCTGGGCCAGGACCATGTCGCCCTCGGCCGGGCGCAGCGTCTCCCAGTGCGGGCCACGGCCGTCCGGCAGGTGGCGGTACCAGGCGATCCGCACCCGCTGGGACAGGACGTGCGCCACTCCCGTACAGAAGAAGGAGGGAATGTGTACGCGGCCGGCGGGCCGCACCCGGCGTAGCAACGCGGTGAGCGCGCCGCAGCCGGTGGCGAAGAGTTCGCGCCGGTCCGGCAGCCACCCGGGAAGGCCGCCCCGCTCAGCGCCGAGCAGGGCGGCCGGGTCCCAGTGGAACTCCGAACCGATCTCGCCCTCAGGCGGCACGGTCGTAGTCGGCGGCCTCGGCGCGCACGATGACGACGGTGTCCTCGCCGGGGGCGCCGGACCGCTCGAGCTCGGGGGCGCCGGACCGCTCGATGTTGAGCGTGTCCACGTGCACCGGGGGCTCGCCGCGTTGCACGGTCAGCGCGGTACGCCAGAGGATCCGCAGGTCGAGCGCCGGCGACCAGTTGTCGACGTACCACCGGTCCAGCTTGAACCGGGCCGGCCAGTCGATGTCGTCGCGGCCGTTGACCTGCGCCCAGCCGGTGATCCCCGGCTTGACCTCGAGACGCCGGGCGTCCTGCGCCGAGTAGTTCGCGACCTGCGGCAGCACGTCCGGGCGCGGGCCCACCAGGTTCATGTCGCCGCGTACCACGTTGATCAGCTGGGGCAGTTCGTCGAGGCTGGTCCGGCGCAGGAACCGTCCGCAGGCGGTGATCCGCGGATCGTTCTCCACCAGGCCGAACGGGTCGTCGATGCCGAGCTGGGCGCTGAGGGCCACCGAGTCGTGCACCATCGAGCGGAACTTGAGCATCCGGAACGGGACGCCGTCCTTGCCGGCCCGGTCCTGCACGAAGAGGACGCCTCTGCCGTCTGCGATGCGGATCCAGACGGCCACGGCCAGGACCACCGGGGCGAGCAGGGTCAGCATGACGGCTGCGGCCAGGCGGTTGGCCAGATTCCAGAGATTGCGTACGAGGTCCACGATGCCCTCCTAGAGCGACTCGACCGTGGGCCCGGTGAGCCGGTGACGGGTGTCCAGCACGTAGGCGGCGTGTTCGACGACGAGGTCCAGGTCGAAGTCGTCGTGGTCGGCGAGCAGGACGACGGCGTCCGCCTCGGCGACCTGTTCGGCGGTGAGCGCCACCTGGGCGACGCGGCTGTCCACGTGGGCGTCCTCGACGACGTGCGGGTCGGCGGCGCGGACCTGCGCCCCCATGTCCAGCAGCAGGGCGGCGACCCGGCGGGCCGGCGACTCGCGGGCGTCGCCGGTGTTCTTCTTGTAGGCCAGCCCGAGCAGCAGGATCGTGGAGCCGTTGACCGCCTTGCGCCGCCGGTTGAGGGCGGTGACCAGGCGCCGGACCACGTAGTCGGGCATGTGGTTGTTGATGTCGTTGGCCAGTTCGACGAACCGGAAACTCTGGCCGAGGGTCCGCTGCACCCGCCACGACAGGTAGGACGGATCGATCGGCAGGCAGTGCCCGCCGACGCCGGGGCCGGGGGTGAACCGCATGTACCCGAACGGCTTGGTGGAGGCGGCGCCGATCGCCTCCCAGACGTCGATGCCGAGCTCGTGCGCGTACACCGCAAGCTCGTTGACCAGCGCGATGTTGACGTGCCGGAAGGTGTTCTCGAGCAGCTTGGCCAGTTCGGCGACCTTGGTGTCGGCGACCGGCACGGTCCGGTCGACGACCGAGCCGTAGAACGCCTGCACCTTCTCCAGCGACGCCGCGTCGATGCCGGAGACCACCTTGGGGGTGGTCGTCAGGTTCCACTCGCGGTTGCCGGGGTCGATGCGTTCGGGGCTGTAGCCGAGGTGGAAGTCGGTGCCGGCGATCAGCCCGGAACCCTCCTCGAGCAGCGGGCCGACCAGTTCGGTGGTGGTGCCCGGGTAGGTGGTCGACTCCAGCGCGACGGTCGCGCCGGGCCGCAGGTAGCGGGCCAGGGTCCGGGCCGATTCCTCGATGTAGCGCAGGTCCGGGGTGCCCTCGCGCAGCGGCGTGGGTACCGCGATCACCGCGACGTCGAAGCCGCCGCAGGACCGCGGGTCGGACGACGGCTGGAAACGGCCGGCGGCCAGCACCTGCCGCAGTTCGTCCGACGAGACGTCGTCGACGTAGGACTCGCCGGCGGCGAGCCGTTTGATCCGTTCCTCGTCGACGTCGAAGCCGACGACCGTGTGTCCCACCTGCGCGGCCCGGACCGCGAGCGGCAGCCCGACATATCCCTGACCGGCGACGACGACCCGCATGGGGGTGCTCTCCTTCATCACTCTGCGGGCCTTGCGGGCCCGTTTCGATCGGGTCACTTGCTGCCTTCCGGCACCGCGGCCACCTCGGGCCGGCGCTGTTTGCCGCGCGGCGCGGGCCGGTGCCATTCGGTCAGGGGCTTCTTCTGTACGCCGGGGAGCGCGGGACTCATCGCGAGCCACCGCAGGACGGCGATCAGGTCGGCCCGGGGTACCGACGGGTCGAGCAGCGACAGCACGGCCCCGTCCAGCGGCGGCACCGGCGCCTGCGAGATCAGCGGGTGGTTCGGCCGGTGGTCCGGCTCGTCCGGCCCGAGCAGCACCTCGGCGAGCTTCTCGCCCGGGCGCAGTCCGGTGTAGACGATCTGGATGTGCTGGTCGGCGGCGTCGGCGATGCGCCGGGCCACGTCGGCGATCCGGACCGGCTCGCCCATGTCCAGGACCAGCACCTCGCCGCGGCTCTCCAGCGCGCCCGCCTGGATCACCAGCCGTACCGCCTCCTGCACGGTCATGAAGTACCGGTTGACCTCCGGGTCGGTGACCGTGATCGGCCCACCGGCCTCGACCTGCGCGGCGAAGGCGGTGAGCACCGAGCCACGGCTGCCGAGCACGTTGCCGAAGCGGACGCTGCAGAAGGTGCCGGTGGCGGCGGTGTCGGCGGCCGCGGTGAGCCGCTCGGTGATCCGCTTGGAGTACCCCAGGACGCTGCACGGAGCCGCGGCCTTGTCGGTGGAGATGTTGACGAGGCGGTCGACGTTGTGCCGCATCGCGGTCTGCAGGATCTGGTACGTGCCGATGATGTTGGTCTTGAGCGCCTCGGACGGGTGCATCTCCAGCAGCGGCAGGTGCTTGAGAGCGGCGGCGTGGAACACCACGTGCGGGCGGTGCTCGTCGAACACCTCGTCGAGACGCTGCTGGTCGCGGATGTCGGCGACGACCAGGTTGCGGTCGTCGAGCATGCCCTTGCCGTCCAGGGACAGCTGCACCGCGTGCAGGCCGGACTCGTCGCGGTCCAGCATGATCAGTTTGGCCGGGTTGAAGCGGGCGACCTGGCGGCACAGTTCCGAGCCGATCGAGCCGCCGGCCCCGGTGACCAGCACCCGCCGGCCCTCGAGGTAACCCGCGACGGCCGCCAGGTCGATGCCGACCTCGCGGCGCCCGAGCAGGTCCTCGTGGCTGACCGGGCGGATGTCCTCGACCCGCATGGTGCGGCCGAACAGTTCGACCACCGGCGGGACGACCTTGAGGTCGACGTTGAGCGGCTGGGCCAGTTCGGTCAGGCCGCGGATCAGGTCGGCGCTGGCACTGGGGATGGCGATGACCACGGCGTCGGCGCTGAACCGGCGGACCACGTCGGCCATCGCCGCACGGGTGCCGGCCACCGGCACACCCATGATCTGCAGGGACCGTTTGGCCGGGTCGTCGTCGAGCAGGGCGACCGGGACGTACGGGCTGGACGGGCTGCGCAGCATCGCCCGGATGACCTGGGTGGCGCCCTCACCGGCGCCCATCACCACGACCCGGGTGCCGGGCTTCGCCGGGCGCAGGCGGCTGTCCTGCAACGAGCGGACCGTGTAGCGGACGCCGGCCGTCAGGACCAGGCAGATCAGCCCGGCCGCGATGATCGCCGAGCGGGGCACCAGCCGGCCGAACAGGGTGTCCAGCAGGAACAGCACCGGAGTGGTGACCGCGGCGGTCTTCACCAGCGCGGCGATCTCCTCGAAGCAGCCGTACGACCAGCGGCCGGTGTAGAGGCCGAACCGGATGCCGGCGGCGGTGTGCACCATCGCGGCCGCTGTGGCGAGCACCAGCAGGCCGGGGAAGTCGATGTTCTCGACATGGCCGTCGTGCCGCAGCAGTGTGGCGATGAGCAGTGCCGCGGCGAGTGCCGCGGCGTCGGTGGCGGCCCGGGCGGCCCGGCCGCGCAGGGCGTTCAGGAACCAGGGCGCCGGGGTCCCGCCCCGGCGCCGCCAACCGTCTGAGATCGCGTCGCCGGGCGCCGAGGCGCCCGGCGTTGATCGCCGTACCTGCATGGAATCCCCCTCGTACGATGCCGGCGCAGCCGGCCGCGGACCCGTCGCGCGGTGATCGTCGTCATGAAATCGGGCATCATGGAAAACGGGCCGTGAAAATTGATTCCCAGCATTCGGAAATGCGTTTCGGCCCTCAGTTAATTCTCAGGGTTCCAGTCACCGAGGGTTGATTACAGTAGCAATTGTCACGGGCTACGTGAGAGTTGCTCACATTTACCGATCGACGTTCGACGGGCACCCTTTCGGGCTTCCCGGACCAGCCATTCGGCGGATGATGTCACGGCGTCGGCGAATCGTTCTCATATTAGGCGTGACATCTGGGACTTCCGCTGGGCCGAATATTCCGGCAGCGTCTTTCCCAGCGGTGTCGCAAGCGTTCTGTCGACAATGCGACCGGGGGACGGGATGAGGGTCCTGCATGTCATCAGCACACTGGGACCGGACGGGGCCGGGCACCAGGTGCGTCTGCTCGTGCGCCGGCTGCCGTACGACAGTGAGATCGTCACGCTCGGACCGTCACCGGTCCCGTTGACGCTGGCCGGCGACGGCATACCGGTGCACCGGCTGCACAGCCACTGCGACCACGACCCGGCCGCCATCGGCCGGCTGCGCCGCCTGATGATCGACGGCCGGTACGACGTGGTGCACACCCACCTGTTCCGGGCCGGCGTGCAGGGCCGGATCGCCGCCCGGATGGCCGGCGTCCCGCACGTCGTCGCCACCGAACACCACCTGGGCAGCGAACTCGTCTCGTCGCGGCGCCGCGCCCTCTATCTCACCGGCGAACGCCTCGGCCAGGTCACCATCGCCGCCTCGCCGGCCATCGCCGGACGGCTGACCTCCTGGGGAGTACCCCGCTCCCGGATCGCGATGATCCCGAAGGCGATCGACACCGGCGAGTTCGGCTTCGACCCCGCCCTGCGCGCCGCCACCCGCGGGCGGCTCGGCATCGCCCCCGGCGAACCGGTGGTCGGCGGCATCGGCCGCCTCGAACCCGGCAAACGTTTCGACCTGCTGATCCGCGCGGTCGGCGAGGTTCCCGGGGCGACCCTGCTGCTGGTCGGCGACGGGCCGGCCCGGACCGCCCTGGAACGCCTCGCCGACATCGAGGGCGTCGCCGACCGGGTCCGCTTCACCGGGGCGGTCGGACATGCCCGGGAGATGCTCTGCGCGATGGACGTGTTCGTCTCCCCCGGCCAGGAGAGTTTCGGGGTGGCCACCCTGGAGGCGGTCGCCGCGGGCCTGCCCGCCCTGTACGCCGCATGCCCGCCGCTGGAGGACCGGGCCGCCCGCCGCGCCCCGGTCCGCGGCACCCACCGGCTGGCCGGCCGCGACCGCGAATCGCTGCCCCGTGCCCTGCGCGCCGAACTGCTCTGCCTGACCGAACGGCGCGGCGCCCGGCTCCCGGCCCGGACCGTGAGCTCCCGGTACGGCGCCGACCACCTGGCCGCCTCGGTCGGCCGGATCTACGAACGGATCACCGAACGGCCCGGCCGCCGCCGGGTCATCGCACCGCTGCTGACGTTTCGCGGGCGGATCGCGGGAAAGAACAGGATTCCACTGCCCGGTGGAAACGTGCGGAACGCATGAGCCGCTGGAACACCAGATAACCCAGGAACGTGCCGAGCGTGTTCGACATCAGGTCGTTCACGTCGGCCCACCGGTTGCCGTGCAGAGTGAGGATCAGGAACGCCTGCGTCAGTTCGATGGTGAGACTGACCAGGAAACCGGTGAGCACCACCCGGCGTCGGCCGCGGACACCGAAGACGGTGTGCAGCACCGTGCCCAGCGGCAGCATCATCACGGTGTTGAGCACGAAATCCATCGGTCGCATGTCGAGCACCGGCAACAGCAGGAACCGGAACAACTCCGGGCCGCCGGTGCCACTGCCCCAGGTGAGCGGCATCGGGAGCATCGTGGCTCCGACGACGGCCACCGCGTACCACCCGGCGAACCAGCCGGCCGCCACCCGCGGTGCCGACAGCAGGCCCCGGCCGTGCAACCAGGCGCACGTCACGACCATCGCGAGAACGCCCAGCAACGGCATGGTGGGCAGGGCCGGAATGACGATCTGGTGTGCTGGCATCCGTTCCCACGCTACCCGGCGGTCAGCGCAGCCAGCCCTCCTTCCGGGCGATGCGGATAGCGTCCAGACGGTTCCGCGCACCGGTCTTCGTGATGATCGCGGACAGGTAGTTGCGGACCGTTCCGCCGGACAGGTAGAGCCGTCCCGCGATCTCCTTCACGGACTCGCCCTCCGCCGCGAGTCCGAGAACCTCGAGCTCCCGCGTGCTCAGCCCACGGTCGGTGTTGAGCGACGCGGCCTGCAGCATCGGCGAGACCACCCGCTCGCCGCGGGCCAGCCGGCGCACCGCGTCCGCGAGCATGGCCGGGGAGGAATCCTTGAGCAGGAAGTTGAGACCGCCGTTCCACCGCCGGGGTGGGAGCATGCCCCGTTTCGACGGGTCGCAGAGCAGCAGCATCGAGCAGGACGGGATCGCACCGTGCAACTCGTCGGCGATCGGCAGCACCTGACTGACCATGTACTGCGTGTCGATGACGACGACCGCGGGCCACAACTGAGCGGCACGCGGCGCCAGATCACCACCGATCGGCAGCGTGTCGACATAGTGCATGTCCGGCTCGGTCTCGAGGAACGCACGCACCGGGACACCGAAGTATCCCTCGTCTCTCACCACGACGACCCGGATCATCACACCACCCTCGCTGATGGACGCCGGCGCCGGCCGGATCGTCGACCTGTCAGGAACGCTGGATGCACATATCTTTCTAGCGCCCCGTGTCCATTCCGGCGACGGCGGGGCGACGAGCCTTTTCTTGATCTCTCGATGATCCGGAAGAACGGGCGCTCCCCCAGTTCAGCACCAATTCGTGCCAATGGGCGTCACCATCGGGGCACGTACTCAACGTAACGGTAGGACACACTCTTCGCACATAGCCGTAGCCGATCGACTGATTCAGGTCTGCCGGATCTACGCCCTCGGCCCCCGAAATGACCGGGACATCACCGGGAAACGATCAAGAAACTCGTCACGAACGTGTCTTCTGCTGACAAATCGGACCGGATAAGTGACGTTGATTCGCCATTTCCATGGCCTCGGAGTGAGCATTTCCGCGCATTCATTCACGGGTCCACCGCCGTGCCGGTGACTGGAAAGGATTACATTTCTCCCCCGAAGGCGTCACCCGGCCGCTCCGAGCCCGACCGCTCCGAGCCCGACCGCTCCGAGCCCGACCGCTCCGAGCCCGACCGCCCGGGCGTCGCCATACAGACCGGCTGACAACCGGGCGGCCGGCATGTACTGTCCTCGGCGATGAACACCACCTCTTCACGATCGGGGGTCGTCTTCGTGCAAGGTGAGTGCTGATGCACTCGCTGAGGACGAGGGACGACAACCGTCTGTCCAGCTGGCGGCGCACACGCGAGTTCGCCGTGCCGCCCACCATGATCGAGACCGCCACCGCCCGCCGCGCCGCGGGTGACTGGGCCGGGGCCTGTGCCGCCGCCCGCGTGGACGTCGATCTCCCCTACCGGTCGATGGCCGGGTCCCGTGGTCGCGAGACGGCCCAACGGATCCGCGACGACCTCCGACATCTCGCCCCCGACCTGCTGCGATGGCACCTGCCCCGGAACACCCGGGACGGCCTGCTCCGGCCCGGCACCACCATCACGCTGGCGCGCTACGCGACGTCACACCTGGTGGCGCGGACAGCCCCGGGATGGGCCGACGCGGGGCAGCGGATCAGCCTGGCACTGTGGGACCCCGGCGACGGGAGTCCCCGTCCCGAACCCCGGTTCCGGCTCGACCTGCACCGGCACCTCTGGGACGCGCGCCGGGCCGGTGACCTCGCGAACCGATGCGGGGCCGGCACCTGGACACCCGCGGACACCACAGCCGGGGCTCGGTCGCTGCCCGGAAACGCCGCCGCGCACCGGTGGCCGGACGAGGCAGCGCTACTCCTGGAGGCCGACCCCGCAGACGCCGTCCTGATCCGGCTCGGCGGGCGACGGCGACTCCTCCTGGACCGGTCCACCGGCGACTGGCGGCTCCGATGGGTGGACCGGCGAAGTCCGGAGCCGGTTCCGGTGCTGCCCTGGGCCGCCACCTGGATGCCACCCGACGTGGAACTGCTGGCCGCCGGACTGATCGACGCCGGTGACCTGCATCCGCTGGTGGCGCAGGCGCTGACACCTGGGCGCCGGGCCCCGCGACAACGCCGGGAGCCTCTGCGGACAGTGGACTGCCGGGGTACGCAGCATCGGCTCGGCATGGTGGACGGGGTGCTGACCCCGCTCGACCACACCGACGCTGAGCTGCAACGCGAAGAGTTGCTGGCGGCCTTCGGCGGACCGCCGCTCGCCTGCCTGCGCGCCATCGACGAGGCCACCCGGGACGAGGAGTTCCTCGACCACATCCGCGGACGGCTCGACCACGGTGACCATGCCGGGGCGATGGCGGTCCTCGACGACCTGGTCGGGCCGGCCGCCCGGGCAGCCGGCGACGAGTTGCTGGCGGAGCTGACGACGGCCGCCGACCGGCTGATCGCGCACGGACTGTTCCGCAGCGGCATGGCCGGGATCGTGCCGCTGCCGCCACTGCGCGACCCCCGGCACACCCGTCGGCGGCAGCGGCTCTACCACGAGCGCAACAACCACCACCTGGGCTACGGCTACTACTCCTGACCGGCCGGTCGACATCGGGCGGGACCACCCGCCACCGCCGGAACCCGCGTAACGGCCCTGCGCCGCGCCCTGTCGCGCGGCTGCCACGCAACGAACCCCGACCTTTCTGCACTGCCCGGACGCGTACACGAAAAGGGTGTTGAATTTGACTTTGGATCTTGCATCGACGCTGTTGGCCCTCCTCGACGACACGGTGACCGAAGCCCGGCCCGACAAGCAGCTCGAAGCGCTCGCCCTGGCGGTCAGCGCCGACCTTCCGGTGTTGCTCTGGGGTGAACCGGGCATCGGCAAGACCGCTACGCTGCGGCATCTCGCCGCGTCGCTCGGCCTGCCGCTGACGACGGTGATCGCCAGCGTGCACGAACCGTCGGACTTCGCCGGGCTGCCGGTGGTGGGCGACGACCCGCAGACGCAGGGCGTGCCGATGGCGCCGCCGGACTGGGCGGTGCACCTGAGCCGCGCCGGACACGGCCTGCTCTTCCTCGACGAGATCTCCACCGCGCCGCCGGCAGTACAGGCCGCACTACTGCGTGTGGTGCTGGAACGCCGGGTGGGTGCCCTGCAACTGCCACCCGGAGTACGGATCGTGGCCGCCGCGAACCCGCGCGGATCCGCCGCCGACGGCTGGGAACTGAGCGCACCGCTGGCCAACCGGTTCGTGCACCTGCAATGGGGATACGAACACGACGTGGTGGTCCGCGGACTCGGCGGCGTGTGGCCCCGGGCGTCCCTGCCCCGCCTCGCCGCGGACCGCATGCCGGACGCGGTGGCCCAGGCCCGGCGACTGGTCTGCGGTTTCCTCGACGCCCGGCCCACCCTGGTGCACCGGATGCCCAAGGACGAGGCGAACCGCGGCGGTCCCTGGCCGTCGCCGCGCAGCTGGGACATGACGGTACGTTTGGTCGCCTTCGCCACCGCCGCGAACGCCTCCCGGGACGCGCTGTCCATGCTGGTCCGCGGTGCCGTCGGCGACGGCCCCGGACTGGAACTACTGGCCGCCCTGGACCGGATGGACCTGCCCGACCCGGAGAGCCTGCTCGCCGACCCGGAGAACGCCGTGCTGCCGGAACGCGGCGACCTGCGGCAGGCCGCACTCGACGGGGTGGTCGCGGCGGTCCGCGCCGACCCGGCCCGCGACCGCTGGGAGGCGGCCTGGCGTCTGCTGGTCCGCGCCCTGGAGACCGGTGCGCCCGACCTGCTGGTGGTGCCCGCGACCACCCTGTCCACACTGCGCCGCGACGACTGGGAGGTTCCCGCCGCGATCGAACGGCTCTCCCCGGCCCTGGCCCTCTCCCGGCGGGCCCGATGACGACACTCGACCGCGACAAACTCTTCGCCGCCCGCCTGTACGCCGTACGCCGCCGCCCCTACCTGGCCACGGCGCTGTTCGCCATGCATCCGGTGGAATCCCGTGCGGTGTCGACGATGGCCGTCGACCGGCACTGGCGGTGCTACGTTTCAGCGCGGTTCGTGGCCCGCACCCCACTGGCGGAACTGGCCTCCGTCTGGGTCCACGAAGTCTCCCACCTGCTGCGCGACCACCACGGCCGCGGCGACCGCCTCCCGGAACGCCACCAGCGCCTCAAGGTCAACGTCGCCGCCGACTTCGAGATCAACGACGATGTGTACGGCGACGGCCTGCCCCGCCCCACCGGCGTTGTCATGCCCGGCGATCTCCGGCTGCCGCAGGACCTCCTGATGGAGGACTACCTCTTCCACATTCCGGGCCTCTACCTGCGCAACCTGATCTGGCTGGACTGCGGCAGCGGCGCCGACGGCCTGGACCGGCCATGGGATCTCGGACCGGACGGCGCGCACGGGCTCAGCGAACAGGAACGCGACGGAGTCCGCTTCCGCGTCGCCGAAGGCATCACCGGCAGCCCGGGCGACATCCCGCAGGGCTGGCGGCGCTGGGCGGAACAGGCCTTCCACCCGCCGCAGCCATGGCGCGACCTGCTCGGCGCCGCGGTCCGGTCAGCGGTCTCGGCATCCGGTGCGGGCGACGACTACGTGTACAGCCGGCCGGCCCGGCGCTCGGCCGCCCTGCCCGGCGTGATCCTGCCCAGCCTGCGCCGGCGCCCGCCCCGCGTCACCGTCGTGATCGACACGTCGGGTTCGGTCAGCGACACCGAACTGGGCAGCGCCCTCCTCGAGGTGGCGGCGATCGGCAAAGCCCTGGGCAGCCGCCGCGACCTGGTCAGCGTGATCTCCTGCGACGCGGCGGCACGGGTCGCCGAACCCCTCTGCCAGGATCAGGGGATCACACTGATCGGGGGCGGCGGCACCGACCTGCGGGACGGGTTCACCCGCGCCATGTCGGCGACGCCCCGGCCGGACGTGGTGGTGGCGTTGACCGACGGACAGACACCCTGGCCGTCCCGCAAACCGAACTGCCGCACGGTCGTGGGACTGTTCCGCCGCAAACACGACTACGACACGCCGCCGCCGGCCTGGGCCCGCGTGGTGGGCATCGGCTGACACGCGACGATCAGGGCCGGAACAGCGCCGTCGACCGCGAGCCGGGCCACCTCGTCGCCGGCCACCTCGTCGCCGGCCACCTCGTCGCCGGCCAGGCTGGGGCCGGCCAGGCTGGGGCCAGCCAGGCTGGGGCCAGCCAGGCTGGGGCCAGCCAGGCTGGGGCCGGCACGCCGCACCGCCAGGGCCTGCTCGAGAGCGGACAAGGGGTCACCGCCCAAGGAGAGCCGGCCAAGGCGGTGAGCGCACCCGGTGTCGTGATCGGGTGCGCTCACCGCCTTCAAAGGGGGTGCACCCGTCCCCAAACCCATGATCGGGTGCACCCACCACCCTAAACAGCACGACAGCTCTCGAAACAGATACGCGAAGCTCGAAAAGCAACAGCAACAGCAACAGCAACAGCAACAGCAACAGCAACTCGAGTAGCACTGGCGTTTCCCGTCAAAGGCGCCCGAACCCGCGGCCACACGGCCAGGCCACCGCACCCGATCACGACACCGGGCACCGCCACCACCCTCCAATGGCGGGCCACAGCACCCGATCACGACACCGGGCGCAGCCACCGCACCCGAGGGGGGCCACCGCACCCGAACACAACGCCGGGCGCAGCCACCGCCTCCGAGGGGGGCCACCGCACCCGATTACGACACCGGGCGCAGCCACCGCCCTCAAAGGCCAGGCCACCGCACCCGAACACAACAGCGGGCGCAGCCACCACCTTCGAAGGGGGCCACCGCACCCGATCACGACACTGGGCACGGCCACCGCCCTGACAGCTGCGGCGTCGGGTGCGCCTACCGCCCGAGACGGCGACATCAGGAACGCCCGGACGAGCACCACCCGCCACACCACCAACAACCAAGCAAAGGCCGAGCAGCCGCCGCACGCGCACCCGATCACGACACCGGGTGCGGCCACCGCCGTCGAAGGGCAGCCACCGCACCCGATCACGACACCGGGCGCAGCCACCGCCCTCAAAGGCCAGGCCACCGCACCCGATCACCGCATCGGGCACGGTCACCACCCTCAAAGGGGGCCACAGCACCCGAACACGACACCCGGTGCGGCCACCGCCCTCAAAGGCCAGGCCACCGCACCCGAACACAACACCGGGCGCGGCCACCGACCCCCAAAAGGGGTCACCGCACCCAAAGCAGCTTCGGGTGCTCCCACCGGCCTGACGACTGCGACGTCGGGTTCGCCTGACGACTTCTCGGAACAGCGACGTCGGGTGCGCCTACCGACCCCTCGGGACAACGACGTCGGGTTCGCCTGACGCCCCCTCGGGACAACGACTTCGGGTGCGCCTACCGCCCCCTCGGAACAACGACTTCGGGTGCGCCTGACGACCCGAAGATTGCGACTTCGGGTGCGGTAGCCGTCCGACACAGCAGCTTCGGGCGCGGCCATCCCGGAGCGACGACTTCGGGTGCGGCCACCGCCCCGGGAGCCGGCTCTCTGGTCGGAGCCGAGAACCGGCGCGACGGTGGGTCAGTGAAGCGGGATCGCGGCCGGGCGGTCGGCTGCCTCTCCGTCGAGCAGGTGGGACACCTCGCGCTTGCGGGGCAGGAAGAACGCCGGGATCAAGGTCAGCAGCACCAGGGCGAAGGCGATCATGAAGGTTGCGCCGAAGGAGTCGGCTACGAACTGCAGGCCCCGTTCGAGGATGCTCGGGTCCGGGATCTGCTGGGCTACCGCCGGATCCCGTACCGAAGCGATCGCCAGGCCCGCCTCGGTGAGGGGCGCCCCGTCCGGGCCGGGGATGCCCGGCACCACCGCGGAGTCGTTGAGGTGTTCGGTGAGGATCACCGACATGATGGCGGAGCCGATCGAGCCGGCGATCTGCTGCAGGATGTTCAGGATGGTCGAGCCGCGGGCCACCTCGTGGTTGGTGAGGGTGCGCAGCGCCGACGTCATGATCGGCATCATGGTGCCGCCCATGCCGAGGCCCATCACGAACAGGGAGCCGCAGAGCAGCCAGTATGAGGTGTCCGTGCCGACCTGGGTGAAGGTGAAGAAGCCTGCCGCGATGAAGAGCAACGCGAACGGCACCGTACGCCCGACCGGGATCTTGTCGGCGAGCATGCCCGCGATCGGCATGGTGACCATGGCGCCGAGGCCCTGGGGAGCCATCAGCAGGCCGGCGTCGAGGGTCGACTCGCCGCGTACCTGCAGGAAGTAGCTGGGGAAGAGCAGACCGGCGCCCATGAACGCGACGGTGAACACGGCCAGGCTGATCGATGCCACGCTCAGGTTGCGGTTGCGGAGTAGCCGCAGGTCGAGCAGCGGGTGTTTCGGCTTGAACGAGTAGAACACGAAGCCGATCACCAGCAGACCGCCGACCAGCATCGGCAGCCACACCTTGTTGTCGGACATGGTGCCGGTCTCCGGCAGGGAGGACACCCCGTACAGGAAGAGGGCCAGACCGGGCGAGAGCATCAGCATGCCGACGAAGTCGAACGACTCGGACGGTTCCGGGTTGTCCTTCGGCAGGACGATCTGGGCGTACACCAGGGCGATGAGGCCGACCGGCAGGTTGATCAGGAAGATCCAGTGCCAGCTGCGTACGTCGATCAGCCAGCCGCCGAGGATCGGGCCGCCGATCGGGCCGAGCAGCATCGGGATGCCGAGGACGGCCATCAGGCGGCCGATCCGGTCGGGTCCGGCGGCCCGGGTCATGATCGTCATGCCGAGGGGCATGAGCATGCCGCCGCCGAGGCCCTGCAGGACGCGGTATCCGATCAGCATGCTGATGCTGTCCGCGGTGGCGCAGAGCACCGAGCCGATGGTGAACAGGACGAGCGCGGTCATGTAGAGCCGTTTCGTCCCGAACCGGTCGGCGGCCCATCCGGTCAGTGGGATGACTGTGGCCAGGGCCAGGGTGTAGCCGGTCATCGTCCAGGCGACCTCGGCGTACGAGGCGTCGAAGACCTCCTGGAATTTCGGGAGTGCGACGCTGACGACGGTCACGTCGAGAATTGACATGATCGCACCGAGGACGACGACCCCGGCGATCTTCAGGACGGCGGCATCGAGCTTGGCCGGCGCCGCCACGGGTTGACTGCTCACTGCGTATCTCCTGAAGCTGACGAGGCTGGTGGCGTAGGAACGCCGAACGGCCGCGTATGCGACACACGCGGCACAGAGGTCAGAAAGGGAGCATCCGGGCGGCGCGCCACTCCCCCCTCGTGGCTTCGGCGAGACACCGGACGCCTCGTCGTGAGCCTAGCCAGGCCGACCGGGCCGCACCGCCCCTTTCACCGACCGTTGCGGCGTTCACCGGATGCGTCCTGGCCGCGGCGCGTGATCGCCGCGGTGGCGAGAATGCCCAGGCCGTTGGCGGTCCAGTGCAGGAGCACGGGGGCCAGAAGCCCCCCGGAGAGGTGCCGCAGCAGGGCCAGGAGCACCCCGGCGACGGTGGTGAACGCCACTGGTCCGAGGGACCTTCGGAACCCCGCTTCGGGTGAAAAGTGCCAGATGCCGAAGAGGAGCGCGGTGATCGCGGTGGCCCACCCGGGGCCGTGGGTGTCGGCGAGCACGGTCCACAGCACGCCCCGGAACGCCACCTCCTCGAAGATCACGGTGGACAGTGGCACCCCGACCAGCGCGGCCAGTACCGGTCGCGGGTACCGCCGGCCGGTGGCCAGGGCGCGACGGCCGGCCGGGATCAGCCACGCCAGCCCGTAGACGGCGGCGACGGACGCGACCGCGCTCACCGCGTACGCCCCACCGGTGAGGGTGAGCCCCACCTCAGCCGGCGGCGAACCGCTGAGCAGGAGAAGGAGGAGGGCGGTGAGCGGGCCGGCGATCGGCTGCGCGCGGCGCGGGCCGGTGAGGACCCAGACGCGGTAGGCCACCATGATCAGCAAGACCGGAATGACGACCGCCATCGATCGACGATATTCGGTCGACACCGTGCGCGCCCGGCTTCTAGAGTCGGCGCACATCACCGCGACCGGGAGGAGACACGTCATGCGTTACCGCACGACCGTCGTCATCCCCGTGTCGCGTTTCGAGCTGATCCTCGTGTCCCCGTCGCCCAGCCCCGGCTGCGCCACCGGGGCTGGCCGTGCCTGACCGCATCTGATCCTCGCGATCGAGCGGTTCGGCGGGCGCCGCCCACTTTTCGGATCACCTCGAAAGCAACGATCATGCAGGCAACCACGCGCAATCTCGGCATCCTGGCCCACGTCGACGCGGGCAAGACCACTCTGACCGAGCGCATCCTGTTCACCACCGGCGCCGTCCACAAGACCGGGCGGGTCGACGACGGCACCACCGTGACCGACTTCGACCAGCAGGAGCGGGATCGTGGCATCACCATCTTCGCGGCGGCGGTCAGCACCGACTGGCGCGATCACCGACTGAATCTGATCGACACGCCCGGTCACGTCGACTTCTCCGACGAGGTCGAACGTTCGCTGCGCGTCCTGGACGGGGCGGTGGCGGTCTTCGATGCGGTGGCCGGGGTGGAGCCGCAGTCGGAAACGGTCTGGCGCAAGGCGGACCGCTACGGCGTGCCGCGGATCGCGTTCGTCAACAAGATGGACCGGCCGGGCGCCGACCTGGACGCGGCGGTGGCCTCGATCCGGGAGCGTCTCGAGGTGGTTCCGCTGGTCGTGCAGGTGCCGGTGGGCCGTGAGGGCGACTTCAGCGGCGTGATCGACCTGGTGCACCGGCCTCCGGCGTCGGTGGCGGACGCTCGGCGCGCACTGGAGGAGTCGGTGGCCGAGCGCCACTTGGCTGCTTTAGCCGAGATTTCGGATATGTCAGATGAAACCTTGGAAAAGGCGCTTCGGGACCTCACGCTCTCCGGCGAGGCCGTCATCGTCCTGTGCGGCTCGGCCTTCCGCGACCGAGGTGTGACGGAACTGCTCGACGCCGTCGTCGACTACCTCCCCGCGCCGGACGGCGACCCGGCGGGCGATCTCGCCGCGCTGGTGTTCAAACGGCGGGACCGCCTCGCCTACCTGCGGATATACCAGGGAACGATCGTGAAGGGGGACACCGTGTGGGACGCGGGCGCCGGGCGTACCGAACGGATCGCCCGCATCCTGCGGGTGCAGGCCGACCGGCACACCGACGTCGACCGGGCCGTCGCCGGGGACATCGTCGCGGTCGCCGGGGTAAAGCACGCCGTGATCGGCGCGACCCTCTCCAGCCGGGCTCAACCGGTGCAGCTGGAGGCGCCGCGTACCGCCGAACCGCTGGTCTCGGTCGCGGTCGAGGCGAAGACCCGAGCCCAGGCGCAACGCCTGCCGGGTGCGCTGGCCGCGCTCGCCGCGGAAGATCCGTCCCTGGGGGTACGCACGGACGCCGAAACCGGTCAGACCCTGCTGTCCGGACTGGGCGAGCTGCATCTGGAGGTAGCCGTGGAGAAACTGCGGCAGGCGACCGGCCTGGAGGTGACCACCGGCCGTCCGCAGGTGGCGCACCGCGAAGCCGTCGTCGGCGGCGTGACCGGTTTCGTCTACCGGCACGTCAAACAGGACGGAGGTTCGGGCCAGTTCGCGCACGTGGTCCTGGACGTCGAGCCGATCGACGGCACAGGCTTCGAGTTCGCCTCCACGGTGACCGGCGGACGCGTGCCGGCCGAGTTCGTCCGCGCGGTCGAACAGGGCTGCCGGGACACGCTGGCGGCCGGACCGCTCGGCGGCCATCCGGTGGTCGGCCTGCGGGTCACGCTCACCGACGGCCAGACGCACGTCAAGGACTCATCCGAGATGGCGTTCCGCGCGGCGGGCCGGTTCGGCCTGCGCGCTGCGCTGGGTGCGGCGACGTTGCAGCTGCTCGAGCCGGTCGCCGAGGTCACCGTGAACGCCCCGTCGGACGCGATCGGCGCGGTGCTCGGCGACATCGCCGCGCGGCGCGGCCGGATCGTGGATTCCGGGGTACGCACGGTGAGCGCGATCGTCCCGCTGTCGGCCCTGTTCGGTTACGCGACCCTGTTGCGGAGCCGCACGAGCGGGCGGGGCACGTTCACCAGCCGCCCGGCGGGTTACCGCCCCGCGGCGTGATCACCGGTCCCGGCGCCTTCCCCAGGCGCCGGGACCGTCACAGCCCGAGGATCTGCCGGACTCTCGACTCGACGCCACGCATCTCGGCGACCGCCAGCCGGCCGAGCTGCCGCCGCAATCGGGGCTTGTCGACGGTGTGCAGGTCCGCACAGTTCACATAAGACTCGTCGTACTTCTTGATCCCGGCTTCTGGACCGATCCGCATGTGCGTGGCCGCCGGGCCGGACGTTCCGGTGATCAGCGCGACGGTGACTGCCGACAACGGTTCGGCGATCCGGTTGACGGTCAGCACCACGACGGGATGCGGTCCGGCAATCGGCACGGCACACACCCAGACCTCGCCCCGAAGCGGTTCGAGGTGAGCTGACGTCACCACTCCTCGGCGTCCGCGGCAGCCAACTCGTCCGGGGTCGCCGGCACCACGCCGTCAGGCAGGGGCGCTTTCCGGCCGCCGTAGAACTCGTTGATCTGCTGGGTCGCTGCGATCTCTTTCGCTTCCCGGATCAGCAGCCGGATCCCCTCGCGCAGCGCCTCCGAGGTGGTGGCGAGGTCGAGCGCACGCATCACCGTACGAAGGTCCGCCATTTCGTCAGGCTGCAGCCGAACCTGGGCGATGTGCGAAGCGGGGGTGTCCGCCTCCCGCCGGACCCGCCGTGAATGGCTCTCCTTCGGCGTGGACAGGCCGGTCTGGCTGGCGGCTTTCCTTCGCAGAGCCTCCTGAGCCTCATCCTGTCGTACAGATGTCATACAACGAGCGTCTCACGGTTGGGCTTCGACGGCAATCATCGTGAAGGGCGGTCGAGGGCCACGGCGAGGCGGCGGAGCCACTGGGCCGCGGTGCCGGTGACGCCCGGGTACTCGTCGGCGAAATTCTCCCAGTCGACGAAGTCCCACGTCAGCACGGTGGCCGGGGTGAAATCGTCGGCCTCGTCACCGAGTTCGGGGCGCATCAACTCACGGACCAGGTCGAGGTCGACGGTGTTGTGCTCGGCCAGCAGGACGGCGTCGTAAAGGTCCTTGCCCTGGGAGTACATGTCGGTGGCCAGCCAGAGCAGCTTCCAGGCCAGGGAGAGCTCCGCGGTCGCCGCCGGCACCGTCGACCCCAGCACCTCGAGCGGTGCGGGCGGGATCGGCAGCGGCTCGCCGAACACCAGGTCGATCTGCACGGTGCCGTCCGGGATGCCGTCGCCGCCGAACGGGATCACCAGGCGGCGGCCCTCGGCACGCTCGTACGCCCAGATCGCGGACCTGGTCATGTCCTGCGGCCGCAGGCCGGCGCCGGGGTTCGCCGTGATCAGTGCGGCGATCTCGCCGACCAGCGGGCCGTCGGCGGCCGTCTCCGGCGGGACGACCACGAAGTCCAGGTCACCGGGGCGGCGGGCGGCCTCACCCACCCAGGACGCCATCGTCACGCTGCCGCGCAGCACCAACTGCTCCACCCACGGCGAGCCGGCGATCACCGCGAGCACGTGGGCCATCGCCGCGGTGCGGGACAATTGCCAGGCATGGCCCACCGCCGGATCGGCGAAGACCGGCTCGCCCGCGATGTAGGCGTTCGGGAACTGCTTGACGGCCGGGTCGAAGGCGCCGCTCTGGACGACGCCACGGCCCCGGGCCAGCGGCTGGTAGGTCGGCGGGAAGGACCGGTCACCGGACAGGGTCTGCCGTGCCTGGCGTATCCGGGCAAGGTCTTCCAGGCCCCGCTTCTCGTGCGGGTAGACGAACGGACGGGCGACGAGCCAGCCCTCGTCCAGGTCGAGACGGCTGTCGACGACCACGTACTCCTGCTCGACCGAGACCGGCTCGTGTCCGGCGTACCGCAGGGTGGTCAGCAGGCTCTCCAGCCGCAGGGTCGCGGTGGCCCGCCCGACGCCGTGGCACCGCTGGTTGACGAAACGCTGATGGGTGCCGTCCGTCTCGGTGCGGCGGGCGTTGCGGGACAGCCGCGCGCCGTGCGTCTCGGCCAGGTCCGCGATCGGGAGGAGATCGTCGGCCGCCACCGACGGCAGGCGCAGTTTGACGTGGTGCTCGAAGTAGCGGCCGGGCTCGGCGTCCTGATCGGATACGGGCACCCCGTCCGCCCACGGGGTAGCTTCGATCTTGGTGCGGACCGGGTGCAGGCCGGCGGACCGCAGCCAGTCGCACCACTGCGCCGCGGTCGCCTCCTGCTCGTCCAGGGAACCGGAACCGTGCAGGGTGAGCATCGGCTGGAACCGGTGATCACCGCGGTCCAGTTCGATGCAGAGGAAGGTCACGCCGTACCGTTCGGCGAACAGTTCGAGGCCGTCGGCCTGTCCCGCCGCGACGGTGATGTGCGTTTCGAAGTCCCCGTGGATCATGGCGCGAATCTATCGGACGAGGACCGGGACAGGGCCCTCGCAAGACGACCGTGCCACTGGTCGGCCGTCCCGGGAATGCCCGGGTACTCGTCGATGAGGTTCTCCCAGTCGACGTACAGCCCGATCATCGGCTCCTCCACGGTGACCCGGGCGGCCCGGATCAGGTCACGGACCAGCTCCGGGTCCACAGTGGTGTACTCGGCCAGCAGCACGGCGTCGTACAGGTCCTTGCCCTGCGGGTAGCGGTCGGTGGCCAGCCACTGCAGCTTCCACGCCAGCGACAACTCGGCGGTGGCGGCCCAGAGCACCTCGCCGAGCACCTCGAGCGGCTCGGGACCGATCGGCAGGTCCTCGCCGAACACCAGGTCGATCTGCACGGTGCCGTCCGGGATGCCGTCCCCGCCGAACGGGATCACCAGGCGGCGGCCCTCGGCACGCTCGTACGTCCAGATCTCGGACCTGGCGATGTCCCGCGGCCGCATCCCCGCGCCGGGGTTCGCCGTGAGCAGCGCGGCGATCTCGCCGACCAGCGGACCGTCGGCCGGCTCCTGCTGCGGGACGACCACGAAGTCCAGGTCACCGGGGCGCCGGGCGGCCTCACCGACCCACGACGCCATCGTCACGCTGCCGCGCAGCACCAACTGCTCCACCCACGGGGAACCGGCGATCACCGCGAGCACGTGCGTCATCGCCGCGGTGCGGGCCTGCCGCCAGCGCAGACCGAGCGCCGGGTCGGCGAAGACCGGCTCGCCCGCGGTGAACGCACACGGGAACTGGATCAGCGCCGGATCGAACGCGCCGCGCTGCCGGACGGCCCGGCCCCTGCTCAACGGCTGATAGGTCGGCGGGAACTCCACCCCACCCGCCTCCGCGTCACGGCTGTCACGCGGCGCCCGGCGTGGCGGGCCAACAGAGAGCCAGCCGTGATCGAGGTCGAGGTGGCTGTCGTCCACCACCTGCCGCTGCTCGGCCGCGACCACCAGGTGACCGGCGTCGGTCAGCGCGGCGACCAGGGCGTCCCGCCGGCCGGATGCGACAGCACGGCTCACGTCGTGGCATCGCTGCGTCACGAGACGGCGGCCGTCCTCCTGGGCGAACCGGGCGCCGTACGTCTCGGCCAGGTTCGTGATCGCGCAGATGACGGCCGGGTCCGGCGCCGGAAGGCGTACCTCGATCAGATGCTCGAAATAGGAGATCCCGTGCTCGACGAAGGAACCAGGACCCGCCTCGATCCTGGTGCGGGCCGGCGGGATCGCGGCGGCACGCAGCCGGTCGCACCACTGCTCGGCGACCTGCTGCTGCTCCTCCAGGTCACCGGAATTACACAGGACGATCATCGGCTGGACCGGGAAGGCACCGCGGTCCCGCTCGACCAGACGGAACTCCACACCGTGGGCCGCGGCGAAACGTTCCAGCCCGCCGGCCTGCCGGGCCGCGACGGTGATCTGCGTGACGAAAGCCCCCCCGGACCATCACGAGAGGCTATCCGGTGGCAGGCCCGCCGGACGGGCCTGCCATCCGATCAGGAACGAAGGGTGATGCGACGCCGACGGGTCAGCGCCAGAGCGCCCGCACCGGCCAGCAGCAGCGCGACGCCGCCACCGATCAGCGGGCCGGTCGCCGAACCGGTGACCGGCAGGCCCCCGCCCTGACCGCCCTCGTCGCCGTCACCGTTCCCGCCGTCGCCGCCGCTGCTCGAACTGGGCGACGGCGACGTGGTGGCCGGCGGCGTGTCGCCCTTCGCGGCGAACCGGAAGAACACGGCCGTCCCGCCGTCCGACAGGTCATCGACCGACTCGAACAAGATCGAACCGAACTCGCCCCAGGTGTCGTCGTTCTCCTCGGTGAGGAACCGGGCCTGGAAGCTCACCGACTTCCCCGGCTCCACGGCGAGCGGGACGGTGCAGGTCACGCGCTCATTCTTGTCCAGCGGCGCGCACCGGGAGCCCTTCACGGACAGCTCGAGACCGGTGTACCACTCCGCCATCCCGCCGATGCGGATCGACGCCTTCGTGACCGGCTTCACGCCGGTGTTCTGCGCGGTGACGTCCACGACCACGGGCCGGCCCGGCTGCGCGGCCGACGGAGTCGTCGCCGTGAGCTCCAGGTCGTTGGGAAAGCCGACCTGAATGTCGAACTGGTCGGAGATGACGGCATCGAACGGGGCGTCCACCATCCAGACCCGTGCGTCGATGGGCATGCGCATCCGGTGTGCGCCGCTGTCCATCTGCAGACGGACGGTCCAGGTGAAGACACCGCGCGCGATGTCCTCGGCTTTGTCGACGGTGCAGTGACCCTGGTCGCCGCAGGGACCGGAATCGTCCACGGTCCGCTCGCGCGGCAGGATGGAGACGCCCGACGGCAGATACAGCGCCGCTCTGATGTCGGCGGTGTCGGTCCGGTTCGGCGCGGTCTCGACCCGGATCTGGTAATCGCCGAACCCGTCCCATGCCACGTACTCGGTGCCGGTGACACTGACGGTGAAATCGTTCGCGGCGGCCTGCGCGGGAGCCGGGCTGAGGCCGAGGACGGCACCCGCACTCAAGGCCAACGCCATCAATGATCGTAGAAGTCGTGATGACATGGCCGGGAGTTTCGCAGACGTTGTCAAGCCCGTCCCACCACATTCACCTTCCGCTCACCGCCGACCCGGCTTCCGCGCCTCGATCAGGGTGCGGGTGGAGTGCGATTCGTAGCCGCCGTCGGCACGGATCCGGCGGTCCAGGCGTACCAGATGCTCGTGATGCCGGTCGATGTCGAAATCGGGCACCCACCACACACATTTACGCAGGATCCAGACCACCGCGCCGATGTCGTGGAACACCATCCGGCACCGCGCGGTCCTCAGGTCGACCACCTCCAGCCCGGCCGTCCGGGCCGCCGCGGCCTCGCGATCAGCGTCGCGGGCCAGGTTCTGCCGCGGCAGGGGGCCGAGGAATTCCTCGATCAGGGTGTACGCCGAAGCGGCGCCGACGTGCTGACCCAGATAGGTGCCGCCGTCCCGCAACACGCGGACGATCTCCGGCCAGTCCGGGTCGATCGGATGCCGGCTCGTGACCAGGCCGAACGTCCCGTCCGCCAGGGGCAGCGGCCGCCCCTGACCGATCTGGACCACCGTGACGCCCCGCGGACCGAGCACCTGCCGGGCCCGGTCGGCGTTCGGCGGCCAGCCCTCGGTGACCACCATGCGCCGCGGCAGCACCGGCATCTCCGCGATGATCTCGCCACCACCGGTGTCCAGGTCCAGCGCGACATCGGCGGCGGCCAGGCGTTCTGCGATCATTCTCGCGTACGCCCAAGGCGGTCGTTCCTCACTGGCCCGCCCGTCGAGCCAGCCGAATCCCCAGCCGGTCACGTCCGCGGCCGCCGCCTCGGCGACCAGTTCGTCGAAGGAACGCATCCCGGGACCCTACCGAGCGGGCGGATGCCATGATGCTCGGATGCATCCCTCCGTAGCAGCGGTCTACGACATGGTGACGGCGATGGATCCGGTCGACAATCTGGAGGCCGAACACCAGGCACACGTCCGCAGCTGGCTGGTCAGCACCGACGACGTGTTCCGCCGGGTCAAGCCGGCCGAACCGCCCGAGCACCTGGTGTCGTACGTGGTGCCGGTCGACCCCGCCACCGGCGACGTGCTCCTCGTCGACCACGTCAACGCGCGACTGTGGCTGCCGCCGGGCGGTCACGTGGAGGTCGGCGAACATCCGGCGGTCACCGCCGCCCGCGAGATCTCCGAAGAACTCGGCATCGACGACGCCACCGTCGGCGAGCCATTGTTCCTGACCGTCACCCGGACCGTCGGCGTCGACGCGGGGCACACCGACGTGAGTCTCTGGTTCGTCCTCGCGCTGAACTCCGCCCGCAGCCTGCGTCCCGACCAGGGCGAATTCGCCGCCGTCCGGTGGTGGACCCGCGCCGAGCTGGAGTCGGCCGACCGGTCCCGCTTCGACCCGCACCTCTTCCGCTTCCTCGGCAAGCTGCGGCGGCCCGGCTTTTAATCGATTGCCGGGCGGCACGGGGTCGCCTAGCTTTGGTGTCACGCCGGACGCGACAGCGCCGGACCGGATTTCGGAGAGCCAGATTTCGGAGAAGAGGAGTGACGATGGCCGCCAAGCTTGCGAGTCCCATGAGTTCCCGTCGCTCCGCCTCGATGCGACTGCGACTGCGACTTCTGGGACGGTGGCGCGGCTAGCCTCAACGCTAGACCTCACACGCGCCGCCCTCCGTCATACGGATCGGGCGGCTTTTTCGTGTGCCACCTCATGACAACTCCACAGCGGACAGGCAGAACAATGTCTCCGTAGCTCAGCGGATAGAGCACCGGATTACGGATCCGGGTGTCGGGAGTTCGAATCTCTCCGGGGACACGTTCCATCGCCGTCGTGCGGTCCCGCCCTCGTGGCGTTCGCCGTCACGGCGGTTCCGCCCTCGTGGCCCAATCGGCAGAGGCACCAGGTCGAGGTCCTGGACGGTGCGCGTTCGAGTCGCGCCGAGGGCACGCACGTTTTTAGACATGCCCGGGTAGCCCAACTGGCAGGAGGCACACCGTTCAGGTCGGTGGCAGTGCGCGTTCGAATCGCGCTCCGGGTACTGAAGGGCTCGTAGCTCATCTGGTAGAGCGCCCGCCTTGCAAGCGGGAGGTGGCCGGTTCGACCCCGGCCGGGTCCACGCAGTTTCAGCTCGTGTTTCGTCAGGGAAGCAGGAGCAAGGAGAGCTGGCCGAGTGGCCTAAGGCGGCGGATTGCTAATCCGCAGCAGGGGGCACGCCCCCTGCCGAGAGTTCGAATCTCTCGCTCTCCGCAACACCTGTCGCCGTAGCTCAGCAGGCAAGAGCGCCGCCCTCATAAGGCGGAGGCCGGTGGTTCGAACCCACTCGGCGACACTACGGGTCGTGGCGCAGCTTGGTCAGCGCGCTCGCTTTGGGAGCGAGATGTCGCGGGTTCGAATCCCGCCGACCCGACGAAAGACCAGAAAACACGATGGAGACGCCAGCCGATTGGCGCCGGCCGCCGCCTCGAAAGCGGTGGGAGACCGGGAGGTCTCGTGGGGGTTCGACTCCCTCCGTCTCCGCTTCGCGCCGCTAGCTCAACTGGAAGAGCAGCTGACTCTTAATCAGCGGGTTCGGGGTTCAAGTCCCCGGCGGCGCACATTTCAGTTCCCGCCCGCCAGTCCGCTGTCACGCGCCGCCCTTCGCTCGTCCGCAAGCAGGTCTCCAGAACCTTCACGGCGTCGCCGGCAGCCTCTCCCGTCCCCGCGTCCTGTGCACCAAGGCGGGAAGCATCCCATGCTGGTGGTTCAGCGACCCGGCTGCCGGCCGCGTCGTCTCTTGGTTCGATCACGTGCACGCGCACCTGTTCCGGCAGGCACGGGAGTCGATCAGCGGGAACTGATGATGCGGGGGAAGGTGCCGAACGGGCCCAGCTCGCCGAAAGCCAGACGGGCCGTGGCCGGGCCGGAGACGGCCGGGGCGGCGAACGGGATCGGGCCGGTGGGGAAGCTGCGGAAGAAGTTCAGCGTGATGTGGGGGCGGAAACGGTCGCCGGCGGCGCCCATCGGCCGGGTTCCCGCCTCGCGGGCTGCGGCCAGGACGATCTCGTGGGCGTGGTTCAGGGCGGCCGAGCGGATGATGTTCACGCCGCAGGTCACGCCACCGTCGGGGGAATACTCGTTGCCGACCGGGACCTCTTCGAGGACCAGCCCGGCCCGTTCGACGTCGAACGTGTCGCCGGCTCGCTGGGCTGCGGACCACCACTCGGCTGCCTGCGCGGGTTCGCAGGCGGCGTGCAGGAGGGTGATGTGCGGCGGGGCGTCCGGGCCGAGGGCCATGAACGTGGGATGCGCCGCGGCCAGTGCGGCGGAGTAGGCGATCGACGCGTCCGCGACGGCCGGTTCCAGAAGCAGGATCACCCCGTATCTCGGCATGCCGAGAACACTAGACAATCGCGCTGACGGCGCGCTCCAGCGTCTCGCGGGTCGGTGGTGTGCCGGTGCGGTCGGCGTACAGCAGATGGGTGGTTCCGATCACGATCGCGGCCACCGTCTGCACGTCGGTGCCGGCCGGCACGCGGCCCCGGTCCTGTTCGGCGGCCAGGTAGGCGGCGATCATCTCGGCGGCTTCGGTGATGACGGGGACGCCGGCCGGCCACTGGTGGCGCAGGCGGGAGCGGAGCTCGTCGCGGAAGGTGATCAGCGGGATGATCGCGACGGCGACCGAGGTGAACACGGCGGTGACGGCGTCGACCACGTTGCCGGCGACGGTGCCGGTGCCGACGGTGTCCATCAGGAACGTGTCGAGCCGGTGGGCGCGGTCCAGCACGTACTCGGCGAGGAAACCGTCGAAGTCGGTGAAGTGGCGGTGCAGGACGCCTTTGGCGCAGCCCGCCTCGGCGGTCAGGGACCGGCTGGTCAGGGCCGCGGGCCCGGAGCGGAGCAGGATGCGGTCGGCGGCGTCGAAGAGTTGTTCACGAACGTCCCGCAGGGCCACACCGGTAGGCACGCGACCAGCATACCGGTCCCCGAAATGGGCGCTCGCCCATTAGAGTGGGCACATGCCCATTCAACCTCATGAGGAGCGCCGGGTCGCCGAGTCGTTCGGCGCCGACGCCGAGCGTTACGACCGGACCCGCCCCAGCTACCCGCCGGCGGTGATCGAGCGGATCGCCGCCGTCCTGCCCGGACCGGAGGTGCTGGACGTCGGGATAGGCACCGGCATCGCGGCCCGGCAGTTCCGGGACGCCGGGTGCACGGTGCTCGGTGTCGAGCCCGACAGACGGATGGCCGCGGTCGCCGAACGCCACGGGTTCACCGTCGAGACGGCGACCTTCGAGGACTGGGACGACCGTGGGCGCACCTTCGACGCGGTGATCGCCGGGCAGACCTGGCACTGGGTGGATCCGGTGGCCGGGGCGGCCAAGGCGGCCCGGGTGCTGCGTCCGGGCGGCGCGCTGGCGCTGTTCTGGAACGTCGCCCACCCCACGCCGGAGCAGGCCGAGGCCTTTCTGGACGTCTACCGCCGGGCGGCGCCGGACCATCCGATCCCGGTGGCCGCGACGCCGCCGGGCAGCGAGCAGCTCTTCGCCGACCGGGTGGCGCCCGGCATCCGGCAGGCCGGCGGGTTCACCGAGCCGGAGGTGTGGACGGTCGGCTGGGAGCAGGAGTACACCCGGGACGAGTGGCTGGCGATGGTGCCCACCCAGGGCGGGCACAGCCTGCTCCCGCCGGACCAGCTGGCCGCGGTGCTGACCGGGATCGGCGAGATCATCGACGCCGGCGGCGGCCGGATCACCGTGCCGTACACGTGCGTGACGGTCTATGCAGGGCGGTACTCGACCTCCGGCCGCCCCGGACCGCCGTAACGGGGGCTACGGACGACCCGGCCGGAGTCGGCGAGGTGTTCCAGGTAGCGCCGGGCGGTCACCCGGGACGTGCCGGTCCGCCCGGCCACCTCGGCCGCCGACAGGCCCGCCGGGGCGCCGGCCCGCAGGGCACCGAGGATCAGGTCGAAGGTCTTCGGGTCCAGGCCCTTCGGCAGGGTGTCCGGCGGGGCCGCCCGCAGCGTCGCGATGACCCGGTCCACCTCGTGCTGGGCGGCCACCTCGCCGGCTTCGAGCAGCTGGCGACGGTACGACGCGTACCGGTCCAGTTTGTCGCGGAACGCCGCGAAGGTGAACGGCTTGAGCAGGTAGTGGGTGACGCCGAGGGCGACCGCCTGCCGGATCATCGCGATGTCCCGGTTGGAGGTGACGGCCAGGACGTCGGTGCCGCTGCCGGCCGCCCGCAGCGCGCGGGCGATCTCCAGGCCGTGCTTGTCGGGCAGGTTCAGGTCGAGCAGCACCAGGTCGACCTCGAGGCGGCGCAGGCGGTTCATCGCCTCGCGGGCGGTGTGTGCGACGCCGACCACGGTGAAACCGGGGATCTTCTCGGTGTACGCCTGGTGCGCCTCGGCGATCAGCGGATCGTCGTCGACCACGAGCACCCGGATCGGGCTGAGACCGGTCACGACGGCACCGGTATGTGCACGGTGATCAATGCCCCGCCGCCTTCGGCCGCGGTCACCTCGTAGCGGCCGCCGTACTTCTCGGTCACCTGCCGGACCAGGGACAGGCCGACGCCGCGGCCCTGTCCCTTGCTCGACCAGCCGCGGCGGAACGCGTCGGCGACGTGTTCCGGGGGAAGTCCTGGACCGTTGTCGGTCACCCGGACCAGCACCTCGCCGCCGGCGTGCCGGACCAGCACCCGGACCCGGCGGGGCAGGTCCACCCCGGCCACCGCCTCCAGGGCGTTGTCGACCAGGTTGCCGACCACGGTCAGCAGGTCGCGACCGGACAGCGGTTCGCCGCTGAGCTGCGAGTCGTCGTCCACGGTGAGTTCCACGCCGCGTTCGCCGGCCTGTGCCGATTTGCCGAGCAGCAGCGCCGCAAGGGCGGGTTCGTCGAGGGCACCGACCACCTGGTCGGTGAGCTGCTGGGCCAGCTGCAGCTCGGCGGTGCCCAGGCGCAGCGCCTCGTCGACCCGGCCGAGCTCGACCATGGTCAGCACGGTGTGCAGGCGGTTGGCGGCCTCGTGCGCCTGCGCGCGCAGCGCCTCGGTCAGGCCGCGGACCGAATCCAGCTCACCGGTCAGCGCGCGGAGTTCGGTGTGGTCCCGCAGGGTCAGGACCGATCCGAGGGTACGCCCGTCGAAGCGCGCGTCCCGGCGGCTGGCCACGAGTACCCGGTCGCCGAGGAGCACCGGTTCGTCGACGGTCGGGCGTTGTTCGGTGATCAGGGCGCTGACCTCGGCCGGCAGCTCGACCGGGCCGTCCGCGGCCGCGCCGAGCAGCCGCCGTCCCTCGTCGTTGATCAGCTCGACCCGGCCGTCTCGGCCGACCACCACGAGTCCTTCGCGGACGGCGTGCAGGACGGCGTCGTAGTACTCGAACATCCGGGTCATCTCGGCCGGCCCGAGTCCGTGCGTCTGGCGGCGCAGGCGACGGCTGAGCAGCCAGGCGCCGGCCGCGGAGAGCAGCAGGGCCGCCCCGGTGGCGGCGGCGACGCCGGGGACCTGGGCGAGCAGGTCCCGGTTGATCGCCTCGGTGGTGATGCCGACCGAGACCAGCCCGATCACCGGCCCGCCGCCCGTTTCGCGGACCGGCACCACGGTACGCACCGAGTCGCCCAGACTCCCCCGGTACTCCTCGATGACCATGCCGCCGGCGAGTGCCTCGGCGACCGACCCGGCGAACGGCCGGCCGATCAGGGCCGCGGTCGGGTGGGTGTAGCGGGTGCGGTCGGTCGCCATCACCACCACGAAGTCGGTCTCGGTGGCCACCCGGGTCTCCTCCGCGTACGGCTGGAGCAGGGGTGTCGGGTCGGCGGTGTGCAGCGCCTCGATCACCGCGGGCGAGTGCGCGATCGTCTCGGCCACCGCGGTGACCTCCTCGATCGCGGCGTTGCGCGCGTCGCGGCGGGCGAGCAGGACCGCACCCGCCGTGCCACTCGCGACCAGCAGTGTCACCACCAGCACCTGGAGGGCGAACAGCTGCTGGGCGATGCTCCAGCGTCGTACCACATCGAGTCCTTGATCTTGATCTTGTTTCGTGCGGGTGAACAGAATGAACGTAATGGTGATCCGGCGTGAGACCCAGGCCACATTCTCGTCATGGAAACCGCTTCCGCCCCGCCGGTCAACAAGGACCGCACCCGTTACCTGTATCCGGCGGTCGTCGTGGCCGTCCTGCTCGGCATCGCCGTCGGTCTGCTCATCCCCGACACGGCGGTCGAGCTGCGCCCGATCGGCACCGGCTTCGTCAACCTGATCAAGATGATGATCAGTCCGGTCATCTTCTGCACCATCGTCCTCGGCGTCGGCTCGGTCCGGCAGGCCGCCAAGGTCGGCAAGGTCGGCGGTCTGGCCCTCGGTTACTTCCTCACGATGTCCACGGTGGCCCTCGCCATCGGCCTGGTCGTCGGCAACATCATCCACCCCGGCGCCGGCCTGCACCTGGACGCCTCGATCGCCGAGGCCGGCCAGAAGGCGGTCGGTGACACCGCGACGGAGAGCACCGCCGACTTCCTGCTCGGCATCATCCCGACCACCCTGCTCTCGCCGCTCACCGACGGCAACGTGCTGCAGACGCTGCTCGCGGCGCTGCTGGTCGGGTTCGCGCTGCAGGGCCTGGGTTCCGTGTCGGAGCCGATCCTGCGGGGCATCGGTTACTTCCAGAAGGTCGTCTTCAAGGTGCTGGCCATGCTGATGTGGCTGGCCCCGATCGGCGCGTTCGGCGCGATGGCCGCGGTGGTCGGCGCGACCGGCGTCGACGCCCTGATCAGCCTGGCGCAGATCATGCTCGGCTTCTACATCACCTGCGCCCTCTTCGTCTTCGGCATGCTCGGCGCGATCCTCTGGGCGGTCGCCCGGATCAACATCTTCACCCTGTTCAAGTACCTGGCCCGCGAGTTCCTGCTGATCGTGTCGACGTCGTCGTCCGAGTCGGCGCTGCCCCGCCTGATCGCCAAGATGGAGCACGTCGGCGTCTCCCGCCCGGTCGTCGGCATCACGGTGCCGACCGGTTACTCGTTCAACCTGGACGGCACCGCCATCTATCTGACCATGGCGTCGCTGTTCGTGGCCGAGGCGATGGGCGACCCGCTGAGCGTCGCCGAGCAGGTCTCCCTGCTGCTGTTCATGATCATCGCATCGAAGGGTGCCGCCGGTGTGACCGGCGCGGGCCTGGCCACCCTGGCCGGCGGCCTGCAGAGCCACCGCCCCGACCTGGTCGACGGTGTCGGCCTGATCGTCGGGATCGACCGGTTCATGTCCGAGGCCCGGGCGCTGACCAACTTCGCCGGCAACGCGGTGGCGACCGTCCTGATCGGCACCTGGACCAAGGAGTTCGACCGGGAGCGGGCCCAGCTGGTGCTCTCCGGCGGTGACCCGTTCGACGAGTCCACGATGGTCGACGACCACGGCCCGGCGAAGGCCGAGCCGGAACCCACGGCGAGCACTCCGGCCTCCTGAGACCGGGGAGACATCGGCCCCGCCGCGTAAAAGCGCGGCGGGGCCTTCTCTTTCATAAAGCCATGAAAATGGACGTAACCCCGCAAAGGCTCTTATCCGAAAAATCACGAATCGTCGAACCTACCGTGAGGGGATGAGAGTCATCCTCGCCGCCCTGCTGACCGCCGTCGTCAGCGCACCGGCCCACGCCGCGGCCACCCCCGCCGACGACCTGATGAAGGCCCTGCTCACCGTCGACCAGCTGCCACCCGGCTACGAGGTCTTCGAGGAGGGCCGCGAGAACGCGGACACCACCTTCAGCGGCGAGGACCTCTGCGACGAGTCGAAACCACCCGCCGGCCCCGGCATCGCCTCGGTCTACCGGTACTTCATCACCGACGACGGCCGCACCCTCATCAACATCATCGCCGAGCCCGGCGCGGCGAAGGCCCGCGGCCTGGTTCGCGAGATCGCCACCGCACCGGACCGCTGCCCGGTGACCACCGGCGCGAACGGCGCGAACGGCGCGCAACGACGCTACTCGGCGATCGCCCTGCCCGGACTCGACGCCGACGCGGCCGCGCTCATCGGCGTTCCGGAGGGCGGCTCCGAGGACGACGACGTGGTGCTCTTCGCGGCGGTGGCCCACGGCGACGTCGGCGAGGTGTTCATCGAGATCCACGACGGGAAGGCCGACGGCGACGAGGGCGACGCGTTCCCGGGCGTCGTCAGCACCGGGGCGGAACGGCTCGGCGCGCTGGACTGACACGGGACGCTCACGGCAGGCGTACGAGATCAGGGGTGTGACAGCCCGATGCCAGCGTGACGTGCGCGCCGTGCCAGACCCACCCCCCAGTCTTTCCCTCGGGCCGCGCGACAGCGCGTGGCCACCCACGGAGGGGATGCGGGATCGTGGAAGACCTGGTGGTGCGCGCCGAAGGGCTGCGCAAGAGATTCGGGGAGACCCAGGCGCTGGACAGCGTCGACCTGGCGATGCGCCGCGGCACCGTGCTCGGCGTGCTCGGGCCGAACGGAGCCGGCAAGACGACCGCCGTGCGGGTGCTGGCGACCCTGCTGCGCCCGGACGAGGGCACGGCGTTCGTGGCCGGCGTCGACGTGCTCAAGCACCCCGATCAGGTCCGGCGCAAGATCGGCCTGACCGGCCAGTACGCCTCGGTCGACGAGGATCTGACCGGCACCCAGAACCTGGTGCTGATCGGCCGTCTGCTGGACATGCCCGGCCGCGACGCCAAGCGGCGCGCCGTCGAGCTGCTCGAGTGGTTCGGTCTGCAGGAGGCGGCCGGGCGCCCGGCCAAGACCTACTCCGGTGGCATGCGCCGCCGCCTCGACCTGGCGGCGAGCCTGGTCGGCCACCCCGAGGTGATCTTCCTGGACGAGCCGACCACCGGCCTGGACCCGGCCAAGCGCGAGGACATGTGGGGCGTGGTCCGCTCCCAGGTGACGCGGGGCGCCAGCGTGCTGCTGACCACCCAGTACCTGGAGGAGGCGGACGCGCTCGCCGACGAGATCGTGGTGGTGGACCACGGCCGGGTGATCGCCCACGACACCCCGGACGGCCTGAAACGGCGCGTCGGCGGCCAGACCCTGAAGGTCCGCCCGGCCGACCCGGAACGCCTTCCGGACGTGCTGCGGGTGCTCGACGCGGTGGCCGCGCCCGGCACCACGGCGGCGAAGGACGAGGCGGCCGGCAGCCGGCCCGGCACCGCCTCGGTGCCGGTGACCAGCGACGCCGCCCTGGCCGACGCGGTCGCCCAGATGCGGGCCGAGGGTGTCGAAGTCACCGAACTGGCCCTGCACCTGCCCAGCCTCGACGAGGTCTTCCACACCCTGACCGGCCGTACCCGGACGGAGGCCCCGGTATGAGCGTGCTCACCCACAGCGGCGCGCTGGCCCAGCGCAGCCTGATCAAGACGATGCGTACGCCGGAAGCGCTGATCGACGTCACCATCCAGCCGGTGATCTTCCTGTTGCTGTTCACGTACCTGTTCGGCGGCGCGATCGGCGACGGCGACCGGCACGCTTACCTGCAGTTCCTGCTGCCCGGCATGCTCGCCCAGTCGCTGGCGATGGGCGGCGTGGCGCTCGGCCAGAACCTCAACGCGGACATCGAGAAGGGCGTCTTCGACCGGTTCCGTTCGCTGCCGATCTCCCGGGCGGCACCACTGGTCGGTGCGGTCCTGGCGGACGTCGTCCGGTACCTGTCGGTCTGCCTGGTCATGCTGACCTTCGGCACGATCATGGGCTTCCGGGTGGAGACCGGTTTCCTGCCGGCGGTGGCCGCGGTCGCCCTGTCCGTCGGGTTCGGACTCTGCTTCTGCTGGATCTCGGTCTGGGTCGGCATGATCGTGCGGACCTCGGGCGCGGTGCAGGGCGTGATGTTCATGCTGGTGCTGCCGCTGACCTTCGGCAGCAACGTGTTCGTCGCGACCGACACGCTCCCCGGCTGGCTGCAGGCGTTCGTGCAGGTCAACCCGATCACGCCGCTGGTGGCGACGATCCGCGGGCTGCTCGTGGGCGGTCCGGTCGCCGCGCACCTGACGGTGACGCTGATCTGGATGGCCGGCCTGCTGGTGGTGTTCGTGCCGCTCGCGCTGCGGGCCTACGCCCGGCGGGCGTAACCGGTGCTGTTCGTGCCGCTGCGGGCCGGCGCCCGCCGCGCCTGACGGCTCAGGGAAGCGAGGGCCCGGGCAGAGCTGCCCGGGCCAGCCGCGCGGGATCCACCTGGTCCTGCGCGGACGACGTGTCCAGCGCACGGCCCACGTCGTACGCCGCCCGGAAAGCCTCCTCGCCGAGCACCGCGCGGGCGTCCGCCGACACCGCCGACACCTGCATGTCGGTCGGGTCGTCCGCCCCGCGCAGCCGGGCCGCCGCGCCCAGCAGACCCGCCGCCTCCCGGGGCCGGCCGACCGCCACCGCCAGCGCCGCCGCCGTGACCGCGACCATCGCCAGGATCGGCATGTCCCCGGTCTCCAGCCCCGCCTGGTACGCCGTGGCCAGCTCGCGTTCCGCGGTGGCCGGGTCGCCGCGGCGCAGGGCGATCGTCGCCCGGATCGAGGCGACGATGGCCGTGCCGTGGTCGCCACTCATCACCACCATGCCCGGGGCGGCCCGCCCGGCCCGGGCCAGGAGCTCGTCGGCCCGGTCCAGGTCGCCCAGCCAGACCTGCATCCCGGCCTCGAGCGCGTCGACCAGCAGGCTCATCTCCGGCGAACCGGACCGCTCCGCGCGGGCCCGGGCGGCCGTGATCGCGGCGCCCGCCTCGGCCGGCTCGCCACGGCGCATGTGCAGCTCGGCCCAGCGCAGATCGATGAAGGTCTCGTCGCCGAGGTCCAGGGCACCGAACTCGCGGGCCAGCGCGCGGGTGGCCCGCAGGTCGGCGACGGCGCCGTCCAGGTCACCCTCGTACTGCCGGAGCACCGACCGCATCGGCAGGACGGTGGCCTGGCCCCAGCGGTCCCCCACCTGCCGGAACCCGGCGAGCGCGGCGGTGACGTCCTCGGCGAGCTGCGCCATGTCGCCCTGGTTCTCGGCGACCTGCGCCCGGAACGTCCGCGCCAGCGCGGCCATCCACAGGTCCGGCCCCTGCACCAGCCGCTCGATGTGGGCGGCGGCGGCCTCCTCCTGTCCGGCGAGGTAGAGCGTGAACGCGGACACCGCGCCGATCGGCCCGGGCAGTGGCGGAAGCGTCAGGATGGTCTGGGCAAGCTCGGTCAGCCGCTCCCGGCGCTGCTGAGCGTTCTCGGTCAGGGCGCCGGGTTCGAGGTGCCGGTTGAGCACCATGAGTGCCCGCGCGGCGCTGACCCGGGCCAGGTCCGCATCACCGGCGACCGAGACGGCCGCGGTCAGCCAGTAACCCGCGTCGGCCTCCCGCCCGAACATCTGCCAGAACCAGGACAGATCGAGGGCGAGACCCAGCGCCGCGGAGGCGTCACCGGCGTCGCAGAAGTGCCGCAGGGCGGCGAGGACGTTGTCGTACTCACTGGTGAACACGCGAATGGCGCTGAGCTGGCCCGCGGTGCGCAGGATCGGGTCCTGGGCGGCGACGACCGCGGCGAGGTGCCGGGCCGCGGCCTCCCGGACCGCGCCGAGGACACCCTGCTCGGTGAGGCGCGCCAGGCCGTACTCCCGGATGGTCTCCAGCATCCGATATCGCCCACTGTCCGGCGCGAGCCGCAGCAACGACCGGTCGACCAGGGCGGCGAGCAGGTCGGGAACGTCCCGGACGGGCACCGGAGTGCCCGCCGCGACCGCGACGGCGGAGGCCAGGTTGACACCGCCGGGCAACACTGCGACCCGCTCGGCCAGGATGCGTTCCGGGCCGGAGAGCAGCTGCCAGCTCCAGTCGATCACCGCGCCCAGGGTGCGGTGCCGCGGCTGGGCGGTGCGGCTGCCGGTGGTGAGCATCCGGAACCGGTCGGAGAGGCCGTCCGCCAGATCGGGCAGGGCCAGCGTGCGCAACCGGGCCGCGGCCAGCTCCAGGGCCAACGGCAGGCCGTCCAGGCCGCGAACCACCCGGATCACGTCGCCGGCGCTGTCACCGTCGACCGTGAAACCGGGCCGGACCGCTGCGGCCCGCTGCACGAACAGCCGCACGGCTGGGGACTGCGCCGCCTGCTCCGGTGTGTCGTCCGGCTCGGGCAGACCGAGCGGGCCGAGCGGCACCAGCGACTCGCCGTCGATCGCCAGCGGCTCCCGGCTGGTGGCCAGCACCCGCAGCCGCGGACAGCGGGCCAGCAGCGTGGTCATCAGGTGCGCGACCGCGTCGATCAGGTGCTCGCAGTTGTCCACCACCAGCAGCGTCTCCCGGCCGGCGAGCTGCTCGGTGAGCACGTCGAGTTCGTCGCGGCCCTCGTGCCGGGCCCGCTCGACCGGGTCGAACAGCGCCGAGCCGCGCAGCCCGGCGGCGGTGAGCAGCGCCGTGGCGACCTTGGCCGGCTCGGTCACCGACGTGAGGTCGACGAGCCACGTGCCGTCGCGACAACGGTCCAAGCGGCCCCGCGCCGCCTCCAGTGCCAGCCGCGTCTTGCCCGCGCCGCCCGGCCCCAGCACGGTCACCAGCCGACCCTGGCCGAGCAGCGTGTTCACCCGGGCCAGGTCCTCCTCCCGGCCGATGAAACCGGTCAGGGGCGCGGGCAGGTTCGTCGGCGGCGAGTCACCCCCATCAAGATCCTCGTCGGGTACGGCCGGAGCACGCAACAACCGCAGATGCCGGTCCCGCAGCGCCGCACCCGGGTCCGCGCCCAGCTGCTCCGCGAGCTCGGCCCGGATCCGTTCGAAGACGGCGAGTGCGTCGGCCTGCCGTCCGCCGGCGGTCAGCGCGTCCATCAGCAGCCCGGCCGGCCGTTCCGCAAGCGGGTCCTCGGCGAGCAGCGTGGTCAGCCGGTCCGCGGCCTCGCCGGCCAACCCCAGGGCCAGCTCGGCCTCGGCCAGGTCGGCGACCGTCCCGGCGACCGCCTGGGCGAGCCGGGCGGCGAGCGCCGGAGCAGCCTCGGCCAGCTCCGCGGCGACCGGCCCGCCACCTCGCAGCTCCACCGCACCTGATCCGCCACCTCGCGCCGCGCCCGGCCCCTGGCTGATCTCCACCGCCTCGCCGAGCAGCTGCGCCGCGGCCGCGGGCTCGCCGGCCCGCAGACAGTCCCGGCCGGCGGCGGCCAGCCGCTCGAACCGGGCGGTGTCCACGTCGTCGGCGGTCACCGCCAGCCGGTAGCCGCCCTCGACCTGGGTGACGTCGCCCGGACCGAGCAGCCGGCGCAGCCGCGACACCAGCGACTGCAGCGCGTTCGCCGGATCGGCGGGCTGCTCGGACGGCCACAGCGCGGCGGTCAGCGCACCGGCGGACACCGGATTGCCGGCGGACACCGCGAGCCGGGCCAGCAGGACCCGCAGACGGGCGCCGGGCAGCGTGATCTCGGCGTCACCGCGCCCGGTCCGCAGGACGCCGAACAGCGCCACGCGCAGCCGCTCGCCCCGGTCCCCGTTCACGCTCACCCGACGATCCTCCCGCGTGCGCGCCGGGATTCTCAAACCGCCTCCGCGTACGCCTCGACCTTCTCGGTCGGGCCGGCCACGATGAGCTGCGCGTCCGGCGGGATGACGGTCTCCGGACGGGCGTACTCGAAGTCCTGGCCGGGACGTTTCACCCCGACCACGGTCACGCCCCAGCGGGTCCGCAGGGCCAGATCGGCCAGGGTGCGGCCGGCCGCATCCTGCGGCGACTGCACCTTGGCGATGGCGAACCCGTCGTCGAACTCGATGTAGTCGAGCATCCGGCCGGTGATCAGGTGCGCGACCTTCTCCCCCATCTCCGACTCCGGGTGGACGACGTGGTGCGCGCCGACCCGGGCCAGGATCCGGCCGTGCTTGGTGCTGGTCGCCTTCGCCCACACCTCCGGGACGCCCAGCTCGGTCAGCGTGAGCACGGTCAGCACGCTGGTCTCCAGGTTGGTGCCGATGCCGACCACCGCCCGGGTGGTCTCGTGCACGCCGAGCTGGCGCAGCGCGTCCTCGTCGGTGGAGTCCGCCTCCACCACGTGGGTGAGCCGGTCCGACCAGTCCTGCACGATGCGCGGATCGGAATCGATGCCGAGCACCTCGTAGCCCAGGTCCAGCAGGGCCTCCGCGACCGAACCGCCGAACCGGCCCAGCCCGATCACGGCGACGTGCTCGCCCTTGGACAGCTTCTCGCCCCTGCGGGGCCTCTCCGCCTTCTCGCCTCTGCGGGACTTCTCAGCCAACTAGGGGTCTCTCCTCCGGGTATCGGTAGTGCCGGCGACGGGTGTTCAACGCGATGGCGGTGCCGACCGCGATCGTGCCGACCCGTCCGACGTACATCAGGGCGACGAGGACGAGCTGCGCGGACGGCGGCAGGCTCGGGGTGATGCCGGTGCTCAGGCCGACCGTGGCGAACGCCGAGGTCACCTCGAACAGTGCCCGGTCGAACGGCACGTCCTCGGTCAGCGCGTCCAGAACGACGGTACCGGTGGCGACCAGCGCGACACCCATCAGCGCCACCGTGAGGGCCTGACGCTGCGTCTCCTCGGCGATCCGGCGCTTGCGGATCACCACGTCCGGCTCGCCACGGATCTCGGCCCAGATGACGAACGCCAGGAGCAGGAACGTGGTCAGCTTGATGCCGCCGGCGGTGCTGGCGCTGCCCCCGCCGATGAACATCAGGCCGTTGGTGACCGCGATCGTCTCGCTGTTCATCTTGCCCAGGTCGATGCTGTTGAAGCCACCGGACCGGGTCATCACGTCCTGGGTGAACGCGGCGAGGATCTTGCCCGGGGTGTCGAGCAGTCCGAGCGTGCCCGGATTGCGCCACTCGAAGATCAGGAACACCGGGAAGCCGACGATGCTGAGCAGCACCGTGCCGGACACCGTCAACCAGGTGTGCGTCGACCAGATGCCCGGGCGCCGCCACTCCCGGGCCAGCTCGAACAGCACCGGGAAACCGATCGAACCGGCGAAGACGCCGAGCGCGAGCGGGACACAGATCCAGGGATCGGTGACGAACCGGACGAGACTGTCCGGGTAGAGCGCGAACCCGGCGTTGTTGAACGCCTGGACGGCATGGAAGACCGCCTCCCACGTCGCACGGCCGGGCGGATACCCGTACCCGATCATGAAACGCAGGGTGAGCACGACGGCGATGGCACTCTCCGCGACCAGCATGACCATCGCCACCCGGAAGAGGACACCGCGGATGTTCCCGCCGCTCAGACCGGAACTCTCCGCCTGCGCCAGGAGCCGTCCGCTCAATCCCAACCTTCGGGACACCAGGAGGCTCAGCAGGGTGGCCAGGGTCACGATGCCGAAGCCGCCGATCTGCGACAGGACCGTCAGCAGGACATGACCGAAGGTGCTCCAATAGGTGGGTGTGTCGACCACCGCGAGACCCGTCACGCACACCGCCGAAGCCGCCGTGAACAGGGCGGTGACGAACGGCGCGTGGCCCGGATCGGCACGCGCGGCGGGGAGCATCATGAGCGCGGTGCCGACCGCGATCAGAGCGAGGAACGCGAGCGGCACGATTCGGGCCGGACGCCGCCAGGGTGATCGCACCCGAAGAGTCATATCACTGACGGTGCGGACCGCACGCGAACGGTTAACCTCCGACGTACGGCTGCCGAAGTGACCGTTAAGTACGACCGGGTCCCCGGACAGCCGTAACAAGTCACGGCTATCCTTCCGCGCCGGGGAGGACGAACATGAATCTGGTACGGCGTATCGGAGCGGGAGCTCTGGTCACCGGTCTCGCAGCGGTCCTGGGGGCGTGTGCCCTGATCGGTGCGAGTGATGTGCGCGGCGTGGGCGCCGACGGCGGCCTGATGTCCGCTCTGGACGGCGGTGTCCGCCTGTCCGTGCCGGAGAACACCGTCACCGGGGAGGCGCGGATCCGGTTCGCCGCCGACCCGATCCCCGCGAACAGGGCCGCCCCCGACGGGATCCTCCTGCTGGGTGACATGGTCTCGATGAACGTGGAGTCCGGCGTGCTCGGCCGGGCGCGGATCTCGCTGCGCTACGAGAACCTGCCGTACGGCATCGACCCGACCATGCTGAACGTGTTCGGCTGGGCGCCGGAGCTGAACGGGTGGGTGCCGCTGACCGGCACGGTCATCGACTACGTGGAGAACACGGTCAACGCCGACACCGTGCTGTTCGACAGTTTCGCGGTCGGCACGTGGGATCTCGAACGGGACATCACCGGCGACCGGATCCGCACGAGCACGGGCACGGTGCTGCCGGTGTCGTACGGGGCGACCCGCACCTTCTGGGGGTACGCCACCAGCGCGGCCAAGGCGTCGGTGAAGCGGACCACCGAGAGTCTGCTGGCCGACGGGGCGTTCCCGGTCGTGGCGCCGCTCTCCGCGGGTTCCCGTACTTCTGGTTCCGCTGCTGTCGTCTCCGGCGGTTCGGGATCCGGTGCTGTCGTCTCCGGCAGTTCGGGGTCCGGCACCGGGGCGATTCCTGCTGGTGCGGACATTCCGGACGCCGAGAACGGCACGGTGGCCGCGCTGCGCAACGCCACGCTGGCATACCTCAGCGACAGCGTCGCGGTGACCGGCGCGAAGGCCGAGAACGTTCCCGGCGGCAAGCCCGACTGGTCGGTGCTGGCCCTCGACGGCGGCCTCGAACTGATCACCCTGCTCCTGCCGCACGGCCAGGTCCTCACCCCGGCCAGCGCCGACGCGCTGATGAAGGTCCGCGCCGACTACGCCGCGGCCGCCCTGCCCGCCCTGATCCGCGGCGACGGCGACGCCCCGGAGGTCCGCCGCCTCGTGGAAGCGGCCGGCCTGACCGGTTCCGGACAGTACATCGCCGACGTGTTCCGGTTCGCCGGTTGCGTCCGGGTGCAGACCGCCCGGATCAACGGGGTGCACGCCGGAACGTCGGCCGGCTGGAGCGGCACCGCGAAGGAGGTCGTCTCGATCACCGGCCTCTGCGCCGACACGATCATCGACCAGTACCTGGTGGACGGCGCGACCGGCACCCGGTCGGTGCTGAACACGCTGAAGACCATGCCGACCGCGGTCAAGGCGACACTGCCGAAGTCCCGCCGCTGACCACCACGGACAACCGCTCGACGGGGCGCGAGCAGCCACACCTCGCGCCACGCCCACGCCGGCCATCGCCGCGCACACACCGGCCATCGCCGCGCACACACCGGCCATCCGGCGGGGCCCGCGGGTGCCGTCAGCGGGGTGCGTAGGCGCGCATGAAGGCGCGTACCCCGCCTGTCACCGTTCGGCGGATCCGTTCGGGGTCGGCCCTCGACGGGAAGGGCTGCTCGTCCGAGGCAAGCAACAGGGTGAGCGCACCGAAGTGGTGGGCCGCCTCCCGCGGGTCGTCGAGCTCCAGCAGTCCGTGGCCGGCGAAGCGGGCGAACCGGTCCGCGACCGCGTCGTGCACCGCCAGCGTGTCGACGTCGTCGCCCGGCGAACCCTCCTGACCGCGCTGCTGGGCGACCAGCGCGAAGACCGCCGCGTAGTCGGTGGACCGGACCACCGTCATGCTCAGGTCGACGGCGAGGGCGGTCAGCGCCTCCCCCAGCCCGGCGACCGTGGTGATCGCGGGATCGTCGGGGAGGTGCTCGTCGATGGCCCGGCGTGCGATGCCGTTCAGCGAGTCGGCGGCGTCGGCCAGGATCGCCAGGAACAACGTCCGCTTGTCGCCGAAATAGTCGTAGACGGTCCGTTTCGACACCGCGGCCCGCGCGGCGACCGCGTCCATGCTGACCCGGTCCACCCCGTCCCGCAGGAACAACTCCCGGGCGGCGACCAGGATCGCCGCCCGCTTCGCCGGTGAGCCCGCACGCAGCGTCTTCATCAGCACCTCCGGCGATCACCCTATCTCAACTACACTGCACGGTGTAGTGTCGCCGCCATGCCCAAGGCTCCCGCCGTCATCGGCAACCTCTTCGCCGCCGCCATGGGGCGCACCGCCCGCGTCCTGCGCACCACGACCCCGGCGCCCGGCTTCGTCGAGCTCACCCTGGACGCGCCTCCCCCGGCGGGCGGCTGGCGCCCCGGCCACGAGGTCCAGTTCCGGGTCTCCCCCACGCTGAGCCGCCGCTACACGGTCCACACCGCGGACGGCCCGCACATCGAGATCCTGGCCGCCGTCTCCTCCGGCGGCCCGGGCGCCGCCTTCGTCAAGGCCCTCCGCCCCGGTGACGAGGTGTCGGCACTCGCGGCCGTGCACATCCCGCTGCGCGCACCCGGCACCCGTCGCCTCCACCTGGGTGACGACTCCGCCCTGGGTACGTTCGCCGCCCTGGTCCCGGCCACCACCGGCACAGGAGTCGCGCCGCGAAGCCCCGCCGCCCTCGACACCGCCACACTCCCCACCGGCACGCTCGACAACGGCACACTCCACAGCGGCGCACACGACGTCGGCGCGCTCCGCGTCGGCGGCATGGAGGCACGGGCTCGGGCGGAGTCCGGGCATGTCGTCGTGGTCGAGGTGCCGGCGGCCGCCGTCGAACCGCTCGCTGCCCGCTGGCCCGCCTTCCGGTTCCTGCCGGCGAACGGCGCTCCCGGCGACACCGTGCAGTCCTGGCTGGAGTCGGCAGCGCTGGACGACACGTCGGCAGCTCGGGAGAACGCGTCGGCCGCATTGGACGAGACGTCGGCAACTCGGGAGAACGCGTCGGCCGCATTGGCCGATGTGGACGGCGCGCTGCTGCTCGGCCACGCCCAATCCATCCAGCGCCAACGCCGAGCGCTGATCAATCGCGGACTTTCCCGTCGCGTCATCGCGACCAAGCCCTACTGGTCCACCGGCCGCGAAGGTCTCTGACCCTCCCGCCGGGCCGGGACAGACGAAGAGAGCGGAAGTGTCGATTTCTGGATGGCCGCCTCGACGTATCCGTGAACTCACCCCGAACGGGAAGGCACACGGATGCAGCAGCCGGGCTACTTCTGGCAGATGGCACACCTGCACAGCGAGTCGGTGCGGGCGATCGACGAGTCGATGGGCCGCTTGGCGGCCGGCGTGTACCGGCTCTTCCGGCGCCACCGCGATCGGACGGCGCCGGTCACCCGGAAGACGCCGGTCACCCGGAAGACAGGCGTCGTCGCAGATCGGATACCTGGTCCGGAGTGAGCACGGCTTCGTCTCCGGCGAGGGCCCGCAGCACCACAGCAACGCCGAGTGCCCTCGCCGAGGCGTCCAGGCCGGACGACGTCACAGCGGTGACCGCACGCTCGTACGCCGTCAGCAGATCCTTGTGGTCGGCGGCGAGGTGTGACGCCATCGCGAGGCCGATCAGGCTGCGGGCCGGGGACTCGGCGTCGTTCCCGCCGTGCGCCACCAGGTTGAAGACCAGTTCGGGCGCCTGTTGCAGGACGGGTTCCAGCGCGTGCCGCAGGATGTCGTCACTCAGGGCACCGGACAGCCGCATCGAGGTGAGGGCGGGCTGAAGGCCGGTCCAGTCGCTGCGGTCCACGGCTTCGGTGAGTTTGTGGGACCAGAGCAGATCCACCCCGCCGTCCAGATCACCGGACGAGAGGGCGGACCCCGAAGCGACAGACGGGGAGACGACAGACGAGGCGGACCCCGAAGCGGCGGACGGAGCAGACGGGGCGGACGGGCCGGACGGAGTGGACGGCTGCGGGCGGCGGGCCAGGACCAGGTCGCGACGGCGGTCGGCGGTCCAGGTGCGGTCGACGGTGATCGTGTCCATGGCGTCCAGGAACATGCCGCCCGGCACGGCCGCCCGCCACTGCAGGGCGGTGTCGCGCAGCCGGCCGGCCGGATCCTCGGCCCGCTGGAACAACTCGGACGCGCGCAGGGGTCCGCCGCAGGCGAGGGCCAGCAGCGTCAGGTTGAACGAGTACGTGTGCATCCAGTGGTCGGCGCGTTTGTCCACCGGACGGTACGAGCGGGGCGTGTGCTGCGGGCGGGTCACCGCCGTCCGCAGGCGTTCCACGATCCACTCGCGGATCTCGGCGGCGCCGGCCCGGTCGAGCAGTTCGGCGGCGAACGGCAGGACGGTGGCCCGCGCACACAGGGGCGTGTAGCCGAGCAGGGACTGCAGCAGTTCGTCGTCCTCGGCCTGCCCGAGTCGCAGGGTGCGGGCCCGGGACCGGGCGGTCACGTCGGCCAGGGCCTGCACCACGAGGCGGGCGACCAGGTATTCGCCGAAGGTCGCGTGCAGGAACTCGTACGTCTGCCGGGTCTGATCGTCCTGTGACGCCTGGGCCCGCTGGATGAAGAAGAACCGGCCGACCATCTCCTGGCCCGCGGTCAGCGGGGTGCGGAAGTCCTGCGTGGACCGGCGAGCCGGCTGGAGTCCGAGGCCGGCCAGGTCGGCGTCGAGTTCCTCGGTAGTGACCCAGAGGCGCAGCCGGTGGAACATCGCGAAGGCGACCACCGACAGGCGCAGCAGTTCGTCCTCGACCAGGGCGGGCATCACGGTGTCCGGCTGGGCGCCGTGCACCCGGCGGACCTCGCGGGTCGCGAACTCGCGGAGCAGACGTTCGTAGAGCTGTCCGGTGCCGAGTTCGTCGCCGGCGTCGTGCAGCGCGTTGTCGCCCGCGTCGTAGAGGGCGAGCATGAGCAGCAGCAGCGGCTGGACGGCCAGGTCCGGGAAGCGCCGCAGCACGTCCATGGTGAGTGGGCGGCGGCCGTCGGTCCAGCGGGCGGCGTTGGTGTGGTTCCAGATCTCCAGCCAGCGTTCCAGGTGGGCCTCGCCGAACGGTTCGAGGCGGACCACCAGGCTGCCGTGCGGGACGCGGGCCCGGTCGGCGACCACGGTCCGGCTGGTGACCATCACCGCGACCGGCCGGCCCAGGGTGGCTTCCCGCTGCTGGAAGGCGGCCACCCGCTGCAGGTAGTCGGACTGGTGGATGCCGGTGGCCTGGAGCAGTTCGTCGAAGCCGTCCAGGAGCACCACCGGCATCGCGGCGTCGGCGTCGCGGGCCAGTTCCGGCCAGGCGACGGTCTCGCCGATCGTGGTCCGCAACGCCTGCTCGATCTGGTCCTGGATCTCCGCCTCGGCACGGACTTTGCGCAGCACCACCCGGACCACCAGGAAGTCGGCGGCCGGCAGCCGGGCGGCGAGCACCCGGGTCAGCGCCGACTTGCCCGAGCCGGCCTGGCCGAGCAGCAGCAGGGGCGCGTCGGCGGCCTGCGGGGTCGTCAGGTACGTGGCGAGGAAGGTTGCCAGGTCGTCACGGGGTTCGGTGTCCCACCAGCTCTCCACGGCCGGGTGGGCGCCCGGTCCGGCCGTTTTCACCCGGAACGCCGGGTCGAGGTAACCGGCGGCGATGGCCGGCAGGACCAGTTCGCCGGAGTCGCCACCGAGGACGGGCTGGCCGAGCTCCGCGCGGTACGTCAGGGCGAGCGCGGCGCGGTGGCGGGCCGGGTCCCGGTGCGAGGTGACCCGCAACAGAACGTGTTCCAGATCCGCCAGGCCCCGGGTGGCCGCCCGGTCGGCGAGCAGGCGCATCCAGATGCCGAACTCGGGGGCCTCCGCGGCGAGCCGACGGACGCCGTCCTCGTAGCGGGTGAGGGCCAGGTCGGGCAGGACCCGCCGGAACGGCTCGGCGAGGTCGGCCCGGCCGTCCCAGGCGGCCAGTTTCGCCAGGTGGTCCATGGTGGCGCCGGTCGTGGCCCGGAACCAGTCGCGCAGTTCGGCGAGGAGCCGGTCGTAGGGCTGATCCGGGCCGGGCGCCGGGATCCGGGCGGCGAGCAGCCGGGACGGCCAGTCGGCGGGCAGCGCCGCGGCAGCGACCAGTCCCGCCTGCTCGGCACGGGTGAGACCGGCCTCGTCCAGGCCGGCCGCACCCAGGCAGACGTCGAGAGCCTCGAAGAAGGCGCCGACCACCAGGACGCCGTGGGCGGCTTGCAGGCGCCGGCTGCGGCTGTGGCGGCCGTGGCCGCGTACCAGCTCGGTGATCTTGTCGGTGACCAGGTGGCCGAGCCGGACCGCCTCGCCCTTGGCATCGAAGAGGCTCAGCGCCACCTCGCTGCCGCCGGCCGTGGCCACGGCGAGCGCGCCGCCCAGCACGTTGTCGGTGATCCGCATGAACGGCCCGGAGCCGCCGAGCAGTTTCAGAGCGTCGTGATAGGTCAGTCCCCGCTGCACGAGGCAACTATAGGGACGGTCAGTCGTACCTGCGGAGCACCGTGACGATGTGCTGGGCCGCCTCCCCCGCGCCGCCGGCGTTGAGGCCGTGCTGCTTGAGCAGCGGCACCAGGTGGATGGTGATCTCGTGCCAGTCGTCGGACTCCGGGGCGGTGCGCTGTTTGATCGCCGCCGCCGGCCGGGGCCGGGGCCGGGACTCGCCGGTGTCGCCGCGCCGGAAGACCGTCACCAGTCGGCGGCGGGCGCCCTCACTCAGGGGTGCCAGCGCCTCGTCCACCACGTGGGTGGTGACGGCCGCACCGAGGAAGTTGAGTGCCGACAGGATGACCGGGGTCACCGCGGCCACGTCGACGCCGACACCTATCGGGGTACGAAGACGGCGCAGCGGCGTCTGGCCCGACCAGTGGGCGTACTCCTCGACCACCTCGTCGAAGAGTTCGTACTCCTCGGGATAGCCGGCGCGTACCGCCTGCCGTGCGAACGCGACCGCTGCCGTGGTGCTGTGCGGCGGTAGCCGGGTCGACCGCCATCCGATGGACAAAGCAAAACCTCCGTTGAGAACGTCGCAAGCCAAACGACCGGCTTCACGACCCGGAACGGAGGGTCAATCCATCGAGTAACCCATACTTGCCTATATCGGACTTAAGGGGCGCATCATCGGTCGTCGCGACCCTTCCGGAACGCGGCGATGAGCCATCCAACGAAGGCGATCCCCACGATCAGGACCACCAGAACAGTGACATGCCACGGCCTCATCGTGGTGACACCAGCAACGGGGATGGCGGCGCTCGGGCCGTCGACCGTACGCGCGGACCGGCGGGCGGCAACCGGGCGACCTGCCTGGTCGAGCCGGCCCGGACGGCCGGTGGGGATCACCGCAAGCTGCTCGGCTGACCGCGATCTCCCCGTGCGGCCCCGGATCTTTCTAGACTGGTCGCCGATCGTGAGGGTGCGGCAGCGGGGAGGCGTCATGGAGGCGAGCGGCGGCCCCGTCCTCGGACGACCCCGGGATCCCGGGGTGGACGACCGGATCACCCGCGCGGCGGCCGAGGTGTTCGGCGCGTACGGCTGGGCCCGGTTCTCGGTGGACGCGGTGGCCCGGCACGCCGGGGTCGGCAAGGCCTCCATCTATCTGCGCTGGGCCAACAAGGAGGCGCTGCTCGCCGCGGCGCTGGCGTCCCGGCTGGCCGGGGTGAACGACATCGACACCGGCTCGGTCCGCGACGATCTGGTGCTGCTGGCCCGGCAGGTGTTGCGGGCGTTCCTGGACGAGGCGGGCGGCGCGGTGTTGCGGCTGCTCGTCGAGGCGGACGGCATCCCGTCCGGTCAGGAACATCTGGACCGGTTCCTCGACTCGCAGGCGGCGGCCGGCCGGGCGATCGTGCGCCGGGGTGTGGAGCGCGGTCAGCTTCCGGCCGGGACCAGCGCGACGATGCTGCTCGACTGCATCAGTGGGGGCGCGCTGAGTCATGTGCTGGCCACGCCGGCCCGGTTGCGGGCGCGGGTGGCGGCCGGTGCCGACGAGTACGCCGAACGCCTGGTCGACTTCGTGCTCGTCTCAGTTCGTCAGTAACGCTTCCTTCTTGCGGATCAGCCGGCCGTCCGCGACGAGCAGGTCGACGTGGGCGGCGGTCTCGGCGACCGCACCCACCTTCATCGCGCCGATCTGCGACCAGGGGCGGGACCAGCTCAGGGCGGACGCCAGCTCCCACACCGTCGGGGCGCCGAGCCGGTCGACCGTCGCGACGATCTCCGCGCAGCGTTCCCGGTGGTGTTCGGTGATCTCGGCGGCCCGCTCGGCGATGCCGCGGAACCGGTATTCGTGGGCGGGCAGGGCGGCGTGCTCGTCGTAGGCGGCGAGGCGGGCCAGCGAGTCGAGGTACCGCTCGAGGGTCCGGCCGTCGCCGTCGAACTGCAGGCCGATGTTGGGGGTGATCCGGGGCAGCAGGTGGTCGCCGGTGAGCAGCAGACCGGCGTCCGGTTCGAGCAGGCACAGGTGTCCGGGGGTGTGGCCGGGTGTCCAGATCGCCCGCAGCCGGCGGCCGGCCATCGGCACCGGGTCGCCGTCCTCGAGGAGCACGTCGGCGTCGGCGAGTGGGGCCATGTGCCGGCTGACGTCGTCGCCGAAGGCCGCCATCAGGTCGGCGATCTCCGCGTCCGGGACGTGGAAGCCGCGCAGCCAGCGGGCCATCGTCTCGTGCGGCCGCGGGTCGTCGCGGCGCAACGACTCGCGTTCGGCGGGGTGCATCGCCACCCAGGCGCCGGAGGCCCGTCGCAGCCGGGCGGTCAGGCCGTGGTGGTCCGGGTGCACGTGGGTGATCACGATGCCGGTGACGTCGGCGGGTGCGGCGCCGGCCAGGGCGAGGCCGCTGATCAGGGCGGACCAGCCGGGGTCGCTGTTCCAGCCGGGGTCGACGACGACCAGGCCGTGGTCGCCGGGGACGAGGTAGGTGAGGGTGTAGCGCAGCGGGTTGTCCGGGATCGGGACGGGCACCGAGACCAGGCCGCCGGCCAGCCGCTCGACCGGTGGCAGTGTCCGGGCCCGCCAGGCGGCCTGCTGTGCCTCGCCGAGGACCTGCACCGCGCACCCCTTTCCTAGACGACTCTCGTCTAGGAAAGAAGCTACATCAGCCGAAGGAGTCCCGCTGCTGCGGAACGGCGTTCCGGAACCCGCGCCGACGAGAACATCACCCCGTCGCCCCGCCGACCAGCCGGGTGACCAGCTGAGGGCCGAACGGCGCGGTCAGCGACAGCACCACCCGGACGTGGGCGCCCGGCTGATCCGGCCGGCCGGCCCGCAGCCCGCGCAGGTCACAGATCGTCTGGCCGCGACCGGGACCGTCCGTGTCGTCGACCACCACCCGCACCGCCGGCGCCAGGGCGGGCACCGCGGCGCCGATGGCCACCGCCGCCGCCACCGGATCGTGCAGGGCGCAGGCGCGACGCCCGTAGACGCCGACGTAGTAGTCCATGTAATGCTCGAGGATCGCCCCCAGCGCCCGCGGCAGCGGCGACCCGGCGGCCAGCAGCGCCTGCCGGTCCGGCTCGGTGAGGGTGTGGTCGAGGGTCACGTCCAGCGGCACCAGCGTGATCGGCCACGGCGCGGCGATCACCGCGGCGGCCGCCGCCGGGTCGTCGAGGATGTTGGCCTCCGCGACCGGGCTCCGGTTCCCCGGGACCAGGGCCGCCCCGCCCATGATGGTCACGTCACGGACCAGCTCGGGCAGGCGCGGCTCGAGGCGCAGGGCGACGGCCAGGTTGCTGAGCGGGCCGAGCGCGACCACGGAGAGCTCCCCGGGATACCGGTGGGCGAGACCGATCAGCAGCTCGGCGGCGCTGCCGTCGACCGGCCGGCGCCCGGAACGCGGCAGCTCGACACCACCGAGACCGTTCGACCCGTGTACCCGGCCGTCGTTGCCCTGCCCGGCCGGCGCCCCGACACCGGCGGCCACCGGGATGTCGTCCCGCCCGGCCAGCGCCAGCAGGTCGAGACAGTTGGTGGTGGCCTGGTCGACGCCGACGTTGCCGAACACCGTGCCGATGCCGGCCGGGGCCGTGTCCGCGGCGAGCAGGAAGGCGAGGGCGAGCGCGTCGTCGATGCCCACGTCGGTGTCGAGATAGAGCACGGTCATGTCAGATCCCACACGTCCACCCCGTCCGCCACCATCGACCCACCGTAGCGGCGACTCCACAAGGGATCCAGGAATCGGTGGTCCGGGTCCGCGGGATCCGGCCGCCGGGCGGGTGCGGCTCAGAGGTGACATGGTGCGTCGGCACAGCCCGAGACCAGAACGCGTTCCGATGACCGGTCGGAGTCTCCACCGGCGGGTGACAATTCGCTTGACCTGAACCGAGGGTGAGGTGGCACCTTCGGCGGCATGAGCATGGAGATGACCGCCTGGAACTCGCTCTACCACGTGATGAACCAACAGGACGACAAGCGTCCGTTCTCCCTCGCCACGCTGCGCCGCATCGCCCGGTTCGCCCAGCCGCACCGGGCCGCGCTGACCGGGTTCCTGCTGCTCAGCGTGGTCACCGCCGGGCTGGCCGTGGCCACCCCGGTGCTCGCCGGACGGATCGTCGACGCGATCGTCGGCGGCGGCACCACCCGGCTGGTGACCGGTCTCGCCATGGTGATCGCGGTGATCGCCCTCGTCGAGTCCGGCCTCGGCCTGATCCAGCGGCGGCTCTCCGCGGGCATCGGCGAAGGCCTCATCCTCGACCTGCGGACCGCGGTCTTCGACCACGTGCAGCGCATGCCGATCGCGTTCTTCACGCGTACCCGCACCGGCGCCCTGGTCAGCCGGCTCAACAACGACGTGATCGGCGCGCAGCGGGCGTTCAGCGACACCCTCTCCGGTGTCGTCGGCAACCTGGTCACCCTGCTCCTCACCCTGATCGTGATGATCGGCCTCTCCTGGCAGATCACCCTGCTGGCGCTGCTGCTCCTGCCGGTCTTCGTGCTGCCCGCCCGCCGGATGGGCGGCCGCCTCGCCCAACTCGAACGGGAGGCCGCCACCCACAACGCGGCCATGAACACCCAGATGACCGAACGGTTCTCGGCACCGGGGGCCACCCTGGTCAAGCTCTACGGCAGGCCCGGGGCGGAATCGGCCGAATTCGCCGCGCGCGCCCGCCGGGTCAAGGACATCGGGGTACGCACGGCGATGTCCCAGATGGTGTTCTTCACCGCCCTGACGACCGTGTCCGCGCTGGCCATCGCCCTGGTGTACGGGCTGGGCGGGTTCTACGCGCTACGCGGTCGGCTGGAGCCCGGCGCGGTCGTCGCCCTGGCCATCCTGCTCACCCGGCTCTACGCCCCGCTGACCTCCCTGGCCAGCGCCCGCGTCGAGGCGATGAGCGCCCTGGTCAGCTTCGAACGGGTCTTCGAAGTGCTCGACCTCGAACCCCTCATCGAGGAACGTCCGGACGCCGGCGACCTGCCCGACGGTCCGGTCTCGGTGGAGTTCGACGCGGTCCGGTTCGCGTACCCGGCCGCCGACCGGGTGTCCCTGGCCTCCCTGGAGGAGGTCGCGTCCCTGGACACCCGCGGCGGCGTCGACGTCCTGCACGAGGTGTCGTTCCGTGCCGAACCCGGCCAGATGATCGCCCTGGTCGGCTCGTCCGGCGCGGGCAAGTCGACGATCGCCTCCCTGCTGCCCCGCCTCTACGACCCCGACCAGGGTGCGGTACGCCTGGCCGGCGTCGACGTCCGTGACCTGACGTTCACGGCACTGCGCCGCACCCTCGGCGTGGTCACCCAGGACGGCCACCTCTTCCACGAGTCGGTCCGCGCCAACCTCCTGCTCGCCGACCCGTCGGCCACCGAGGAGGACCTGTGGGACGCCCTGCGCCGGGCATTCGTCGCCGACCTGGTCGCGGCCCTGCCCGACGGCCTGGACACGGTCGTCGGCGAACGCGGGTACCGCCTCTCCGGCGGCGAACGCCAGCGCCTGACCATCGCCCGCCTGCTGCTGGCCAAGCCCCGCGTCGTCGTCCTCGACGAGGCGACCGCCCACCTCGACTCCACCTCCGAGCTGGCGGTGCAGGCAGCACTGGGCGAGGCGCTGGCCGGCCGCACCGCCGTCGTGATCGCCCATCGTCTGTCGACGGTCCGCGCCGCCGACCTGATCCTGGTCGTCGAGGCCGGCCACATCGTCGAACGCGGCACCCACACCGAGTTGCTGGCGGCCGGCGGCCGTTACGAGGAGCTCTACCGCACCCAGTTCCAGCAGCACCCCCAGGAGGAGGCTTCCGATCAGCCGGCCTGACCACGGGCGACCCGGCGGCGTTCACGGAGGAGACCCGAATCGGCACCCGGGTCTTCACCAGCGAGGACGCGAAAGAGGGGCCGCGCGTTCGTCGAGAAGCGGCGGCCCCTCTTCCGGGGGCAGATGACTCAGCGGGTACGCGTGGGCGGCTGGGCCTGAGGATGCTGCTGCGGTGCGGCGTGCCGCGGCGGACGCTGCTGCGGACCGTAGAACTGCGGCGTCACATTCCGCGGGGACATCGGCTGGGCCGGACGTTGACCCTGCTGAACCGGACGTTGACCCTGTTGGACCGGACGTTGACCCTGTTGGACCGGACGCTGACTCTGCTGGACCGCGCCCTGACCCTGCTGGACCGGGCGGGGGTGACCGGCGACCACCGGTGGCGGCGGACCGGCCGGACGGCGCGGACCCTGGAAGACCCGGGTCTCGGCGTGGGCGGCGCCGGCCGCCATCACCATCCGGGGCATGGTCGGCGGGTTGTGATCGACCGTCGCCTTGCCCTGCGCGGCCGGCTCCGAGGTCACGGTTGGGACGGCGGCCTTCGGCTGGGGCCAGGGCAGGAACCGCAGGCGCCGGCGGGCCGCCAGGTCCTCCACCCAGCCGAACAGCAGCACCGCGTTGCCGAGCAGCACGATCGCGATGCTCAGGTAACCGACCTCGTAGAACTTGCCGAGACGCCACACCTCGAGGGCGTCACCGATCGGGTAGCAGAGCGCGATGGCGACGTTGTTCCACAGGTAGAAGGTGACCGCGCGGGCGTTCAGCAGCGACACCCACTTGTCCAGACCGGCCCGCTTGCGCAGCCACTGCATGTTCGGCTTCCAGCGCAGCAGCACCAGGACGAAACCGAGGCTGTAGACGGCGTACGCCAGCGGGATGTCGGTCAGGCCACCGGCGTCCGGGTGTGCCCAGTGCCAGCCCATGCCACCCGCCAGGCACACCGCGGCGACCACCCCGGTCAGCCAGCCCGGCACCTTGCGCAGGGTGCCGTCGCGGTGCGCGAAACCGAGGATCCAGCACGCCCCGTAGATGCCGAGGTTGGTGCCGATCTCCTCGAGGTTCGCCTCCGGCCACACCGGGTGCCACTGCATGATCGCGAGCGCGACGATCGGCAGCAGCACCGCGCCCAGCTTGATCCGGTTGTACACCCAGAGCAGGATCGGGGACAGCGCCACGAACCACAGGTAGGTGACCAGGTACCAGAGCACCTCGGCGGCCTCGAACCCGAACGTGCTCGACGGCGGGTCGACGAACGGCACCACCCAGGCGATCAGGTGCCACAGGGCCGGTTTCTCCTCCCAGCCGACCAGGAACATCGCCGGCACCAGGACCGCGCCGAGCGCCCAGTAGGCCGGGAGCAGCCGCCGGACCCGGCCCCAGATCACCTTCGGGGCGGGCGACTTGTTCAGCGAGTTGGCCATCAGCGACCCGGCCAGCGCGAACATCACGCCCATCGAGGGGAAGGCCAATTCGATGATCGCGTACGGGAAGTAGTGGTACACCGAGACGCGGATGATCGCCAGTGCCCTGAGCAGGTCGAACCACCGGTCCCGCGAAGATGATGGTGCAGCCACGGCAGGCTGAGCCACGACGCCCTCCCAGGCACGAAGAGACGGGACGTCGTGGCATCACGGCAGCCCGGCAGCTCGGTGGAGCCGCGCCGTGACGCTAGGACCGGAGTTTTGGCGTGCGCTGTGCCCGGCCTGTCATCCTCGGATGGCCCGGTCGCGTCCTGTCCGGTACGCGTCCCGGAGCAAGCGTTTGTACAGTTCGCCGTTCGGGTCGCGGGGCGGTGCGGTGGTGAAGTCCACGGTCCGGGGCAGCCTGCACCGGACCGGCCGGCCAGGCGGATGGTCGTGCAGTTCCCGGCGCGCCGACGGGCCGGGTGCACCCGGCCCCCACCATCACCTCCGGCGCGGAGCGGTGCCTGGACCTGTTCCTCAGTGGGCTCTCGTCGTCACCATCGGCGGGTTGAGCCGGGCGAACCCCTCCTGCCGCTGATAGGGGAAATAGGGGTACGGGGCGGTGACGGCACTCGCCTCGTCCAACCGGCGGAGTTGTTCCGGGGTCAGTTCCCAGCCGACCGCACCGAGGTTCTGCCGCAGCTGCTCCTCGGTCCGCGCCCCGATGAGCACCGACGCCACGGTGGGCCGGGTGAGCAGCCAGTTGAGCGCGATCTGCGGAACGGTCCGGCCGGTCTCCGCAGCCGTCGTGTCCAGCGCGTCCACCACCCGGTAGAGCAGTTCGTCGTCGACCGGCGGCCCGAAGTCCGCAGTGGCGTGCAGGCGGCTGCCGGCCGGCAGCGGTCGTCCCCGGCGGATCCGCCCGGTCAGCCGGCCCCAGGCGAGCGGGCTCCAGACCAGCGCGCCGACCTGCTGGTCGCGGGCCAGCGGCATCAGTTCCCACTCGTAGTCCCGGCCGGCCAGCGAGTAGTACACCTGGTGGGCGACGTAGCGGGGACGGCCGTGCCGGTCGGCGGCGGCCAGCGACTTCATCAACTGCCAGCCGCTGAAGTTGGAGACACCGGCATACCTGATCTTGCCGGCCCGCGTCAGGTCGTCGAGGGCGCTCAGCACCTCGTCGACCGGGGTCGACGCGTCGAACGCGTGCAGCTGGAACAGGTCGATGACGTCGGTGCCCAGCCTCCGCAGGGCGTCCTCGCAGGCCCGGATCAGCCGGGGCCGCGAGGTGCCGGCGTCCCGGGGGCCGTCGCCGGTCGGCAGTCCGGTCTTGGTCGAGATCAGCACGGCGTCCCGCCGTCCCTTGAGCGCCGTGCCGAGCACCTCCTCGGAGGCCCCGTCCGAGTAGACGTCGGCGGTGTCGAACATCGTCACGCCCGCGTCCAGGCAGATGTCCACCATGCGGCGGGCCTCGCTGACGTCGGTGGTGCCCCAGGCCCCGAAGAGCGGCCCCCGCCCGCCGAACGTCCCCGCGCCGAAGCTGAGCGCGGGCACCCGAAGTCCCGACCCGCCGAGCTGCCGATGTTCCATCGTCACCCTCCATCGCCTTAAAGGAACCCAGGTCCCGTTAAGATGAGCCGACGGTAGCAATCCTTCGGATTTAATGGAACTGGAGTCCCGTTATGAGTGAGCCCACACCGCCCGGCGCCCGCCCGGGGGGACGCACCGCCCGGGTCCGCGCCGCCGTCCTCCGCGCCGCCGAGGACGCGCTCATCGAGAACGGCTTCGCCCGCCTCGACCTGGCCGACGTGGCCCGGCGCGCGGTCGTCGGCAAGACCACGGTCTACCGGCGCTGGGGCACCGTCGAAGCCCTGATCGCCGACCTGCTCGCGGACATGGCCGCGCAGTCGCTGCCCCGCGCCGACACCGGCACCCTCGAGGGCGACCTGCTGGCCAACGCCCACCTGGTCCAGCGCACACTCACCGACCCGCGCCAGGGGCCGCTGTTCCGGGCGATCCTCGCGGCGGCCCTCACCGATGCGGACACGGCTGCGGCGCTGCGCCTCTTCTACGACACCCGGGTCGCCGAGTGGGCGCCGGCGGTGCGGACCGCCGTCGACGGCGGTGACCTGCCACCGGCGACCGACCCGGCGCAGGTGATCCGGGCGGTGTCCGCGCCGCTCTACTACCGCCTCCTGACCGGTGCGCCCCTCCTGCCCGCCCACGCCGACCAGGCCGCCCACAGCGCCATCGCCGCGGCTCGGGCCGGCACTCTCACGTCCCCGCCTCAGCATCTCGGCCGTTGATCGACGGGGCTGCGGCCGGGACGACGCCCGGCCGGAGTCCCGGCAGGCCGGCGAACGGTTCAGGGGCGGCCGCGCAGCCAGGTGAGGACCTGGGTGGCGTGGTCGGCGGGCGGGTCGACCGGGTAGAAGACGTGTTCGATGCGGGACCCGCGGAGGATCAGGGTCAGCCTGCGGAGGAGCGGCCGGCCGCCGGCCTCGAAGGTGGGCAGGCCCAGTGCGTCGCGGAGACCGAAGGCCTCGTCGGAGAGCATCGCGAACGGCAGGTGCAGGCGGTCGACGAGTTCCCGTTGATACTCGGTGTTCTGCGTGGACAGCCCGTAGACGTGCGTGGCCCCGGCGGCACGCAGGTCCTGGTGGTGGTCGCGGAAGGCGCAGGCCTGCGCGGTGCAGCCACGGGCGCCGGGAATGGTGTCCCAGCCGTCCGGGAGGTCGACGCCGGGGCGGCCGCTGAGCGGATAGAGGTAGACGACCGACCGCCCCTCGCCGAGTCCGGTCAGGTCGACCGTGCCGCCACCGGTGTCGGGGAACGTCAGGGCGGGCACCGGACGGCCGGTGAGCCGTCGCACCAGCTCATCGGGGGCCTCAGCCTCGTCGGGAGTTCCGGGTGAGGTGGACGGACCGGACGAGTCGCGCGAGGCGGGAACGGGCTCAGGGACGTGCGGGGTGAACTGGCAGGCCGCTTCCGGCGCGGGGACGGGCGGCAGATCGATGTGCGGGTACGGGCCGGGGAACGAGCGGGTGGCGGCCGAGTCCAGGTGGCCGGCCAGCTCGTCACGCCAGCGGGTCAGGCGGGCTATCCGGGTGGAGAGCGCGTCGATCGCGGCACGATAGGCGGCCAGCGACGCCGGGCACTCGTCCGCCGAGTCGTGGCCGCCGGCCAGGCACTCCACGAACGGGCGGGTCTCCTCCACGGAGAGGCCGAGCGCGGTCAGTTCACGGATCTGGGCCACCTGGCGCAGTGCCACCTCGTCGTAGTGGCGGTACCCGTTCGCGGACCGGGCCGGGGTGAGCAGCCCGGCCTTCTCGTAGTAGCGCAACGCCCTGATGGTCACTCCCGCCTCGCGGGCCAGCTCTCCGATCAACACGCGCCGACGGTAGACCTTGACCCGCAGGTCAAGGTCAAGCCGGCTCGGCCTCGAGCCGGTCGCGGACCTCTCCGCGGAACGCCTGATCGTTCACTGGCGTCCCCTCGCGGTCGTGCGTAGGCTCGCCCTACCGGCCGAGCATCTGCTCGGTAAACATCGGGAGATGTTTATGGACAAGACCATTCCGGCAGCCGTGGCGTGGGCCGCCGGACGGTTCGGCGACGCGCCCGCCCTGATCGATCCCGGACAGGGCCGGTGGACGTTCGCCGAGCTCGCCGAGCAGGTCCGCACGGTGGCGCGGGCGCTGACCGCGGCGGGCGCCGCACCCGGCGACCGGGTCGCGATCTGGGCGCCGAACACCGCACGGTGGGTCCTCGCCGCGCTCGGCGCGAGCTGTGCCGGTGCGACTCTGGTGCCGGTCGACACCCGGCTCAGCGCGCTGGAGGCCGCCGACGTGATCGGCCGCAGCGGGGCCGGAGTCCTGATCGTCACCGGTCCGCTCCTCGGCCGCGACCGGCTCGCCGAGCTGCGCGCCACCGGCAGCCCGCTCCCGGAGATCGTGATCTCCCTGGCCGCGTGGGACGAGCTGCTCGACCGGGCCGCAGGAGAGCCCGGCGCCCACACCGCCGGGGAGCCCGGCATCCGCACCGCCGAGGACGCCGGCATCCGGGCCGCTGCGGAACCCGGCATCCGGGCCGCCGCGGTCGCGGTCATGCCGGACGACGTCAGCGACATCCTTTTCACCTCGGGCACCACCGGGCGCAGCCGGGGCGCCATGAGCACCCACCGGCAGTCGCTCGGCGTGGCCACCGCCTGGGCGGAGATCGCCGGGCTCGGGCCGGGCGACCGCTACCTGATGGTCAACCCGTTCTTCAGCGGCTTCGGGCTCAAGGCCGGGCTGCTGGCGTGCCTGGTCAGCGGGGTGACGATCGTGCCGCAGGCGGTGTTCGATCCGGGCCGGACCCTCGACCTCGTCGAGACCGAACGGATCAGTGTGCTGACCGGCCCGCCCACCCTCCACCTCGGACTGCTCGACCATCCGGACCGCACCGGGCACGACCTGTCCTCGCTGCGGCTGGCGGTGACCGAGGCGGCGATGCTCGCGCCGTCGCTGGTCACGCGGATCCGGGACGACCTGGGGTGCCGGACGGTGCTGACGGCGTACGGGCTGACCGAGGCCGTGGTGGCGACGATGTGCCGGCCCGGCGACGACGTGCGGACGGTGGCGTCCACCAGCGGGCGGGCCGCGGCCGGCTTCGAGGTGCGCATCGACCGGCCCGGCGGTGAGGTGCTGCTGCGCGGGCCCAACCTGATGCTCGGCTACCTCGACGACCCGGAGGCCACCGCCGCGGCGATCGACGCGGACGGCTGGCTGCACACCGGCGACGTGGGACGGCTGGACGAGCACGGCAACCTGACCGTCACCGACCGGATCAAGGACATGTACGTGTGCGGCGGCTTCACCGTGTATCCCGCCGAGGTGGAACGGGTCCTCGCCGGTCTGCCCGGAGTCGCCGAGGCGGCCGTGATCGGCGTTCCGGACCGGCGACTCGGCGAGATCGGCAAGGCGTTCGTGGTGCCCCGGGCCGGCCACGGTGTCGCGATCGTCGAGGTGCTGCAGTACTGCCGGGCGCAGCTCGCCGGATACAAGGTGCCGCGGACCGTGGAACTGCGGGCCGAGCTGCCGCACGACGCCTCCGGCAAAGTGCTGAAACACCTGCTGCGGGAGTCGCGGTGACCGTCGTCCGCCAACGAGCGGCGCGGACGGGTCGTCCTGGTCACCATGGGCCGGCCGCGGTCGGCCCGGGATCAGCCGCGCCGCGCCGGCCGGCCTGCCGTCGAGCCGGTCCGTTGCCCACCAACGGGTGAATTCCCGGGAGCGGAACCGGCCCGACCTGGATCTCTGCGGGATGCATCCGAATCGGGGATGGCCCAGTGGGGCCGATCACCTCTAAACTAGTCTCATGACTACTGGTCCCACGTCTAGCTTCGAAGCCTGGCCGGCACCCGAATGGCTACGGCCGCCGACCGACGGTTACACGACCGCCGACCTCGACAGCATTCCCGGAGTTCCGACACACACCGAGCTTATCGACGGAAGCCTCGTCCTCCGTGGCCCCCAGTCCGCATTTCACACTCTCGCGCTCGATGTCCTCGTCCAGGGGCTGCGCCGGTGCGCCTCCCCGGCCCGTTTCCGGGTCCGCCGCGAGATGACCCTGGTGCTCGGCCGGCGCCAGCGGCCCGAACCGGACGCGATGGTCATCCACGCGGAGGCCGGTGTCGACCCGGAGGCCACGTGGTACCCGGCGGACGCCGTGATCCTCGCCGCCGAGGTGGTCTCCCCCGCCTCCGCGGAACGCGACCGCAGTGCCAAACCACGGTTGTACGCCCGGGCCGGCATCCCGCACCTGTGGCGCATCGAGGAGGTGGACGGGCGGGTCACGGTCTACGTCTACGAACTGGATCCGGCCACCTGCCAGTACCTGCTGATGGGCATCTTCCACGAACGCCTGAAACTGTCCGTCCCGTTCCCGGTCGACATCGACTTCGCCGACATCGACTGGCTGTGACACTCCGGTCTCCGCAGGCGCCGGTGCGGTTCCGCAAGCCGGGCCGGACGGCGCACCGGGATGCCGTCCGCCGGTTCACTACCGGAGTCGACCCGTCGGGCGCCCGCCGGAACAGGTGTAGGCGTACGTGACCGTGCCCGCCGTCCGCAGCGGCGACGAGACCACCGCCCCGGTCTCGGCGAGCGCACGCCCGGCGATCCGCGGGACATACCGTCGTGAGTAGTTGGTGACCTCGAAACGCACCGTGTATCGCCGCCCGACCAGGGCGGGCAGCCGAAAGAACGAGGCCAGCATCCGGACCGCCGACGCCACACCCGGACGCACGCTGATGATCTCGTTGAAGTAGGCGCACCCGCCCACCGGGGCCTCCGCCACGATGGGATGCCGCGGGTTGTGCCACGGTGGCACGCCACCGAGCAGCGACCCGTAGGCGGTGACCCGGCCCTCGTCGGACCAGACCGCCACCAGCGTGTCCGGGGCGGTCAGCAGCGCTTCGTACTCGTCGCGGTCACCGGACATCGCCATCGGATGGTACGGGCTCAGCGCCGCCTCGAACCGGGACCGGTTGAGTTTCCACAGCTCGTCGGTCAGTCCCGCCGCCCGCACCTGGGGCCCGGTCCGGAACCGCAGGTCACCCGTCGAGCCGGCCACCGCCTCCCGCAGTGTCGCCATGTCGCCCCACGGCACGCCCGGCTCCCCGATCGTGATCGTCAGCAGGTCCAGCCCGGCCGGCCGGTGCGCCGCCGCCAGCCGCGGATCGTCGAACCCCGCCCACCCCGGCTGTCCGGTCCCCGGTTCGGGACGGGCCCTGATCCGCGGAGACGGGAGCACCCCCGGGCCGAGGAGATCCGGGGGCAGGAGTTCGGCGTACACCGTGTCGGCACCGGTCAGCACCCGGCACCGCTCGAGATCGAAGTCGGCCAGCAGTTCCACCGGCGCGATCGCCGGGACCGGACGGCCCGCCACCGTCGTCCACACCGTGCGGGCGTCGGCGCGGACCGTCGCGTACTCCGCAGCGGTGATCGGCCCGACCCGCCGGAACCAGGCCCGCATGAGATCGTCCGCAAACGCACGATAGTCGGCGAAATCCAGCACCGTCGCCCCCGTCAAGCGAACATCGCGAATATTCGACCGGGACGATACGCGGTCCGCCGGGAGTGATCAGCGCCTCGTGCGTGGTGGCCGTACGGCCCATGTATCGCTGGCGCGCCTGTTCTACCCTGACGACCTGCGTAAATGACCGGACGAACGGGGAGGGTGACCGGTGGCGACGGCAACGGTGGTGTTCTTGGTGATCGGCGGCTTCGGCGTCGCGCTCCTGGCACTGGCGCTGCTCGGCGGCGAATTGCTGCACATCGGGCATCCGGACGCCGGCGGGCCGGTCTCCCTCGAGGTGGTGGCCGGTTTCCTCGGCGCGTTCGGGTTCGCCGGCGCCGCGGCCACGGAACTGTTCGGTGCGCGTACCCCGGTGATGTTGGCGGCGGCGGCAGCTGTCGGCGCCGCGGCGGCCGTGCCCACCGGCTGGCTCGCGTGGCGCCTCGCCCGCGCCGCCCGCAACATGCGCACCGATGCCACCCCGACCCGCGACGACCTGGTCGGCACGCTCGGCGTGGTGGTCACCCCGGTGCCGGCCGGCAGCGGTTACGGCGAGGTGCGCATCCGGCTCGGCGGGCAGCCGGTGAAACTCAACGCCCGTGCCGTTCAGGCCATCCCGATCGGCGCGCAGGTCTTCGTGGTCGAGGCGGCCAGCGAGACCAGCGTCGTCGTCGAGGAGACCCGCGCGATCCAGGGATGACACCCCCCTTCCAGAAAAGCAGTGAAACCCCTTCCCGGTAGGAAAGGCATAGATGTCCTCCATCGTTTTGGCCGTCGGCGGCGTGGTGCTGCTGGTCGTCCTCCTCGTCGTGTTCGTGCTCTCCCGCATCAAGGTGGCCGGGCCGAACGAGGCGTTCATCATCACCGGCCGCAAGGGCCGGACGACGCAGTCCCTGGACGGCACCAGCACCACCGACATGTCCGGGCAGAAGGTCGTCATGGGCGCGTCGGTGTTCGTGCTGCCGGTCGTCCAGAAGCTGCAGTCGCTCGACCTGTCCAGCCGCCGCATCGACGTCAGCATCAAGGGCGCCGTCTCCAAGCAGGGCATCCGTGCCGAGCTGCACGGCGTCGCGATCGTCAAGGTCGGTGGCACCGAGGGCGCGATCCGGGCCGCCGCGCAGCGCTTCCTGCACCAGCAGGACGAGATCGAGGACTTCACCCGTGAGGTGCTGGCCGGCGCGCTGCGGTCGATCGTCGGGCGCCTGACCATCGAGGAGATCATCCGGGATCGGGCGGCGTTCGCCAGCGCGGTCGCCGAGGAGGCCGAGCACTCGATGACCAACCAGGGTCTGGTGCTCGACGCCTTCCAGCTGCAGGACATCGTCGCCGAGGGCTCCTACCTGCAGGACCTGGGCCGGCCCGAGGCGGCCCGCGTGCTCAAGGACGCGGCGATCGCCGAGGCCCGCGCCCGGCAGGCCGCCGAGCAGGAGCGCCTGCTCGCCGAGGAGGCCATCGCCGAGGCCAACCGGAACCTGTCGCTGAAGCAGGCCAGCATCCAGGCCGAGATCGACGCCGCGAAGGCCCAGTCCGCCGCGGCCGGCCCGCTGGCCCAGGCCGAGCGCGACCAGAAGATCCTGGCCGAGCAGCAGAAGGTCGCCGAGCAGAACGCCGAGCTCAAGCAGCGTCAGCTGGACACCGAGATCCGCCGCCCGGCCGACGCCCAGCGGTACCGCGTCGAGCAGGAGGCGGAGGCCGCCCGCAGCGCCGCCGTCCTCGGCGCCGACGCCCAGCGTCAGGCCACCATCGCCGGCGCGCAGGCGCAGGCCGAGCAGGCCCGCCTGACCGGTGAGGGTGAGCGGGCCCGTCGTGCCGCGCTGGCCGAGGCCAACGCGATCGAGGGTGCCAAGGAGGGTGAGGCGGAGCAGCGTCGTCGTTCCGCCATCGCCGAGGCGATCGAGCGTGAGGGTCAGGCCGAGGCGGCCGCGATCCTCGCGAAGGGCCAGGCCGAGGCCGAGGCGATGGCGCGCAAGGCCGAGGCGTTCGCCGCCTACGGTGACGCGGCCGTCATCGACCTGCTGGTCAAGGTGCTGCCGCAGGTCGTCGAGGCGGCCAGCGCCCCGATCGGCGCGATCGACAAGATGACCGTGATCTCGACCGACGGCGCGAGCTCGATCACCAAGTCGGTGGCCGGCAACGTGGCGCAGGGTCTGCAGCTGGGCAGCGACCTGACCGGCATCGACCTGACCGGTCTGCTCGCCAAGCTGGGTGCGGGCAGCGCGCTCGGCTCCGGCACGGGCGGCACCGCTGTCAACGGCGACCGCGCCGTCGAGGCCAAGACCGCCGAGTGAGACGCCCTTCGTAAGCCGACGGCCGCCGGGAGGAGTCCTCCCGGCGGCCGCTTCGTGTCAGGGCCGGCCGCTTCGTGTCAGCCGCCGCGCCGAGGAGACGGTCAGCCGACCGGGAGGCACTCGGTGGAGGTGGTCGCCTGCCGGTCGAGACGCTTGAACTGGGTGCCGGACAGCTTGTACCGGTAGGTCAGCTTCAGGTTGGGGCAGGCGTTGCTGCCCTTGGCGTCCACACCGTTCGCGGTGACGGTCACCACGCCACCGCTGACCTTCAGCCCGGTCAGCCACGGCTGGTCGGTCGGCCCGACGTCGGAGAGCAGCGTGCCGACCCGCCACGGCCGGGCCGACGGCGACGAACCGTCGAAGATCTCCACGGTCGACGGGTAGTACGACGTCGACGCGTCACACGTCCGCGCGACCAGGGCATCCGGCTTGCCGTCACCGGTCACGTCGGCGTTGACGACCTGCTGGACGACGGCCTCCTGATCGTCGTTCGCGCAGTCGGCGACCATCGCGTCCCAGTCGCCGGCGTCGCCGATCGCGGCGAGGTCCGCGCCGTCCTCCACCCCGGCCTGCGGGTCGCCGGTGTCCTCGTCGGCGGGCTCACCCTCCGCACCGCCGGTGGCGGTGCCGTCGTCGCCCGCCGGAGCGGTGGACGCCGCCGGGCCGGACCCGGCGACCGCCGGTGTCTGCCCGGCCTCCGGCTCGGCGTCCGAGCCGCAGCCCGCGACGAGCGTCAGGGCGGTCAGCGGTATGGCCGTGAGCAGTGCCACCTTCGTCAGCAAGGTCTCTCCCCCGTATGCGGCGGCCCGGTCCGGACCATCTCCGCGCCACAGCTTAGGAGACGCCCGCGACCGGCTGATCCCCTGTTCAGGCCACCTCGAGGAACAGCCCGGCCGCCCGCTCCCGATAGAGGCGGCGAGCCCACCACGGACGACCGCGCCAAGGCCCGGGTGATCGGCGACGTGTGGCTGTCCAACCTGGTCGCCTGGGTGACCCGCCGGGCCTCGGCCAACGACGTCGTCGACCACCTCGAGCTGGCCACCCGCCTGCTGCTGAAGTGACCGTCGCGGCTCAGCCCAGCAGCGACGCCAGTCTCTCCAGGGACTGCCGGGCGGCGGAACCGGCCTGTTTCTCCAACATCGCGGCCATCGGACCGTTGATGGCCGGGCCGGCGAACTCCACCTCGTAGGTGACCTTCGAGCCCTGCGGGCCGGGTTCGATCAGGAAACGGTTCTTGGCATTGACGCCCATCGGACCGTCGCCGGCGGCCTCGAAGTGGTGCGGCACGTCGGCGGTGGTCACCCGCCAGGCCATCTCGGCCGGCATCCCCATCAGCTTGACCTTCTGCCGCCACGTGCTGCCCGCCTCGAGAGCCGGCGGCAGATCACCGACGAAGCCCTGGTGCATGCTGTTCCATTCCGGGGTCCGGGGCAGGTCGGTGACCAGCTGCCACACCTCGGCGGGGTCGGCCGGGGCGGTCACCGAGACGCTCACCTTGGGCATGCCTCCTCCTAGATCTTCTCCGGCACCCGCATGACAGCCTCGCAACAACTAGAACAGGTTATGGCGGAGGACACCAGGTGACCGCCGAGGAACCACGGCCCTCCCCCGCCGGCCGGCTCATTCGATGACGCGGGTGGGGCGGGCGGCGCCCATCGGGCGGCGGGGTTCGCCGCGGGCCACCAGGATCGAGCGGGCGGTCAGGTCGGGCGGGGTACCGCCGCGTTCGGCGAGCCAGGAGATCCAGCCGGGCAGGAGGGCGAGCACCGCACCGGCCCAGGCGGACTCATGGTCCCGCCGGATCGTCTCGACGACGTGCGCCACCCGGTGCGGCGAACAGGTCTCGTGCAGCAGCTCCACCTCGGACGGCCACGCCCCGGCCAGCGTCTCGGCCAGATCGCGCAGTTCGTCCGGCTCCCCCATCGCATCAGGTTCGCCCCGGCCGGTCCTCTCCGCCGGGCTGGGCCTCTCACCGGGAACGATCCGCTCGGACCACCCGGGAGATCCGGCCGAGTCCTGGGCACCGGAGGGCTTCCACGGCTCGACGGGATCGGCTTCGGGACGCCGCCTGCGCCAGGCCAGGAAACTCTCCGCAGCCCGCCCGACGACGTTCTCCGGACGGGTCACCGGGTAGACACCGGGCAGGTCCAGGACGAGTTCGGCGAGCTTACGAGAACGGTGGTGTTCGGCCAACTGCTCGGCGGACTCCCCGCCGAGCAGCGGCATCCCGTCCCACACCGGCAGGATCTCCTCGAGCAGGCGCCAGTCGTCGGCTTTGCGCCAGGAGGTGCCGCCGGCCGCCACCGCACCGACGCCGACCTGCCAGGCGGCCAGCGCTTCTTCCGGGGAGGCGTAGTACCCGCCATGCACCGGGACCGGCGTGCCCGTGCAGGCGTCGACGTCCCAGAGATACCAGCGGGCCGGGCCGCCCGGCGTCTCGTAGAGTGCGGCGACCGCGAACCGGCTGCCGTACCGGTCCCGGGTCCAGAGCACCTCACCGGCCGGTCCGGGGCTCGTCGGCGAGTAGAGCGCCAGTTGTTCACGCAGCCGTTCGGGCAGGATCGCGGCCAGGGCGGCGAGAACACGTTCCGGCCCGGCCCGCCGCGATTCGTCAGCTCCGCCGCGATCGCGGGCCTCCCGGGGTCTGCCGGAGTCGCGGACCTCGTGGGCTATCGCCTCGCGGGCCGCGGCGACCGCCGCCTCCGCGAAGTGGTCCGGTCCGATGTGGTCGGCGCCGCGGCGTTCGCCCAGGCGGGCCAGGAGCGGGCCGAGCCGGGCGCACAACTCGTCCTCGAGGCCGGCGCCGGTGGCTGTCGAGGCGGCCAGGTCCGCGACGAACTCCCGGGCCGCCGGCAGGGCCGCACGGACCCGCTGGGCGTCGGCCCGCGCCAGGTCGTCGAGGACGACCCGCACCGTCTTCGCCGCCCGCACCTGCTTGAGGTGTTCCCGGCGCCGGTCGGCCCGGATCGACGCGGGCGACTTGCGGGACTTCTTGCGCTTCCGCGAGACAGGCACGCGCCGAGCATAAGAGCGGGACCGGGGCTTGGCCGGTACTGATCACCCGCACGGGGGGACCGCCCGGGCCTGCGGCGACGGCTTTGCGACAGGTGTCTGGTCGGCGCCCGGCCCGGGTTTCACAATGGCGTCCGCGTCGCGGGTCCACGCGGGTGGCGATCGGCGCGCACCGGCACGGCGCCGACGGTTCACGGACGCGGGTGGGGCGGCCATCCGTCGGCGCCGCGCAGGTGAGACGCCCACGGACCGGACGGGACGGCTCACGGGCACAGGTGGGGTGCCCAGCCGTCGGCGCCGCGCAGGTGGGTGGTGGCGGTGAGGGCGGCCGCCTCGTCCCGGGTCAGCTGGGGACGGTCCGGTGTCACCGCCGCGCCGGGACCGAAGTTGCGGTATTCCGCGAACCGGGCGTCCTCCCAGGGCCAAGTACCGAAATCGACCCAGGGGGTGGCCGGGATGTGCGCGCCGATCCAGGACTCCCGGATGATCGTCGCGCCGATCGCGTTCGGGTCCTGACCGGGGTGCCAGGGGCGGCCCAGCAGGACGGTGCCGTCCGGCGCGTCCGCGGTGAACCGGCAGTGCTGGAAGAGCAGACCGTACGGGTTGGTGATGTCGGTGCTGGGCGCGGTCACGTACCCGTTGGGGATGCTTCCCCGGTCGAGGGAGTGGACGCGGGTGCGGTCGAAGACCGCGGTGCCCCGGCCGAAGATGAAGTCGACGTCGCCCTCGACGTAGCAGTCCCGGAAGTAGGAGCGGGCCACCACGGCCGCCGCCGTGCTGTTGACGTAGAGCGTGTCCTGGTTGGCGAGGAACCGCACCCGGTCGAAGACGAGGCGGTCGGCGCGGGTGAGCACGGCGACCGCCTGCCGGTTGGTGATCTCCGGGTGGGCGGCCTCGTCGAACAGGTTCGCGAAGGTCAGGTTGACGGCCCGGAACCCGGCGCCGTCGACGGTGACCGAGGCACTTCCGGAGGTGCCCCAGGTGCCGCCGCCGGGTTTCGGCGTGCCGTTGGCCCGGTCGTCGGCGATCACCGCATCGGACGGCCGGTGGCCGAGTCCGTGCAGCTCGACGTGGGTCTTGGCGGCCGGGACGATCACCTGGCCGAGGTAGGTGCCGGGGCGCACGCCGATGCGGACGGGACTGGTGGCACCGTCCGGGACGGCGTCGATCGCGGCCTGGACGCTGGTGTGGTCACCGGTGCCGTCGGCGGCAACGACGAGGTCCCAGTGGTGGCCGCCCGCGCGGGCCGGACCGCCCTGGGCGGCCAGGCCGGCGGCGGCACCGAGGCCGGCCGAGAGCTCGAGGAACCTGCGTCGGCGCATGGCCGCACCTCCGGTCGTCACGGCTGCGATCTGCGGGAAAGGGCTTTCCTACGGCATTCTTAGTCATTAAATTCACACTCGTCAATAAGAGTCGACGATGGAGGTTGCATGAAACGGCGCGTCTTCGTCACCCTGCCCGCCGCGGCACTGGCCGTCACCCCGATCGCCGCAGCCGGAACACCCGCCCCCGCCACCGCGGCCGGAAACGCCGCGGCGAAAGACGCCACCGTGGCCGGAAACGCCGCGGCGAAAGAGGCCACCGCGAGCCCGGAGATCGTCGCCGGGAACATGCCCGCCTTCGCCGGACGGCTCAAGGACGAGCTGACCTTCCCGCTGGCCTGGACCGATCCGCGCAACCGGCCCGGCCGCGACACCTGGGGCCGGGGCTTCCGCGCCTGGAAACGGCAGGCCCGCGCCAAGGTCGAGGAGCTGCTGTGGCAGCCGGCCGACGACACCCCGTTCGACGTGGAGATCGTCGACGAGCAGCAGGCCGACGGCTACCGGCGGCGCACCCTGCTGTTCTCGGTCACCCGGCACAGCCGGGTCCGCGCGTCGATGCTGGTGCCGGACGGCCCCGGGCCGTTCCCCGCCGCGCTGCTGCTGCACGATCACGGCGCCAAGTTCGACATCGGCAAGGAGAAGCTGGTCGCACCGTGGAGCGACCCGGTCCGGCTGGCGTCGGCGCAGGCCTGGTCACAGCGGTACTTCTCCGGCCGGTTCCCCGGCGACGAGCTGGCCCGGCGCGGGTACGCGGTCCTCGCCGTCGACGCGCTCGGCTGGGGCGACCGGGGCGATCTCGCGTACGACGGCCAGCAGGCCCTGGCGTCGAATTTCTTCAACCTCGGCGGCTCCCTGGCCGGGTTGACGGCCAGGGAGGACGTCCGGGCGGCGGCGATGCTGGCCGGGCTGCCGGAGGTGGACCGGCGACGGGTGGCCGCGGTCGGCTTCTCGATGGGCGGGTACCGCGCCTGGCAGGTGGCGGCGCTCTCCGACGCCATCGCGGCGACCGTCTCGATCTGCTGGATGACCGGGCTGAAGGAGATGATGGTGCCCGGCAACAACACGCTGCGCGGCCAGTCGGCGTTCTTCATGCTGCACCCCGGCCTGCCCCGGTTCCTCGATATCCCCGACGTGGCGAGCATCGCCGCACCCCGTCCGATGCTCGTCTTCAACGGCGGAGCCGACACCCTGTTCACCGCCGAGGGAGTGCGGGTCGCGTACACGAAGATGCGTGCCGTCTGGGAGTCGCAGCGGGCCGGGGATCACCTGGTCACCCGGGTCTGGCCGGAGCTCGGACACGCGTTCCCGGCGGAGATGCAGGATGCCGCGTTCGCCTGGCTCGACGGGCATCTGACACCAACTCAGTGACACGCGTGGATACAGTGCGTCGGGAACGTGCCGTCGACGAACGGGGTGGTTCGATGTCCGAGCAGATTTCCCGGCGCACCCTGCTGTGCGCCACGGCAGGCGGCGCGGTCGGCACCATGATCGCCGCACCGGCCCCGGCCTCCGCGTCCGGCCGCACTCCGGCGGTGGTGCGGGAGCTCGAGGAGAAGATCCGACAGGCGATGCCGGTGTACGGGGTGCCGGGCGTCTCGCTGGGTCTCCGCCATCGGGGCGTGGACTACGTCCGCGGTTTCGGCGTGACCGACGTGGCGGCTCCGGCACCCGTGGACGGCGACACGGTGTTCCGGATCGCGTCGACGACCAAGACCTTCGTGGGTACGGGCATGATGCGCCTGGTCGAACGGGGCCGGATCGACCTGGACCGGACGATCCGGAGTTATCTGCCGGACTTCCGCACCTCGGACCCGGCGGCGTCGGCCCGGGTGACCGTCCGGCAGGTGCTCGACCACAGCGCGGGCTGGCTCGGCGACTTCTTCCTGGACACCGGCAGCGACGACGGGGCGCTCGCCCGCTATGTCGCGGCGATGTCCCGCCTGCCGCAGCTCACCGCGCCGGGCGAGGTGTTCGGCTACAACAACGCCGCCCTGTCGCTGGCCGGACGGCTGATCGAGGTGGTGACCGGCACGACGTTCGAGCGGGCGCTGCAGTCGCTGGTCATGGACCCGCTGCGGCTGGCGCACACCCGCTTCCATCCGGAGGAGATCCGGGACGTCAGCATCGCCGTACCCCATGGCTTCGACGAGGAGGGCAACCCGGTGAGCGTGCCGGCGGCACTCGCCCTGCCCCGCAGCATCCATGGCGCGGGTGGCCTGTTCTCCAGCGCACGGGACCAGTTGCGGTGGGCCCGGTTCCACCTCGGTGACGGCAGTCCGCTGCTGTCCGCGCGCTCGTTGCGGGCGATGCGGTCCCGGCCTGGACCGGGCGGGACGCTCTTCGTGGAGCTGGACGGCGCCGGCGTCACCTGGATGCTGCGCCCGACCGCGGAGGGGCCGAAGGTCGTACAACACGGCGGCGACCTGGGCGGACAACACTCGGGTTTCCTGATGGTCCCGGAGCGGGACTTCGCACTGACCGTGCTGACCAACTCGGAGGGCGGCCCGGCCCTGCTGGACGACCTGTTCGGCGGCGACTGGGCGCTGAGCCGGTTCACCGGACTGCACAACCTGCCGGCCGTGCCGCTACGGCTGTCCGCCGCCGAACTGGCCCCCTACGAGGGTCCCTACCTCGGACAGCAGATCGGATACACCGGCGAGACGGAGTACGTTCCGCTGCGGCTGACCGCGGCCGACGGGGTGCTGGTGGTCTCGTACGCGGACGAGGAACTGCTGCGGCTGGCGTTCTACCGCAACGCGGTGGCGAAACGCGACCACGTGGTCGTGCTCCAGCCCGACGGCAGCGCGGCGAACAGCCGGGCGAACTTCGTCCGTGACCGGGACGGCTCGATCGCCTGGCTGCGCGTCGGCGGACGGTTGTACCGGCACGACGGGGTCGCGCCGGCCGCCGTCTCCGCGGCCCGGCCGGCACGCCCGTCGTCGTTGACGACCCTCCCGCATCCGGACAGCGGCCTGCTCTGAGCAGACGTCCCGGCCCACTCCGAGCCGGCGTCCCGGCCTACTCCGAGCCGGCGTCCCGGCTGCTCTCGTCCTGGGCGACCTGGCCGGCCCGCTGGCGGCGCTGCAGGCGGCGGTCCTCGATGCGGCGCCACCGGTCGAACACCTGCACGGCGGCCTCCACCGGCTCCGGGGCACGGCCGGCCAGCCAGGGGCGGGGCAGCAGGGACTCGGCGCCGAGCCAGAGCAGGTCGCTCATCGGGACCGTGCCGCCGGTCAGGCGCATCAGTTCGGCGGCGACCTCGGCGGCGTGGTCGCTGCGGCGCCACTTCTCCAGGGTCGAGCCGCCGTTGAGCAGTTCCGCTCGGTCGTCCGGGTGCAGTTCCATTCGAGGTGTCCTTCGCATTCGCCGGGGGTGGCGCTCGCATTCGCCGGGGGTGGCGATAACCCGGCCGTCAACCGGGAACTCCGAGGTCAACGGCCCGAAGCCGTACACGATCGTGGCGCGTGGGACGACTGTCAAGCCGAGCCGGGCCAGGTCACGGACAGTCCGCCCCAGAGTGTGCCAGGCGTGGCGAAGGGGGACGAGTGCCTTGACGGCGGATATGTGATCGTTAACATAGAGGAAATCAAATGTGCGACAGGGGCAGTCGCACTCCCCCATCGTCCGCGTCGCGGGTCACGGACCGCGGCGCAGAGGGAGCATGATGTCCACGAGCACACCGCAGTTCCACGCCGGCCGGGTGATCCGCCGCTGCCTGCTGATCCTCTCCGTCACGCTGCTGGCGGTGGTGGCCGGCCTGGTCGCCATCGAAGCCGGGCGCGGCGGTCTCCCCGCGGTCGCGGCGACCCCGACCGTCCCGCCCGCCGCCTACCCCGGGCCCGGTGTCGTCGCCGGCGACACCGGCGTGCACGACCCGACGATCGTCAAGACCCCGGCCGGGGGTTACCTGGTGGCGGGCACCGGCGACAACATCCAGCTCAAGACGTCCACCGACCGCACCACGTTCCGTAACGCGGGTGTGGCGTTCCCGAACGGGGCGTCGTGGACCACGGCGTACACCGGGGGTGGCAAGAGCCTGTGGGCGCCGGACCTGTCGTACCGTAACGGGCGCTACTACCTGTACTACTCGGCGTCGACGTTCGGCTCGAACTACTCGGCGATCTTCCTGGCCACCTCGACCACCGGCGCCGCCGGATCGTGGACCAACCAGGGCCTGGTCATCGCGAGCAGCACCAGCAACGACTACAACGCGATCGACCCGAACCTCAACGTGGACGACTCCGGCAACTGGTGGCTGAGCTTCGGATCGTTCTGGACCGGCATCAAGCAGATCCAGCTCAACCCGAGCACCGGGCTGCGCACCGGCACCACGATCCGCAGCCTGGCCGGCCGGGGCGGCGGCCCGATCGAGGCGCCGACGCTGGTCAAGCACGGTTCGTACTACTACCTGTGGGTGTCGTTCGACTACTGCTGCCGGGGTGCGTCGAGCACGTACCGGATCATGGTCGGACGTTCGACCAGCCCGAACGGACCGTTCACCGACCGCAACGGGACCGCGCTGACGTCGGGCGGCGGCACCCAGGTGCTGGCCTCGCACGGCAGCATCCACGGGCCGGGCCATCAGGCGGTGTTCACCGACACCGACGCGGACGTGCTGGTCTACCACTACTACGCGGACAGCGGTGCGCCCTACCTGGGCATCAACCTGATCGGGTACGACTCCGCGGGCTGGCCGTTCGTCTACTGACCGTTTGACAGTCGTCGATCCTCCGGGGGATGGTGGGAGCGCTCCCAGGTAATCCCCGTCCCCCGGAGGAACCCCCGTGAGAAAACCATGGTGGGGCGCGCTCGTCGCCGCCCTGATCACCGGAATCACCGCCGTCGCCGTCGCCCAGCCCGCCCGGGCCGCCACCGGATTCACCGTCTCCGGCACCCAGATCGTGGACGGCAACGGCACCCCGTTCGTGATGCGCGGCGTCAACCACGCGCACACCTGGTACCCCGGCCAGCTCAACACGTCCCTGGCCGGCATCAAGGCCCTCGGCGCCAACACCGTCCGGGTCGTCCTCGCCAGCGGCCAGCGGTGGACCGCCAACACCGCCGCCGACGTCACCAACGTGATCACCCAGTGCAAGGCGAACCGACTGATCTGCGTCCTCGAGGTGCACGACACCACCGGATACGGCGAACAGTCCGGCGCCGCCACCCTGGCACAGGCCGTCGACTACTGGATCTCGATCAAGAGCGCGCTGGCCGGCCAGGAGAACTACGTCATCCTGAACATCGGCAACGAGCCGTACGGCAACGGCACCGCCACCGCCACCTGGGCGTCCGACACCCGGACCGCCATCACCCGCCTGCGCGCGGCCGGCTTCGCCCACCAGATCATGGTGGACGCCCCGAACTGGGGCCAGGACTGGCAGTTCCTGATGCGCGACAACGCGGCGTCGGTGTTCGCCGCCGACCCGAACCGCAACACCGTCTTCAGCATCCACATGTACGGCGTCTTCGACACCGCCGCCGAGATCACCGACTACCTCGGCCGCTTCCAGACGGCCGGCCTGCCGATCGTGGTCGGCGAGTTCGGCAACCTCCACTCCGACGGCGATCCGGACGAGGACACCATCATGGCGACCGCCCAGCAGCGCGGCATCGGCTACCTGGGCTGGTCGTGGAGCGGCAACGGCGGCGGCGTGGAATACCTGGACCTGGTCACGAACTTCGACCCGGCGCAGCTGACGACGTGGGGCCAGCGGCTCTTCAACGGCGCGAACGGCATCAAGGCCACCGCGAAGGAGGCGACCGTCTTCGGCGCCCCGCCCTCCAGCTCACCGCCGACGTCCACCTCCCCCTCCACCTCGGCCTCCCCCTCGACGTCCACTCCGCCGCCGTCCGGGGCGTGCACCGCCACCTACGCGGTCACGAGTTCCTGGTCGGGTGGCTTCCAAGGCGCCGTGACGGTGAAGGCGGGCAGCGCCCCGATCACCGGCTGGACCGTCACCTGGACCTGGCCCAGCGGACAGCGCCTCACCAACAGCTGGAACGCCACGGTCACCACTTCCGGCGACAGCGTGACGGCTCGCAACGCCTCCTACAACGGCACCCTGGCCGCGGGCGCCTCCACAAGCTGGGGCTTCACCGCTTCCGCCACCACCACGAACACACCCCCCACCACGGTCGTCTGCGCCGCGAGCTGAAACGACACCGGGCGACCACGGACGACGGCCGGGCGACCCCGAGCCGTCGCCCACGGCCGACTCCCACCCACCCGAACAGCCGTGGCCGACGGCTCGACCAACCCAGCCGTCGGCCACGGTCCACCCACAAACCGAAAACGACCACCGGCGACGGCTCGACCGACCCCGATGCCACTCCGTTTGAGTCGACCATCGACTTTGCCGCGGCTGCCATCACGCCCGCCGAACACCGCCTCCGGTCGCCTCGCGCATCGGCACCGTCCAGCCACTCGCAGCCTCCCCGGGGCCACTACCAAGATCGAACCGGGTTCGGCGGCACCCCGGCCGTCGGCCACGGTCCACCCGCGAGCCGAAAACGACCGCCGGCGACGGCCGGGTGACCCCGAGCCGTCGCTGACGGCTGATTCCCGCCCTCCCGAACAGCCGTGATCGACGGCTCGACCGACCCAGCCGTCGATCACGGTCCGTCCGCGAGTCGAAAACGACCGTGGGCGACGGCCGGCGGTCGCGCCCCGCCACTCGATTAAGTTGATCTTGGAGGTGACCCCACGCAGCGAAGAACGGCTGAGCTACGCCGATGCGGCTGTCACCGGCAACGGCCGATCGAGCCACCGGCAACGGCCGAAGAGCCGCCGACGACGGCCGACGGGCCACCGGCAACGGCCGATCGAGCCGCCGGCGACGGCCGATCGAGCCGCCGCGGCAGAGGGGAACGCATGATCACCGGCTACGACGTTGATCGACTTAAGCGGAGCGGCATGGCATCGCCTCAGGTCAACACCAGGTGAGTGTCGAGTTCACCCTGGTCACGTTGGTCACCACGTTGTTGGTGCCGGTGCACGGACTCCAGCGGATGTTCGTGTTCGTCACCGTCAGGTTCTTGAAGGTGATGTCGGACGACGGGGCGAACTCCGTCCGCGACGAGATGCGGACCTCGCCGCCGCCGGTTACCGTGCCGGACACGCCGGCGATGGTCACGTTGTAGCAGTTCTCGACGAGGATGGAGTTGTTTCCGGTGTCGGCGATGTCGACCCGGTCGATGACCGCGCCGCCGCTCTCCGAGACGCAGAAGACGCCCCGGCCGCCGCCTCGGGCCTTCACTGTGCCGACTCGCACGTTCGTGGCGTAGCTGCTGCCGATCCGGCCGTTGCGGTTGGCCATCCGGAATGCCGCGTACCCGGTTCCGGTGCCGGCGTTCTCCGCGTCGACCGTCCCGACCGTTGCGTTGATCGTCTGGTTGAGCAGCAGGCCGGATTCGCCGACGTTGCGGGCGGTGACGGTGCCGATGGTGATGCCGTCCACGCCGTAGGTTTCCACCGCGTGCGACGAGGCTCCGGACACATTGGCCGCATCAAGCCTGATATTTCGGGACATGACGGAGGTGTCGCCGTAGTTGTCGATCCGGATGCCGAGCCCACTCGACAGATTCATGGTGATCTGCCCGAGTATCACGTTGTACACACTGCGCAGGAAGATGCCGTACAACGGTGCGCCACTGACCGTCAGGTGCGCGACCTCCACATCATGGGTGCCGCGGGAGTAGATCGGCGCCTGGTCGCCACTGCCGGTCCCGGTCACGTTGATCGTGCCGCAGACGTCGATCAGGGTGTAGCTGGGCAGCGAGATCCGCGAGTTGGCGCTGATCGATCCCGAGCCGCGGACCAGCACGTTCTGCTTCGAGGTGCGACTCGCGGGCAGGGCGCTGACGGCCGCTTGGACGGCGGCGCGCATGTCCGTTCCGCTGTAGACGGTGCTGCCGCCGTAGGTGGAGGTCCAGGTGCTGCCGCTGAGCACGGCCTGTGACTGGTAGCTGAGGGCGCCGCAGTCCGCGGCCGCCGCGGGTCCGGCGCCGAGACCGGCGGTGGCGCCGGTCGCGGTCAGGATCGCGGCGGCCAGCAGGGCTGACCGGCGGTGTGGTCGTCTCATCGCTTGCTCCGATTCCGGTGGGGATCGTGCGAGCGCGTCCTTCAGGGAGTGTCGCGGACGGCCGGGCGCCGTGGACTTCGTCCCGGGTGGGCAGGCGGTTCACGGGGCCTGCCGGCCCGGGTGCGGCGCCGGGTGGGCGCGACGGCTCGGCCTCGGGGGCAGGTCGGCTGTCTTGGGGGTACGGGTCGGAGCGGGGAACTCCGCCCGGCGGAGACGGGACGGAAACGGGACGGGGACGGGACGGGGACGGGGACGGGGCGGGACGGGTCTGCAGCCGATCGAGGACGAGCCGTTGGGCGCGCTCCCACATCTAATTCGCTCGATGTTAGCGATCACTTCGGCGCTGTCAAGCCTTCGGTTACGGCATTGACGGTCGCTTGACCCGCATGCAAAGCTGCCGACATTCCATCGAAATTTATCGATAGGTTTCCTTCTTCATTATGAAACGTTCCAGCCTGGAGGCAGACATGTCCGTGTCCCGACGCGCCCTGCTACGCGGTGGCCTCGCCGGGCTGGCCCTCGCCGGAACCGGAGCCGGGACCGCCGCGTGCGGTGACGAGGCGGGCGACGGGAAGACCACGCTGCGGTTCGCCTGGTGGGGCAGTGAGGAACGGGCCAAGCTCACGCAGCAGGTCGTCGACCTCTTCCACACCCGGCACCCGGACATCACCGTCACGACGACGTACGCGACGTACGACCCGTACTTCCAGAAGCTCGCCACCGAGATGAGCGGCGGCAACGCCCCGGACGTGCTGCAGATGGGTGACCGCTACCTGCGGGAGTACGCCGAACGCAACACCCTGCTCGACCTGACCCCGCACCTCGGGTCCGCGATCCACGCCGCTGACCTGGAGCCGAAGCTGCTGCCCGCCGGCGCCCTGGGCGACAAGACGTACGGGCTGCCGATGGGCCAGACCACGCACGTCCTGCAGTACGACGCCAAGCGCTGGACCGACGCCGGCGCGGCACTGCCCGCGGACGGCTGGACCTGGGACGACCTGCTGACCGCCGGGTCCGCCGTGACCGCGAAGTTCGGTCCGAAGGTCAGCGGGATCAGTGACCCGTTCGGCATCGAGGACTGGTTCGGCGACTGGCTTCGTCAGCAGGGCAAGGACCTCTACACCCCGGCCGGGCAGCTCGGGTACGCCCCGGAGGACGTGGTCCGCTGGTGGCAGCTCGGTGTCCGGTTCCGTGCCGCGAACGCGATCACCCCGCCCGCGGTCACCAGCAACACCACCGGCACACCGTTCCCGCGTAAGGAGTCGACCGCCGAGTTCTGCCCGGACTCGACGATCGGGATGACCTCGTTCGAGACGTACGGCGGGGACTTCGCGCTCAGCCCGTTCCCCACCGCGGGCACCGGGATCGGACAGGTCACCCAGCCGCCCATGATGATCAGCGTCGCGCAGCGGACCAGGAACCGGGATGCCGCGCTGACCTTCGTCGACTTCTTCCTCAACGACCCGGAGGCGGGCGCGGTCCTCGGTATGAGCCGGGGGCTGCCGGCCAACCTGAAGATCCGCGAGACGCTGAGCAGCACGCTCACCGACGAGTGGAAGATGGTCGCCGACTACGAGGCGAAGGTGTCGCCGCGGCTGCTGCCCGCGCCGGCGCCCCCGCCGAAGGGCGCCGGCGTGGTGAAGACCCAGTTCCAGCGGATCTACGACGACGTGATGAACGCGTCGGCCACGCCCGAGCAGGCGGCACCCCGGCTGATGAGCGAGATCCAGCAGGCGCTGGGCGCCTGATGACGACCGGCGAACGCCCGTCGGTCGCGTACCTGTTCCTCTCCCCCTGGATCGCCGGGGCGGCGCTGCTCACCGCCGGGCCGATGCTGTGGCTGCTGTACCTGTCGTTCACCGACTACGACATGTTCACCGCGCCGCAGTGGGTCGGCCTGGACAACTACGTCCGGATGCTGACGGTCGACCCGCATTTCTGGAACGCCGTGCTGGCCACCACCAAGTTCGTGGTCTTCTCGGTGCCGGTGCAGCTGGCGGCGGCCCTCGGCGTGGCGATGCTGATCAACCGGCGGAGCCGGGCGCAGGGACTGTACCGATCGTCGTTCTACGCGCCGTCGCTGCTCGGGGCCAGTGTCAGCGTCGCCCTGGTCTGGCGGGTGATCTTCCACGACTGGATCGGCGACCCGGACCGGGCGCTGCTGGCGCTGGTGCTGCTTGCGGTCTGGCAGTTCGGCGCGCCGATGGTGATCTTCCTGGCCGGGCTGCAGCAGATCCCGCCGGAGTACTACGACGCGGCCGCGGTCGACGGCGCCGGCCGGTGGCGGACCTTCATCGCGATCACGCTGCCGATGCTGTCGCCGGTGATCTTCTTCAACCTGGTGCTCGACACGATCCGTGCCTTCCAGGTCTTCACCGGCGCGTACGTGCTGAGCAACGGCACCGGCGGTCCCAGCGACTCGACGCTGTTCTACACGCTCTACCTGTACGAGAAGGGATTCGTGGAGTTCAGGATGGGCTACGCCTCCGCGATGGCGTGGCTGCTGCTGGTGGCGGTCGCCGCGGTCACCGCCCTGCTGTTCCGCACGTCCCGTTCGTGGGTGTTCTACGGCGACGACGCATGAGGAGGGCACTGTGGCACCTCGCCGTGCTGGCCCTGCTCGTACCCCTGCTCTATCCGATCCTGTGGTTGACGTTCGCGTCGTTCAAGCCGGCCTCGGAGATCGTGCAGAGTCTGGCGCTGCTGCCGCGGGACGCCATCCTGGACAACTACCAGCGGCTGACCGGGGACTTCGCCGGGGTGCCGGCCTGGCGGTTCTTCGTCAACTCGACGATCGTCGCCGGCGGGTGCGCGGCCGCCAACGTCGCCAGTTGTTCCCTCGCCGCGTACGCGTTCGCCCGCCTGCGGTTCCGGCTGCGCGGCGTGCTGTTCGCGTTCATGCTGGCCACGATCATGTTGCCGGTGCACATCGTGCTGCTGCCGCAGTACACGATCTTCCAGCGGCTCGGCCTGGTCGACAGTTTCTGGCCGCTCATCCTGCCGAAGCTGCTCGCCACCGACGCGTTCTTCGTCTTCCTGATGGTCCAGTTCATGCGGACCATCCCGCGGGAGCTGGACGAGGCGGCCCGGATCGACGGCTGCGGCTCGATCCGGATCTTCGGGGCGGTGGTGCTTCCGTTGGTCCGGCCGGCGCTGGTCACCACGGCGATCTTCACGTTCATCTGGACCTGGAACGACTTCCTCACCCAGTTGATCTATCTGTCCACACCGGAGAAGTACACGTTGCCGCTGGCGCTGCGCCTGTTCATCGATCAGACCGATCAGAACTCGTACGGCCCGATGCTCGCCCTCTCCGCCCTGGCCATCGTGCCGATCCTGCTCTTCTTCGCCGCGTTCCAGCGCCTGCTGGTCGAGGGTTTCGCAACGTCCGGCCTGAAAGGATGACAATGCCCGAGATATCACGACGAACGTTCGTCCGGGGCGTGGCAGCCGCCGGCGCGGCCGTACCCCTGACGGGTTTGATCAAGAAGAAGGCGCAGGAAGCGCCGGTTGCCCTGCGCTGGCTGGAGGGGAAGCCCGCCGAAGGCGTGGGCAGCACCTGGGGTGTGCCGTGGCCGAACGGCGCGCTACCCGCCACCGAGAGGTTCGCCCTGCACACCGGGGACGGCACGGCCGTGCCGGTGCAGAGCTGGCCGATCGCCTACTGGCCGGACGGGTCGCTGAAGTGGAGCGCGCACGCCATCCCGGCCGATGCCGCACTCGCCGAGGAACTGGTGCTGAGCCGCGCGGAACCGGCCGCCCCCGCCACCGCGGTCACCGTGACCGACAAGAAGGACCACGTCGTGGTGGACACCGGCGTGATCATCGTGACGATCGGGAGGCGCGGCGGCGCGCTGATCGAGTCGATCACCCGGGGCGGCACCGAGATCGCCCGGGACCTGGAGCTGATCAGCCTGCGCCAGACCAGCGCGGACGACGGCGACGAACACGGCACCTCGCGGGAGAAGCTGACCGGAACGATCACGAAGGTCGTCGTGGAGCAGCGCGGACCGGTGCGCGCGGTGGTCCGGGTGGAGGGCTCGCACCGCAAACGCGGACGGTCCTGGCTGCCGTTCAGCGTGCGGCTCTACCTCTACGCCGGGGCCGAGCACGTACGGCTGGTGCACACGTTCGTCTTCGACAGCGAGGGCCAGACCGAGTTCATCGCCGGGCTGGGCGTGCGGGTCGGCGTGCCGATGCGCGACGAACTCCACGACCGGCACATCCGGCTCTCCGGCGACGGCGACGGCCTGATGCGCGAAGCGGTCCGCGGCATCACCGGCCTGCGGCGCGACCCGGGCGCGAACGTACGGACCGCGCAGGTCGCCGGGGAGAGGCTGCCCGACCCGGCCACCTGGGACCAGCGGGTCACCACCCGGCTGCCGTTGATCCCCACCTGGGGCGACTACACCCTGAGCCAGTTGAGTTCCGAGGGTTACACGATCAAGAAGAGGACCCGGCCGGGGTACGCGTGGATCGGCGTCGACGCGGGGCGGCGAGCGAGCGGCTTCGCCTATGTGGGCGGGGTCAGCGGCGGCCTCGGGTTCGGCATGCGCGACTTCTGGCAGCGGTACCCGGCACAGCTCGACATCCGCGGGGCGGCCGACGCGGAGGCGAGCGCCACGATCTGGATGTGGTCACCGGAGGCCGGCCCGATGGACACCCGCTTCTACCACGACGGGCTGGGCCAGGACACGTACCCGGAACAGCTCGAAGGCCTGAACATCACCTACGAGGACTACGAACCCGGGTTCGGCACGCCGTACGGGATCGCCCGGACCACGGAACTGACCCTCTTCGCGCTGGCCGCCACTCCGGCCGCGGACCGGTTGGCTGCTTTGGCGCGTACCGTGAAGAATCCTCCCCAGGTCGTCGCCCAGCCGGACCATCTCGCGGGGTCCGGCGCCTTCGGCGCGCTCTTCAGCCCGGTCGACAGGTCCACCCCCGCCCGGACCAGGATCGAGGACCGGCTGGACTTCCTCTTCGACTACTACCGCGACCAGGTCGACCAGCGGCACTGGTACGGGTTCTGGAACCACGGCGACATCATGCACACGCCGGACCCGGACCGGCACGTGTGGCGCTACGACGTCGGCGGCTACGCGTGGGACAACTCCGAACTCTCCCCCGACCTGTGGCTGTGGTTCGCCTACCTGCGCTCCGGGCGGGCCGACATCTACCGGTTCGCCGAGGCGATGACCCGGCACACCGGCGAGGTGGACGTCTACCACCTGGGCAGATGGGCCGGACTCGGCACCCGGCACGGGGTGCAGCACTGGGCGGACAGCGCCAAGCAGCAGCGCATCAGCACGGCCGTCTACCGGCGGATCTTCTATTACCTGACCGCCGACGAACGGGTCGGCGACCTGATGAGCGCCCTGGTCGATTCGGATCAGACCTTCCTCGTCCTGGACCCGCTCCGCAAGATCCGCACGGAGCCCTACGAGCCGGACCCGCACGCGCTCTCCATCGGCCTCGGCACCGACTGGAGCGGCCTGGCCGCGGCCTGGCTGACCGAGTGGGAACGGCACGGTCCGAAAGCCGAGGTGGCCCAGCGCAAACTGCTGGCGACGATGCGGACCATCGCCCGGATGCCGAACGGTTTCGTCACCGGCAGCGGCCTCTACGACATCGACACCGGCGAGTTCGCCGAGATCGCGAAACTCGTGTCGGTGTCGCACCTGAGCGCCATGTTCGGGCAGGTCGAGATCTGCGCCGAACTGATCGCTCTGGTCGACGTGCCCGGGTTCGAGGCGGCCTGGCTGCAGTACTGCCGGCTGTTCAACGCGAGCAAGGCCGAACAGGCCGCCGAATGCGGGGCCGACTTCGGCAACCTCATCCTCAAACAGGGACATTCGCGGCTCACCGCGTACGCGGCGTCCCGCCTCGGCGACGCCGGCCTCGCCGCCCGGGCCTGGGCCGAGTTCACCGGCACCGACGGCTACACCGACGCGTCGCCGTGGCGTACCGAACACCTCGAAGGCCCCACCGTGCTCAACCCGGTCGACGAGGCGTCGTGGGCCGACACCAACACCACCGCGCTGTACGGCCTGGCCGCCATCCAGAACCTGGCACTGATCTCAGGCGCCCTGCGATAACGCCGATGATCCGTGGGTGAGGGTCCTGCTCGTCGCCGTGGCATGGACCCTCCTCGCGGGCGCCCTGTTCGTCCAGTTCGCCGGCGTCCCGGACCGGCAGGTGACCGTCTTCTGGACGTTCCAGCCACCGCTGGACGCCCTGCTGCTCTGGTCGTCGTGGCGGGTCACCCGGGCGTCGGCCGGCGTGGTCCGCCGCTTCTGGCGTTCGATGACCATGGCGGCGGCCCTGTTCCTCACCGGCGACACCGTGCAGGCCGTGCAGTCGCTGCGCACCCCCGGCGAGTGGTCCACCGCCGCGGGCGGCGTGCAGTCCCTCTGCTTCCTGACCGGTCTCGGCCTGGTCATCGTCACCATGCTGATCCATCCGCAGGCCGGGCAGACCGGCCGGGAACGCCTGGGCTTCTGGCTCGACGCGGGCAGCGTCATGGTCGGCGGCGCGGTGGTGGCCTGGTGCTTCACCGTCGGCCCGGACACCGGCCGGGCCGACCTGATCAGCACCCTGGCCGCCGGGGCGGTCGTGCTGACCTCGGCGTTCGCGGCCGTCAAGATGATCCTCAGCGGCAACGCGCCACTGCACCGGTTCGCCGCCGTCCCGATGATCGGCTCGGCGGTGGTGAACAGCATCGGACTGTTCCTGGCTCCCGACGCCACCGGCGGGCTGCCCGCCCACGTCTATCTCGTGCGCTTCCTGCCCTCACTGCTCATCGCGGTCGGCCCCCGGATCCAGGAACTCGTCACCGGCGTCGAGCAGGGCGCGGGCCGGGCGCGACGGCGCAAGCCTTACAGCCTTCTGCCGTACGCTTCGATAGCCGCCGTCTTCGCGACCCTGCTCGTGATCCTGCCGCGGGGCGTGGACACCCGGCTGTGGGGCGTGGTCGCCGGCCTCGGAGTGATCATCGTGCTGGTCGTGGCCCGGCAGTGGGTGGCGTTCCAGGACAACACCCGGTTGATCCGCGAACTCGACACCACCCTGACCGAACTGCGCCGGCACGAGACGCGGCTACGCCGGCAGGCCCTCTTCGACGACCTGACCGGCCTGGCCAACCGCGGCTACTTCCACGAGGAGGTGACCGGCGCGCTGGACGCCGGCGAACCGGTGGCGCTGCTGCTGATCGACCTGGACGGTTTCAAAGGGGTCAACGACACCCACGGGCACGCCGCGGGCGACGCCCTGCTCGCCGGGGTGGCCGACCGGCTCCGGCAGTCGGTACGCTCCGGCGACCTGGTGGCCCGGCTCGGCGGCGACGAATTCGGGGTGCTGCTGCACCACTGCGACGCCGGCGAAGGCGGGTCGACGGCGGACCGGATCCTGGGCGCGCTGACCGCACCGATCCCGGCCGGCCCGGCGGCGATCGTGGCGAACGCGAGCATCGGGGTGGCCGCGTCGTCGCTGTTGCCGGAGTGCGCGGACGTGCGGTCCCTGCTGCACTTCGCCGACCTGGCCATGTACGAGGCGAAACACCGCGGCAAGGGCACCTGGACGCTGTACTCCCCGGACGTCCCCGGCCATCAGCGCCCGGCGTGACGCAAACCCGAAAGCTCGCAACCGGCGACAAGTCTCCAGATCAGTTCTTGGGTTTCAGGGAGAGGCAGACGAAGGGGCCGCGGACTCCGGCGCTGAAACGTTCGGCGGCCTGCAGCGCCACGCGTACCCGCTTGCGGGGTTTCAGGTCGGTGCCCGCCGTGGCGTAGAAGGCGCCCAGGGCGATCTGGTCGCCGCAGCCGACCGCCGCGAAGCCGTCGGCCGCCTTCGCCAACTGGTAGTCGTCGTAGACGGTGTACAGCCGGCCGCGCACGCCGACCAGGAAGGTGCCGCCGGACTCCTGCTCGGAGTCCTTGCGGGCCCAGCCGCCCTTCTTCAGGCAGTCCCGCAACGCGTCCACGAACGTCGTGGACATGAACTTGTCCAGGTCGCCCTTCGGCGCCGGGGGCTTCAGGGAATACCGGATCAGCTGGCCCATCCGGAACGACGTGGTGAAGCCGAACAGGTAGCCGCGATTGCGGAACACCTTGGCGTCGGCGCGGATGGTCAGGTCCCAGCCGCCTCCGACACCGGCGCTGTCGCCGCCGATGAAGACGGAACCGGCATGGGTGAGTCCAGCGATCGCAGTCATGTACCTCACAGGATCGTGTGCGGCGGCGTACGTCAAGAGAAGATCTTTCGCGGAATCGGCGCGACCGGGGTGGGGAACGGCAATGCGATGGACCAGAACGGCCCTGGCGACAGTTCTCGCGGCGGTCACCGCTTCGGCGTGCGCGGCGGAGAGCCCGGCGGCCCGGCCGTCGTCCTCGGCACCCCCGCCGTCGTCGGCGGCGCCGGTGGGCGGGGGCTTCGTGGTGGAGGCGGCAGCCACGGCCTGGACCGGGAGCTGGGCGACGGCGGTTCAGGACGGCGGGCGGAGCTTCACCGACCAGACCGTCCGGCAGGTCGTGCACACCAGCATCGGCGGTGACGCCACCCGGATCCGGCTGTCGAACGAGTACGGAACCACACCACTGACCCTGACCGGCGTCCGGATCGCCCGGCCCGCCGGTGACCACGGGATCGTGCCGGGTACCGACCACGCGGTGACGTTCGGCGGGCGTGCCGCGGTGACGATCCCGGCCGGGGCGACAGCCGTCAGCGACGCGACCACGGTGGCCACACCGGCCGACGCGGACATCGTGATCAGCCTGCACGTGTCCGGCACGACCGGGCCGTCCACCCGGCATTCCCTGGCCACCCGGGACAACTGGGTGGCCGCGGGCGACCAGACCGCCGCCGCCACGCTGACCGGCGCGGAGAAGGTCAGCAGCTGGTTCTTCCTCTCCGGACTGGACGTGGTCAACCCGGCCGCGACGGGCGCCGTGGTCGCCTTCGGTGCCTCGATCACCGACGGGCTGGGCTCGACGTGGGGCGCGAACCAGCGCTGGCCCGACCTGCTGGCGGACCGGTTACGGGACTCCGGGCGTACCGTCGCGGTGCTCAACACCGGGATCAGCGGCAACCGCCTGACCGCCGACGGGAGCGGCGAGAGCGCTTTGAAACGCTTCGACCGGGACGTGCTGCGCCAGCCCGGCGTCCGCTGGGTGATCATCTCGGATGACGCGCTCAACGATCTGGGCAGCGGCGACCGCCCCGACGCCGGGGTGCTGATCGGGGCGCTGCGGGAACTGACCGAACGCGCGCACGACGCGGGTGTCCGGGTGATCTGCTCGACGCTCACGCCGTACCGCGGTGCCGGGTACTGGACGGCGCTCGGCGAGCAGGGGCGGGCCGCGGTCAACGCGTACGTGCGTGGCACCGGCAGCGGCTGCGACGCGGTGCTCGACCAGGATGCCGCCACCCACGACCCGCAGGCGCCGGCCCGGTTCCGCGCGGCGCACGACTCCGGTGACCACCTGCACCCGAATCAGCAGGGCATGACCGCGATCGCCGGGGCGGCCGACCTGAACTGGTTCGGATGAGCACCCGCGACGATGGCCGGTGAGCCGGACACGGACGTGACGTGAGTCCGCTGAAGCCGCGAACCCGGCCTCAGCGAACCCGGCGTCAATAGTTCGCGGCGAAGTCGCACAGGGCCGAAGTGGACAGCGCGCTGACATACAGCATGCCGAGCAGGCAGAACACCGCGAAGGTGAGCTGCAGGGCACCGCCGGCCAGGAACGCCCCGGCCATCACGCCCAGTGTCGTCGACACCGAGTAGGCCGCCCCGAACCGGAAACTGATCCGTTCCCGGCGCCATCGGCCGTACCTTTCCATGATCCCCCGCAACAGTGCTCACCTCGTACCCCGACGATTGTGCCTCTGCCTGGAGAACGTCGTGCCGAGGGACCGGTCGCCGCCATTGCCCGCAATGCACCACTTTGCCGGATCATTCGCTATTCGGCGTCACGGGCGGCCCCGGTTGTGCGTGCCCACGATCTGGCACGCTGCTCCCATGATCGTGACGAATCCCTGGCTGTCCGGCCCGGCACCGACCCGCCGGCTGGACCGCGACCGGCTGGCCGAACGGATCCTCAACCTGCTGTCGTCGCAGAACATGTGCGTGCTCGCCACCACCGGCCCGGACGGTCCGCTCGCCACCCCGGTCCGCTACTTCCACCGGGACTTCACGATCGTGTTCACCGCCGCCGGGAACTCACCGAAGATGCGCAACCTGCGCGCCGACCCGCGAGTCTCGGTCGGCGTGTTCGCCCCGCTGGTCGGGCAGGCCAGCAGCCGCGGGGCACAACTGTTCGGCGCCGCGCGCATCCTCGAACCGGGCGCGGACGGCTTCGACGAGCACTGGCCGGTGGTCCGGTGGCAGTCCGACCACGTGGAGCGGTCGAAGTCGCTCGACGAGCCACCGCTCGGCCCGATCGGGGTGATCCCGGTCGAGCGCGTCGTCTACACCGAACATTGGCTGCGCCGCGAGGGGTACGCCCCGCGCCAGTTCTGGAAATCCCAGCCCTGAGCGTCAGCCGCCGAAGCGGGAACTGCGGGCCATCGTGCGGTACGCGGCCAGCGCCGCGCTGTCGGTGTCCGGCCGGAAGTTGTGGTCGGTGCCCTCCTGCACGTCGGTGTCGAACCAGACCACCGCGCCGACCTGCGGGGTGTCCTCCACCCACGTCTGCAGCTGCTTGATCCACTTGGCTTTGCCGGACACCGCCGCGGTCTCGCTCAGCACGATCGGTTTGCGGCTGCCGTACGTGTCGGTGATCTGGGTGAAGAGTTTGGTCGGCGTCTCGCCGTAGAAGTTGTAGCCGGAGATGCCCACCCAGTCGACGTACTCGTCACCCGGGTAGTACTTCTTCGTCTGGTTCCAGCTCTGGTTCGGTGAGGCGTTCCAGTTCGGACTCCACACCCAGGCCACGTTGGTGACGCCCTGGTCGGCGAAGATGCCGTGGATGCGCCGCCACGCCTTGACGTAGTTCGCGGCGTTCTGGCCGTTCTGGCCACCGCCCCACTCGAACCAGTCGCCGTTCATCTCCCAGCCCCAGCGCAGCATGATCGGCCGCTTCATGCCCTTGAGCTTCTTGGCCACCGACCGGATGTTGGCGTCCGACGAGCCGTTGGTGATCCCCGAGTAGGCCGCACCGTGCCAGGACACCATCAGCACGCTGTTCTTCGACACGTTCGGTTCGGAGGTGGGGATGTACCCGTTCCACGGGTAGAACTGGTGCACGATCCGCTGCTCACGGCCGAGCTGGTCGCGGCGCAGCGCCAGGCTCTGCTTGAGGTTCTTGCCGCTGAGCGCGAGGTAGGAGCCGAGCATCGCCTTGCCGGCGGTGAACGGCACGGCGCCGCCGCGGCCACCGGACGACGCGGCGGTCGATCCGGTGGCGGACGGCTTGGCCGACGCCGACGCCGACGCTGATGCGGACGCCGACGGCGAGCCGCTGGCGGTGACGCTCAGCGGCGAGCCGAGCTTGGCGGTGCCGCTCGGCGAGGGAGCCGCGGCAGCCGGGGAGGCCCCGGTGGTCCCGGCGGCCCCACCGGCGGTGGTGGAGGAGGACGCGGCGGAGGTGGCACAGCCCGCCGCGGGCACCAGCGCCAGCAACGTCAGGACATGACGGCGCTTCAGCACACGGCCGTCACCCGGCTCGACAACCACACCTACCCCCGATACCCGTCCAGCAAGATCCGGCCCATCATGCCCCACGGATATGCCGCCCGTCTCACCCACAGCGTCGCTGAAGCCGCCTCGATGGCCAATCACACATGGCTGACCAGGCAGATTCCGACATGTCCGGGGTCACTGTGCGCGAAGGTACAACTCGCTGATCTCGGCCGCGTACCGCTCCTGGACCACCCGGCGGCGCAGCTTCAGTGTCGGGGTGAGTTCACCGGACTCCGGGGTCCAGCCGGCCGGTAGCACCCGGAACGTCTTCACCTGTTCGGGCCGGGACAGCCGGCCGTTGGCCGCCGTCACCGCCGCGCTGATCTCGGTGAGCACGTCCGGGTCGGTGGCCAGCGCGGCCGTCGAGTCCGCGGTGATGCCCCGGGCCTTCGCCCACACCGGCGCGGCCTCCTCGTCCAGCACGATCAGGGCGGTCACGTACGGCCGCCGATCGCCGATCGCCACCGCCTGGGCGATCAGCGGATGCGCCCGCAGCAGGTTCTCGATCTGGGCCGGTGAGATGTTCTTGCCGCTCGAGTTGATGATCAGTTCTTTCTTGCGGTCGGTGATGGTGAGGAAACCGTCGTCGTCGATCGTGCCGACGTCGCCGGTGGCGAGCCAGCCGTGCTCGTCGGTGACCGGTTCCACGCCGCCGTCGGCCCGCAGGTAGCCGCTGCAGACCAGGGGACCGCGGACCAGGATCTCGCCGTCGCCGGCCAGCCGGATCTCCATGCCCGGGTTGGGGCGGCCGACCGAACCGGTCCGGAAACGGCCCGGCGTGTTGATCGTCGCGGTGCCGGTGGTCTCGGTCATCCCCCACACCTCGAGGACGTCGACGCCGATGCTCGCGAGGTAGAGCAGCACCTCGACCGGGATCGGCGCGGCGCCGCTGCCCGGCCACACCATGTTGTCCAGGCCGAGTTCGGCGCGCAGCCCCCGCAGGATGGGCGGATCCGGCCGCGGGACGTCGTGCCCGTCCGCCCGCCGCCGGTACGCCTCCAGCGTCGTCTCGCGGGCCGCGTCGATCGCGGCGCGGACGGCCGGGTCGGCGGCGGCCAGCCGGCCCTGGATGCCGGCGACCATCTTCTCCCAGATCCGCGGTACCCCGAAGAACGTCGCCGGGCGCACCGTGACCAGCCCGGCCACCAGTCGTGCCGGATCCGGGCAGATGGTGACGTGCCCGGCCCGGTAGATCGGGTTGTAGATGCCGAGGATCCGCTCGGCGATGTGCGCCAGCGGCAGGTACGCCAGCGAGTGCGGATGGTCCGGCGTCGTGACCGTGTTCTCCAGCGTCACCGTCTGGTAGATCACGTTGTGGTGGCTGAGCACCACACCCTTGGGGTCGCCGGTGGTCCCCGAGGTGTAGAGCAGGGTGACCGGCTGCTCGGGGCGCACCTCCCGCCACGCTTTCTCGAAGGCGCCCGGGTCGGCCCGGTGGAGTGCCTCGCCGCGGGCCCGCACGCTGCTCAGGGACAGGAGACGGCCGTCGACGGACGATCCGTCGACGATCACCACCCGGCGGATCCGCGGCGTCTCGGCCAGGATCGGCGTCCAGCGGGCCAGCTCGGCCTCGCCCTCCAGCACGATGATCTCGGCTCGGCTGTGCACCGCGAGGTAGCGCAACTGCTGGGTGGACAGGGTCGAGTACACCGTGGACGGGACCGCGCCCAGGTGCACGGCGGCGAGGTCGGTCAGCCAGTGCTCGGGCCGGCTGGACATCATGATCAGCATGCGGTCGCCGGGGAGCAGGCCGAGTTCGGCCAGGCCGCGGGACAGGTAGGCGACCTCGTCGCGCAGCGCGCCCCAGGTCAGGGCGCCGCCGCCCCGGCCGAGGACGTCGAGAGCGGGCAGGTCGGCGTGGTCGGTGGCGTTGCGGTGCAGCAGTGCGGGAATCGTCAGGCCGCGGGCGGTCTCGGCGCAGCGCTGGGCGAGGGAGGTTTCCAAGACGTTGCCTCCTGATTGCACGTGTCCGTGGCGCGACTGTAAACGCGGATTAACTTCCCGCATAGGGGAAGCCCGGAGAAACGCGAATCCCGCTTAACTTCCCGGACCGGGAGCCGGCGGATCAGGAGTCGGCGGTCAGCACGGCGACGGCGAGGCGCACCAGGTGACGGTCCATGCCGGTGGACCGGTCGAAACCCACCCACCGGCTCAGGTCGGTGACCAGGTTGAGCGCGGCGTGCACCAGCACCCGGGCCTCCGGGACGGGCAGACCCGGGCGCACCCGGCCGAGCAGGCGCACCCACTCCTCCACGTGCAGGCGCTGCAGCTTGCGCAGCTCGTGCCGGTCGGCGTCCGGCAGGTTGTTGTTCTCGGCAAGGTAGACCGAGACCAGGGCGCTGCGCTCGAAGGTGAGATCCACGTAGGACTCGACCAGCCGCTGCAGCGCCCCGGCGTCGTCGCCGGCACCCCGCAGAGCCACGGCGGTGGCCTCGGCGACACGCTCGGACGCCCGGTAGAACGCGGCCGCCAGAATGTCCGCCTTGCCGGGGAAGTACCGGTAGACGCTTGACGCGTTGATGCCCGCGGCCCGGCCGATGTCCTCGACGGCGACAGCGTGGTACCCGTACACGTGAAAAAGCTTGATCGACTCGGCCAGGACGACCTCACGCCGCGCGCCCACCCGCAGAGCCGGCTCCTCGCCCTCCTCCCGCGGCTGCGCGGGCGCGGGCAACGGCGGCTCGCCGCGCAACACCGCCCACGCCGTCCGGCGCAACACCGCCTCGGCCTTGCCCCGCGCGATCACCGCACGGTGCGTCGACAAACTGCCGAACACGCTGAGCGCGGCCCGGACCAGGGCGTTCGCCTCCGGCTCGGTGAGTTCCGGGCGCAACACCCTCAGGGGTACGCCGACACGATCGACCAAGGCCGTCAGTGCCCCCCGGAGCTCCTCGCGGTGCTCGTCCTCCAGGTAACGCCACTCCCACTGGTAGAGCCCGCCCACCCGGCGGCCCTCGACGGCCAGCCGGGACAACGCCGCCAGCAGCGCGTCGAGCCGCTCGCCGGGATCGGGCAACGGCCGCAGATCGGTCGCGGTCAGGACGCTCTCGGTGAGCTGGCGCGTCGCGTACACCAGCATGGCGTATTTGTTCGGGAAGTGACGGTAGATCGCCGGGCCGCTGATCCCGACCTCGGTGGCGATCTCGTCCAGGCTGACGCCGTGGTAGCCGTGCTCGCAGAACATCTCGGCGGCGACGACGGCCAACTGGGCCTTGCGGTTGCGCGGCCGTTTGCGCGTCTCGGCGGGTGCCGGATCCCCGGTCGCTGCGGTGTGCACCACCCCACCCTATCCGTGAGGAACCATTCGCCCCAGGCCACGACGGTTGTCCTTGACACCTAGCGGAAACATCCGCAAAAGTTAGTCGCAATTCGCATCCGAAGGAGTGGGCGATGACGACCGAGGCCTATGTCTACGACGCCGTGCGCACCCCGCGGGGACGCGGGAAGAAGAACGGCTCGCTGCACGCGGTGAAACCCATCTCGCTGGTCACCGGCCTGATCGACGAGCTGCGCCGGCGGTTCCCGGACCTCGACCCGGCGGACATCGAGGACGTGGTGCTCGGCGTGGTCTCGCCACTCGGCGACCAGGGCTCGGACATCGCCAAGACCGCCGCGCTCGCCGCCGGCCTGCCCCACCAGGTGGCCGGCGTCCAGCTCAACCGCTTCTGCGGCTCCGGGCTGGAAGCGGTCAACGTGGCCGCCCAGAAGATCCGCTCCGGCTGGGAGGACCTGGTCCTGGCCGGCGGCGTCGAGTCGATGTCCCGGGTGCCGATGGGCTCCGACGGCGGATCCTGGGCGCTCGACCCGGAGACCGCACTGGCCACCGACTTCATCCCGCAGGGCATCAGCGCCGACCTGATCGCCACGATGGACGGCCTCAGCCGCGAGGACGTCGACACGTTCGCGCTGGGCTCGCAGCGCAAAGCCGCGAAGGCCTGGGCGAACGGGTACTTCGACCGGTCCGTGGTGCCGGTCCGGGACCGCAACGGCCTGCTGATCCTCGACCACGACGAACACATCCGGGCGGACTCCACCCTGGACGGACTCGGCAGGCTGCCGGCGTCCTTCGCGACCATCGGCGACCAGGGCGGATTCGACGCGGTGGCACTGCAGAAATACCACTGGGTCGAGAAGATCCGGCACGTGCACTCGGCGGGCAACTCGTCGGGCATCGTGGACGGGGCGGCGCTCGTACTCGTCGGATCACAGGCCGCCGGGGAACGCGCCGGGATCGCACCCCGGGCCCGGATCGTCGCCGCCGCGCTCAGCGGCGCCGACCCGACCATCATGCTGACCGGCCCGGCCCCGGCCGCCCGCAAAGCCCTGGCCAAGGCCGGACTGACCGTCGACGACCTCGACCTGGTCGAGATCAACGAGGCGTTCGCGGCGGTGGTGCTGCACTTCATCGACGACCTCAAGCTGGACCCGGAGATCGTCAACGTGAACGGCGGGGCGATCGCCATGGGCCACCCCCTCGGCGCCACCGGCGCCATGATCCTCGGCACCCTCGTCGACGAGTTGGAGCGGCGCGGCGGGCGGTACGGCCTGGCGACCCTCTGCATCGGCGGCGGCATGGGCATCGCCACCATCGTCGAACGACTCTGAAGGGGCTCAACTCGTGACCGAGACGATTCGCTGGGACCGTGGCGACGACGGCATCGTCGTGCTCACCCTCGACGACCCCGCCCGCGGCGCCAACACCATGAACGACGCGTACGTCACCAGCATGGGCGCGACCGTGGACCGCCTCGAGGCGGAGAAGGAGTCGATCACCGGCGTGGTCATCACGTCGGCCAAGAAGTCCTGGTTCGCCGGTGGTGACCTGGACCAGCTCGGCAGCGTCCCGGCCGACCGCGGCGCCGACGTCTTCGCCCTCTCCACCCGGGTCAAGGGCCAGCTGCGCCGGCTGGAGACGCTGGGCCGCCCGGTGGTCGCCGCCCTGAACGGCTCGGCGCTGGGCGGCGGCCTCGAACTGGCGCTGGCCTGCCACCACCGGATCGCGCTGAACGATCCGCGGCTGGAGGTCGGGCTCCCCGAAGTCACCCTGGGACTGCTGCCCGCCGGCGGCGGTGTGGTCCGCACCGTCCGGCTGCTCGGCCTGTTCACCGCCCTCACCAAGGTGCTGCTGCAGGGCACCCGGCACCGCGCGCCCGCCGCCCACGAGCTGGGCCTGATCGACGCGCTGGTGGACACCCCGGAGCAGCTGATCACCGCCGCCCGCGAGTGGATCATCACGCATCCGGACGCCGCCCAGCCCTGGGACACCAAGGGATACCGGATCCCCGGCGGCACCCCGTCGACACCGGCCCTCGCCGCCCAACTGCCCGCGTTCCCGGCCAACCTGCGTAAACAGCTCAAAGGCGCGCCCTACCCGGCGCCGCGCAACATCCTGGCCGCCGCGGTCGAAGGCGCCCAGGTCGACGTGGACAACGCCCTCACCATCGAGACCCGGTACTTCGTCGAACTGGTCACCGGCCAGGTCGCCAAGAACATGATCAAAGCGTTCTTCTTCGACCTGAACGCGGTGAGCTCCCGCGACATCGGCGACGTCCCGCCGATCACCAAAGTGGCGGTGCTGGGCGCGGGCATGATGGGAGCGGCCATCGCGTACGTGTGCGCCCGCGCCGGACTACCCGTGGTGCTGCGCGACGTCACCCTCGAATCGGCGCAGCGCGGCAAGGCGTACTCGGAGAAACTCGTCGCCCGTCGCCGCCTAGACCCGGCGAAGGCCCGGGAACTGCTGGACCTGATCACCCCGACCGCCGAGGTGGCCGACCTCGCCGGGGCCGACCTGGTGATCGAGGCGGTCTTCGAGGACCCGGCCCTCAAACACAAGGTGTTCGCCGAGATCGAAGGCGTGATCGCGCCGGACGCGCTGCTCTGCTCCAACACCTCCACCCTGCCGATCACCGCACTCGCCGACGGTGTCCGGCGGCAAGCCGACTTCATCGGGCTGCACTTCTTCTCCCCCGTCGACAAGATGCCACTGGTCGAGGTGATCCGCGGCGAGAAGACCGGCGACCACGCCCTGCGCCGCGCTCTCGACGTGGTGCGCCGCCTCCGCAAGACCCCGATCGTGGTCAACGACAGCCGCGGCTTCTTCACCAGCCGGGTGATCGGCACCTTCACCAACGAGGGCATCGCGATGCTCGCCGAAGGCGTCGCCCCCGCCAGCATCGAACAGGCCAGCAGCCAGGCCGGATACCCGGCTCCGGTGCTGCAGCTGATGGACGAGCTGACCCTCACCCTGCCCCGCCGCATCCGCAACGAATACCGCGCCGCCGCCGGCGACACCTGGCGCCCCCACCCCGCCGACGAGGTCATCGACCGCATGATCGACGACTTCGGTCGCCCCGGGCGGTCCGGCGGTGCCGGCTTCTACGAGTACGAGGACGGACGGCGTACCGGACTCTGGCCCGGCCTCGACACCTTCCGCCGGACCGACGTGGACGTCCCGTTCGAGGACCTGAAGGAACGGATGCTCTTCATCGAGGCCATCGAAACGGTGAAATGCCTCGACGAAGGGGTGCTGACGACGGTCGCCGAGGCGAACATCGGCTCGATCCTCGGCATCGGCTATCCGGGCTGGACCGGCGGCGTCCTGCAGTACATCAACCAGTACCCGGGCGGACTGCCGGGATTCGTGGACCGCGCCCGCGAACTGGCGGGCCGCTACGGCGACCGTTTCGCCCCGCCGGCACTGCTGCTGGCCAAGGCGGAGGCGGGAGAGTCCTTCTGACCGATACATGATCGACGATCACCGCACTAGGTTCGTCGATCATGGGTCAGTCAACTCCCGCGGTCCTCGCCCTGCTGCGCCACCTGGAGAAGGTGGGTTTCGACGGCGCACCCCGCGTCGACGCCCGCCTTCCCGCCCTGACCGCGCACGGCCCTCTTGCCGCTCCCCTACCCATGATCGGTGGGGAGTTGCGGCTGCCGGGCGAGCCCGTCGGCGACATCCGCCCGTGGCCACACTGGACCTACGACGACGAAACCCTCTGGCAGGTAGCCCAGTGGCTCCGCGAGTACCACACGGCGGTGGCCGGTTTCGTCCCGCCAGCCGACGCTATCTGGCGGGTCGGCGGCACCTGGGAACCCGGCCTGATCATCGGCCACAACAACGCCGCCCCCTACAACGCCTCCTGGTCCAGCGGGCGCATCACCGGCTTCTCCGGCTGGGACTTCGCCGGACCGGTGACCCCCACCGCCGACCTGGCCCTGATCGCCTACGCGTGGGTGCCACTGACCGCCCGATCATCCGCCCAGGCCGCCGGATTCACGGCATTCGAGGACCGTCCGAGGCGGCTGCGCCTGCTCCTGAACGCCTACCGTTGGTCCGGCACACTCCGAGACTTCATCCACGAGGTCCGCGACCGGATGAGCGCAGCCATCCACGACATCCGCCGACTGTCCGCAGCCGGAGACGCCGGTTGCCAGTCCCTGATAGCCACCGGAGTAGACAAAGCCCTGGCCGCCGGAGTCCAGGAGCTAGCCACGTTCCCCTCCTGATCTCCACCGCACCCCGTCCCCACCCCGTCCCGCCTCACGCTGCCCCGCCCCGTCTTGCCCCGTCTCGCCTCGCCCCGCCCCCTCTTGTCCCGTCTTGCCCTGTATCGCCCCGCCCCGTCTTACCCTGTCTCGCCCCGGCCTGTCTTGCATTGCCTTGCCCTGTCTCGCTCCGCACCGCCCTGTCTCGCCGCGCCCTGTCTCGCCGCGCCAGCAAGCGCACCCGATCAAGCTCCCGGGTGCGCTCACCCCTGCACGGGCAGGCCACCGCCCCCGATCCCGACTGCGGGTGCCACCACACTCCACTCCGCCGGTGACAGCACCCGATGAAGCTCTCGGGGACGCCGGCCGCCAATCCGGGCTGCGCACACACTTGATCATGACTTCGGGTGTCCCCAACGCCGATCCGAGACGGGCGAGAGCACCCGAACCCGCTTCGGGTTCGCCCACCACCTCCTCGCCACCACACGAGCGGCAAGCGCACCCGATCAAGCTTCCGGGTGCACCAACCACCCATCCAGGACAGGCCAACGCACCCAGAAGCTTGATCGGGTGCGTCCACCACCGATTCGGGACGGGCAAATGCACCCGATCCCAACTTCGGGTGCGTCCACACCCCACCCCGCCGGTGACCGCACCCGATCAAGCTTTCGGGCGCAGTCACCGCTGTTCAAGGACGGGTCAACGCACCCGATCGAGCTCCCGGGTGCAACCACCGCCGAACTCGAACAGGTCAACGCACCCACCGCCGAACTGGAACAGGTCAACGCACCCACCGCCGAACTGGAACAGGTCAACGCACCCAACCCCCGCTTCGGGTGCAACCAAACCCCGATCCGCGGTCGGTGCACCCGATCAAGCCCTCGGGGACTCCAGCCGCCAATCCGGGACTGCGCACACACCCGATCATGACCTCGGGTGCCCCCAACCCCGATCCGAGACGGGCGAGAGCACCCAAACCCGCTTCGGGTTCGCCCACCACCTCCTCGCCACCACACGAGCGGCAAGCGCACCCGATCAAGCTTCCGGGTGCACCAACCACCTATCCAGGACAGGCCAACGCACCCAGAAGCTTGATCGGGTGCGTCCACCACCGATTCGCGACAGGTGAGAGCACCCAAAGCGTGTAGGGACGGAGGCATGACGAGACGTTGGCGTGACGAGACGGAGGCGTGACGAGGCAGAGGGGCGGAGGGGCGGGGTGTGACGAGACGGAGGCGTGACGAGGCGGAGAGGCGGAGGGGCGGGGTGTGGGGTGTGGGGGTCGGTGACGGTGCTTGATAGGTCGGCACTAATGGCATCGCTTTTGGGTGGGGCCAAGACCGCTGCGCGCTGTTATCGTGGCGATCAATCACCAACGGTTGTCGATCAATGACAGGATGCGATGCCGATGGCGGAGAGAGGGTCGTGGCTGCTCATCGCGGCAGGGTTCGGGGTGGTCGGGATGATCGCCGGGACCATGCTCGTGTGGGAACCCGGGGGTGTCGTCACCACGATCGCTGCGGTGGGTGGGGCCTCCCTGGTCGCCTATCTGAGCCAGCAACCGACTGCGGTCGACGCTCGACGGCGGCCTTACGAGGACAGGCGAGCGACTACATCCCGGCGCACTGTCGACGGGCCGCCCGGTGCCGCAGCGACGCGGGCGGACGGCCGGGCGGGCTCACTGCAACGTGCGGTCGGCGGACGGGCAACCGGACCACGGCGGACGGTTGACCGGGCAGCAGCGGGAATGCGACGGACGGCAGACCGGGCAGCAGCGGAAATGCGACGGACGGCGGACCCGGCGGCAACGGAAAAGCGGCAGCCGACGGACCGGGCAGCAGCGGAAATGGGACGGCCGACGGACCGGGCGGCAAGGGAAAAGCGGCGGGGCGGCGGGCCGGAGGCGGTGCCTTCGCCCGTGGGGGCTCCGGTGGCGTGCCGGGTCGAGGTCGCGGATCTCGACTATGTGGTGGTCGACGACGACGGCGGGTCGGTGGTGGAGGTTCCGGCGGCGGGGCACACCGTCCGCCTGGTGGTCACCGCGCTCGCCCCGGTGCGGATCGGCGGGTTGCGGGTCGAGGTGGTGGGGCGTGAGCCGGGTGGCGGGGTGCTCGAACGTCAGGCGGCGGATCTTTCGGAGCGGGATTTCGAAGTATGTCTGACGGACCAGTCCCCGAGGATCCTGCCGCTCGGTGGTATCGGTTTTCCGCTGGAGCTGGAGCGGCACGACCGTGAGGTCGTCGCGTTGGCGGTCCGGGTCGGGGACGGTGACGTCCGGTGGCGGCTGTGGCTGGAGTGGAGCACCCGGGTGCGGTCCGGTTCGTTGCCTGTCGATCTGGGTGGGCGGCCGTTCCGGACGGTCGCCCGTCATGACGTGGTGGGCTGACCGGTGGCGGATCCGGCCCGGGTGGTGGTGAGTGCGGCGCTTCCGGTGGCGGCCGGTGGTCTGGTGTTGGCCACGGCGGGGGTGTCGGCTCACCCGGCGTGGCTGGCGGTGCTCGTCGTCGCGTTCCTGTCGGGTTTGTCCGCTCAACGGGATGGTCCCCCGGCAGTCAGGGTGGCCCCACATGCGCTCACGACCGGACCGGGGCCCGCACCACAGGAACGGGAACGGGAGCGGGAACAGGAGCAGGAACGAGAACAGGAGCAGGAACGGGAGCGGGAGCGGGAACAGGAACGGGAGCAGGAACAGGAACAGGAGAGGGAAGAACTCGGAACGTTCGTGCTGCAACGCCCCCAGCGGACCATCGCCGCGGACGACGAGCGTGTGCTTTCCGCGTACCCCATGAAAGTGACGGCCCGCAGCCGCACCGCCCTCATCCTCACCCCGGACGCGGAGATCGGCCCGCAGGGCCGTTGGATCCCGGGCACCGGCCACCGTGTCACTCTCAGCCTGGCCGGCCCGGTCACCGTCCAGGCCGTCAGCGCCGTCGTGCTGGACCGTCGTCCCCTTCCGCGCACCCCGGCCGGTGTCGCTCACGTGCCGTCCCGGATGCCCGACGTGATCGGCGACGCCGGTCTGCTGGGGCCGTTGCGCCGTGCGGTGGCCGGGTACCGCCCGCCGGCCGACCCGGATGTGGCGGTCCTGCTCGACGAGGAACCGGCCGGGATCGGGATGATGCGCCGGATCGAGGCGCCGCCGTTCACCGTGGACGACGACGATGTCCGCACCCTGGTCCTGATGCCGGTCACCGAACGCGGCGACTGGGTGCGCTGGCGGCTGACCTGCGAGGTGGACGGTGACGCCGGCCCGGCCGTGGTCCACTGGGATCTGGACGCCACCGGTGCGGTCGGCGACGACGACGGTGTGACGGGCACGGCGTGGGAGCCGCGGCGCCGGCCGCAGGAGCCCGCTCCCGAGCCTGCCGGTGCCGCCCGGGAACGTGCCGAGGCCGACGAGTTGCACGCCGAGGGCCGCACCGATCTGGCCCGGGAGGCGTGGCGGTTCGCCGCGGAGGCGGGGAGCGGTCCGGCCGCGTACCGGCTGGGTGCGTCTCTGCAGCAGGAGGGTGACCTGGACGGGGCCCGGGTGTGGTTGCGCCGGGCCGCCGGGCTGCGGGTGTTCGAGGCGGGCAACGACCTGGGTGCGGTCGAGTACTCCCGCGGTGACCTGTCCGAGGCGGATTCGTGGTTCCGGCGGGGTATGGACGACGGCGACTGGACGGCCGCGGTCAATCTGGCGGCGTTGCACGCGGCGCGGGACCGGTACGCCGAGGCTGAGGAGTTGCTGGCCCCGGCCCGCCGGCTGCGGGTGCCGCACGCCACCGAGACGCTGGTGCAGGTGATGTTGCGGCAGGGGCGCACCGACGACGCCGAGCACGTGCTGACCGAGGATATCGGGGAGCCGCGCTGGTCCCGGCTGTTGCGGCTGGCCGGTTTCCTGCGGGAGGTACGCGGTGACACGGCCCGTTCGCTGGACATCGTCTGGGATGCCGTCGACGATCCGGATCTGCCGTCCGACGTGTTGTCCCGGACCGCGGAGGAGCTGGACCGGCTCACCATCGCGTTGACCGAGTCGCGGCGGATGGAGGAGGCGTTGTGGGCCGGGACGGTGCGGGTCGCCGCCCGGCGTCTGCTGCCGGGCAGTCCGGGTGCCTATCTCGCCGCTCTGGAGGACCGGGTGACGCTGGCGAACCTGGTCGGTGATCCGGCGACGGTCAAGGAGGCAGCCGCGGAGCTGGCCGAGTTCCGGGCGGCCTGACCCCGGTCAGCCGGCGGTAGTACGCGCTGTCGCGCATCACCTGGTCGTGGGTGCCGGCGGCGGCCACCACCCCGTTCTCGACGACCAGGATCCGGTCGGCGGAGCGGACCGTCGTCACCCGGTGGGCGATCACCACCAGTGCGCAGACCGCGGAGACCTCGCGCAGGGTGGTGGCCAGGGCCCGTTCGTTGTCCGGGTCGAGGTGGGCGGTCGGTTCGTCGAGCAGGATCAGTTCGGGGCGGGACAGCAGGCAGCGGGCGATCGCCACCCGCTGGCGCTGGCCGCCGGAGAGGTGCCGGCCGCGTTCGCCGACCGGGCTGTCCAGGCCGCCGGGCAGTGAGCGGACCAGCGTGGACAGTCCGGTCATCGCGAGGACCCGGCGGAGTTCGGCGTCCGGGACCCGGCCGGAGCCGTAGAGCAGGTTCTCCCGCAGGGTGCCGTCGAGCAGCGGGCAGTCCTGTTCGACGAGGCCGACGGTCTTGCGGTGCCGGGCGTACGGGACGACCCGGCTGTCCCGCCCGTGCAGCAGGATCGTTCCGCGGTCCGGTTCGTAGAACCGTTCGGCCAGGGCGAAGATCGTCGATTTGCCGCCGCCGGAGGGCCCGACCACGGCGAGGTGGCCGCGGGTGCCGACGGTGAAGCCGACGCCGCGCAGTACGGGGCGCATCGGGTCGTACCCGAACCAGACGTCCCGGAACTCCAGTACCGGGGGCGGGCCGTCGGGGCCGGCGAGCGGGACCACCCCGATCGGTTCGTCCTGTTCGGCGGGCAGGTCGAACACCTCGTTGATCCGGCTGAGCGCCCCGGAGCCCTGTTGCACCGCCCCGATCGCCTGGAAGATCTCGTAGACGGGCGCGGACAGGTAGGTCATCGCCAGCACGAACGCGACCAGGTCGCCGAGGCTCATCGCGCCGCTGCGTACCCGGGACGCCCCGGCGAGCAGGACGACCAGGAACGCGCCGCTGACCGCCAGGTCGTTGGCCGGGCCGCTGAGGGCGGCCAGTCCGGCGGTGCGCAGGTTGGCCAGGTGGGCGCGGGCGGACGAGCGGTCGAGGCGGGCCTCCTCCTGGCGTTCGGCGCGGCAGGCCCGGACGGTGCGCATCCCACCGAGGACCCGTTCCAGGTCGGCGAGCAGGACACCTTCGGCGTTCTGGGCGGCGCGGGAGGCGGCGCGGACCCGGTTGACCACCAGGAGCAGGGCGACGAACGAGCCGCTGAACAGGGCCAGCACCGCGGCGAGCAGCAGCGGGTCCAGCCAGCCGAGGATGCCGACCGCCACCAGCAGGCCGATCACCCCGGCCGCGCCGGTGCCGAGGCTCTGCGCGATCAGGGTCTTCACCACGGCGGTGTCGCCGCAGGCCCGGGCGATCAGGTCGCCGGTGCTGCCGCGGTCGAGTACCGAGAGCCGGACTCGCAGCAGGTGCCCGGTGAGGTGCCGGCGCAGGTCGTGGGTCATCGTCTCGCCGGTGTGCGCCTGCACGTACCGGGCCAGGGCGAGCGCGCTGGCCTGCGCGGTGAACAGGACGACGAGGACGGCGACCACGGCGCCGGGTACCCGGCCGGTGGCCGCGTCGTCCACCGCCACCCGGGCGATCAGTGGCTGGGCCAGGGCGAGTACCGAGCCGAGCAGGCTGAGGGCCGCGGCCACCAGGATCGGTTTGCGGTAGTCACGGGCGAGGCGGCTCAGGTCGGCGCGCATGGTCCGAGTGAAACGGTCCCGGGGTGGCCGGACAACGCCCCGTCCGGGCGTCGGAGCGCGGCAAGGGGGAAACCGGACGCCCGGATGGGATCATCCGTTCATGCCCCTGCTCGACGCGTTGCTCTCCCCCGGCGACCGGGCCGGCTTCGTCGGTGTCCCGGACCGGTCGGTGTCCTCCCATGAACTGCTCGGCTGGGCGACCGGTCTGGCCGGCCGGATCGCGGGCGCCCCGATCGTGGCCGTGCACGCGGCGCCCGGGTTGCCGGCGATCGCCGCGGTCACCGGCGCGTTGCTGGCCGGGGTGCCGGTGGTGCCGGTGCCTCCGGATGCCGGGGTGCTGGAGCGGGAGCACATCCTGCGGGACTCGGGGGCGGCGCTGGTGCTGTCCGACGATCCGGCCGCGGCGGGCACGTCGGGTCTGCCGGTGGTGCCGGTCAGCGGGCCGGTCCGGTCGGGGAGTCTGCCGCCGGAACCCGAGGGGACGGCTGCCGCGCTGGTCCTGTACACCAGCGGCACGACCGGTCCGCCGAAGGGTGTGGTGCTGTCCCGGTCGGCGCTCGCGGCGGGGCTGGACGCGCTCGCCGCCGCCTGGCGGTGGACCGCGGACGACGTTCTCGTGCACGGTCTGCCGATCTATCACGTGCACGGCCTGGTGCTCGGCGTGCTGGGTCCGTTGCGGCTGGGTTCGGCCTTGCGGCACACGATCAGACCCACACCGCGGGGGTACGCCGAAACGCCCGGTTCCCTGTATTTCGGCGTGCCGACCGTCTGGTCCCGTGTCGCCGCGGACCCGGATGCCGCCCGTGCCCTGTCCCCGGCGCGGCTGCTCGTCTCCGGCAGCGCGCCCCTGCCGGTTCCGGTGTTCGACGCGCTCGCCGCCCTGACCGGTCAGGCCCCGGTCGAGCGGTACGGCATGACCGAGACCCTGATCACGATCAGCACTCCGGCGGTCGGCGAGCGCCGTCCCGGGCATGTGGGCCTGGCCCTGCCCGGGGTCGGCACCCGCCTGGTCGACGACGCCGGGGTTCCGCTGCCGTACGACGGTACGAGCATCGGGCATCTGCAGGTCAACGGCCCGACCCTGCTCGACGGTTATGTCCGCGGCGACACCGTCGAGCCGCCCGCGCTGGTGGACGGCTGGTTCCCGACCGGGGACGTGGCCACCGTCGGCCCGGACGGCTGGCACCGGATCGTCGGGCGCGCCTCGACCGACCTGATCAAGACCGGTGGCTACCGGGTCGGGGCCGGGGAGGTCGAGGACGTGCTGCTGCTGCATCCGGCGGTCCGGGAGGCCGCGGTGGTCGGCACCCCGCATCCGGATCTCGGCGAGCAGGTCACCGCGTTCGTGGTCGCCGACCCGGTCGACCCGCAGGAGCTGATCGCGTTCGTCGCCGGGCGGCTCGCCGCGCACAAGCGTCCCCGGGTGGTCCGCCTGGTCGACGCGCTTCCCCGCAACGGCATGGGCAAGGTGCAGAAGAAGCTGCTGACCACGGAGTGAGACGTCATTGATCTCAACCCGCGGGGTGGCCTGCCGAACTTCACCTCCGTGACCCGTCCGCCGAGCCGCGCCGCCGACACGGCCCGGAAGCTGTTCTTCGCCGCCGCCGGCTGGACGGTCCTCAGCGCCCTGTTGATGATCGTGGGGGCGTCCGGGCCGCCGCCGGTGTGGCTGCTCTGGCCGTCCACCGCGGCCGTTTCGCTCACCGCGGCCCTGACGTGCGCCGTCGCGGCCCGGTCCGGGCGGGGTCCGGTGCGTGACTTCTGGCGTGGGGTGACCGTCACCACCGCCCTGGTGACCGGCGGCGTCGTCGCGCAGGCCGTGGACGCGGCCGTGACCGGCGACTCGAGTTCGATGGGCCCGGTCACCGCGGCGCTGTACGTCCTCGCGGTGACCGTCGGCATGATCACCGTCGTCCGGCTGCCCCGCCGCCGCCGGACCTGGCGGGCCGCCGTCGCGGTCCATCTGGACGTGGCGGTGGTCGGGGTGGCCGCCGCCCTGGTCATCACGCATGTGTTCCACAGCGCTCCGGGCCCGTCCGGTCCGGGGGTCTCGGACCGGTTCGTGGCCATCCTGGTCGGCGCGGCGGTGGCCGCCGTGGTCGCGGTGATCAGGGTGGGGGTGACCGGGAGCGGGCCGGTGCACGCCCCGTCGATCTGGGCGCTCGCCCCGATCGGGCTGGTCACCACTGCGGCGTTGCTGCTCGAGCCACGGTTCGCCGGGATGCCGCACCTGGCCAGCACGGTCGTCACCATGCCGGTCATCGGTCTGCTGATCGCGTTCTCGGCGTACCTGCAGACGCACGCCAACGTGTTCCCGGCCCCGCCCCGGACACCGCCGCTGCCGGCCGAGCGGCGGGGTGCCTGGCGGCGGATCAGCCTGGTGCCGTACGCCGCCGTGGCGGGCACCACCACCATGCTGGTCGTGGTCACGTCGCGGACCGGTTACCTGCCGCCGACGCTGGCCGGTGGTTCGGTGCTGCTCACCGTGCTGATCGTGGTCCGTCAGCTGACCGCACTGTCGGAGAACCGGGTGCTGCTGGACCGGCTGGCCGATCAGGCGTACCACGACGATCTGACCGGTCTGCCGAACCGCCGCCTGTTCACCGTGACGCTGGCGCGGCGGCTCGACCGGACCACCGTGGCGGTCTGTGACCTGGACGGGTTCGCGTCGTTGAACGACCAGCTCGGCGACGAGACCGGGGACGCCCTGCTGCGGGCCGCCGCCGCCCGGGTGGCCGCGGTCGCCGGGCCGGACGCGATGGTCGCCCGGCTGCTCGGTGACGAGTTCGGCGTGGTGCTCCCCGGTGACGGCGACCGGATCGCCGAGCGCCTGCTCGAGGCGTTCCGGTCGCCGCTGTGCGTGGACGACCGGGATCTGCTGGTCACCGTCACGGTGGGCGCGGCGAGCGGGGACGGCGACGAGTGCCCGGATCTGCTGCGCCGGGCCGAGCTGGCGTTGCAGGCCGCCAAGTACACCGGCGCGAACCGGTTCCGGGAGCACACCCGGGAGCTGGACGCCACCGCGCAGCACCACGCCGAGCTGGCCGCCGCCCTGCGCCGGGGGCTGGAGTGCGACGAGTTCCATCTGGTGTACCAGCCGATCGTGGAGTTGCCGTCCGGCTCGATCGCCGGGGTCGAGGCGCTGCTGCGGTGGAAGCCGACCAATCTGCCGCCGATGTCGCCGGCCGAGTTCATCCCGGTCGCCGAGCACAGCGGCCTGATCATCGATCTGGGGGCGTGGGTCATCGACACCGCCTGCGCGGATGCGGCCGTCTGGCAGCGGCGGTACGGCACGGCCGGGCCACGGGTCAACATCAACGTGTCGGCGCGGCAGTTGCTCGACCCGGAGCTGCCCGCCCAGGTGTCCGCGGCCCTGCAGCGGCACGGACTGTCCCCGGACCGGATCACGGTGGAGATCACCGAGACCGCGGTGTTCGCCGGCGGCGCGGCCATGAGCACCGTCCGGGAGCTGCGGGAACTCGGCGTCGGCCTGGCCCTCGACGATTTCGGCACCGGGCACAGCTCGCTCACCCTGCTGCGGACCTGCCCGGTCACCTCGCTGAAGGTGGACAAGTCGTTCATCGACGACCTGGGTGGTGGCGCCGAGCGGGAGGCCATCGCCAGTTCGCTGAGCACCATCGCGGCAACCCTCGGGTTGCGTGCGGTCGCCGAGGGTGTGGAGACCCGGGATCAGGCGGAACGGCTGCACACGCTGGGTTACCGGTACGCGCAGGGCTACTACTTCGCCCGCCCGGCGCCGGCGAATGAGATCGATATCGCTCTCGGCGAACCCGCCGCGGCGCTGTAGTCTCCCGGCGTGCCTCTCTTCGCCGCCAGTGACATGCACGGTCATCGTGCCGAGTTCCGGGAGGCGCTGCGCGACGCCGGGTTGATCGACGCCGCCGGCGACTGGTCGGGGGCCGACGCCCGGCTGTGGCTGCTCGGCGACTACTTCGACCGTGGTCCGGACGGTGTCGGGGTGATCGACGACATCCGGCGGCTCGCCGGTCAGGCCCCGGCGTCCGGTGGCGAGGTGCACGCCCTGCTCGGCAACCACGAGGCGCAGCTGCTGGCGGCGTACCGGTTCGGGCACACGGTCACCGCCCAGGACTGGGACTTCTACGACGCCTGGGTGCGGTACGGCGGTCAGGAGTCGGACATCCGGCGGCTCACCCCGGAGCACGTCGAGTGGCTGCTGCGGCTGCCCGCGACCGCGCTCGTCGACGACCACCTGCTGGTGCACTCGGACACCACGAACTATCTGGCGTTCGGCGACAGTGTGGCGACGGTCAACGCGATGGTGACCGACTATCTGAACACCGACGACCCGGAGGCGTTCCTCTACTTCTGCGGCATGATCAGCGGCCGGGCCTCGTTCCGCACCGGTGACGAGGTGGAGCGGATGTTCGCGACCTTCGGCGGGAGCCGCCTGGTGCACGGGCACAGCACGCTGATCTCACAGTTCGGGGTCCGGCCGGACGACGTGCGGACCGCGCTGAGTTACTCCGATGATCGGGTGCTGGCCGTCGACGGGGGCGTCTTCGAGGGCGGTCGGGTCCTCGTGACGCCCCTGCCGTTCCCCGCTCAGTCCTGATCTTTTTCGGACACCGAGGCGGGTTCGCTGACCCACGCCGAGAACACCGGGACGCCGTCCCACGGGCCGTCCTGCGCGGCGACCGCGACCACCGCGTACGCGTGACCGAACCGCAGCTCCGCCCGCCGGACCACGACCGTCGGCGGCATCATCGTCAGGGTCGCCCAGCCGGTGACCGCGGCGGCCTCGAAGCCGTACCGGCCGTACCGTGCCATCGCCGACTGCCGCGCGTCGAAGGCCTCGCCGTTCGTCCCGGCGAGCGGGCCCAGCACCCGCGACGCCGCACCGAAGCCCAGCCCGGGAGCGGTCAGGTCGAGATCGCTGGTGGCTGACCAGCAGGGCAGGACGGCGCTGTGGAACTCCCGGGACCGGGACGCCTCCCGCTCCTCGCGAAGATCCCACAGCGGTCCCTCGCCGAGCGGCAGGTCGAAGAGCGAGACCTTCTCCGCCCCGGCGGCCACCCGGTAGGCGGCCGCGATCACCGTCTCCGGCGGGACGTCCGCACCCGCCGCCACCGAGAACACCCGCAGGCCGTCCGCGGAGGCCGCCGCGTGCACGATCAGCTCACCGGCGTCGGCGTCGCGGGTCACGAACGCCTCGTGGCCGTGCTCCGGGGTCCGCAGCACCCGGTCCAGCCGCCCGGCCCACGGGCTGCCCGCACCGAGCGCCGCCGCGGGCGCCACCTCGAACGGATGCTCCCAGGAAACCTTCGTCGCCAGGGCGCTGGCCAGCATCAACACCACGTCCGGGCCGGCACCGAGCGGGAAACGGTCGATCAGGCCGAACGTGTGATCCCGGGCCCAGCGGTCCAGCCCGGCCTGGTCGGGCAGGGGGCCGGTGCCGGTGCTCGCGGGCAGTCCGGCCCGCCAGCCGGCCAGGCCGTCCGGGTCGGCGGACGGGCCGTGCCACACCGCCGTCGCCGCGGCGACCGCCGGATGCGGCTGCTCCAGCAGCTCGGCGGCGATCGTGGCGGCCCGCCGCGGGTCGATGCCGAGCACCTCGGTGAGCTGCGGATCCGGCTCGGCGCAGGCCCGCCCGGCGAGCGCCAGCAGCAGCCACGCGCCCAGCGGCGACGCCACGTGATGCCCGGTGCCGGCCGAGGCGTGCAGCCGGCGCGCGTACCGGCCCAGGGCGCTGATCCACTCGTCGCTCATCCACCCACCGTAGGGGCTCCCACCACCACACGCATCTGCGCCCGCACCGGTGCGGGTAACGTTCGTGTGTGATCCCTTTCTGCCCCGAGTGCGGCGCGCAGGGCGTGCCGCTGCTGTTCGGACTGCCGGTTCCGGCAGCGCGAAGAGCCGCCGAGAACGGGGACCTCGCTCTCGGCGGCTGCGTCCTGCGGGAGCCGGCGCCCAACTGGCAGTGTGCTCACGGCCATCAGTGGCGCGATCTCGACGAGAACGCGTGGGACCGGCGGCTGCTGGCCGTCCTCGCCGCCCACGGCGACGATCTCTCCTGAGACCTTCGCACCTCACACCGTTACGGGGGCGCGGGACGGTCCGCGCTCCCGGGAGAGCAGCGCCACCGCCGCGAGCAGCAGCACCAGAACCCCGGCGAACCAGGTCATCACGGTGACCGGGCCGGCCAGCGCGGTGGCCACCCCCAGCACCACCGCCGGCACCCCGATCCCCAGGTAGGCGACGAGGAACAGCCCGGCCAGCGCCTCACCGCGCTCGGCGGGCGCCGCCATCGCGGCCACCGCGCCGACCGACGCCTTGAACAGCACGCCCGCGCCGACACCGGACACCACACCACCGGCCACGAACACCGCCAGGCTGCCGGCGTGCATGCCGGCCACCAGGGTCAGCACCCCGCCGGCCTGGGCGAGCAGGCCCAGGGCCGTCCGCGCCGGGCCGCTCAGCCCACCGGTCAGGCTCTGCGCGACGGCCGCGCTGCCGAACACCGCGAACACCACGGCACCGGCCAGCGCCCGGGAGGTGTGGTGCAGCGTACCGGCCACGAAGGACGGCGCCAGCGCGGTGAACACGCCGAACACCGCGAACGAGGCGAACGCCCCGGCCGCCGCGGCCAGATACCTGGTCCGGTCGCCGTGCGCGCGGATCCGCTGCGGGCGGTAGGCGGGCCGGTCCACCCGCGGCGGCACCGTCTCCGGGGTCAGGGCCACCGCGACGACGCTCAGGACCAGAAGGACCAGGAAGACCAGATAGGGGGTACGCAACGGAGCCGGCGCGTACTGGGCCAGCAGTCCGGCGACGAGCGTGCCCAGGCCGAGTCCCCCGCTGTTCGCCGCGGTCGACACCACCTCGAACCGGCGGCGCGACGCCTCCGGCCGGTGCGCGGCGTGCAGTTCCTGCAGGTGCGCCGTGGCGGTGGCGGTGATCATGCCGACCCCCAGGCCGGTGACGAACCGGGCCAGCAGCAGCACCGGCAGCGACGTGCCGGTCAGGAACAGCACCGCCGCGAGGAGTTCGAGCAGCAGCGCCGGGATCAGCACCCTCCTGCGGCCGAACCAGTCGGAGACGTGCCCGGCCAGCAGCAGACTGGCCACCACTCCGGCCGCGTACGCGGCGAACACCACCGTCACGACGAAGGTGGAGAAGCCGTCGCGGGCCATGTAGAGCGGGTACAGCGGCGTCGGCACGGTGGAGAACGCCATCGCGGTGAGGAAGGTGAGGGCGATCGCCCAGAACCCGGCGTGCAACCGGGCGGGCGTGGGGGTGGCGGTCATGCGGCCACTGTGCGCCGCACCGATCATCACCGACAACGAAAGTTGATGCTCACAGCTATCACCAACAGAGATACTTGCCGGTGTGGAACTCCGTCAGCTCGCCTATTTCGTCGCGGTCGCCGAGGAGCAGAGCTTCACCCGCGCCGCGACCCGCCTGCACGTCGTCCAGTCCGCCGTCTCCGCCGCGGTGAAGACCCTGGAACGCGAGCTCGGCGCCACCCTGCTGGACCGCAACGCGAAACGGGTCCGGCTCACCGACGCGGGCGCCACCCTGCTGCCCCGGGCCCGGACCGCCCTGGACGCCGCCCGGGAGGCCCGCGACGCCGTCGCCGAGGTCCGCGGCGGGCTGCGCGGCACCCTGCGGATCGGCACCCTCACCTCGGTCCGGATCATCGACCTGCCGGCCCTGCTCGGCGAGTTCCACCGGCGGCACCCGGGTGTCCTGCTGCGCACCACGGCCGCGCCGAGCGGGTCGGTCGGCCTGCTCGAGGCGCTCCTCGACCACCGCCTCGACCTGGCGTTCGTCTCGTTGCCGGGCGCGCACCCGCCGGGCGTACGCCTGATCGAACTGGCCTCCTCGGTCCTCGACCTGGTCGTGCCGCCCGGGCACCCGCTCGCCGGCCGGTCCTCGGTGCCGATCACCGAGCTGGCCGGGCTGGACTTCATCGACTCGCCGACCGGATTCGGCAACCGGGCGGTCACCGACCGGGCGTTCGCCGCCGCCGGGGTGCCCCGGCACGTCACCATCGAGATCCCGGACATCGGCACCGGCGCCGACCACGTCCGGCACGGTCTGGGCATCGCCCTGCTCCCCCGGTTCGTGGTGGCCGGCGCCCCGGACGTCGTCACCCTGCCGGTCTCCGGCGCCGACCTGACGTGGCCGCTGTCGCTGGCGCTCCCGGCCGACGGGGTGCCGGGCGCGGCCGTACGAGCACTGATCGCCCTGCTCGACGAGGCCGCTACGGGTTTCCGGGGAGGTGCCGATCAGTGATGCATGCAGCCGATCCGTCTCGCCGCCGCGGCGGTCGCCCTGACACTGACGGCCCTTCCGGTGCCCGCCCACGCGACGGCACTTCCGGTGCCCGCCCACGCGACGGCAGGTCCGGTGCCCGCCCACGCGGCCGCAGATCCCGCGCTGACCGTGCCGGTACGCCACAAACTACCCACCACCGACCGGATCACCGACGTGCTGGCCGTCGGCTCCGACGCCTGGGTCGCGGCCGGTGACAGCGTCCTGATCGTCACCCCGGCCGGCACCGTCCGGAAGACCGTGACCGGCATGTCCGGCGTGACGGGCCTGAGCCTGAGCGCGGACGGCACCGGCGTCTTCGTCTCGGCCGGCGCGGCCACCAAGATCTTCCAGGTGTCCACCGCCGGGACGGTGCTCGACTCCTGGACCTCGCAGGCCTGCCCCGGCCGGTCCGGACTGGCCTCCGGCGCCCTCTGGTACGCGTACGGCTGCAGCGCCGCCGACCGGGGCGTGGCCCGCCTCGACCCGGCCACCGGCGTCGACACCAGCGTGCTCACCGGCACTCCCGAATCGCTGACCGCGGCCGGGTCGACCGTGGTCAGCTACGGGTCCTCCGGGGGGATCACGGCGTACGGGATCAACGACGACGGGACGCTGACCAAACGGGCCGGCGCCGACAACGACACCAACTACGGCGCGGAGCTGTCCGCCGACGGCAGACAGGTCCTCACCACCCGGTACGCCAAGGGCTACGGTTTCGTCCGCTACGACACCACCACGATGGCGCAGACCGGCACCTTCACCACCGGGTCGTACCCGACCGCCGTCGCCTGGTCACCGGACGGCAAACGGTTCGCCGGGATCCTGGACGGCAGCGGCGACACCCGGCCGGTCCAGGTGTTCTCCACCTCCGACGGCAGCGCGACGACGCGGTCCGGCACCGCGGGCAGCACGGTGTACACCAACGACGCGCACGAGGCGGCCTGGTCCGCGGACGGCAGGTACATCTACTTCCCGTTCCAGCCGGCCGGCGGGAACGCGTACCTCGCCGTGGCGCCGGCCGCCGGGCAGGCCCGGGACGCGGTCGCGGTCACCGTCACGCCGGCCCGCGCGTACGGCCGGAACCTCAAACTGGTGGTCCGCACCACCCCGAAGCGGGCCGGTGTCGCCGTCCCGGTGTCGGTCACCCAGAACGGCGCGGTCAGCACCCGGGTCCTGACCACCAACAGCGCCGGGATCGCCGACTGGGCGCTGCCGGCCCGCGCCAACGGGACCGTGTCGGCGCGTACCCCGACTGATCTGACCTGGCTCGGTGCCACCGGTTCGGCGCGGTTCAGCACTCCGGGCTCGGTCTCCGCCAAGCTCTCCGGCGCGTCGCGGACGGTCGAGGGCGTCGCCCACTACACCGCGATCACCAAGGTGGCGGTGGACTTCCAGCAACGGCCGGAGCACGCCGGGCGGATCGAGGTCCAGCTGCAGCAGCGCTCCGGGAAGACCTGGAAGACCCTGCAGCGGATGACGTTCACCGCGGAGGGGGACGGTTCGCTGCCGATCGCCATGCAGCAGGGTGCCAAGAAGGTGACCTACCGGTTCGCCGCGAAGGCCCTCGGTGACACGACGGCGGCCGCCTCCCCCACGGTCACCTCGCCGAGTTTCGTCGTGGACTGAGCTATCAGGTCGTACCCGATAAGTCTTGGGTATCTGGATAAGTGACCCCGCAGGGGTCGCCGGGTGGTCTGATCCACGGGACAGTTCCGCTGTTCGAGGAGGCCCCGTTGCCCGGTTTCAGCCTTCGCGCTCTGAGCATCCGGGCCGGCCTGATGATCTCGGCCGGCATCGCTCTGCTGGTCGCGGTCGTCGTCGGCGGGTTCGGCATCTCCCGTACGCAGGCCATCGCCGACAAGGCCGAGGATCTGTACGGTCAGCAGCTACGCCCGCTGGCCGTCGTCAAGGACATCCAGCAGCTCATCTGGCACGGCCGCTGGGCAAGCCTGTCCGGCCTCACCGCCACCGACACGACCAAGGCAACGGCCTACAACGAGGAGGCCGCAGCCAACTACGACCTGGTCTCCACGCGCATCGAGGAGTACAACGCGTTCAGCCTCACCAGCGACCAACATGCTGCGATGAGCACCTTCCAGACCGGCTGGGCGAACTACCTGGAGCTGCGGCAGCAGTCGTCCGCGCTGAAGAAGGCCGGCAAACTCGCCGAGTGGGCGGAGTTCCGCAGCAGCACGCTCAACCCGGCCCTCGCCGGGTCGATCACGACGCTGGACGATCTGGCCGCCTCCTCCGAATCCCTCGCCGCGGCGGCTGCCGCCCAGGCACAGACCACCGCGGCCCAGGCCGCCGTCGCCATCGCCGTGGTGCTGATCGTCGGCGTGGTCCTGGCCGCCGCCTTCGCCGCCGTCGTCGCCCGGATCACCAATCAGCGGATCAGAGCCCTCCGCGAGGTGGTGACCGCGATGGCCGACGGCGACCTGGCCGAACGAGACGAGGACCTGGCCGCCAACGAGATCGGCGAGATGTCCCGGGCCGTCCACCTGGCCGTGGCCCGGACCCGGGACACCATCGACGCGGTCGCCTCGATCAGCATCAGCCTGTCCGCACGCTCGTCCGAATTGGATCAGGCCAGCCGGGATCTGGCCGCCAGCACCGACCAGGCCTCGCACCAGGTCGGCACGATCGACGCCGCCGCCGGTGAGGTCAGCGCCGGTGTCCAGGCCGTGGCGAGCGGCGCCGAGCAGATGGGCGCGGCCATCCGGGAGATCTCGATCAGCGCCACCGAGGCCGCCGGGGTCGCCTCCCAGGCCGTCGAGGTGGCCGCGGACGCGAAGCTGACCATGCAGAAGCTGGACGCGTCGTCCGGGGAGATCGACGGCGTGGTCAAGACGATCACCGCGATCGCCGAGCAGACCAACCTGCTGGCCCTGAACGCCACGATCGAGGCGGCCCGGGCCGGCGAGACCGGCAAGGGCTTCGCGGTGGTGGCCGGCGAGGTGAAGGACCTGGCGCAGGAGACCGCGAAGGCGACCGAGGAGATCAGCCGCCGGATGGAGGTCATCCAGACCGACACCCGGGTCGCCGTGGAGTCGATCTCCGGCATCGGCGAGATCATCGAGCGGATCAACGATTACCAGAACACCATCGCCTCGGCGGTCGAGGAGCAGAGCGCGACCACCCAGAACATGACCGGCGACCTGAACCGGGCGGCCGGTGGCACCTCGGAGATCACCGGCGGACTCTCCCAGGTGGTCCAGGTGACCATGACGACCCGGGAGGCCGCACAGGCCGCCGAGGTCTCCGCCAACGATCTGGCGGAGAGTTCCCGGCGGCTGCGCGAGCTGGTCTCGCAGTTCTCCTACTGAGAGATCACTCGCCGTCGCCGACGGCCTTGAAGAGCGCGGCGACCTCGGCGTTCGACAGGTGCCGGAAACCACCCGGGCGCATGTCGCCGAGCCGGATCGGGCCCACCGAGGTGCGGATCAGCCGGGTCACCGGGTGACCGACGGCGTCCATCATCCGGCGCACGATGTGCTTGCGGCCCTCGTGCAGGGTGATCTCCACCTGGGCGGTCTTGCCGACCGCGTCGACCAGCCGGAAGCTGTCGACCTTGGCCGGACCGTCCTCCAGTTCGACGCCGGACTGCAGGGCCCGGCCGACGGTCCGCGGCAGCGGCCCGACCACCTCGGCGAGGTAGGTCTTGGCGATCCCGTACGACGGGTGCATCAGCTTGTGCGCGAGCGTGCCGTCGTTGGTGAACAGCAGCAGACCCTCGGAGTCGGCGTCGAGCCGGCCCACGTGGAACAGCCGCTGCTCGAAGTTGGCGCCGAGGAAGTCGGACAGCTCGGTGCGGCCCTTCTCGTCGTCGAGACTGGAGACGACGCCGCGGGGCTTGTTCAGCGCCACGTAGACCAGCTTGGTGTTGGTGATCACCCGCTGTCCGTCGACGTGGATCTCCGCCGTGGCGGGGTCGACCTTGTCGCCGAGCTTGGCGACACGGCCGTTGACGGTGACGCGCCGGCGGAAGATCAGATCTTCGCAGGCGCGCCGGGATCCAACACCGGCCGCCGCCAGGACTTTCTGGAGGCGTTCGGCGGTGTCAGCCTGAGGCATCGAGCACTTCTTCCACGTCGTCGGGCAAAAATGGGGCGAGCGGCGGCAACTGATCGACCGAGTTGAGCCCGAGTTTCTCCAGGAAGAGGCTCGTCGTCCGGTACAGGTAGGCCCCGGTCTCCGGTTCGGTGCCGCACTCCTCGATCAGGCCGCGAGTGACCAGCGTACGCATGACGCCGTCACAGTTCACACCGCGGATGGCGGAGATGCGCGACCTCGTGACCGGTTGCTTGTAGGCGACCACCGACAGTGTCTCCAACGCGGCCTGGGTGAGCCGCACAGACTGCCCGTCCAGCACGAAACGTTCCACGTACTGCGCGTACTCCGGACGGGTGTACAACCGCCATCCCCCGGCCGCGCGCCGCAGGTCGATGCCGTGCCCGGCCGCCGAGTACCGCTCGGCGATCCGCTCCAGCGTCCGCGCGATCCGTTCCACCGGCTGCTCCAGCACCTGCGCCAGCTGCAGCTCACCGGTGGGCTCGTCGACCACGAGCAGAATCGATTCCAGTGCCCCGGCGAGCTCGGCGTCGTCCATCACGCTCGGCGCGGTGAGATCTTCCTTGGGGGTACGAGCCACACCTTCGACAGGCGCAACCGGAGCGTCCCGTGGCCCCCGAGGCTGCGCGGGCACCGTCATCTGACCCGAAGCGGCTTCCTGTTCCGGCTCGGCTTCGGGTGCCGAAGGCGCGCCGGGCTCCCCGGACCCGCCGGGCTCCCCGGACTCGCCGGGTTCATCGGACTCGTCGGGTTCCTCCGGCTCGTCCACGCTCGCCTGGTACTCGCGGTCCGGCTCACGTTTGCGTTCCCACGGCGGCACCCACGCCGCCGCCTGCGCGGCCAGGGAATCGGGCTGCTGCTCCTCACCGCTCACGATGTCTCCTCCGCCGCCGAATCACCCTCATCAAGATCACCATCGGGACGCGGCCCGTCAAGTTCCGCGGTGCCGCTGTCCTCCGAACCGGTGTCATCGTCGGCCTTCTCGGCGTCCTCGGGAAGCGGTCTGGTCCCCTCGTAGTCGTCGATGTCGAGTTCGACGTCGCCCGCACCGCCGATCCAGCGCACCGTCAGCTCGTCGAGCGACACCGGCTGCTCGAAGTCGACGAGCCCCTCCCGGTACAGCTCCAGCAGCGCCAGGAACCGGGCCACCACCTCGAGGGTGTTCGCGCAGTCCGCGACCAGCAGGCTGAACGTGGCGCTGCCGGCCCGGCGCAGACGGTCCCGCAGCATCGAGGCGTGTTCACGGACGCTGACGCGTACCTGGTGGATGTGGGCGATGCTGACCTGCGGCGGTCCCGGCTTCGGCAGGAACTGCTTGAGCGCCAGTTTGAGCAGCCGCGGCGGGCCGACGCCGAGAACCAGTTCGGGGAGCGCGTCCGCGTACCGCTGCTCCAGACTGACCAGACGCGGCCAGCGACGCGCCCCGGTGGCCTCGAGTTCCGCGATGTGCGCGGCCGCCTCCTTGAAAGCCTTGTACTGCAGGAGCCGGGCGAACAGCAGGTCGCGCGCCTCCAGCAGAGCCAGGTCCTCCTCGTTCTCGACCTCGGCGGCCGGCAGCAACCGAGCCGCCTTCAGGTCGAGCAGCGTCGCCGCGACCAGCAGGAACTCGCTCGTCTCGCCCAGGTCCCAGTCGTCGCCCATGGCCCGGATGTACGCGATGAAGTCGTCGGTCACCTGATGCAGCGCGATCTCGGTGACGTCCAGTTTGTGCTTGCCGATCAGCTGCAACAGCAGATCGAACGGACCGGTGAAGTTCTCCAACCGGACCGTGAAACCCCCGGAATCGGCCTCCGGCTCGGCCATCACGGCATCGTCGTCACCCGCGGTGACCGCCGTGGACGCGTCGTCGGACGGCTCAGGATCACCGGGCGGCGGCAGGTCGGGCTCTTCAGGCACGTGCCGACCGTAGACCATGCCGTGCATCAGCTGTTCCGGGCTCACGCTGTGTCGGTCCTTCCGTCGCCGGACAGCCCCCGACCCTTCCAACGGCACAACCGGCTGCGGGTTGCTCACCGGTTACGTTTCCGCTTCTCCGCGGTTACGCTGCCGCGATGCAGTCATTGATCGCGCCCCGCCTCCTGTTGCGCGAGTGGGAGGAGAAGGACGCCGGTTTCCTCCTCGACATGTACTCGCGCCCGGAGGTGAAGCGACACCTCGTCGCCGACTCGCAGGTGCTGCGGGACGAGGCGGAGGCACTGGCGATGCTCGAACGCTGGCGTGCCCGGCAGGACGAGGCACACGGGGTCTGGGCCGTTCAGGACCGGGCCACCGGTCACCTGGTCGGCACCGCCCTGCTGCTGCGGATGATGCTCTCCGGCTCGTCGGCGGTGGCGGACGAGACCGAGATCGGCTGGCATCTGCACCCGGACGCCTGGGGCAAGGGGTACGCCACCGAGGCCGCGGTCGCGGTGCTCGCCTACGCGGCCCGCTCCAGCCTGACCGGGGTGTACGCCGTGACCGGCCCCGACGACAGCGCCGCCCGGGCCGTCTGCCGCCGCCTGGGGATGCGTCACCTCGGGACGACCGACCGCTACTACGACCAGACCTGCGAGCTGTACACCACGCTCCGGGAATAAGGCCGGGCCGCCACGTGTGAACGTGACGGCCCGTGGCGCTGGTGCGGTACTACTTCTTCTTGGTGGCCTTCTTCGCCACGACGGCCTTCTTGGCCTTCGACGGCTTCACCTTGGTGGACTTGACCGTCGCCGGCTTCGCCTTGACCGTTGCGGGCTTCGCCTTGACCGTCGCCGGCTTCGCCTTGACGGTCGCGGGCTTCGCCTTGGCCGGCTTGGCCTTGGCAGCGGTCTTCGTGGCGACCTTGTCGGTCTTCACGACGGCCTTGTCAGCCTTCTTCGCGGCCTTGACCGTGGCGCCCTTGGCCTTCGCCTTGACATCCTTGGCCACGACCTTCGCGTCCTTCTTCGCCTTCTCCGCCATGGGGGACTCCTCATCCTGTGCGATGCGTGACCAGCCGGTCACCGCGCCGCGACTGTAGACCGGCCAGTTGAACAGATCCGGGGTCGAGGGGTTCTCCGACCGAAAATGAGATGTTCACCATTTTTTATTTCGGCCGTTGCCCGGCCATGGTTGCTCATCTCGGGAATTCCGGGATCCACGACCTGATTACTACCCAGTCAGCCGGTCGTCACACGGTTACGGCCGGCATGTTTCGCGTCGTACAGCAGCGCGTCGGCCCGGCCCACCACCACACCCCGGTCGTCGCCGGGCAGCACCCCCGTCACCCCGATACTGGCGGTCACCCGCAGACCGGCGACGATGTCGCCCCAGCCGTACGCCTCGATCTCCGCCCGCAGCAGCTCGCACATCCGCGCGGCCTCGTCCGGGCCGGCCCGCAGAATCAACACGAACTCCTCCCCACCCAGCCGGCCCGCATGCCCCGGCACGCCGTTCAGCAGATCCGCGAGCCGGCGCAGCACCTCGTCACCGACAGCGTGCGAAAACGTGTCGTTGACCCGCTTGAAGTGGTCCAGGTCGACCAGGGCGACGCTGGCCGGCTCCCCCGACGCCAGCACCTCGGCCAGCACGGCGTCACTGCGCCGCCGATTCCACAACCCGGTCAGCGAATCCCGCTCCGCCATCTCCCGGAAATGCTCACTGGCCCGATACGCCTCCTCCACCGCGAACTGGGCGTGCGCGAACCGGGCCGCCATGTCACCCTGCTGCGTCCGGCGCCCCTCCCACGCCTCATGAAACTCGACCATGCTCCGGTACGCCGCCGCGAAGTCCCCGGCCTCCGCGTGACAGGAGGCGATCATCCGCAGCGCCTGCGCGTCGTTCTCCGGCAGGTGCCGCTCCGCCGCCAGGACACGGCACCGCTGCAACGTGGACAGGGCCGTCCCCAGGTCCCCGCCCCGGCGCTGAATCTCGGCCAGAGTCAGCAGCGCCCCCGGCACCGCATCCGAATCGGTCGACGGGGCATGCTCGATCGCGTACCGGATCACCCGCTCCGCCTCCCCCGCCCGCCCCGTCTCCAGCAGCACGTTGGCGACCGTGTCGGCGGTCGACGCGTTCAACGCCTGCCCCGAAGCCGCCGCGAAATCCCGCAGACGCCCGGTCAACTCCCCCGCGGCGTCGATGTCCCCGGCGGCGTACGAACACCACGCCCAATTGTTCAAATTGGCGATGATCAGGGTGGGCAGCCCCGAAGCATCCGCCAACTCCTGCGCGACGACGAACTCCTCAGCGGAGAAGTCCCCCAGCCGCCGGTCGTTGACCTGCACCGCCAGAATGATCGCGTGGTCCGCCCGCAACGGCAGCGGATCCCCGTCGGCGAGCATCCGGGTCGCCCACAACGCATGCCGCACGGCGGTCGCGTTGTCCCCCAGCCGCCACAGCCCACCGGCGATCACCGCATGAGCGTGCGCCCGCACCAGCCGGTCCTCACTGCTGCTCAGCACATGCCGGGCAACCGTCACCCCTTCAGGCGCCCGCCCAGCCCGGTTGTCCAACTCCGCCGCAACGAGCCGGGCCAGCAGCACACACTGCCCGTCCCCCGCCCGCTCCGCAGCCCCCGCCAACGCCGCAGCCCGCTCCGCAAGTCCGACATGAGACGCGTAAACGTCCGCAACGAGCCGGCCGACCGCACCCAGAAGCGAGTCCTCCACCACCGGCAGCATGCCTGCACGATCGCCCCCGACACCCAACTCCTTAGCCCACCCCTCCACCCACCAACGCCCTCCGCACCCGACCACGTGATCGGGCACACCACACCCACCGTCCCACTGCCCGGCGCCCGTCACCCTCGGCAACCACAGAACCGTCTCGGCCGTCAGCTGCACACGGACGAGACGAGCCGCCTCAGCCACCGCCCGCGCTGCCAGTCACGCGGCCGGTCGCACGGCCGGTCGCGTCGCCAGGCGCGCTACCAGTCGCATCGCCAGGCGTCGCCAGTCGCGCGGCCGGTCGCATCGCCAGTCGCGCGGCCGGTCGTACGGCCGGTCGCGCTGCCAACCGCATCGCCGGTCGCGTTACCAGTTGCGTTACCAGTTGCGTTACCAGTTGCGCGGCCGGTCGCGCTGTCGGCACGCACAACGCCGCCCGCGACGGCCCGGCAGCCAGACAACGAGAGCAGCAGTCCGCCAACAAGCCCCGACAAAGAGGCATCAAGACCCACCAAGCTGTCGCCAACCACTACCCACAACCCATGGCGGCACAAGCACCCGATCAAGGGATCGAGTGCCCCCACCGTCCCAAACGGAGGGCTCCCCGCACCCAACCCCTTGATCGGGTGCGCCCACCACCCAACTGCCCGGCACCCACCGCCCAACTGCCGGGTGCCGGGCAGTTGGGCGCCCGGCGCCCTCGACCTCGACCTCGACCTCGACCTCGACCTCGCCCTCGCCCTCGCCCTCGCCCTCGCCCTCGCCCTCGCCCTCGACAACGACAACGACAACGACAACGACAACGACAACGACAACGACAACGACAACGACAAATAGGTACACCGATGATGAAGCCGGCAAATAGTTCCGATGAAAGACGGCGGCACAAGCACCCGATCAAGCGATCAAGTGCGCTCACCACCCCAAACGGCGGGTTCTCCGCACCCAACCCCTTGATCGGGTGCACCCACTGCCCAGCTGTCCCGGCACCCGGCAGCGGCAGCGGCAGCGGCAGCGGCAGCGGCAGCGGCAGCGGCAGCGGCAGCGGCAGCGGCAGCGGCAGCGGCAGCATCCGAAACACGACGGTGGGTGCACCCAAAGGCCCCTGCTGGCGTGCTTTTCCGCCCGGTGGCCGGCCCGCTCGAACCCTGTGGTGACCGCACCCGATCAAGGGTTCGGGTGCCTTCACCGCCCCAAAAGGTAGGGCTTCTGCACCCGATCATCTGACCGGGGGCGCTCACTGCGATTCCGATCTCGGCCGCCAGGAGAAGTGCCTGCGGAATGTGGCGCGGGTGCTCGCGCCCGGTGGGGCGTTCGTGGCGGAGGCGTTCGTGGCGGAGGCGTTCGCCGCGGAGACGTTCGTGGTGAAGGCGTTCACTGCGGAGACGTTCACCGCGGAGACGTTCACCGCGGAGACGTTCATGCCGGATCGGGCGCAGTTCGAGCGCGAAGAGCAGCAGGTCCAGACCAGGGATGTCGCCGAGGGGCACGTCTCGGCACACCTGCACCGATATGACCATGAGGCGCGGACGTTTCTGCGGCAGACTCTCACGTTCGCCGATGGCGGGGTGCGGCTGCGGCCGTTCGGGATGCGGTACCAGTGGCAGGAGCAGATCGACGCGATGGGCTCGGGTTGGAGGCGCGGTGGGCTTCGTGGGGCGGGACCCGTTCGGGCCGGGGAGCACCGATCACATCGCAGGGCATGTCCTGCAGGCCCGGTTCCCAGGGAGTTACGGTACGCGTACCGCCGAAAGAGCTTTCAGCCCCAGATCCGGAGGAACAGGACGCCGAGGATGTCCAGGAACATGATCAGCAGGGGGTATCCGGTCGGGAAGAACGCGAAGAGCAGCAGGATCAGCACGCCGACGTTCTTGTCCTCGAACCAGAGGCGCATCCAGTTCATGCTCGCGCCGGGGCGCCGCAGCGCGAACCACAGGATGCCGAAGCCGTCCAGCGGCGGGATCGGGATGATCGCCAGCAGGCCGAAGGCGAGCAGGCCACCGCCGAGGGACAGCATGATCTGGTCGGTGTAGGGGAGGGTTCCGACGCCGCGCAGGATGTCCACGAAGCCCAGGTCGCTGAGCACGTTGTCCGGGAAGGCGATCGCGTACGCGGCCAGGATCAGTTCGCCCAGCAGGATGGTGGCGACCGGTCCGGAGGCGAAGACCGCGGCGGCCCGGCCTCGTCCCAGGTGGCGGGGGACCTCGTCGACGGTGACCTGCCGGCCCCAGCCCATGCCGCCGACGGCTGCGGCGACCGCGCCGAACGGGTCGATGTCTTCGCGCGGGTTGAGGCGCAGGGGACGGCGGTACGGCGAGAGGCCCACGGTGCGCAGCGTGAACCGCATGACGGCCACGCGCAGGGCCAGGCCGAGCAGGAAGGCGACCAGCAGGGCGACGAACGCCACCGGCGAGCCGAGTGCGAACAGCACGGGTGTGGAACCTAGCTTCGATCCGCCTGGGCGGCGATGACCTCGCGAGCGAGCTGACGGTAGTTGCGGGCGCCGGACGACGCCGGGTCCAGCGTAGTGATCGGCGCACCCGCGACGGTCGACTCGGGGAACTTCACCGTCTTGGTGATGACCGTCTGGTAGACCTTGTCGCCGAAGGCCTCGACGACGCGCTGCAGCACCTGGCGGCAGTGCGTGGTGCGGGAGTCGTACATGGTGGCGAGGATGCCTTCGAGTTCGAGGTCGAAGTTGAGCCGCTCGCGGACCTTGTCGATGGTGTCCAGGAGCAGGGCCACGCCTCGGAGGGAGAAGAACTCGCACTCCAGCGGTATGAGCACGCCGTGCGCGATGGTCAGCGCGTTGATCGCCAGCAGGCCCAGCGAGGGCTGACAGTCGATCAGGATGAAGTCGTATTCCTTGCGGACGCTGCGGAGGGCCCGCGCCAGCGCCATCTCCCGGGCGACCTCGTTGACCAGCTGGATCTCCGCGGCCGACAGGTCGATGTTGGCCGGCAGCAGGTGCAGCCCGGCCACGTCGGTCTTGATGATGACGTCCTCGGTGGTGACGTCGTCCTGCATGAGCAGGTTGTAGACGCTCAGGTCGAGGTTGTGCGGGTTGACGCCGAGGCCCACCGAGCAGGCGCCCTGCGGGTCGAAGTCGACGAGCAGGACCTTACGGCCGTATTCGGCGAGGGCGGCGCCCAGGTTGATGGTGGTGGTCGTCTTGCCGACGCCACCCTTCTGGTTCGCCAGGGCGATGATCCGCGCGGGCCCGTGCCGGTCGGCCGGCATCGGTTCGGGGATGGGACGGCGCATCGTGTACGCGGTGGGGTCGGCGGGACCGAGGTCGGCGCCGAGATCCAGGGAGTTCTGCTGCTCGCGGAGTGTGGAAGTCCATGCTTCCGCCCGCTCGCCGTTCCCCGACATTGCCTTCGCCCCCTCCCGGCTGTTAGCCGGAGCCGATGCCCGACTGTACGCCACACGCGCCGCCCACTCGGGGTCAGCCGTTCGGCGTGTCGCACCTAGGGGTGCGTAGCGTCTAACGAGCGCGCGGGTGAGTGGTCGCGTATATCTCCCGCAGACGTTCGACGGTCACCAGGGTATACACCTGCGTCGTCGTGACTGAGGCGTGTCCCAGCAGTTCTTGCACCACCCGAACGTCAGCTCCCCCGTCGAGCAGATGCGTAGCGTACGAGTGACGCAGCGTGTGCGGACTGACCGCGTTCGGACCGTCCACCGGAAGACCGGCCACACCGGCACAACGATGCAGGACCGTCCAGGCACTCTGCCGGGAGAGTCTTCCGCCCCTGGCGTTGAGGAAGATCGCCGGGGTACCCTTCCCGGCTGCCGCGAGCTGGGGGCGGGAGCGGACCAGATAGGACCGCACCGCGGTACGCGCGAACCCGCCGACCGGCACGAGGCGGGTCCGGCCGCCCTTGCCGCGCAGGATCGCCGCCGCGGTGTCCTCGTCGTCCAGTTCCAGGTCGTCGATGTCGGCGCCGACCGCCTCGGAGATCCGCGCCCCGGTGCCGTACAGGAACTCCAGCAGCGCCCGGTCGCGCAGCCCCAGCGGCGAGTCCACCGCCGGCACGGACAGCAGCCGGGTCACCTGGTCCACGTCGAGCGCCTTGGGCAGCCGCTTGGCCTGGGCCGGTGGGCTGACGTCGGCGGCCACGTCGTGCGGGACCAGGCGTTCCCGGACCGCGAACCGGTGCAGGCCGCGGACCGCGCTGATGGCCCGGGCCGCCGACGAGGACGCCAGGCCCTCGTCGCGCAGGCCGGCCAGGTGCCCGGTGACGTGCGTGGACCGGATGTCGCCGAGTTCCTCGACGCCGGCTTCGGCCAGCACGCCGGCGTAGCGGTCGAGGTCGCGACGGTACGAGGCGAGGGTGTTGCGGGACAGGCCGCGTTCCACGCTCAGGTGGTCGAGGTAGGCCCGGATCGCCGGTTCGAGACTCAGCGGAGCACCTCCGTCAGCGGCATCGGCACCATCCCGTGCGCGTCGGCGACCGGGCCGTAGACGACGCGCCCGTCGAACGTGTTCAGGCCGGCGGCGAGGGCCGGATCGGCCTTCATCGCGGCCCGCCAGCCGTGGTCGGCCAGTTCCAGAGCGTACGGCAGAGTGACGTTGGTGAGCGCGTAGGTGCTGGTGTGCGGCACCGCCCCGGGCATGTTGGCGACGCAGTAGAACATCGACTCGTGGACCCGGTAGGCCGGGTCGTCGTGGGTCGTCGGCCGGGAGTCCTCGAAACAGCCGCCCTGGTCGATCGAGATGTCGACCAGCACACTTCCCGGTTTCATCCGCGACACCAGGTCGTTGGAGATCAGGGTCGGCGCCTTCGCGCCGGGGACCAGGACCGCTCCGATCACCAGGTCCGCGTCGAGCACGGCCTTCTCGATCTCGTACGCGTTGGAGGCGATCGTCTGCACGTGACCGCGGTAGTCGGCGTCCACCGCCCGCAGCCGGGCCACGTTCTTGTCGAGCAGCAGCACCTCGGCCTGCATGCCGAGGGCTATCGCCGCGGCGTTGAGGCCCGAGACGCCCGCGCCGATCACGACGGCCTTCGCGGCGTACACCCCGGGAACCCCGCCCATGAGTACGCCACGACCGCCGCGTGCCCGCATCAGGTGGTACGCGCCGACCTGCGGGGCGAGTCGCCCGGCCACCTCGGACATCGGGGCCAGCAGTGGCAGGGAACGGTCGGCGAGTTCGACCGTCTCGTACGCGATCCCGGTGACCCGGCGGTCCAGCAGCGCGTCCGTGCAGGCTTTGCCGGCCGCCAGGTGCAGGTAGGTGAAGAGCACCTGGTCGGGCCGCATCCGCGGGTACTCCTCGGCGATCGGCTCCTTGACCTTGAGGATCAGGTCGCCGGTCTGCCACACCGCATCCGCGTCCGGCAGGATCACGGCTCCGGCCGACCGGAAGTCGTCGTCGGTGATCGACGAGCCGAGACCGGCGCCGGCCTGCACGAAGACGTCGTGACCGTGCCGGGCGAACTCGAACACCCCGGCCGGGGTGATCGCCACCCGGAACTCGTTGTTCTTGACTTCGCTGGGGATGCCGACCCTCACGGGCCACCGTCCTTTCTCAACACTGAGTAAAGACCCGCCTGCGCGGGACACTACCTGTGAGCTGCGCAGCTTTCCCGGTTCGCGCACCGGATCCCCCGCTCGGCGGTCCGGCCTGTACGGTTCCACCCGATGAGTGGCTTTCCCTGGCTTCTGGTCGATCAGAACACTGACGACGGCAGTGACGCCGTGATCGCCGCGTGCGCGGACATCGACGGCCTCTTCGTCGATCCGCCGCAGCCGCCGGTGGAACGCTACGAACTGCTCGGCTGCGCCCCGGAGGGCCGCCTGCTGGCCGCGTGCGACGGCAGCGGGCCGGTCCGGCTGGGCAACCTCGGCGTCGCCGCGGTGCACCGGCCCGACTCGCCCCACGGCCCGGAGTGCTGGGACTGCGCCGAGGAACTGCTCGACGTGACGGTGCTCGGCGCCGGTCCCTCGATCGTGGTACCCGGTCTTTTCGATGTCACACTCGAGGGCCGGTTCCGGGTCGACGAGACCGGCTCGCCGAGCCGTAACGCGGAGAAGGCGCCCGACGCGGACGGCTTCCTGCTGGCCGGCATCACCGGTCACGGCGATGAGCCGTTCGGCGACTGCCAGGACGTCGCCGGGGTGTTCCGGCATCGCAACGCCCCGGCGCCGCGGCCGGCCACCCTGATCGGCTGCCGTCCGGAGCCGTCACTCAAACGGGCGATCGACGCGCTGCGCCGGGGTGCGCCCCGGCGCCGTTTCATCAACGCGTCGATATTCCATGCGGCGTACGACGGCACCGCGATCCACGTGCTCGGCAGTGGCCTGGGCGCGGAGGTGAGCGCGGTCCGGCCGTCGGCGCTCGGCGAGGGCCTCTACGACGTGGAGTTGCGCTCGCAGTACGGCGACGCGATCGGCGGTCCGCGGCCGACCCGGGCCCGGGAGATCTGGGACCTGTGGCGGGTGGGACGCCCGACCGAGGTGAACCTGTGGTCCGGGTACGACACCGAGCTGCGTCACGAGTGGGCGGGCGCGGCGCTGGCCCACCACCGGCAGGCCCCGGACCGGCCGGCGGACACCACGTTCCACCTGGACGGGCGGCACGTGACCGACGAGGAGGGCTTCTACTGCGCGATCGGCGAGGCGATCAACGGGCCGGCCGGCTACTTCGGCTGGAACCTGGGCGCCCTGCACGACTGCGCGGGTGGGGGCTGGGGCGCCGAGCCCGGGTTCCGGCTGGTCTGGCACGACGCGCAGGTGGCCCGGGAGCATCTGGTGCCCGGCTACGACCGGTATTGGTGGGAGCCGGCGGTGACGATGGACGACGTGCTCGGGCTGCTGGATCGTGACGGGGTTCGCGTCGAACTGATGTGACCGTTTCTGTTCAGTCGATCACCCCGTTGGCCGTGACACTGTGGACCGGGTAGGTTGCCGCCATGCCGGTCGATCTGAACACCGCCGTGCCGCACTCGGCCCGGATCTACGACTACCTGCTGGGCGGCAAGGACAACTTCGACGCGGACCGGAAAGCGGCCGCCGACATCGTCAAGGCGTCCCCGAGCCTGCCCATCTCGATGCGCGCCAACCGGGACTTCCTCGCCCGCTCGGCCCGCTTCCTCGCCGAGGACCTCGGCATCCGCCAGTTCCTGGACATCGGCACCGGGCTGCCGACCTCCCCCAACCTGCACGAGGTCGTGCAGGGGGTGGACCCGGCGTCGAAGGTCGTCTACGTCGACAACGACCCGATCGTGCTGGTGCACGCGCGGGCACTGCTCACCTCGTCCGCCGAGGGGTCGACCGCGTACCTGGACGCCGACCTGCTCGACGTCGAGAAGATCATCAATTCCGCCGAGGTACGCGACCTCGACTTCAGCCGTCCGGTGGCGGTCAGCCTCCTGGCGATCATGCAGTTCGTCCCGGACGAGTCCCGGGCGTACGAGATCATCGACGCTCTGATGGCCCCGCTGCCCGCCGGAAGCGCCCTGGCCATCTCGACGGTGACCGCGCACAACCCGCAGGCGGTCCAAGCCGCGGCGGTGTACACGGCCCGGGGCATCCCGGCGAAGCCGCGCACCGACGATCAGCTCCGGGGCCTGTTCCGTGACCTGGAGGTCGTGGAACCCGGGGTGCAGCTGGTGCACCGGTGGCGCCCGGAGCCCGCGTCGGCGCCGGTGGAGGACTTCCACGTGCAGATGTCCGGAGCGGTCGGCATCAAGCGCTGACCCTCGTTCGGTGTTCGGGGCGCCCGTCGTCGGGCGCCCCGATGCTCATTGGACGAAGATGCAGAAGGTGTGGCCGTCCGGGTCGGCGAACACCAGCAGCGGCTCCTCCGGATCGTCCCGGCGGTCGAAACGCACCACCCCGCCCAGGCTCAGCACCCGCTCGTGCTGCCGGTCGAGCTCCTCCAGCGAGTCGACCGCGGTGTCCAGGTGCATCTGCTGCGGCACCTCGGCGTCCGGCCAGGTGGTCGGCTTCACCACGGCGGTCTGCTGGAACGACAGGTTCCACGCCCCGTCGCCGCCGACCAGTTGCAGCCAGACCCGGCCCTTCTCGTCGTCCGTCCCGGGCGGTGGCGGCTCGTCGCCCGGCCGGTACTTCAGATTCAGCAGATGCCGGTAGAACTCGGCTGCCCGCCGGGCATCGGTGGTGTCCAGAACAAACGCCCACAACCGCGGAATGCTCACGTTTCCCCTCCTCCGGTCCTCTGCTATGGATCTACTGCCCCTTATGCGATTGCCGTAACTTCCTACCGTCGATTCCATGAAGGCGATAGTTCAAGACGTCTACGGCGAGGCCGACGTGCTCGCCGTCCGTGACATCCCCCGGCCCGTCCCCAAAACCGGTGAGGTCCTGATCCGGGTGATGGCGGCCGGCGTCGACCCCGGCGTCTGGCACCTGATGACCGGCCGCCCCTACCTGATCCGCGCCGCGCTGGGCCCGCGGCGGCCCCGCATCCCGGTCCGCGGCCGCGACCTGGCGGGCGTCGTCGAGACGGCCGGACCCGAGTCCGGTTTCCAGCCCGGGGACGAGGTGTTCGGCACCTGCGAGGGCGGCTCGTTCGCCGAGTTCGCGGTGGCCCGCGCCGACCGGATCGCCCGCAAGCCGGCGGGTGTCCCGTTCGTCGACGCCGCCGCCGTCCCGGTGTCCGGCACCACCGCCCTGCAGGCCGTCCGCTACGCCCGCATCACCACCGGCCGGCAGGTCCTGGTCATCGGCGCGGGCGGCGGCGTGGGCTCGTTCGCCGTCCAGCTGGCGGTGGCCGCCGGCGCCCGCGTGACCGGCGTGTGCAGCCCCGGCAAAGCCGACATGGTGCGCGGCCTGGGCGCCGAGCACGTCCTCGACTACCACCGTGAGGAGGTGGACAGCCGCGGCCCGATCTTCGACGCGGTCGTCGACACCGCCGGCAACCGCCCGCTGTCCCTGCTGCGCCGCGCCCTGACCTCGCACGGCACCCTGGTCCTGATCGGCGGCGAACGCCACGGCACCGCCCTGTTCGGCGGCATCAGCCGCGCGCTGGTGGCCGCCCCGCTGCTGAGCCTGACCAGCGGCGACCAGCGCCTGCACGGCCTGCTGGCCAAGGAGAACGCCGCCGACCTGACCGAGCTGGCCGCCCTGCTGGAGAGCGGCACCCTGCGCCCGGCCGTCGACCGCACCTATCCCCTCGCCCACGCGCCCGAGGCGCTGGCCGAGATCGGTCGCGGCCACACCGGCGGCAAAATGGTGATCACCCTGGCCTGACGCCCCACCCCGAACACACCAGTGGACCCGTCGACGGCCGAAAGGTCTTCCAGAAGAGGACCGCCGGGGCCGCACAGCGACCCCGGCGGACACGACCACGCAGAACCCGTCAGACGTTCAGCACCCGGGCCGCGGCGAGAATCCCCGCCACCGCCGCCGCGTTGGTGATCTCTCCCCGCAGCACCATGCCGACCGCCTCGTCCAGCGCGACCAGGTGAATCTCCAGGTCGGCCTCCTCGTCCTCCCGGACGTGACGCTCCGCGTCCGGCACCGGCCGCAGGTCCCGGGCCAGGAACACCCGGACGAACTCGTTGCTGAACCCCGCCGAGGTGTGCAGCGCGATCAGCGGTTCGATCCGGCCGGCGATCAGGTCGGCCTCCTCGGCCAGTTCCCGCGCCGCGGTGATCTCCTCGGGTTCGCCCTCCACGTCGCGCAGGCCGGCCGGCAGTTCCCAGAGCCGGGCCGCGACCGGATGCCGGTACTGCTTGATCAGCACGACCCGGTCCTGCTCGTCGACGGCGACCACCACGACCGCGCCGCGGTTCTCCACCACGTCCCGGTCCGCGGTCCGGCCGTCCGACATGGTGATCGTGTCGGTGTGCACCGAGAAGATCGGGCCGGTGTACCGCGGGGTCCGCGACACCGTCTCGTGGGCGAACGTCATCTCAGGCCTCGACCGGCTCGGTCGCCACCTCGACCGGCAGTTCGTCGGCGGCCGCGTACGCCACCGCGGCCTTGACCAGGCCGTCGAAGAGCGGGTGCGGCCGGGTCGGCCGGCTCTTCAGCTCCGGGTGGGCCTGGGTCGCCACGAAGTACGGGTGGACGTCCCGGTCCAGCTCGATGAACTCGACGAGGCGGCCGTCCGGGGAGGTGCCGGAGAAGACCAGGCCGGCCTGGGTCAGCTTGTCCCGGTAGTCGTTGTTCACCTCGTAGCGGTGCCGGTGCCGCTCGGAGATCTCGGTCGCGCCGTAGACCTCGGCGACGATCGAGCCCTCCTTGAGGGCCGCCGGGTACGCCCCGAGCCGCATGGTGCCGCCCAGGTCGCCCTTGCCCGCGACGATGTCCTCCTGGTCGGCCATCGTGGAGATGACCGGGTAGGTCGCCGTCTCGTCGAACTCCAGCGAGTTGGCCCCGGTGAGCCCGGCCAGGTTACGGGCGGCGTCGATGGTCATGCACTGCAGACCGAGACACAGGCCGAGAATCGGGATGCGGTTCTCCCGGGCGTACCGCGAAGTGTTGACCTTACCTTCGATGCCGCGCACACCGAACCCGCCGGGGATGACGATGCCGTCGACGCCCTTGAGGGCGGCGGCAGCGCCGGCCGGGGTGGCGCAGTCGTCGCTCGGCACCCACCGCAGCTTGATCTTCACGGTGTTGCCGAAGCCGGCCGCGCGGATCGCCTCGCTGACCGAGAGGTACGCGTCCGGCAGGTCCACGTACTTGCCGACGAGACCGATGGTGATCGTCCGCTTGGGGTGGTGGACCCGCTCGAGGAGGTCGTTCCAGGTCTTCCAGTTGACGTCCCGGAACGACAGGCCCAGACGGCGTACGACGTACGCGTCGAGGCCCTCGTCGTGCAGCACCTTGGGGATGTCGTAGATGCTCGGCGCGTCCGGGCAGGCGATGACGGCCTCACGGTCGACGTCGCAGTAGAGCGCCAGCTTGTGCTTCATCTTGTCCGGGATCTCCCGGTCGCTGCGGCAGATCAGGGCATCCGGCTGGATACCGATGTTGCGCAGCGCGGCCACCGAGTGCTGGGTCGGCTTGGTCTTCAGCTCGCCGGACGGCGCCAGGTAGGGCACCAGGGAGACGTGCAGGTAGAAGACGTGGTCCCGGCCCACCTCGTGGCGGACCTGACGGATCGCCTCGAGGAACGGCAGCGACTCCATGTCGCCGACCGTGCCGCCCACCTCGGTGATCACGACGTCCGGCGTGAGGCCGTTCTCGTCGGGATCGGCCATCGCGAAGATCCGGCTCTTGATCTCGTTGGTGATGTGCGGGATGACCTGCACCGTGTCACCGAGGTACTCGCCGCGGCGCTCCCGGGCGATCACCGCCGAGTAGACCTGGCCGGTCGTGACGTTCGCCTTGCCGGAGAGGTCCCGGTCGAGGAAGCGCTCGTAGTGCCCGACGTCGAGGTCGGTCTCCGCGCCGTCCTCCGTCACGAACACCTCGCCGTGCTGGAACGGGTTCATCGTTCCCGGGTCGACGTTGAGGTAGGGGTCGAGCTTCTGCATCACGACGCGGAGCCCGCGGGCGGTGAGCAGATTGCCGAGGCTCGAGGCGGTGAGGCCCTTGCCCAGCGAGGAGGCGACGCCCCCGGTGACGAAGATGTGCCGCGTGTCGCGCACTGTTGAGGCCAAGGCCCGCTCCCGTGGTCGCCGATGTTTCCGGTTCGTGCGGCCGGGGCCGTGCCCCATCCACGGGAGTTCACCGTAACACTGATTGCTGGGGCCGCCCTCCTCGGGCCGCCGGGACCTGCGTGTCAGTGCCCGGTCAGGTGACCGCTACCTGATCTTCGTCGGTTTTGCGCAGCGAAGGTCCGCCCGGTCCGTCCGTTTCGCCGGGTGGCGGGGTCCGGTCGGCGGCATGTAACAGAACTCGCAGTGCGGTGAGCACCGCCACCGGAACGGCGGTCGCGGCGGCCGCGCCGGCCACGCCCAGGGCGGTGCCGCCGAGCATGCCGGCGATCAGCGTCGCGACCGGGGTGCCCGCCATCGCGGCCCGGATCGCCGGGTGCAGGCCGTACAGCCGGTTGAGGCCGGCCCAGGGCGAGAACTGGCAGAACACCAGCATCAGGGTGCCGATCACGGCGAGCAGGGTCAGCGGGCTGTCCAGCAGGGCCTGGCCGTTCGCCGAGGCGGCCCGTTGCATGGCCGGGCCGGCGGTGCCGTTGCCGAGCGCGGTCAGGATCCGGCCCAGGGCGCCCTGTTCCAGCGGGGCCCGGCTCAGATCGAAGATCGCGAAACCGGCGGTCACCGCGAGTCCGGCCAGCGCGGCCCAGGCGAACCGGGCGAAGGTCAGCCAGCCGCCGGTGCTGATCGCCGCGGCCACGCAGACCCCGGCGGTCACCGCGATGGCGCCGACCGGGTCGGCTCCCAGGTATGCGCTGCCCACCATCACCACGCCGAGCCCGCCGAACAGCACCACCACCACCGGACGCCACCGTTTGCCGACCCGCTGGGCCAGGCAGCCGGCCAGCAGCAGCAGTCCGGCCACGAAGACGCCGAGGCCGACGCCGCCCAGCCCGGCGTACCGGATGCCGTGCACGGTCGAATAGCCGGCGACACCGTTGAGCTGGAGCCGCGCGCCGGTGAGCAGGTCGACCGCAACGACGGTGGCGCTGATCCCGGCCACCGCGGCCATCGGCCACAGCGTGGAGGTGTACCGGCCGGCCAGCCGGACCACGGCGGTGCCGGCCAGCATCAGCGCGCCGGTGGCCGTCCCGAACAGCCAGGCCGGGTGGTCGCTGGTCCACCAGGGCACCACGTCGGCCAGCAGCGCCGCCGGGATGGCCAGGCCGGCCGCGATCAGTGCGCCCTCGGCGACCGCCACCAGGCGGGCGGGGGGCAGCGGCGGGCCGGCCGGTCCCCCGTGCCGGCGGGCCCGGATCAGGATCGGGATCACCAGTACGAAGAGGACCAGTTGCACGATCGCCAGGACGGTGAAGAAGATCTCGGCGACCCCGCGCTGGGCGATGGCCCGCTGGTCCGCGTCGGCGTCACCCTGCATCGCGTCGGCCGGGGACGCCGGACGGTCACCGGCGACCGTGGCGGCGTACCCGGCGAACAGCTTCTCCGGCTGGTCCCGGCCGAGCGCCGAGAGCACGGTCGGCGCCAGGTCGACCAGTTGCAGGTAGCCGTCGCGGCCGGTGCTGGCCGAGGTGAGCCAGCCGTCGTCCCAGCCCGGCCCCTCGGCGATGGCCACGTGCAGCCGGGAGGCGGCGTCGGTGTCGGCCACCCCGGCGATCAGCATCAGGGACCGTTCCGGGCGGGCGGCGAGGACCTTCGCCAGGGCGGTGTCGGCGGCCTGGACCGCGGCCCGCCGGTCAGCGCCGGAACCCGTGACGGTGCCCAGGTCGACGATGCTCAGTACGCAGTCGTCGAGCAGGTCGGCCGGGTCGGCGGGCAGCTCCGGCACGTACCTGTCGACGCGGCCGAACGGGCGGGCCGCGGCGACGGCGGCGCCGGGGCCGACGGCCACCGTGCAGCGCACCGACTCGGCCAGGGCGCCGGGCGTGGTGCCGTACGGCAGGCTGTTCTGGTTGGTACGGACCACCGCCCGCTGGTCCACCAGGTTGGCGCCGATCCCGTCCGGCCGGGTGAGCGCGGGTGCCGCCGCCGGGCAGCGTCCCGGGACGTCGTCGGTGCTCCAGGCGGCGAAGTTGCCGGCGCCCAGGGTCAGCCAGCCGTCCGCGGGGCAGGTCACGTCGTGCGCGGACCGGACGGAGAGCCAGCCGATCGCGCCGGCGGTCGCCTCCTGCCACAGGGCCGGGGTGGTGTCCGGGTCCAGGTCCTCCCAGCGCAGCCCGGCGGCCGCGGCCACCACCACGTAGTCGGCCTCGCCGATCCGACGGCCCTCGCCGGGCCGCAACGACAGGCCCGCGACGCTGGCCGCCACGACCAGGGCCATCAGCAGGTAGGGCAGCCAGGGCCGCCGCTCGGTGCGCCGGGTCACCGGCGGACCGCCGCGATCTCCGCGTACGCCGACCGCACGTCGTCCACCACGGCCGGCTCATCCGGCCAGGTCGCGGCCTGCCGGGGTCCCCGGGCCGCGTAGTCGGCGCGCCGGCGCGGGTCGCCGAGAAGGTCACGGACCGCCGTGTCGAGGGCGTCCAGGTCCCGCGGCGGGATCTGGACCGCCGCGTCGCCGACCAGACCGGGCAGCCCGCCGACCGCGGTGGTGATCAGCGGGACGCCGGCGCGCAGGGCCTCCTGGGCGAACAGCTGACGGGCCTCCCAGTCGCTGGTGATCACCGCGAGGTCGGCGCCGAGGAGCAGGTCGGGCACGTCGGTGCGGTGCCCGAGCAGGTGCAGCGGGGCGTGCAGGCGGGACGCCTCCTGGGCCAGGTTCATGTAACTGGGCCCGGAGCCGGCCACCACGACCACCGGGGCCGGGTCCAGGTCCCGCCAGCGGGCGGCGCCCTGGACCAGCAGGTCGTAGTGCTTCTGCGGGTGCAGCCGGCCGACCGAGAGGATCAGCGGGGTGTCGCCGCGCAGCCGGAACTCGGCGCGGACCGCGGCGCGGGTGCGCCGGGGTGCCCCCATCGCCGGGGCGGCCACCGGTCCCAGCCGGGCGCTTTTCGCGCCGAGGGCGAGCGCCCGTTCGACCAGGTCCTCCGAGGCGCCCAGGGTCAGGTCGGCGTTGCGGGCCACGATGCGTTCCAGCAGGGCACCGGCCTGGCCTTTGAGACCCCGCGCGAGCACCGCGTTGTGCCAGGTCACCACCAGGGGTACGCCGGTGCGCGCCAGCGACACCACGAACGCGGCCCGCAGCCCGTGCGCGTGGATCACCTCGGCGTCACGGCCGGCGATGGCCTTGCGTAGTTGCCGGATCGCGCCGGAGTCCTGCGGGCCGGGGTCGGCCGGGATCTCCACCGCGGCGAAGTCGACGCCGGACGTGCTGAGCCCGAAGTGCTCGTCGGTCGCCGCCGGTCCGCAGACCAGCACCCGGCAGCCGGCGGCGGCGAGGCCGCGGGCCAGCGAGGCGACGTGCCGGCCGATCCCGCCGGTGCTGGATCCCAGCACCAGGACGACCGAACCCCGCCAACCGTCGTCGCTGCTCACTGATGATTCCTCTCCGACATGAACCGTCACCGCCGGCCCAGTTTCGCGACCAGCGGCCCGAGGTCACGCCGGTCCAGCGCGAACGCCACCGCGGCGAACACCGCCGCGACCACCACACCGCCCAGCATGCCTTCCACGAGGCCGCCGAGCACGCCCGGGGTGGGCCAGAAGGCCGCCTCGAGGCCGCCCACCGTCCCCCACCCGGCGAGTCCGGCCAGCGTCCCGGCGACCACCGCGGCCGGGACCGCCCGGCCGAGTCCGGCGAGCGCCTCCGGTCCGGCGTGCCGGCGGACGGCCAGGACCAGCAGCACCCCGATCACCGTCATGCCGATCGCGTTGGCCAGGCCCAGTCCGAACAACCGTGCGGCGCCGGTGGAGGTCGCGGTGACCACCACCACCGCGAGACCGGCGCACAGCCAGCCGACGAGGGAGGCGACCGCCGCGGCGACCGTGGCGCCGCGGGCGTACAACGCCCGGGACAGCAGCGCGAACAGCGCGTACCCCAGCAGACCGGGAGCGAAGCCGACGACCGCAGCCGCGGCGCTGGGCGCGCCCATCAGCAGGGTGGCCGGCCCGGCGAGACCGCCGAGGGCCGCCGCGCCGAGGCCGGCGAGCAGGACGATCGACCGGGCGGCGCCGGCGAGCGTGGAGGCGAAGCCCGGTTCGTCACCGCGGACGAAGGCCTCCGCCAGCCGCGGGTACGCCGCCGTCGCCAGCGGCACCGCGAGGACCGCCCAGGGCAGCAGGAAGACGGTCTGCGCCCCGGTGTAGGGGCCCATCTGCCGGGCGGCCAGCAGCAGGATCAGCCCGACCAGGATCTGCTGCGCGCCGACGGTGACCGCGCCGGCCCAGCCGAGACGGATCGCCTGCCGGCCCTCGTCACCGGGGAACCTGAGGGTGGGCCGCAGGCGCAGCCGCAGCGAGCGCAGCGGGATGAACAGGCAGAACGCGAGGACCACCACGCCGAGGGTGGTGCCCACCGCCAGGATCAGCTCGCCGGTGGTGGACAGTCCGGGGAAGCCGGTACGCGCACCGTCGACCCCGGCATAGGTGAGGTACGCCGTCATCACCGTCACGCTGGACAGCAGCGGGGCGATCACCGGCCAGGCGAAGCGCCGGTGCGCCTGCAGCGCGCCGGTGAGCACCACCGCGATGCCGTACAGCGGCAGTTGCGGCGCGAACCAGCGCAGCATCCGGGCCGCGACGTCCTGGTGTTCCGGGGAGATCCCGCCGAACATCCCGGTGATCGGCCCGGCGGCGAGCGCGACCACCACGGCGAGCGGCACGGTCAGCACGAGCATCCAGGTGAGCAGCGCGGAGGTGATCGCGGAGACCCGTTCCCGGTCGCCGGCGCTGATCGCGGCGGCGAGCAGCGGCACCACCAGGCTGGCCAGCGCACCTCCGGCGACCAGCTCGAAGACGATGTTGGGAACGGTGTTGGCCGAGGCGTAGACGTCCGGCAGGTTGCCGTCGCCGCCCTCGCCCACGGTGTAGAAGAAGATGAGTGTGCGGACGAACCCGGCCAGCCGGGCCACGATCGTCAGGACCGTGATCAGCGCCGCCGCACCGGCGATTCTGGCGCTGGTCACGAAGAGGGTGGCCGCCGGCCGAGCTCGTCGACGTACCGCAACCACGGTGTGTCCCCGATGACCTTGGTGAAGCTGACCTTCTCGCTGGCGGCGGTGAGCGATCCGAGCACCGCCAGGGCGGCGAGCCGGCCGGCCGTCGAGGTCCGCGCGGTCAGCGTCACCCCGAGGAGCGCGCCCAGCGCGTTCGCCCCGGCGTCGCCGAGCATGATCTCCTCGTTCAGGTCGGCGGGCAGCAGGGCCGCCCCCGCGCTCAGGGTGCCCGCGGCCATCGAGGCGTGCCGTCCCACCGCCAGCGGCGCACCGAGGATCAGCCCGGCTTTGATCGCCCGGCCCGGGCGCAGGTCGAGCAGGTTGACGAAGTTGGCCGCGCCGGCGATCACACCGGCCCCGAGGAGCACGTCCACGCCCCGGCCGAACCGTCCGGTGCGGCTGCTGCCGATCAGTGCGGACGCCACCAGTCCGGCGGCGCCCACCCCGGCGATCTTGACGAGTCCGCTGGTGACCCGGCCCTCGCGCAGCGCACCGAGGTGCCCGGCGAAGCCTTTCGCCGCCTTCTGCTCGGGCCGGTTGCCGACGATGTCGTCGTAGAACCCGACCGCGCCGCTGACCGCCCCGGCGGTGAGCGCGGCGGCCGCCAGCCGGCCGGTCGTCGCCCCGGCGGCCGCGCCCAGGGTGGCCCCGGCCGCGAGTGCCGGGCCGCCGGCCAGCGTCACCGTCCGGCCCTGGAAGTTGGTCCGGTGCAGCTCGGCGGCGTGCGGATCACGGCGGACCCAGGCTAGTGCGGCACGCGCCACGGACGCGCCGATCCCGAGCGAGCGGAGGTAGGCCATGGCTGACGAGTCTGCCAGACGACGGCTACGGAGCGGTGGACGGCACGATGGAGGTCGCCCCCGTGCCGAGGCCGTACTGGCCGACCCGGTTCTGCACCAGCCGCTCGACGGTCGCCATCGCGGTGGCCACCTGCCCCTGGACGGTGCCGACGTTGTCCACCGTGGAGATCTGCTTGACCAGGGTCGCGTCGCTGCGGACACCGGCCACCAGGTTGCCGTCACCCGCACCGTCACCGGCCACCACCAGCATCCGGTTGGTGCCGAACTGGCCGGCCACGGTGACCGCCGACTGCGCCTTGCGGGTGGCCTCCTTGTCGGTGGCGGGCGCCCCGGCGACCAGCACCACGGCTTCGGCGCCGCCGAGCGCCCCGTCCTCGATGGCGATGTAGCCGGCCTTGGTGAACGCGGTCAGCACCGCGGTCACGTCGGCGGCGGCGGGCGTGGTCGTGCCCTGCATGATCGTGAGCGCGAGGAGTGCGCTGGCGGTCTCCACCCCGTCGCTGTTCAGCGGCAGGCCGGTGACCGGGATGGTCGGCTGCGACGACTGGTCGGCCAGGTCGAGCAGCTCGTTGGCGTACCCCGGATCGAAGAACTTGTCCTCGACGGTGATCCGCGCGGTGATCGTGGCGCCGGCCACGCCGAGCTGGGTGACCACGCCCTCGGCGTAGTCCTGCGCGCCGGGCAGCGCCACCACGGCGATGCGGCGGGTGGCCAGCTTGCCGCTGAGCAGCCACGGCGCGATCTCGCCGGCGAAGTCCTGACTGCGGTTGACCTCCTCGCGGAGATTGTTGACCTGCTCGCGCTTGACGCTGTTGTCCTTGTTCAGCTCGGCGAGATTGTCACGCAGGTTCTCCGAGACCGGGCCGTTGAGCGCGGAGGTGCCCACCACCAGGCCGATTGCCAGCGCCAGGAAGACCGCGGTGAGCGACACCACGTGGTACCGGAAGTTGATCACAACGCCCTCAAAGAAGATTGCCGAGCTGGAAGACCAGATTGTCCCACCACTCGGACACCACGGTGAGATACGCCCGGCCCACCGTCGACACCGCCACCGCCGAGGCCATCGCCGCCATCGCCGAGAGCACCAGCAGCAGCAGCGCCGAGCCGGAGATGTTCTGCCGGTAGAGGCGGCTGACGCCCTTGGCGTCGACCAGTTTGCCACCGACCTTGAGCCGGGTCAGGAACGTCGAGGCCATGCCGCCGCGTCCCTTGTCCAGGAACTCGACCAGGTTGGCGTGGGTGCCGACGGCGACGATCAGCGACGCGCCCTTCTCGTCGGCGAGCAGCATCGCGAGGTCCTCGCTGGTGGCCGCCGCCGGGAAGGTCAGCGCCTCGACGCCGAGGTTCTTGACCCGCTGCAGGCCGGGTGCCCGGCCGTCCGGGTAGGCGTGCACCACGACCTCGGCGCCGCAGCGCAGCACGTCGTCGGTGACCGAGTCCATGTCCCCGATGATCAGGTCGGGGGTGTAGCCGTTCTCCACCAGCGCGTCCGCGCCGCCGTCGACGCCGATCAGAACCGGCTTGTACTCCCGGATGTACGGCCGGAGGACGTCGAGGTCCTCCTTGTAGTCGTAGCCGCGCACCACGATCAGCACGTGCCGGCCGCCGATGCGGGTCTCCACGTCGGGCACGCCCACGCCGTCGAGCAGCAGGTCGCGTTCCTGCTTGAGGTATTCCATGGTGTTCGCGGCGAACGCCTCGAGCTGCACCGACAGTCCCTCGCGGGCGTCGGCCATCGACTTGGCCACGGTCTCCGCGTCCTGCCGGTCACCGGTGGCCACCGGCTCGCCGTCGAGCAGCACCACGCCGCCCTCGATGCTGACCGTCTGCCCCTCACGCAGCCCCTGGAAGACGTCCTCGCCGAGGTTGTCGACGAGCACGACGCCGCCCTGGATCAACACCTCGGGGCCCAGGTTGGGGTAGCGCCCGGAGATCGAGGGCTTCGCGTTGAGCACCGCGGTGACACCGCAGGCCACCAGTGAGTCGGCGGCGACCCGGTCCAGATCGACGTGGTCGATCACCGCGATCTCGCCGGGCCGCAGCCGGCCGGTCATGCGTTTGGTCCGCCGGTCGAGGCGGGCGACACCGGACACCGATCCCGGCTCGGTGCCGCGGGACCGGCGCAGGGTGGGAATGGGAAGTCGCATCCCGGCCATCCTGACATGCCGCCGCATGCGTTCCCCCCACGACATGCGCCAGCTCACCGACAAAAGGGACCTATCATCCACGCTTTTCCCGAGACGCTACGGAGAGCAACTCCTCTGCGTGGGCGATACCCAAATCGGAATCCGGCAAACCCGCCAGCATCCGGGACAATTCCCGAGCCCGTTCGGTCTCCTCCACGATCCGGACCCCACTCGTGGTGATCGCTCCGCCGGTGTCCTTCGCGACCACCAGGTGGCGATCGGCGAAAGCGGCGACCTGCGGCAGGTGCGTCACGACCAACACCTGATGGGTACGCGCCAAGCGCGCCAGCCGCCGGCCGATCTCCACCGCCGCCGTCCCGCCGACACCCGAGTCCACCTCGTCGAACACCAGCGTCGGCGGCCCACCCGCCCCGGCGAAGACCACCTCGATGGCCAGCATCACCCGGGACAGCTCACCACCGGAGGCGCCCTTCTGCAGGGGCAGCGCCGGCGCACCCGGGTGGGCCAGCAACCGCAGCTCCACCTCGTCCGCGCCGTCCGCCCCGGCCACCAGTTCCTGCCCGTCGACCGTCACCGACGGCTCGTCCTTGGACGGTGTGCGGGTCAGCACCGCCACCTCGACCCGCGAGTGCGGCATCGCCAGACCGGCCAGCTCCACGCTGACCGCCTCGGAGAACCGCCCCGCGGCCTCCCGGCGCGCCGCGGTCAGCCGGCCGGCCAGCTCGCCCACCGACGCGGCCAGCCGCTGACGCTCCCGGTCGAGTTCCTCGAGCAGTTCGTCGGAGGTGTCCAGCTCACTCAGCTTGGTGCGGGCGTTCTCCGCCCAGACGATCACGCCGTCGACGTCGTCCGCGTATTTCCGGGTCAGCGCCCGCAGCGCCGCCCGCCGCTCGTAGATCGCCTCGAGCCGGGCCGGATCCGCGTCGAGTGTGCCCAGATAGGCCGACAGCTCCGCGGAGACGTCACCGACCAGGGTCGCGGCCTCCTCCAGCCGGACGGCCAGGTCACCGAGCGCCGGATCCACTCCGGCCTGCCCCTCGAGGGTGCGCCGGGCCGTGCCCAGCAGTTGCGTCGCGTCCGGGGTGTCGTCGGCCGCCTCCACGCCGCCGGCCAGCGCCTGCGCGGCCAGCGCCGCCGCCACCCGCAGACCCTCGGCGTGCTCCAGGCGCTGCAGCTCGGCCCGCAGGTCGTCGTCCTCACCGGGCTGCGGGTCGACCCGGGTGATCTCGTCGAGGCCCAGCTTGAGCAGGTCGGCCTCCTGCGAACGCTGACGCGCGTTGCGCCGCCGGTCGGCCAGATCCTCGCTGACCGCACGCCAGCGGCCGAACGCCTCGCGGTAGGTCTCCAGCAGCTTCTCGTGCTCGGGACCGGCGAACCGGTCGAGCGCGGACCGCTGCTCCGACGGGCGCAGCAGGCGCAGCTGATCGGACTGACCGTGCACGGCCAGGATCTGCTCGCCCAGCTCGCTGAGGGTGGACACCGGCATGCTGCGGCCGCCGACGTGCGCCCGGGACCGGCCCTCGGCCGTCACCGTGCGGCTGAGCAGCACCGAACCGTCGTCGTCGGCCTCGCCGCCGGCGTCGGTGATCCGGGTGCGGACCGCGTCGCCGAGGGAACCGCCCAGTTTCAGACGGCCCTCGACCACGGCCCGGCCCGGGTCGGCACGGACCCGGCCGGCGTCGGCCCGCCCGCCGAACAGGAGTCCGAGGCCGGTCACCACCATCGTCTTGCCGGCACCGGTCTCACCGGTGATCACGTTCATTCCGGACGCCAGGCGCAACGTCGTGTCGTCGATGACGCCCAGCCCGGTGATGCGTAGTTCCTCCAGCACAGGCAGACAGTAACGGTGCCCACCGACAATTGCCCACCGGGTGTTCCGGCAGGCCCGGACGATCAGCGCCGGTTACCCCGCCAGCCGACCACCGGCAACTCGAACTTCGCGACCAGCGTGTCCGTGAACGGGCGCGGCGCCAGCCGGACCAGGCGGACCGGCAGCTTCCCGCGCTCGACGGTCACCTGTGAACCCGGCGGCAGATCCCAGGTGCGTCGTCCGTCACAGCAGAGCACCGCAAACGACGTGTACGGATCGACGGTCAGCACGAACGTCGATGTCGGAGCGGTCACCAGCGGCTTGCTGAACAGGGCGTGCGCACTGATCGGCACGAGCAGCAGCGCCTCCACCTCGGGCCAGACCACCGGTCCGCCGGCCGAGAACGCGTACGCCGTCGAACCCGTCGGTGTGGCACACACCACACCGTCGCATCCGTAGCGGGAGAGCGGCCGGCCGTCGACGTCGACCATCAGCTCGAGCATCTGGGCCCGCTGACCCTTCTCGACGGTCACCTCGTTGAGCGCCCAGGACTCGGCGATCAGCCGCCCGTCGTACTCGGCCCGGACGTCCAGGGTGAGCCGCTCGTCGACCGCGTACTCACCGGCCACCACCTCGGCGACCGCCTCGTCGATGTGGTCGATCTCGGTCTCCGCCAGGAAGCCGACCTTGCCCATGTTGATCCCGAGCAGGGGCGCCTTCACCGGCCGGGCCAGGTCGGCGGCACGCAGGATGGTGCCGTCACCACCCATCGCCAGCACGATCTCCACACCCTCGGCGGCGTTCGGGCCGTTGACCGACTGCACGCCGGGCGGCAGGTCCAGATCCGCGACCTCCTCGGCGATCACCCGGACCTCGAAGCCCGCGGCGATCAGGTCACGCGCGACCGCTCTGGCGTGCTGCGTGCTCTGCCGGCGCCCGGTATGCGTCACCAGCAGGGCCGAACGCGTCATTTCTCCTCCATGAGAGCAGGCGTCTGATTGATGTCGGTAACCGCAGAGTTCTCCGGTTCGGAGGAACCTACCCCGCCGCCCGGACCGGCCTCGACGACGGTCTCCACCCGATCCCGGTCGGCCGGCGGGGCGTCCCGCCGGAACCACACGAAGAACTCGACGTTGCCACTCGGACCGGGCAGCGGACTGGCCGTCACGTCCCGCACGCCCAGGCCCAGGGCGGCCGCGGCCGCCGCCACGTCCAGCACCGCCTCCGCGCGCAGCCGCCAGTCACGGACCACACCACCGGTGCCGACCCGCTCCTTGCCCACCTCGAACTGCGGCTTGACCATCAACGCCAGATCGCCGTCCTCGGCGGTGCACGCGGCCAGCGCGGGCAGCACCAGCCGCAGCGAGATGAAGGAGAGATCGGCCACCGTCAGGTCGACGACACCGCCGATCGCCTCGGGGGTCAGCGTGCGCACGTTGGTGCGCTCGTACACGTCCACCCGGTCGTTCGTGCGGATCGGCCAGGCCAGCTGGCCGTACCCGACGTCCACCGCCACCACCCGGTCCGCGCCGGCCCGGAGCAGGACGTCGCTGAACCCGCCGGTGGAGGCACCGGCGTCCAGGCAGCGCCGGCCCTCGACCGGCAGAGCGAAGGCGGCCAGCGCACCGGCCAGTTTGTGCCCGCCCCGGGACACGTACTCCGTCTGGGGATCCTCGCCGGTCACCACGACCGGGTCGGCGGTGTCCACCATCGCCGCCACCTTGTGGGCGACGGTGCCACGCACCTGCACACGGCCGGCCGCGACCAGAGCGGCGGCCTGTTCCCGGGAACGAGCGAGCTTACGACGGACGAGCTCCGCGTCGAGACGCACACGGCGGGCCATCAGTGTCCTTATTTTCGAGTACGGAACAGAATCAGCGGTCGATGCTCGCCAGGGTCTCCTGGAGCACCTGGTGCGCGGCCTCGAACTCGGCGAGTTGTTCGGCCGGCGCCAGACGCGCGGCATTGGCGAGCGACCGTAACACCGCGTCCACCGCGGGATGTCCGGTGTCCTCCCCTTCGCCCAGCGGTGTCAGCCCGCCCGGCGCCGGGACGTGCAGGCCGGTCAGCTGCGTCTGCGGCGGCCGGGGGCCACCGGGCGGGGGTCCGGGACGGAATCCGCCGGGGCGCGGCCCGGGCTGCGGGTTCGGGAACGTCACGCGGTCACGCCTCCATGTCGTCAGCCGGCTTGGCGGCGGTCTTCTTCGCGGCGGTCCTCTTCGCGGCCACTCTCTTGGCCGGTACTGCCTTCTCAGCCGGTACTGCCTTCTCAGCCGGTACGGCCTTCTCGGCCGGTACGCCCCTCTCGGCCGGCACGGCCTTGACAGGTGCGGTCTTCTTCACCGGAGTGCGCTTCCGGGCGGGCGCGGCCTTCGCCGCCGCGATCTTCCAGGCCGGTGCTGCGCCCGTCGCCGCGGCACCACCGGCAGCGTCCGGGACCGTCTCCGCCGCGTCGGCCCGGGCCTGCGCCTCCCGCAACCGCCGTTCCAGATCGCGTACGCGCAAGGTGAGGTCCGCCACCTCCTCCGCGGTGGCCAGCCCGACCCGCCCGAGGGCCCGGTCCACTTCGTAACGCACGATGGTCGTCAGCGCCTCACGGTTGGCCCCGCCGGTCGAGAGCAGGTCCTCCACGAGACCCTGCACCTGTGCCGCCGTCGCCCCGCCGCGGGTGAACAGTTCCCCGGCGACCTGCTGCGCCTTCTTCCGGGGCGCCTCGGTCAGGCCGAGGGCCAGGTCCAGATAAGCACGCCATGGGTCCGGCATGTTCCGGTCTCCTCTCGCCGCGTCGGGTGCCACGCTACCGGGCACTACCGTGGAACTCCTGAGGTACCGTGCTGGTGTCGCGAGGGAGGATGCCGATGGCCACCGTGGACGAGTGCCGCCAGGCGTTGCACGATCTGGCCGCCCGGTTGGCGGCGAACGCCGAGGCGCAGGGTCGTCTGGATCTCGACCGGACGCTTGCCTGCCGGGTCACCGACCTGGACACCGCCTTCCACGCCCGGCTGACCGGCGGCCGCCTGGTCGACATCGCCGACGGCGACGACCCGAAAGCCAAGATCGCCCTGATCTCCACCGGCGACGACCTGATCGCCCTGGTCAAGGGCGGCCTGGACGTCACCCGGGCGATCGCGTCCGGGCAGGTGCGCATCAAGGCGAATCCGTTCGACCTGCTCAAGCTCCGCAAACTCCTGTAAACGATCACTCCGGCCGGGCGCCCGGGGATACGGACGCCGGCCGAAGATCGTTCACCGGGTGGCGGCGAGCGTCTCCAGACCGCGGAGCACCTGGTCGGCGGCCGCCGTCGCGGTGGACAGCTGACTGGTCACCTCGCTCAGCACCGCCGCCTGTTCCTCCACCGACGACGCGATGTTCAGTTGCAGCTCGTGGATGTCGTCGACCGCACCGGCGGTGGCCGCGAACGTGTTCGCCACGTCGCCGGTCTCCGCCACGATCGCGGTGATCACCTCGTTGACCCGTTTCACCGACGTCGCCGTCTCCTGCGCCAGGTCCTTCACCTCACCGGCCACCACCGCGAAGCCCTTGCCCAGTTCACCGGCGCGGGCCGCCTCGATGGTCGCGTTCAGCGCCAGCAGGTTGGTCTGTTCGGCCAGCGACGCGATGATCGCGTTGACGTCGGCGATCTCCCCGACCGACCGTTCCAGCTGGCGCACCTTCGCCGTCGCCGAGGTGGCCGCGTCCTGCCCGGTGGCGGCGGTACCGGCGGCCTGCGCGGACCGCTGCGCGATGTCGTGCACCGAGGCGGTCAGCGCGGCCAGCTCGTTGTCCACCGCGGCCACCGCCGAGATCGCCGCGTGCGCCTCCGCGCTGATCCCGGCCACCTCACCGGCGAGCCGGCGGGACTCCTCGGCGGCCTGCTCCGACCGGCTCCGCAACTCGTCGGCGGCCCGGTCCCGGTTGGCCTGCTCGGCCCGTTCCACCTCCCGCCGCGCCTGTTCGGCCTGCTCGGCGAGCATCTCGTTCTCCCGTTCGGCCTGCTCGGCGAAGTGCCAGAACACGACGATCCCGATCACCTCGAGGGTGAGCAGCCCGGCGTGCACGACGACCAGCCCGATCGCGGACGAGATCGGCAGGTGGTGCATGCCGAACACCCGGCCCGGCGCCACCAGCCCGAGCACCCCGTGGTGCACCACCACCGCCAGGATCGACAGGACCAGGGGTGACCACTGCTGATACAACGCCACGAAGATCAGCACCGCGTACAGGTGGATGTGCGCGGACATCGCCCCACCGGACAGCTCGATCGCGACGAACGTGCACCCGATCAGCCCCACCGCGGTGACCTGTGATCGGGCCCGGGTCGACGGCAACGCCCGCGAGCAGCCCGCCCAGGCCGCGACGACCACCGCCAGCAGCACCGTCTCCCACGGCGGGCGCGTTCCCAGGAAACCCACCACCAGGAACACCGGCACATGGCACCAGAGCAGCCGTTCGATGATCCGGTGTCGCGCCTGCCAGGATGCGTCGGAGAGCCGGGCGCCGCGCGGCAGGGACGAGGATGTGCTCACGCTCTCCTCTTCGACCGCGAACCACCAGAAATGACCCCGAAAACACCCACAGTGCCAAAAGGTGGAGACAGAAAAGGCGCGGCCGCGGCCCCGCCTCTGGATCTCCTCTTCACGGTACGCGGTGAAGCGCCGTCCTCAGACACCCCAGCCGGTCAGCAGTTCACCCGCCGCGCCCGATCCCGCCTCGACGGCGTGCACCGGAACCCCCGACCAGGTCACCCCGCACAGCAGACGCAGCGCATCGACCGGTTCACCGGAACCGTGCAGGATCGCCCGGTCGCCGTCCCGCTCGACCCGCCAGCCGCCCACGGTGTCCCCGTCAGCCGGCACCACCGCGCCCGACGCCGGCCGGAACAACCCGGACAGGTCGGCCGCGACATACGTGGGACGCCGTTCCGGGGCGGCGACCAGCAGGTCCGCCGGACCGCTCACCCCGGTCAGCACGAGCAGACTGTCCATGCCCGCGCCGACCGCGCCTTCGATGTCGGTGTCCAGCCGGTCACCGATCACCAGCGGCTTCCGCGCCGACGCCTGGGCGGCGGCGGTGTGGAACAGCCCCGGCTGCGGCTTGCCGACCACCACGTCCGGATCCCGGTCCAGGGCGGTCCGCAGCACCGCGACCAGCGAGCCGTTACCCGGCAGCGGACCGCGCGGACTGGGCAGGGTCCGGTCGGTGTTGGTGGCGAACCAGACGGCACCGGCCCGCACCGCGAGCGACGCCTCCGCCAGTTCCTTCCAGCCGACCTCCGGCCCGTACCCCTGAACCACCGCGACCGGCTCCCCGGCGAGCGAATCCACCGGGTTCAGGCCGGCGTCCCGGACCTCGGCCCGTAACGCCTCCGCGCCCACCACCAGCACGTTCGCACCGGCGGGCAGGCGCTCGGCAAGGAGAGCGGCGGCGGCGCCGGCCGAGGTCGAAACCTCGGCCGGCGCCGCACTCACACCCATGCCGTTCAACAGCGCAGCGACGTCGGCGGCCCGGCGGGACGCGTTGTTCGTCGCGTACGCGATCGCGGTCCGGTCGGTACGAAGGCGTTCGACCGCCTCGACCGCGCCCGGAATCGGCGTGTCGATCAGAAAGACGACGCCGTCCAGGTCGAAGACACAGAGGTCGTAACCGGCCGCGAGGTGATCACTCATCCCTGCGGGCGCTCGTCCCGGTCGTCGGCCTTCGCCACGAACTCGTCGGCGTCCGCCTTGTCGTCCGCGCCGGCGGCCTTCTCCGGCTCGAGGAACGCCGGGGCGACCACGGCGCCCGGCTTCTCCGGCGCCTCCGCCTTGACGGTCTCGGACTTCTCAGCCTTCGCCGAGGTGTCCGCCACGGTCTCCGCCGGCGCGTCCGCGGTCTTCTCCGCGGCAACGGTCTTCTCGGCGGCGACGGCGTCGGTGTTCACGTCCGTGTCGGCGACGGCCACCGGCTCGGTGTCGTCGTCCTCCTCGAACTCCTCGTCGTCCTCGTCCTCGAAGTCCTCGTCACCCTCGTCGTCGGTCGCGGTCTCCGCACCGCCCTCACCGATCGCCGCCTCGGTCTCGGACTCCTCGTCCTCGTCCGCGTCGTCGCCCTCGATGGTCACGCCGTCGAGTTCGAGCAGACGCTCGGCCGCGTCGGTCAGACCGTCCTCGTCGACGGCGGCGGCACGAGCGAACCACTCCCGCGCCTCGTCCCGGCGACCACCGGCGAGCAGGGCGTCGGCGTACGCGTACCGCAGACGTGCCGCCCACTCCGCGTCGTCGTTGCCCGTCAGTTCCTTGACCTGCAGCATCGCCGCGGCCGCCTCGTGCTGACCCAGGTCGCCCCGGGCGCCGGCCGCCACGATCAGCAGTTCGATCGCGCCCGCCTTCTCCAGCGTTGCCGTGTCGGCGCCGCGGAACAGGTCGATCGCCCGCTCCGGACGGCCCAGCGCACGCTCGCAGTCGGCCAGCTCGGCCAGGTGCGTCTGCTTGCCGGTCATCCGGTGGTAGGTGCGCAGCTCCGCGATGGCGGTGGTCCAGTCACCCGCCGCGTACGCCGCGAGGCCGACGGCCTCCCGCACGACCGCGATCCGCGACGCGAGCCGGCGAGCGGCGATCGCGTGCTGCAGAGCCAGTTCGGAGTCCTCGTCGATGATCTGGCCGGCCGCCACCAGGTGCCGCGCGACGTTGTCCGCGGCCTCCCGGGACAGGCTCACCAGCTCCGAGCGGACCTCCTCGTCGAGGTCGGTCGCGACGACGTCCGCGGGCAGCTCCGGAACCCGGAAGCCCTGCTGCGTCGCGTCGTCCTGCGGACGCTCGTCCCGGTCACGCCCACCCTGCTCGCGGCCACCCTGGTCGCCGGCGCGGTCCCGGTCGCCCCGGAAGCCGCCCCGGTCACCCCGGTCGTCGCTGCGGAACCCACCACGGTCACCACTCGGCCGGTCGCCGCCGCGGTATCCACCCCGGTCGCCGGTCGGACGGTCGCCACCCCGGTATCCGCCACGGTCACCACCGGGCCGGTCGCCGCTCGGACGGTCGCTGCCGCGGTATCCACCCCGGTCGCCGCCACCCTGGTAACCACCACGGTCACCACTGGGACGGTCGCCACCGCGGAACCCACCGCGGTCGCCACCCGGACGGTCGCCACCACTACGGAAGCCACCACGGTCCCCGCTCGGACGGTCCCCACCACGGAAACCACCGCGGTCGCCACCACCCTGGTAACCACCACGGTCACCACTGGGACGGTCACCACCGCGGTATCCACCCCGGTCGCCGCCACCCTGGTAACCACCACGGTCCCCGCTCGGACGGTCCCCACCACGGAAGCCGCCACGGTCGCCGCCACCCTGGTAGCCACCACGGTCACCACTGGGGCGGTCGCCGCCACGGAAGCCGCCACGGTCACCACCCTGGAAGCTCTGACGCGGTCCACGGTCGTCGTTGCGGAACCCACCACGGTCACCACTGGGACGGTCACCACCGCGGTATCCACCGCGGTCGCCGCCACCCTGGTAGCCGCCACGGTCACCACTCGGACGATCGCCACCGCGGAACCCACCGCGGTCGCCACCCGGACGGTCACCGCCACGGAAGCCACCGCGGTCGCCACCCGGACGGTCGCCACCACTACGGAAGCCACCACGGTCACCACTCGGACGG
>NZ_JZKF01000140.1 GCF_000962825.1 Actinoplanes rectilineatus
TGCCGTAGCGGGCGTTCAGCCATTCGCCGCCGGCGATGACGGCGACTCCGGCGAGGATGACGACGAGGCTGTAGATGATCCGGCCGCGGGACAGGGGGTCCTCCTGGTGGCGATCGAGGGGAGCAGACAGGCTACCCCAGCCCGGAGCAGCCCTTATGTCGTCGCGGTGCGAGGTGGCCCACGCCGGCGGTCCGGCGATTACCCTGGGCGGATGATGGACGAGGACCGGATTGCGGGGGCCCGGTACGCCTTTCAGGTCGCGCACCCGGCCGCGCCCATGCTGCGCGTGCGGTACCGGCACGGGGTTCCGGTCGACCCGTGGGGTTTCCCGGACTGGACGCCGTACGCGCGCACGATGGTCGAGTTGCCGCCGGCGATCGCGGACCTCACCCTCGACGAGGCGCGGGTGGTGGATGTGCGGGCCGCCGAGACGGTCGCCCGGGCGTCCGGTGATCCGCTCTGGGACGGCACGGTGGGCACGCCGCCGGGCTGGACGTGGGCGCACGCCGCGCAGGAGCGCCGGCTCGCCCTGGTGCCGGCTGAGCTGCACGCGAGTTTCCGGCACCTGGGCGGGGTCAGTGTCGCCGCTTCGCGGGCGCCGGGGCGTGGGCTCACCGCGCGGGGTGGTGAGGCGCCGCGGGTGCTGCTCTCCGAGCGCCTGTCCGACGAGGCGGTGGCCAAGGCAGAAGACCTTCTGGGGGTACGCCTACCGTATGCGTACCGCGAGTTTCTCCAGCGTACCAACGGTGGCGCCCCCGGCATGCCGGCCGTTCTCCCGGGGTGGGGGTTCGTGCTGGACCAGCCGTTGTTCGGGTTCCGGGACGACCGTGCGCAGGACCTGTCGTATGCGAACGCCTGGTTCGGTGACCGTCTGACCCCGGACTGGCTGGCGATCGGTTTCGTGCAGGGCGGCCTGCTGCTGTTGCGGGTCCGTGGCGAGGACGCCGGCGCGATCGGTTACCTCGACGACGATGATCCGCGGGACCGGGACGCGTTCACGGCCGCCGACGTCTGTGAGCGTCTGCTGTCCCGGGTGGCCGACGATTTCGCCGCGTTCTGGACGGCGCTCCGCGGCGTACCCCATGATCTTGAAGAGCTGGCGGCGAATGCCGCTGCCGGTGCCGAACCGGTCTTTCCGGACGGGTGTGGTGTGCTGTTGCCGACGTCGCACCGGAGGACTGATCAATGACGGACTGGCAGCCGGTCAACGACGTCGAGAAAGCGATGCTGCTGGCGGTCGGCGAGAACGACCGGCAGTCCTATTTCCAGCTGCTGGCGCTGGCCGACCTGTTCCTGCCGCAGATCGCCGGCGACGAGTCCCCGGAGCAGCGGTTCCTCACCGTCCGCGCGTTCGGCGAGGTGTTCCTGCCGGTCTTCACGTCGTCGCAGGCGCTGATCGCGCAGGCCGCCGGGGCGGTGAACGGCTACGCGATCACCAACTACTACGAGCTGCGCCGCAAGTGGCCACATCCGGATTGGCGGCTGGCGATCAATCCGGGTACCCCGATCGACGCCTACCTCGCGGTGGAGGCCGTCGAGCAGGCCGCCGTCGGTGATCTCGAGGTGCCGACCCTGGACGAGCTGGGCGCGGCGGCGGTGGCCGATTTCGCCGAGGAGTTCGATCTTCAGGAGCGCCGGGAGCGGGGCGATTACCCGGACGACGACGCGGCGGCGCTGACCGCGGCGGCCCGGGCCGGTGACGTGTACGGCTACCTGAATCGCCTGCTGGACACCACGGTGCTGATCCCGACCACCCGGCCGGTGCTCGCCGCGGAGGAGATCCTCGAACCGGGCTTCCCGTGGCGGACCGGAACCGATCAGATGATCGAGGTGTTCACCGGTCCGGAGGCGTTGGCCCGCACCCACCCCGACCCGGTGCCGGCCGTCGAGGTGTCGCTGCCGTTCGCGCTGGCGGTGTGGCCCGAGGGTCACGGCCTGTCGGTCAATCCGGGCGGCGACGACGGCATCACCGTCCCCGCCGAACAGGTCCTGCTGCTGCTCAGTTTCAGCCCGCCGGCCTGATCCGGATCACGGCCGGCCCGTTCCGGGTGCGGGGACGGCCTGAAACGGCCCGGAGCAGCGGCTTTATCATCGGTAGTGTGCTGCCTGTAGCCCGTACGCGTGACGAAGCCCATCTCTATATGGATTTGCACGGCTGCCCGGAATGTCAGGGTGTCGACGTCGCCTGGGCCGACGCGCTGTCCGAACAGGACGGCGTGCTCGCCCGTCGTTACCACGGGAGTTGTGGTGGTTGCGGGGCGGCACGGGAGTTCGTCTTCGCGCTGCCCGCGCGGCCGACGCCGCCCCGGCCCGGCGCCGCGGTGACGTTCGGGGCGGACGGGGAGACCTCAGTGCTCTTCGACGCCGGTGAGTGGGTGGAGATCGCCGACATGATGGCGCTCGCCGCCGAACTGCCCGACACCGCCGCGGCCGAGGCGCTCGCGTGGCGGGCCACCGCCGTCGCGTGTTTCGACGAGGCGCTGAAATTCGTGCCGGCCGGCGCGGCCGAGGCGCCCGACGGGGCGTTCTGGAGCGACAACGGCCGCGCCTTCCGGGACCGCTTCCCGGACCGGTTCCGCCGTGCCGTGCTCGAGGAGCGGCGGGCGGCGCTGGGCCAGGGATAGCCCGCCACCTGGGCTGACTGTCATCCGGCGCCCGTGCCATCCGCAGCGGCGCGAGGCGGTACGCGCCGCCGGGACGACAAGGCGATGTCCTCAGTCCGACCGGACCACACCCCTGGCTGTGGTGACGTCGGCGTCGTCCGGCGCGGTGACGGTGACCGGGGCGCCGAACTGGTCCAGGGTGAAGGCGACGCGGGCGTAGTACTCGCCCTTCGGGTGGCCGCCGGCCGGGGGGAAGGTGTCGAGGTCGGCGAGATAGGCCATGCTGATGTAGACCTCGAGCTTGCGGAGCAGGCCGTCGTCGTCGATCCAGGCGAGGTAGTGCAGCGGGCTGCCGATGGCGTTGAACAGATCGCCGAGGCGGTCCGGCAGCGGAGGCGGGCAGCTGGTGCTGATCGCCTCGACGACGCTGACGCCGCAGAGAACCTCGTACTTGTGGGGCGCGCCGGGGAGGTCGGGAACCTTCTCGCTGTCGTACCCCTGGAAGGCGTCGTTCCTGGTCACCTTGGTGAGGAACGGCTTCCAGACGGTGAAGTCGGCCAGCCCGCTCGTCGGGTCGGCCAGGATGTTCCCGAAGGACCGGGCGGTTCCCGGGCCGATCCACCGGCGTCCGTCGTCGGGTTTGATCGCCGGTGTGGTGAGCCACACCTTGTCGCCGACCCGGATGCTCTCGGCGGTGGTCTCCTTCACGCCGGAGGCTTCGATGCTGGTGTACTCGGTGTTCGCGTTGTCGCCGTCCGCGCCGAACGTGACCATGCTGGTGCCGGTGAACTTGGCGGTGGGGCCGGCGACCTGCGGTGTGTAGTCGGCCGTGAAGGTCACCCGGGCGCTGCCCGCCTCCTGCAGTCGTTGTCCCACCCCGGCCAGGCGCTGGTGGATCAGGTCGATCGAGGAGCCGTTACGGGTGAAATACCACTTCCCGCCCACGAAGACGGCGACCGCACCGGCGAGGACGACGAGCACGGTGACGAGGCTGTAGGTGATCCAGCGGCGGGACAACGGCGACTCTCCCGGTGATCGGCGGCGGGGAGCGGCCAGGGTACCCCGTGCCGGAGCCGGTGATTCGGGCCACGCAGGGCTCACGACCTGGGATGACTATCATCGGGCGGTGTTCTCGATGAGTCGTCGCCTGTCCCGGGCGCTGGCCGGCGTGGCGGTGAGCGCGCTGGTGGCCGTGCCGGTCGTCCCCCTCAGCGCCGGGCCCGCGCTGGCCGCCCCCGGTGACAACTGCGCCGAGGCCGGTGAGCTGGAGTCCGCCGCGCCGTGGCCGCGCACCACGCTCGCCCTGGACCAGGTGCACGCCTTCAGCCAGGGCGGCGGCGTCACCGTCGCGGTCCTCTCCACCGGTGTCGACGCCAACCAGGAACAGCTTCGCGGCCGGGTGCTGGCCGGGTTCGACGCGGTGCGCGGCACCGGTGCGGCGAACACCGACTGCAGCGGCACCGGCACCCAGATCGCCGGGACCGTCGCGGCCCAGCCGGTCAGCGGCAACGGCGTGATCGGCGTGGCGCCGTATGCCCGGATCCAGCCGGTCCGTGTCGTCGCCGACAACCCGCTGAGTACCGCCCCCGCCGAGGCGGCCCCGCTGGTCCGGGGCGTCACCTGGGCCGCCGGTGCCGGTGCCGCCGACGTGATCGTCATCGGCGAGCCGGTCTACCAGAAATCCGCCGCGCTGGAGAACGCGGTGACCGCCGCCGTGGCCAAGGGGATCATCGTGGTCGCGTCGGTGGGTGACACCGAGACGGCCGGCAGCCTGGACGCCGTCCCCTACCCGGCGGGGTTCGGCAACGTGCTGGGTGTCGGCGCGGTCGGCATCGACGGGACGATCCTGTCCGGTTCGCCGTCCGGTGACTACGTGGACCTGGTCGCTCCGGGCGCTGAGGTGCCGACGCTGCAGCGCGGCAGTGGACTGGTCGCGGCGAGCAGTTCGGGGATCGCCGCGGGGGTGACCGCGGGCGTGGTCGCGGTCGCCAGGTCCAAGCGGGGTGACCTGCTTCCCGCCGAGATCGTGCGGACGATCCTGGCCGGTGCCAGTCCGGCCCCGCTGACCGGGCAGTACGGGGCCGGGGTCGTCAACCCGTACGCCGCGTTGACCGAACAGATCGTCGCGCCCAGTGCCCGCGCCCTGCCCGAGGTCGCGCCGGCCCGGATGCCGGACACCAGTGACGCCGACCGCCGCAGTGCGCTGGCCCTGGGCGGCGCGGGGGTGCTGCTGTTCGTGGTGGTCGTGGTGCTGATCGGCACGGCCGCGATGCGACGGCGCCGGACCTGGCGGCCGGTGCTCACCCCGCCGCTGCCGGTGGTCGAGGAGAAGATCGAGCCGGGCCCGCCGGTCGAGTTGCTCACCGACCTGTCCGGCACCGGCCGCGGCTGAATACTCACTCGGAGCTGAAGCGGTACTGCAGGATCCGGCTGGACCGGGTGTAGGCCGGAAACAGGTTGAGCAACCGATAGATCCGCCGGGTGCCCGCCGGCGCCCGGGCCATCAGTAGCGGCGAATCGTTCATCGGTGCCTCGCCGACGTAGCTGAGCCGCGGGTGCCAGCCGGCGATGACGGCCGGATCGTCGATGCCGCTGAGGAACCGGGCGTTGTACCGGCGGCCGATCGGGTCCCACCGGGAGGCCCGCCATCCGGCCACCGAGACGACGTCGAACAGCAGCCGTCCACTCGGGAAGGCCTCGACGATGCCGGTCAGCAGGCGCCGCACGTCGGCCTCGGTCAGGTAGCCCAGCAGGCCCTCGGCGACCATCACCACCGGCCGGTCCCGGGGGATCCGTTCCAGCCAGGTGAGGTCGGTGACGTCGGAGCCGATCAGCGTGTCCTGCCCGCGGGTGGGCAGGAACCGGCGTCGCAGGTCGGCGACGGCGGGATGGTCCAGGTCGTACCAGGAGACGGTGTCCGGTGGGTCGATCCGGTGGGCGCGGGCGTCGAGGCCGCACCCCAGGTTGAGCACGACCGCGTCGGGATGGCCGGCGAGGAAGTCGCGGGTCCAGTCGTCGAGGGTCTTGGCGCGGACCACGGCGATGAGGCCGAGCTGGCTGGTGGCGAACCAGCCTTTGTCGTAGCCGGGGTCGAGTTGGCGCATCGTCTGTTCGGCCACCGTGTCGCCGAGGATGGGCGACGGCAGCCGGTTGTCCAGTGCCTTGGCCTTGAGTACCGGGCTGAGGGTCTTTTGAACTCCGGCGAGTTCCACACCGCCAGACGCTACTCCTCGACGCCGGTGGCGACGGCGGTCGCGACTGCCGGATCCAGGGTCACGCCGGCCGGCAGCCGGTTGATCAGCGCGGTCGGTACCGTCACGGCCGTGGTGACGTCGTAGCCGAGCATGGCGACCGCGTCCGCGGACGGTAGTGCGTACCGCACCCCGAGGTCGGTGATCAGCACGTATCCGCCGGAGCCGGGCACCTTGACCAGCTGGTAGGTGCCGGCCGGGACCAGGACCGCGTCGGCCAGCGCCCGGCCGGCCGAGGTCGCGGCGGTGGTCGGCACCGCGGCGGCGAGGCTGTCGGCGGTGCCGCCGACCGATACCGCCGGGGCGGCCGCCGCGTCGGTGGTCACCGCGCACACCGTTTCGCCGCTCGCCGGGGTGACCAGCACGGGCGGGTCGGCCGGCGGCTGGGTGGCCGGGTCGACGTCGTCGAAGCGCTTGCTGGTCGCCCAGTCCGCGACGTCGGCGACGGTGATCTCCTGGGCCTCGCCGGGGAACCGGGCCTGGAGCACGATCCGCTGCAGCGGGGTGATCGCGGCCAGGCCGTCGTCGAGCACCACGTAGGCCTGCTCGCCGCTGCCGGTCGCGGTCGGGGCGACGACCACGTCGCCGATCTTGCGGCCGGGGAGGTCGGTGGCCCCGGCGCCCCGGTCGCCGACGTCGATCGCGGCGATGTCCAGGCCGGAGGGCAGCGCGTCGAGCCAGGCGGTGCCGGCCGGCGTGGCGGTGACCGCGCCGAACAGCGCCAGGATGGTGGTCTTGGAGTCCTGGAACTGGAACTTGCGGCCGTGCCAGACCAGGTAGCGCACGCCCTTGACGGCGTCCTGGACGATCACGCCGCGGTCGCCGAGGGCGCTCGACGCGGGCCCGCCCGCGCCGGCCAGCAGCACCGAGCGGGTGCGGGAGCCGACGACCGCGCACATCGTCCACGGCAGGCCGCTGCTCTGGGCCGCCTCGGGCAGCGAGGCGGGTGCCCCGGCGATGCCGATGGTCAGCCCGCGCGGGGCCGCGGTCAGTGCTTTCGCGGCGATCCGGTAGACGGTCGGGTTGGGCCGCCCGGCGGCCAGCTTGGCGGAGGCCAGGTTGAGGGCCGGGATCAGCTTGCCGTTGAGATAGACGAAACTGGCGCCGGTCTCGCGTTCGACGACGACCGCGCCTTCGGTCTTCCAGTTGTTGTTGCCGACCTTGGTGACGATGCCGACGATGCCGACGACCGCACCGGCCAGGATCGCCACCATCAGGCCGCCGAACAGCGCGCCGATGCCGCGGCGCAGCGGTGACTGGGCCGGGTCGGTCTCGCGCATCACGAAGGCCGAGACGACCCGCTGGTTCATGAACTGGTACGAGTGGAGCTGATCGCGACGGGAAGCCACCGGATCACCCGCCGATCGACGCGACGAGCCCGCGGATCGCGCCGAAGACGCCGATGACGGCACAGGCGAGCGGGATCAGCGCCATGATCGCCACCACGTCGAACATGTCGGCGGCCCGGCCCATGTAGGGCGAGGGCGTCCGGCGGCTGAACACCAGCGCGGCGCCCAGCGCGACGACGGCCGCGATCACCGCGCCGGCCAGCACGAACAGGCCCGACGTGGTCCACAGCAGGCCGAGGCCCAGCACGGCCATCCCGAGGAAGCCGGCGACCAGCAGCGGCACCCGCTGCTGCGGCACCGCCAGAAGCCGGGAACGCAGCAGCAGGGCGGTGATCGCCGCCACGATCAGCAGGACACCGGAGATGTCCGGGCGCGCCAGCACCAGGTAGATCATCGCGAGCACGCTGCTGATCGCGGTGGCCAGCAGCAGGCCGGTGAGCACCTCGCCGGCGCGGACCACCGCGGCGAAGACGTCCGAGCGGCGCGGCATCGGCCGGTCCTCGAGGATCTCCTCGGCCCGGTTGGGCAGCTCGGGGAAGGGCAGGCGGCCGATCCAGCCGGACACCACCGGGTACGCCGGGAGCAACCCGATCGAGGTGGTGAGCGCCACCGCGGCCGCACCGGCGGCGGAGATGCCGGCCAGGCTCAGCAGGGCGGCGAGCAGGCCGGTCAGCGCGGTGGCGAGGCCGGCCACGAACAGCCGGGGGAGTCCGGCGACGCCGGTGTGCCCGAGCAGGCTGAGGACCAGCAGGGCGGCCGAGCCGAGCAGCAGGCCGGGCGCGCCGAGGTCGAGGAATCCGGCGCGGTCCGGGGTGAGCAGCCATCCGCCGCCGAGGAACGCGTAGGGCAGACCGGCGGCGGCGACGATCGCGCCCGCCCCGGCGTCGCTGAACGCCCGGGAGAGCAGGACACCACCGGCGGTCAGGGCCAGCGCGACACCGAGTGCGATGACGCCCGGGAGTTGCCAGCCGGGGCCGGTCGCGGCCAGGCCGAACAGCCCGACGACCAGCGCGGCGGAGGTGACGGCCAGGCCGGCACGGCGGGTCTCCTCGGCGGTCCAGGCCCGCCCGGCGCGGCGGGCGCCGCTGGCGATCACCTCGACCACGTCGTCGTACGCCAGCTCGGGCCAGTCGTCCTGGGCCGGGTTGAGGTGCAGCAGCTCGCCGTCGCGGATGCCCTGGGCGGCGAGGTTGCGCTGCGGCTCCAGTGCGGCTCCGGTGGCACGGCGCAGCACCCAGCCGCCGTTGCGCTCGCTGGTCTCGCCCAGTGCGCCCTCGGCGTGCCGCAGCAGATGCGGCAGCAACTCGGCCACGAGCATGTTGTCCGGAAGGGCGATGTCCATCCGCCGCTCGGGCGCGGCGATCGTCACCCGGGCCAGACTGGGGCCACCTGGTGAACTCACTCGATCACCTCCGCTGCGACGCCGACATTTCGCGCCACAACCTAGCAGGCTCGGCGGGTGGCCGTGACCTGGGATTCGCTCGCCCGAGCGGGGATCATCGAGGTCCGGCGGGGATGGCTAGGATGGGTCGCCGTCCCGATGCCCTAGGGGGAAGATCAAGCGTGACAGTCACCATCGTCAAGCGTCCCCCACGCCGGGCCGCGCCACCGATGCCCTCCGGCGAGGTCATGCTGGAGCCGCCACCCGAGGTGCCGCCGGCCGGCGGCAAGGGCTGGACGCGGATGCTGATGGTCCTGCCGATGGCCGCCGGTGCGGGCGCGATGGGCCTGATGATGGGCGTGCAGCGCGGCAGCAACGCGATCACCTACGTGGCCGGCGCGATGTACGGCGTCTCCATCCTCGGCATGATCGCGATGATGGTCACCAACACCACCGGGCCCGGCAAACGCGAGATGATCGAGGCCCGGCGGCAGTACCTGCGCCATCTCTCCCAGCTGAGGGCCCAGGTCCGCACCGCGATCCGCCGTCAGCGGGAGGCGCTCTACTACCGCAACCCCGACCCGGACACCCTGTGGTCGCTGATCGACGGCGGACGCCTCTGGGAGCGCCGCCCGGGTGACGCGGACTTCACCGTGATCCGCGTCGCGGTCGGCGCGCAGGAGGTGGCCACCCCGCTGGTCGCCCCGCAGACCCGGCCGGTGGACGAGCTCGAGCCGATGTGCGCGATGGCGCTGCGCAAGTTCGTCAGCACCTACTCGGTCGTCCCGGATCTGCCGGTTTCGGTGTCGTTGCGCGACTTCTCGCACATCTACATGCGCGGCGCCGACGACGCGGTGGCGGATCTCACCCGGGCGCTGATCGCCCAGCTGGTCCTCTTCCACGCGCCGGACGACCTGCGGATCGGCATCTGCACCCCGGATCACCAGCGGTCCCGCTGGGAGTGGGCGAAGTGGCTGCCGCACGCCCAGCACCCGGGCAAGAACGACGCGGTCGGTCCGGTGCGCCTGGTCGCGCCGAGCGTCCCCGCGCTCGAGGCGATGCTGGACGACGTGCTGGTCAACCGTCCGCGCTTCGACCCGGGCGGACCGCCGGTCAACGGCCCGCACGTGGTCGTGATCATCGACGGCGGTTCGACGGCCGGCTCCGACCACTTGATGACCGAGGGCGGCGTGGGCGGCGTCACCATCCTCGACCTGTCCGTCCCGCCGCCGCGGCTGCTCGACGACAGCTCGGTGGTGCTGGAGATCGACGGTGAGGGCACGGTGGTCGGCACGACCATGGACGGGGCCACCACCGTCGGCAAGGGCGACACCCTGGGCCTGCGGGAGGCCGAGGTGCTGGCCCGCGAGCTGGCCCCGCTCCGGCTGTCGGCCGCGTCACACCGTGACGAGGTCGCCATCTCCCAGGACATGGGACTCGCCGAGCTGCTGGAACAGGACGACCCCTACCAGATCGACCTGGGTGACCTGTGGGCCAGCCGCCCCAACCGGGACCGGCTGCGGGTGCCGATCGGTGTCGGCCCGGACGGCCGGCCGATCGAGCTGGACCTCAAGGAGTCGGCGCAGGACGGCATGGGCCCGCACGGCCTGGTCGTCGGCGCGACCGGCTCCGGCAAGTCCGAGCTGCTCCGGACGCTGGTGCTCGCGCTGGCCGTGACGCACAACCCGGAGATCCTCAACTTCGTGCTGGTCGACTACAAGGGCGGCGCGACGTTCGCCTCGCTCGACCGGCTGCCGCACACCGCCGCGATGATCACCAACCTGGAGAAGGAACTCCCGCTGGTCGACCGGATGCTCGGGGCGATCCAGGGTGAACTGACCCGGCGGCAGGAGTTGCTTCGCAAGGCGGGCAACTACGCCTCGCAGCGTGACTACGAGCGGGCCCGGTCGGCCGGTGTGCCGTTGACCCCGCTGCCGAGCCTGCTGTTCATCGTCGACGAGTTCTCCGAGCTGCTCAGTGAACGGCCGGACTTCATCGACATGTTCGTCCAGATCGGACGGGTGGGCCGGTCGCTCGGCGTCCACCTGCTGCTGGCGTCGCAGAAACTCGACGAGGGCCGGCTGCGCGGTCTGGAGTCGCATTTGTCGTACCGGATCGGCTTGCGGACCTTCTCGTCGATGGAGAGCCGGGCCGTCCTGGGGGTTCCGGACGCCTACGAACTGCCGCGGTCACCCGGCCACGCCTACCTGCGGACCGGCACCGAGGGCCTGGTGCGGCTGCGCGCGGCGTACGTCTCCGGCGCGGTCCGCGAGGAGAGTGCGATCGCCGCCGCCGGGGTCCGGCTGGGCGACCCGATCCGCGAGTTCTCCACCTTCTACGTCGCGCCGCTGCGCGACGAGCAGCCGGACGAGGAGGACGACACCACGCCGGAGTCCGAGGACGACAAGGTGGTCGGCGACACCCTGCTGGAGGTGCTGGTCCGTCAGATGGAGGGCAAGGGCGCCCCGGCGCACGAGGTGTGGCTGCCCCCGCTGAAGACCGCGCCCACCCTCGGGCAGATGCTGCCCCCGCTGGTGGCGCACCCGGAGCGTGGCCTGGTGGCCGACACCACCGAGCGGTTCGGCACGCTGCACGCGCTGGTCGGCATCATCGACAAGCCGTACGAGCAGCGCCGCGAACCGATGTGGCTGGACCTGTCCGGTTCGGCCGGCAACCTGGTCGTGGTCGGTGCCGCCCAGTCCGGCAAGTCGAACCTGATCCGCTCGCTGATGGTCAGCCTGTCGCTCACCCACACGCCGCGGGAGGTGCAGTTCTACGGCCTCGACTTCGGTGGCGGTCCGCTGAGTGCGCTGGTCGACCTGCCGCACGTCGGCGGGGTCGCCACCCGCCGCGACGTCGACCGGGTACGCCGCACGGTCGCCGAGGTCCACGGTCTGATGCGGGCCCGGGAGGAGTTCTTCGCCGCGCAGAACGTCGAGGGCGTGGCCGCCTACCGCCGGGAGAAGACGCAGGGCAAGCACGCCGAGGACGTCTTCGGTGACGTGTTCCTGGTGGTGGACGGCTGGTCGGTGCTGCGGGCCGAGTTCGAGGACCTGGAGCCGACGGTCAACGAGCTGGCCAACCGGGGTCTCGGCTTCGGCATCCACGTGATCGCCGCGGCGAACCGCTGGATGGACATCCGGCCGCAGATCCGCGACGTGTTCGGCACCCGGATCGAGTTGCGTCTCGGCGAGGCGGCCGACTCGGTGATCAACCGGCGGGAGGCGGTGAACGTCCCGGAGCAGCCCGGCCGCGGTCTGACCCCGGACGGCTTCCACTTCCTGGCCGCGCTTCCCCGCCTCGACCGCGAACAGCGGGCCGAGGACCTCTCCGCGGCCGTCGGCCAGTTCGTGAAATCGTCCACCGAGCACTGGTCCGGCCCGCCCGCCCCGCAGGTCCGCCTGCTCCCCGCCGAGCTGCCCTACGAGGCGCTGCCGCCGGCCGCGGGCAGCCTGGTGCCGATCGGCATCGCGGAGACCAATCTGGAGCCGGTCTGGCTGGACTTCGACGCCGAGCCGCACGCGCTGCTCTTCGGCGACGTGGAGAGCGGCAAGAGCTCGTTCCTGCGCGGCCTCGCCAAGTCGATCGCCGCGGCGAACGACCCGTCGCAGGCCCGCCTGCTCCTGGTCGACCTGCGGCGCAGCCTGCTCGGGTGCGTCGACGAGGGGCACACCATCGGGTACGGCAGCTCGCACCAGACCACCGCCGAGGTGATCAACCAGGCGGTCGTGGTGCTGCGTGAGCGGCTGCCCGGACCGGACGTCACCCCGCAGATGTTGCGTGAGCGCAGCTGGTGGAAGGGCCCGAAGCTGTACGTGCTGGTCGACGACTACGACCTGGTGGCCGGGGCGTCGGTGAACCCGTTGCAGCCGCTGCTGGAG
>NZ_JZKF01000141.1 GCF_000962825.1 Actinoplanes rectilineatus
CCTACCGACCGCTCCGCCCCGGTCCCTCCACCTACCGACCGCTCCGCCCCGGTCCCTCCACCTACCGACCGCTCCGCCCCGGTCCCTCCACCTACCGACCGCTCCGGCCCGGTCCCTCCACCTACCGACCGCTCCGGCCCGGTTCCCGCCGCCGGCCCGCGGGGGCTCTCGATAAATGGGTGGCGGGGGCGAGATGGACGGGGATAGCGTGAGCGCATGCTGTGATGGATTCCTGGGCACCTGCGGCCCCACCTCGAAGAACCACCTCTTGGCAAACAGCCACGTGGTTCCGGCGGCGCGTTCGATAGTCAGCGCGCTGCTGATGAGGTCGGTGGTGCGGATCCGGATCTGTCTCGCATTCCTGTGGGGGTGTTCCGGTCGGCTGTGATTCGCGGGTTCAGCCCTTCCGCCCCCGTTCATCCGTGCTCCACAGAACCCTGTCCCCGGCCTTCGGCCCAGCCACGTGACCCCGGTTCGCCCTGCTTCACGAATCGACCGTGGCGGGAAGTCCGGAGACTCGACTGCCGCTCCGTGGAGCTGAACTCGCACTCCCGCACCGGCGCCACCCCGCGCCGGCCGCGGAGTCGTCAGGAGGTTTCTCATGCCTGCTCAGCCGTTCTCCGTACACCTGAATCTCGACGATCTCGCCCGCCGGGACATCGCCGCCGCCCTGCACCGCACGGCACAGCCGGACGACACGTCGACCGGTCAGCCGTCCGACGCGGACTCCGCCCACCACGGCGCCCGCGACAGCCGTCAGGCCGCCCGCCGCCAGTCCGGCCGGGACCGTTCCGGCCGGGCCGCAAGCGCCGGCAGCGGTCGCTCCTACGCGTTCCGCCGCAGCTAGACACCTAATCGCAGTCAGGGTCTGCCTCCGTGGTGATTTCGGGCGCTCAGCACGCCCGAATTCACCACACCCACAACAGCGTGGTGATTTCGGGCGTCCAGCACGCCCGAATTCACCACACCCACAACAGCGTGGTGATTTCGGGCGTCCAGCGCGCCCGTAATCACCACACCACCAGGGGTGTGGTGACTTGGGGCGTCCAGCACGCCCGTAATCACCACACCACCAGGGGTGTGGTGACTTCAGGCGCCCAGCGCGGCTGAAGTCACCTGGCCAGACAAGTTGATCATCGGCTTTGCTGGGGCTGCCATCACGTCTGCCGAGCACCGTCTCCAGTCGCTTCGTGCGTCGGCGCCGTTGAGTCACTCGCGGCTTCTCCGGGGCCCGTCGCCGAGATCGGAATGGGTTCGGTGGCATTCCGGCCGCCCCGGCCGTCGCCCTCGGTCCGCCCACGATCCGAAAGCGACCGCGGACGACGGCACGACCGGCCCAGCCGTCGACCACGGCTCGCCTGCGAACCGAAAACAACCACGGACGACGGCCGGACGACCCCGAGCCGTCACCCACGGCCCACCCCAGAGCCGAAAACAACCGTGGACGACGGCACGACCGGCCCGGCCGTCGACTACGGCCCATTCCCGAGCTGAGAACGACCGTGGGCGCAGCCCAGTTGGGCGAACCGAGACAGCACGACACGGGCACGACACGGACGAGACCGGCACGGCACGAGCGACAAGGGCACGACACCGGACGAGACCGGGACCGAACGGGCGAGGCGGGCACGACACGGACGAAACCGGCACGGCACGGGCGACAAGGGCACGACACCGGACGAGACCGGGACCGAACGGGCGAGGCGGGCACGACGCGGACGGACACAGACGGGACGCGGACGACACGGGCGGGACAGGCACAGGCCGGGGCAGGCACCCGGGCTGGGCGTGCTCGGTGGGACGGACCAGGCAGCCCAGCCGGGGCCGTTGGGGGGACTGCCGGTCAGCCGAGCTGGGCGTACACGTCGTCGAGCTGGCCGTGGTACATGTCGCTGTTCGTGCCGAAGTTCGGGCCGCCGACGCGCATCGGGCGGTTGTTCTCCACCGACAGGGTGGCCGGGACTGGGGTGCGTTCGCCGATCACGTTGTCGACGGAGACGATCAGGTTGGTGCCGGAGCGCTGGCAGACGACGCGGTGCCAGTTGCCGTCGGCGACCGGCTTGGCGGACAGGGCCATGAACACCTGGCCGCTGCCGCGGGCGACCATCACGCACTGGGCGCGGCCGGTCTTGCCGCCGATCTGCATCTTCCACTGGCTGTCGGCGTTGGCCACGCCTTTCTGCATGACGTTGGCGGAGCCGTTCAGCTGGGCGCGGGTGAGGCGTACTCCGGCGGCCCAGGTGAAGTTGCGGGCGCCCGGGTTCAGGTCGGCGTCATCGGGGGCTTCGAGCAGCGCCCGGGCGCAGGTGGTGGCGCCGGCCGCGCAGGGGGCCGGGAAGGAGGCGAACCGGCCGCCGTCGCCGCTGGTGAATGCGATGACGCCGTTGTTGTTGGACCGGACGGTGAGGGCCCCGCCCCGGCCGGACAGGTCGGGGATCTTGCCGTCGGTGGCGCCGCCGTCGAACCCGTAGCGGGCCACTACCGCCGGGGCGGGCTCTTCGGCCGGGGCGGCCGCCGCCGGACTGAGGAACGCCGGGATGGCGAGGACGACGGCGAGCAGCGAGAGCCTGAGGATCTTCATGGGAGAAACATCCCCCATTGCACGGTTTAGTGGGATAAGTCCGTAAAAAGTAGATCGTTCGGGGTCAGAGCAGGTCACCCGCTTCGGCGATCAAGCAGACCGCCACGAGACGCAGCAGCGTCCAGTCCGCCCGCCCCCACGACGACCGCGACGCGGGCGCGGCGCCCGCCGACGGGACGGGCCGTCCCATCCGGACGGCCCCGGCCACGATGCTCCGTGCGTACGCCGCAAGTCCTTCAGCGTCGACGGCCCGGCCGGCCGCGCCCAGCGCATCGCGCACCGCGGCCGCGTGCTGGTCGATCCGGGCCAGCAGGGCCGGCTCGGCGAACGCGGCCGCGAGGCCGTCCACACCCACCCGCGCCATCATCTCGTCGAGGTACGCGCGGGCCGGGCAGAAGGCGGCGACGTCGGCGGTGATCGGGGCGAAGGCGATGTTCTCGTTCGTCATGCGGAGAACGCTAGAGGCCGCCGCCCGGTCACGACAGTGGCGTGACCGAACGGCACCTCAAGCGCGACCCCCTCACCACCCACCGCCACCGAACGCGCTCACGGGTAGCTCTCTGAGCTGCGGAAACGTCAGAGCGGAAGGGCGTCCATCGCTTTGTAAATCCGCTTGTCGGAGATCGGATAGGGGGTACCGAGAGCCTGCGCGAACAGGTTGATCCGCAGTTCCTCGATCATCCAGCGGATCTCCCGCAGGCCCTCCGCGGCCGGTCCGCCGGGGGGCGCCTCGGCCAGCAACTCCTTGTACTCCGCCTCGATCTCGTGGATCTGCGCGGTGAGCTGCCGGTCGCGGCCCAGGCCCGCGCCGACCCGGTCCAGCCGGTGCACGATGCCGCGCAGGTAGCGGGGCATGTGGTGCAGCTGGCGCCAGCCGGTCTCGGTGACGAATCCCTGGTGGACCAGGCCCTTGAGCTGCACCCGGATGTCGGCCAGGGCGGGCAGCAGCGTCGGGTTGCGGGAACTCTTCACCCGCTGCTCGACGTCGTAGGCGGTGGCCAGCACCGCCTGGACCTGGGTGACCACGTTCGCGACCGCGTCGACCAGGTCCTCGCGGACGTGGTCGCGCAGCGAGGCGAACTCGATCGACGACCAGACCGGGCCGCCGTTGTCGGCGACCAGTTTGTCGATGGCGGCGCCGGCGCAGTCGTCGAGCAGGTCGGCGATGGACTTGTTCGGGTTGGAGCGGGACAGTTCGAGTTTGGCCCGGTTGTCGAGCCGGCCCTGCAAGAACCGGGCGGCCGGCGGCAGGGTGAGCATCAGCAGCCGCCGGGTGCCGGCCGCCATCGCCGTCCGCTGGGACAGCTCGTCCTCGAAGACCTTCACCGCGACGCTGTCGCCCTCGTCGACGAGTGCCGGCCAGACGTTGACCTGGTATCCGCCGCGGACCTGGGCGACCTTGCGGGGCAGTACGCCGAAGTCGTTGGTGGTGATCCCCCGGCGTTCCAGGTCGCCGGCCGCGCGGGAGATGGTGGCCTGCACCTTGGGCGCCAGTTCGCGGCGCAGCACCTCGAGGTCGCGGCCCTCGCCGACCACCTCGCCGGCCTCGTTGACGATCCGGAAGTTCATCCGCAGGTGCTCGGGCACCTGGTCGGGGCGCCAGGCGTCGCGGGGCACGATGGTCCCGGTGAGCCGGCGCAGTTCGTCGCCGACCGCGTCGGGGAGCGGTCCGCGGCGGGCCGGGATCCGGCTGAGGACCGTTTCGGCCCAGTCCGGGACCGGGACGAAACTGGTGCGCAGCGCTTTCGGCAGGGCCCGGATCAGCGCGATCACCACGTCCTTGCGGAACCCGGGGACGGACCAGCCGAAGTCGTTCGCGTCCACCTTGTTGATCAGGTCGAGCGGGATCTTGACGGTGACACCGTCGGCGTGCGAGTTCGGCTCGAACGAGTAGTACAGCGGCATCCGGATGCCACCGGAGAGCCAGGCGTCCGGGAACGCGTTCGGGTCGACCGTGTCCCGGCCCGCGTTGACCAGGTCCTCACGGGTGAAGGTGAGCAGGTCGGGCGTTTCATGCCGGGCCTTCTTCCACCAGCCGTCGAAATGGCGGGCGGAGACCACCTCCGCGGGGATCCGGGCGTCGTAGAGCGCGTACACCGCCTCGTCGTCGACGGCGATGTCCCGGCGGCGGGCCCGGTTCTCGATTTCGGCGATCTTGCGGAGGAGGCGGTCGTTCTCGTCGAAGAACTTGTGGTGGGTCTCCCAGTCGCGTTCGACCAGGGCGTGCCGGATGAAGAGGTCGCGGGCCACTTCCGGATCGATCTTCCCGTATCCGACCCGGCGGCGACCGACGATCGGCAGGCCGTAGAGGGTGACCTTCTCGAAGGCCATCACCGCGCCCATCTTCCGATCCCAGTGCGGCTCGGAATAACTGCTCTTCACGAGATGCGGGGCGAGTTTCTCGGCCCATTCCGGTTCGATCCGCGCGTTCACCCGGCCCCACAGCCGGCTGGTCTCGACCAGTTCCGCGGACATCACCCAGCGCGGTTGCCGCTTGAACAGGGCCGATCCGGGGAACACCGCGAACTTGGCGCCCCGGGCACCGATGTATTCGCGTTTCTCCTGGTCCTTCATGCCGATGTGGCTGAGAAGACCCGCGAGTAGGGCGGTGTGCACCGGTTGTGGCGCGACTCCGGCCTCCCAGTCCTCCTTCAGGGCGAATCCGAGGGTACGAGCGACCTGCCGCAGTTGCGAGTAGATGTCCTGCCATTCGCGGACCCGCAGATAGTTCAGGTATTCCGAACGGCAGAGCCGGCGGAACTGGTTGCCGGACAGCTCCTGCTGTTTCTCCCGCAGGTATCTCCACAGGTTGAGATAGCTGAAGAAGTCGGACTCCTTGTCGACGAACCGGCTGTGCTTCTCGTCGGCCTGCAGTTTCTTCTCGGTGGGGCGTTCCCGCGGGTCCTGGATCGACAGTGCGCCGGCGATCACCATGACCTCGGCCAGGCAGCCCTGCTTCTCGGCCTCGATCACCATGCGGGCCAGCCGCGGGTCGACCGGCAGCTGCGCCAGCTGGCGTCCGAGCGGGGTGAGCTTGCGGCCCTCGATCGCGCCCAGCTCCTCGAGGAGCTTGATGCCGTCGGTGATGTTGCGCTGGTCCGGCGGGTCGATGAACGGGAACTTGCCGAGGTCACCGAGTCCGAGATTGGTCATCTGCAGGATGACACTGGCCAGGTTGGTCCGCAGGATCTCCGGCTCGGTGAACTCCGGGCGCTGCTCGAAGTCCTCCTCCGAGTAGAGCCGGATGCAGATGCCGTCCGAGGTGCGACCGCAGCGGCCCTTGCGCTGGTTGGCGCTGGCCTGCGAGACGGGCTCGATCGGGAGCCGCTGCACCTTGAGGCGGTGCGAGTAGCGGCTGATCCGGGCGGTGCCGGGGTCGATCACGTACTTGATGCCGGGGACGGTCAGCGACGTCTCGGCCACGTTGGTGGCGAGCACGACCCGGCGGCCGGTGTGCCGTTCGAACACCTTGTGCTGCTCGGCGGCGGACAGCCGGCCGTACAGCGGGACGATCTCGGTGTTGCGCAGGTCTTTCTTGACCAGGGCGTCGGCGGTGTCGCGGATCTCGCGCTCGCCGGAGAGGAACACCAGGATGTCGCCGTCACCGGCGCGGCCCAGCTCGTCGACGGCGTCGGCGATGCCGTCGATCTGGTCGATCGGCTCCTCGCGGATCTCGTCGTCGTCGTCCTCGAGGGTGGTGGTCACCAGTGGGCGGTACCGCGTCTCGACCGGGAAGGTCCGGCCGGTCACCTCGATCACCGGGGCCGGCTCGCCCGCGGCGTCGGCGAAGTGCGCGGCGAACCGCTGCGTCTCGATCGTCGCCGACGTGATGATCAGCTTGAGGTCGGGGCGCCGGGGCAGCAGCTCCCGCAGGTAGCCCAGGATGAAGTCGATGTTGAGGCTGCGCTCGTGCGCCTCGTCGATGATCAGCGTGTCGTAGCGGCGCAGCATCCGGTCGGTCTGGATCTCGGCGAGCAGGATGCCGTCCGTCATCACCTTGATCATGGTGTCGTCGCTCACCTGATCGGTGAACCGCACCTTGTATCCGACGGTGGACCCGAGCGGGCGGTCCAGCTCCTCGGCGATCCGCTCGGCCACCGTCCGGGCCGCGATCCGCCGCGGCTGGGTGTGCCCGATCTGGCCGCGGACACCCCGGCCCAGCTCCATGCAGATCTTCGGGATCTGGGTGGTCTTGCCGGAACCGGTCTCGCCGGCGACGACGACCACCTGGTGGTCGCGGATCGCCTCGGCGATGTCGTCCTTGCGGGCGCTGACCGGCAGCCCGGACGGGTAGCGCACCTCGGGGACCGAGGCCAGCCGGCTCTCCAGGCGCCCCTGCGCCTGCTCCACCTCGGTGGCTATCTCGGTGAGTGCGGCGGATCGAGCGGCGTCGTCACGGATCCGGCGGGTCCCCTCCAAACGGCGCTGCAGGCGCCGCTCGTCACGGGGTAGCAGGGCGGAGATCCGGGTGCGCAGCTCGGACAGGGCGGGAGGCGGCGGCGATATCGACATGGCGCAGCAAGGATAGGCGGATCCTCGCCGAAACGCCTGGTGATTAAGACCGCCCCGTGTCCCCGCCCCACCTTCGATCGATAGGCCTGGGGATGCATCGTCAACCGGGGAGGGACCGACAGTGATCGTAGTAGCCGAGGACCACGACGACATCCGCTACGTGGTGCAGCGTTCGCTGGAGCGCGCCGGGCACCGGGTGGTGGCCGCAGCCGACGGCGCGGCGGCCCTGGCGGCGATCCGGGAGCACCGGCCCGACCTGGTCGTCACGGACGTGGACATGCCGTATCTGACCGGGCTGGAGCTGTGCCGGGCGATCCGGGCCGACCCCGCCCTGCGGCACATCCCGATCGTGGTGGCCAGCGGCGCGCTGATGCCGGGCGACGACCGGGCGACGGCGGCCGGAGCCTCCGCCACCCTGCTCAAGCCGTTCGTCCCGGCCCAGTTGCTGGCGCTGGTCACGAACCTGCTGCCGCCCCGGGCCGCTTGAGGCCGGCCTGCTCGCTCAGCGACGTGCCCACCGGGGCCTCGTCGCGTGGATCGGTGTCCGGCTCGAAGCCGCCCAGGCCGGGCAGCATGCCCGCCTGCATGATCGCGGCTCGTTCGGCGAGCGCGCGGTCGAGGGCGGCACGGACCGCCTCGTCGTCCTGGTCGGTGTCGACCACGGGTTCCTCCTTCAGTTCGGTGACCGCGGCGGGCAGGGTGAAGTGGAAGCGGGCGCCCCCTCCGGGGTTGTCCTCCACACCGATCTCGCCGCCGTGGCGCTCCACGATGCGCCGGCAGATGGCCAGGCCGAGGCCGGTGCCGGCGTACCCCGCGGCGGCCTCGGTCCGGTGGAACGACTCGAAGATGCGCGGCTTCTCCGCGTCCGGGATGCCGATGCCGGCGTCGGCGACCTCGATGCGGACCAGCCCGGACACGGTCCGCTCACCGGACACCACGACCCGGGGTGTGCCGCCCGGCCGGACGTACTTGACCGCGTTGCCGATCAGGTTGTCCAGCACGTGCCGGATCATCGCCGGGTCCGCCTCGACCGGCGGCAGCGGCGACACCGACCACTGCGGCACGGGCCGGTCACCGGGGTGCGCGGCCCGCTCGGCGGCGATCTCCCGTGCCGTCCGGGTCAGGTCCACCGACTCCAGGCGCAGCGGGGCGTGCCGCGAGGTGGTGTACGCCAGCAGCGTCTCGATCAGCAGGTCCATCCGGTCCACGGTCGCGGTGATCCGCCGCAGTCCGTCGCGGATCTCGTCCGCCTCCGGGGCGCCGGCCGCGATCCCGGACATGTCCAGGTCCTCGAGGACCAGGTCGGCGTGTCCGCGGATCACGGCGAGCGGCGCCTTCAGGTCGTGCGCCACCACACCGGCGAAGATCGACAGGTCGTGCTCGTACCGGCGCAGGTCGGTGATGTCCCGGAACACCGCGACCGCGCCGCGCAGGCCCGCACTGGCGTCCAGCGGCCGGCCGTCCACGCTCAGCAGCACACCGTCCGGGCGGCCGGGGTTGCGGACCAGCATCTCGACGCCGTCCGGCGACTCGCCGTGCAGCGCCATCATCAGCGGCATCTCCTCCAACGGCATCGGCGTCTTGCCGTCCGGGCGGAACACGCCGTACTGCTCCTGCCAGTCCCGCGGTCCCCGGTGGGCGTCCACCTCCATGCCGAGGAGCCGGCGGGCCGCCGGGTTCTGCACCAGGAACCGGCCGTTCTCGTCGACCACGCTCACGCCGTCGCTGATGCTCGTCATGATCGCGCCGAGCAGGCCGGCCTGACGGCGGCTGTCCGCCTCGGCCTCCCGCAGTTCGGCGGTGGCCACCTCGACCTGGTCGCGGGCCCGGGCCCGGGAGGTGGCGAGCGCGTAGACAAGCCAGGCCAGCAGCACGGAGAAGACGGCGCCGGCGACCAGCGCGAGCCGCGGGGTGGCGCTGCCGGCGCCGGGCAGGCGGCCGGAGTCGGCCTGGGTGACCAGGGTCCACCGGTGGTCGCCGACCTCGAAGCCCGACGACCGGGTCAGGTCCTTCTCCCCCGGCACGGCCCGGTCGGCGACGGTCACCCGGCTGCCGTCGCTGTTCGTGACGATCAGGCTGCCGCCCAGGTGTCCCTGCCCGACGGTGGCCAGCACCCCGGTGAGGAAGTCCCCGCTGCGCAGGCCGAGCACCACCCAGCCGCGGAACTCCGACTCGTTCTCCCGGGTCCAGACCGGCGCCGCCAGCACCAGCGACTGCTGCTGCCCGCCGGCCGGCAGGGTGCGGTCGCGCAGCAGCACGTAGGTGTCGGAGACCGTGGTGCGGTGCAACCGGCGGGCGTCCTCCATGGCCATCGCCGGCTGCGCCACGGTGACCAGGTCGACGCCGGTCATGCTGGGGCCGGTGACCTCGGTGAGCTGCCGGGCGTAGATCGAGAAGTAGTGCTCGTCGCCGGTGCCCTGCGGGCGCAGGACCAGGCCGGAGGCGCCACGTTCGCGCCACCGTCTCTGGGCGGCGGCCACGTCGCCGGTGCGGACCGGCACGACGTACGCCACCCCGGCGGCTCCGAGGAGACCGGCGTCGGCGAGCGGCGCGCTGGCGACGTCGTAGTCCTCCCAGCTCGGCTCGGCACGGGTGGAGAACCCGGCGGCCAGGGTGTCCAGCAGGCCCCGGTACCGGTCGATCTCGGTGCGGACGGCGGCGAGCGCCATCTGGTGCCGTTGATCCATCACGTTCCCGGCCCGGTCCCGCTGTGCCTCGCGCAGCACCACGGACACCGCCGCCGAGATGACCAGACCGGCGACGAGCACCACGACGGCTGCCAGCGGACCCGCGGTCCGCGGCGCACCGGGATCGCGTCGCCTCACCATACGGAGCGTAAGCCGCAGAACGCCCCCACCGGCCACGTTCAGCCGACGAGGGCGTTCCCCGCGACGATCACTTCCAGGTGTCGTACTGGTAGAGGTTCCAGGTCTTCATGATGCCGGTGACCTTGGCGACGTAGGCCGGGTCGGTGGCGTACCCCGCCTTCCAGACCTGCTCGATGAACTTGTCGGCGTTCTTCGTGTACGTGAACGCCGGCGCGTACCGCTTGTTGGTCTTCAGGAAGTGACCGTGGTCGCGGAACGAGGCTGCCATCGAGGCGTAGGTCCGGAAGCCGTCCTGGATCTGGAAGCACTTGCCGGCCTTGTCGCACTCCGTCGTGGTGACGACGTGGCAGCCGGTGGCGTGCACCCCGAAGCTGCCGTTCTGGCACTTGATCCCGAAGTAGTTCTTGTCGACGGACGACAGGCTGCTGCGGCCCCAGCCGGACTCGAGGATCGACTGGGCGAGGGTCACCGACGCCGGGACGCCGTACTGACGCCAGCCGGCCTGGGCGCCGGGAACACCGGCGGCGATGAACTGCTGCGGGGTCAACTGCGGCGCCGGTGCCGCGGGTGCCGGAGTGGTCGTGACCGGAGCCGGCACGACCGGCGTGGTGCCGGCCGGGCAGGCCTTGACCGTGCCGGAGATGACGTACGCGTGCGAGATGTAGCTCCCGGTGGACAGCTTGTCCCACTGGGTGGTCGTGCGCACGGTGCCGGAGACCTGGACTCCCTGCACCGAGCAGACCAGCTTGACCGTGGCGGCGTTGCTCACCTTGCCGGTCACCGCGAACACCGTGGACGGGCCCTTACGAAGGTTGACCCCGCCGGCGGAGCTGCGGACGGTCCCGGTGACGTACGTCGCGGCAGCACCGGCACGTACGTCGCCGGTGCTGCCGCCACTGGCGAATGCCGCGGTGGGCGCGAGCACCCCCACGGACCCGGCGGCGAGGACCAGCAACGAGCCGGCCAGCAGGCGTCGGGTTGAGCTCAAGAGGCCCTCCTTCGGTCGACGACGTCGTCGAGTACGAAGGTGCCGCCCGCACGTTGCACGCGGGGCTGCCGCACGGGTGCAGAACCGTTGCCTTCCACCGCCGACGGGGTGATCCGGAAGACAGACACGGTTGGAAACCGGCAGCGGAGGGGAAACCGGACGTCAGGCAGCGTTCGAACGAAGCGACGGACCGCCGCCTCGTTTCCGCATCAGGGAGGCACCATGTCCATCTCGCCCGACGACACCCGCCCGGCGGCCACGCCGATGCAGCCCGGCGCCCCGGCCGTTCCCGCCGCTCCCGGCACCCCTGCCGTTCCCGGCACCCCGGCCGTTCCCGCCGACGCGGCGGCTCCGCTGACGACGCCGGACCCGGCCGTCGCCACCGGCACCCCGATCCCGCCCGGCCCGGCCGGCGTCCCGGCGGTGCCCGCCCAGGCGTCCGCCGCCGACACCGTGGCCGGACCGTCCGTGGTGGTCGGCACCTACCCGGACTACGCGATGGCGCAGCAGGCCGTCGACCACCTGTCGGACAACAAGTTCCCGGTGCAGCGCACCCAGATCGTCGGCACCGACCTGCGCCTGGTCGAGACGGTCCTGGGCCGCCTCACCACCGGGCGGGCCGCGGTGGCCGGCGCGGCCAGCGGCGCGTGGTTCGGTCTGTTCATCGGTCTGCTGTTCGGCCTGTTCAGCGACTCCGGCTGGTTCGGCGTCATCGTGACCACGGTGCTGGTCGGCGCGATCTGGGGCGCGGTCTTCGGCGCCATCGCGCACGCCGCGACCGGCGGCCGCCGCGACTTCACCTCGCGCAGCTCGCTGCAGGCCGCCCAGTACGCGGTGCTGGCCGACGCCGAGGTCGCCGACGAGGCCCGGCACCTGCTGGTCAGCCTGAACTGGCGTGCCTCCGGCGCTGAGTGAGCACGAGACTCGACGACGACGGCAGCCCCGAGGATTCCTCGGGGCTGCCGTCGTAGATGCCGGAGGCCGTTCTAGTCGGCCAGCTGATGGCGCAGCTTGGAGAGCGCCTTCGTGAGCAGCCGGGACACGTGCATCTGGGAGACGCCGACCTGGTCGGCGATCTGCGACTGGGTCAGGTTGCCGTAGAACCGCAGCGTCAGGATCTTCTGCTCCCGCTCGTCCAGGGCGGCCATCGCCGGCCCCAGCGCGACCCGGGTCTCGGCGATCTCGAACTCGTGGTCCTCGTCGCCGAGGGTATCGCCGAGCTCGGTCGTGCCGTCGCTGCTGATCGGGGTGGAGAGGCTGGTCGCGTTGTACGCCCGCGCGCCCTCCAGGCCCTCCAGCACCTCTTCCTCGGTGATCCCGAGGTGGACCGCGATGTCGGCGACCGTCGGCGACCGGCCCAGACTGTGGGTGAGAGTGGCGTTGGCCTCGGTGATGGCCAGGCGCAGTTCCTGCAGGCGGCGGGGCACCCGGACGGACCAGGTGCGGTCCCGGAAGTGGCGCTTGATCTCACCGATGATGGTGGGGATGGCGTAGCCG
>NZ_JZKF01000142.1 GCF_000962825.1 Actinoplanes rectilineatus
AGCGGCATGGATCAACCCGCCCGCAGAGAACCAGGCTGACCAGCAGATTCACTCAAAGAATCCGTGATCAACCCGCCTCAAAAATCTTGACACGTTCCGACCGACCATGAACGACGGCTCGACCCAACCCAGCCGTCACCCACGGTCGCCCACAGCCCACAAACCGACCATGAACGACGGCCCGACTGACCGAGCCGTCGCCAACAGCTGCCCAGAAGACGAAAGTCAGCCACCAGCAACGGCTCAGGAGCACCCAGCCGTCGCACACGGTCAAATCCGGCCCGCGGACGGACCACGGTTGACGGCCGAGCCGCCTGAGCCGCCGACCACGGCTGTTCCAGAGACATGACCCAGCCGCCAACGACGGCCCGGAACTCCCCAGCCGTCAGCGACGGCTCCCGGTCGCCAGCCGTCGCCCAGGGCTGCCACCCGACGGAAAGTCAACCGTGGACGACGGCTGGCTCGGCCCGGCCGTCGGTCAAGGCTGTCACCCGGCCAGAAATCAACCACAGACGACGGCTGGCCCAACCCAGCCGTCGGTCAAGGCTGTCACCCGACCAGAAATCAACCACAGACGACGGCTGGCCCAACCCAGCCGTCGGTCAAGGCTGTCACCCGACCAGAAATCAACCACAGACGACGGCTGGCTCGGCTCGGCCGTCGACCAGGGCTGGTTACCGGTGTCGGTCAGGGCTGGTTACCGGCGGGCGGTTTCAAGGCGTCGGGCCGGGGCGGTGCACGAGACGTGCGGGGCCGGGCTGGGACACGCAACATATGGGGCCGGCGTGGACACGGGCGTGGGCCCCAGAAGAAGAACAGCGGGACCTGTTGGCCGGACGCGAATGCGGGACCTGCGGGACCGCGTGGAGACGGGGCGTGGCTGCAGGGCGGGACGCGTGGGGCGTCGGGACGCGTGGGGCGTCGGGACGCGTGGGGCGCCAGGTGGGCAGCTCAGCCCGGCAGCGGCGGCACAGGCGGGACGGCGCAGGGAGGCCGCTTCGCAGCCACGGGAGGTGTGGTTCGGCGGGAGCGGCCGGTTACGCGTACCAGAAAAGGGGCGTGACCGGCTGCTCCCGCCGCAACCGACGTCAGCGGGGCAGTTCCTTGGCGATGACCTTGGCCAATTCGCGGAAGGCCTTGCCGCGGTGGCTGATCGCGTCCTTCTCGGCCGGGCTGAGCTCGGCGTTGGTGCGGTCCTGGCCGTCGCCGATGAAGATCGGGTCGTAGCCGAAGCCGCCCTCGCCGCGCGGGGAGCGCAGCAGGCGGCCGGTCTGGCGGCCCTCGACGAGGTGTTCGCGGCCGTTCGGCAGGACCAGGGCGGCGGCGCAGACGAAGGCTCCGCCGCGCTGCTCGTCGGTGACGTCGGAGATCTGTGCCAGGACCAGGTCGAGGTTGGCTTTGTCGTCGCCGTGGCCGCCGGACCAGCGGGCGCTGAAGACGCCGGGCATGCCGTTGAGGGCGTTGACCGCGATGCCGGAGTCGTCGGCGACCGTGGGCAGGCCGGTGCGTTTCGCGCCCTCGCGGGCCTTGATCAGCGCGTTCTCGCCGAAGGTGAGGCCGGTCTCGGGGACGTCCGGGTAGCCGGGGAAGTCGCCCAGGCCGGCCAGTTCGACCTGCTGGAGGCCGAGCGCCGCGTCGAGGATCCGCTGCAGCTCGGCCAGCTTCTTCTGGTTGCCGGTCGCCAGCAGGAGACGAGCGCTCATGCGGCCAGCGCCTTCTGCTGTGCGGCCGCGAGCTCGGCGCACCCGAGGATGCCCAGGTCGAGCATCGCGTCGAGCTGGGCGCGTTTGAAGACGCCGTTCTCGCCGGTGCCCTGCACCTCGACGAAGTCGCCCTCGCCGGTGCAGACGATGTTCATGTCGACCTCGGCGGCGACGTCCTCGACGTAGTTGAGGTCGAGGCGCGGCTCGCCGTCGATGATGCCGACGCTGATCGCCTGGATCGAGGTGTGCAGCACCTTGTCGACCTTGCCGGCGAGCGACTTGCGGTCGGCCAGCCAGGTGACGGCGTCGTGCAGGGCGACGTAGGCGCCGGTGATGGCCGCGGTGCGGGTGCCACCGTCGGCCTGCAGCACGTCGCAGTCGAGCACGATCGAGTTCTCCCCGAGCGCCTTCAGGTCGATGCAGGCCCGCAGGCTGCGCCCGATCAGGCGGGAGATCTCCTGGGTGCGGCCGCCGACCTTGCCCTTGACGCTCTCGCGGTCACCGCGCGTGTTGGTCGCGCGCGGGAGCATCGCGTATTCCGCGGTGACCCAGCCGAGGCCGGACCCCTTGCGCCAGCGGGGCACCCCCTCGGTGACGCTGGCCGTGCAGAGCACACGGGTGTTGCCGAACTCCACCAGCACCGATCCCTCGGGGTGGATGCTCCATTGCCGGGTCAGGGTCACCGGTCGCAGCTGGTCGGCCGCTCGGCCGTCGGGTCGCGCCATACCCCCAACCCTATGCGTAACGTGCCGCCCCGGCTTCGTCCGCCCCGGGCTTGCGACTCTGCGGCGTGGCGGAACGCATCATCGGCACCGCTGGGCGCAGCAGTGCCGACTGTGCCGGGGCCGTCGCCGGGTCCGGGACGGCCTGGTGCGCCTCCAGGAATCCCTGGACGGCCTTGGACCATCCGAAGTTCTCCGCGCGGGCCCGGGCGGCGGCCCGGCGTTCCGCCTCGGGGCGTTCCATCAGGCGGCTCACCGCGTCGGCGATGGCGTCCGCCGTGCCGGGCACCGCGATGCCGGCGTCGCCGACCACCTCGGGCAGGGCGCTCTGCTCGTTGACGACGACCGGGGTGCCGCAGGCCAGCGCCTCCAGGGCGGCCAGGCCGAACGTCTCCACCGGGCCTGGGGCGATCGCCACGTCCGCGCTGGCGAGCAGGGCGGACACGGTGGTGCGGTCGGAGATGTGCCCGGCGAAACGCACCGGCAGGCGGGCCGCACGGTACGCCAGAGCCGTCCGCCGGGTCCCGTCGCCGGCCATCACCAGCACCGCCGGGACCTTGCCGTTGCGCAGGGCGGCGACCGCGTCGACGGCGAGTTCGGGCCGTTTCGCCGCGGACAGCCGGCTGCAGTAGACCATCAGCAGCTCGTCGGGGCGGGCGTACCGGGCGCGGACGGCGGCGTCCATCTTGGTGGGGTGGAACAGTTTGAGGTCGACGCCGAGCGGCACCTCGACCAGGTTCGGCACGTCGATGCGGCGGAACTCCTCGGCGGCGAACGCGGTGGTGCAGACGATCGTGTCGAACGCCGCGGCGGTGCGCCGGTTGAAACGGTCGGCGAGCGCGTCGCGTTTCGGCATGCCCCAGACGCCGAGCAGGCCGGCCAGGCTCTCGTGGGAGACCATCATCGAACGCACGCCGCGCTGCCGGGCCCAGTTGCCGGTCCAGCGCAGGGTGGTGCGGTCGGAGACCTCGATCCGGTCCGGTTCCAGGCTGTCCAGCAGCTTCGCCAGCTCACGCCGGCCGGCCAGCACGCGGTATCCGCCGGTGCGGGGCAGCGGCGCGCTGGGCAGGGTGATGACCCGCCCCTGCTTCGTCATCTTGTCCGAATACCGACGGCCGGGAACGATCAGGACAGGCTCATGCCCGGCCCGCAGATAGCCGCGTCCGAGTTGCCGCAGCGCGGTACGCAGGCCACCGGTGTGGACCGTGACGAAGTTGGCCAGGCGAACGATGCGCAATGCGACAACTCCAAGATCACGACACGTGGTGCATCGGTGCTAGCGCCGATCTCGCCCCGTCACCGGCTCAGAGATCGTATCTGGCCCCCGGCCGGACGACTTCGACCGGTCCCGCGTACGCCGCGGTGGCTGCCTCCACAATAGAAGCCTCACTCGCCCAGGCCGGAACGAGATGGGTCAGCAGCAGCCGTCCCACGTCCGCCTTGGTGGCCGCCTCGCCCGCCTCGCCGCCGGTCAGGTGCAGGTCCGGGGGGTTCTGCACGCCGTCGAGGTAACTTGCCTCACAGAGGAACAGGTCGGCGCTGGCGGCCAGCCGCAGCAACGCCTCGCAAGGGGCCGTATCCGAGGAGTAGGCGAGAACCCGGCCGTCGTGCTCGATCCGGACGCCGTACGTCTCGACCGGATGGTTGACCCGGTCGACGGTGACCGTCAACGGCCCGATCGGGAACGTGCCGGGCTGCAGACCGTAGAAGGTGTAGACGTCGTCGACCGGTTCGGCCTCGGTGCTGTAGGCCGCGGCGATCCGCTCGGCCGCGCCCAGGGGTGCGTAGACCGGCAGGGCGGGCAGCGGGCCGGCCGGGTCGTAGCGCCGGACCACGACGTAGGTGCACGCGTCCAGCATGTGGTCGCAGTGCAGGTGAGTGAGAAGGATGGCGTCGATGCCCCGCATGTCCGAGTAGCGTTGCAGCGCGGACAACGATCCGGAGCCGAAGTCGATCAGGAGCCGGAAACCCTCCGCTTCCACGAGGTAGGCCGAACACGCCGACTCGGGGCCGGGGAAACTGCCGGCACAACCGAGAACGGTTAGTCGCATGCGGGTCCCTCTGGCTCACACTGGGTCGTCCACTGGTTTGTCCACGGCCCCGCCGACCGGTCCGTGCCGGGACTGTCAGACCAGTCAGTCACGGAGCGAAGCGTACGCCGCGGCCAGTGTCTCGCGTTAACAACTGATCGATTTGTCGCTAAATCGACAACGCACATCACAGACGCCGTGACCTCGGTCATCACCTTTGCACCGTCACGGCAGGTATTGCATCCGCGTTGCTCAGGGTGAGGACTTCGATGGTCATCGGAGGAGGCTACGTGACGGCGGCCGAACACGCCCGCACTACCCGGACCGACGCTCCGGAAAACGTGAAACCGGTCTTCCGCTTCCCCACCCCGGACGACCCGCCGCCCGGCACGGGCCGGATTCTCGCCATGGCGCTCTACGGCGCGGTGCTGGGAGTCGCCGGCATCGTGGTGGTCGCGCGCGGCGGGCCGCCGATGCTCGTCCTCGCCGGCACGGCGCCGCTGGCCGCCGCGTTCCTGGCGCTGCACCGGCGGTGGCTGCCGTGGCTCCTGATGGCCGCGGCAGCCCCGCCTCTGATCGGTGCGTTACTGCTGCTCTAGGCCCACAGTTGGCCTTCGAGAGCCTCTTCCGCGTCGTTGAGCGTGCCTCCGTACGCCCCGGTGGAGAGGTATTTCCAGCCACCGTCGGCGATCACGAACGCGACGTCGGCCCGTTTGCCGTTGCGGACCGCCTCGTGCGCGACGGCGAGCGCGGCGTGCAGGATCGCGCCACTGGAGAAACCGGCGAACAGGCCCTCCACCTCGACCAGCTGCCGGGTCCGCAACACGGCGTCCCGGGTGCCGACCGAGAACCGGCGGTCCAGCACGGTCGCGTCGTACAGCTCGGGGACGTAGCCCTCGTCGATGTTGCGCAGGCCGTAGACCACTTCGCCGTACCGCGGCTCGGCGGCGACGATCTGGATGCCGTCGACCTTCTCCTTGAGGAACCGGCCGGTGCCCATCAGGGTGCCGGTGGTGCCCAGGCCCGCCACGAAGTGCGTGATCGTGGGCAGGTCGTGCAGCAGTTCGGGGCCGGTGGTCTCGAAGTGCGCGCGGGCGTTGGCCTGATTGCCGTACTGGAACAGCATCTTCCAGTCGGGGTGTTCGACGGCGATCTGCTTGGCGGTCGCCACCGCCTGGTTCGAACCGCCGGCGGCCGGCGAGAAGATGATCTCCGCGCCGTACATCCGGAGGATCTGCACGCGCTCGGCCGACACGTTCTCCGGCATCACGCAGACCAGGCGGTAGCCGCGCAGCTTGGCGACCATGGCCAGGGCGATGCCGGTGTTGCCACTGGTCGGCTCGAGGATGGTGTCACCGGGACGCAGGTGACCGGACTCCTCGGCCTCGCGCACCATGAACAGTGCGGCGCGGTCCTTGATGCTGCCGGTCGGATTGCGGTCCTCGAGCTTGGCCCACAGCCGAACCGGCGGTGCCCCCTCGGGCACCGTCGGCGACAGGCGGGGCAGGCCGACGAGCGGCGTGCCCCCGCACGCGTCGAGCAGGCTCTCGAAACGAGCCATCGGGGTTAGCGGCCCAGGAACGCGGCGGCTGCCGCGAAGCCGAGAGCGCCACCGGCGACGGCCGGCAGGATGGTGATCGAGTCGCCGTCCTTGAGCTTCGCGTCGAGCGCGCCCAGGAAGCGGACGTCCTCGTCGTTGACGTAGATGTTCACGAAGCGGTGCAGGCCACCCTCGGCGGTGATCAGCCGGCCCTTGAGGCCGCTGTGCTTGCCGTCCAGGTCGTCGATCAGCGCGGTCAGCGTGTCGCCGGCGCCCTCGACGACCTTCGCGCCGCCGGTGTAGTTGCGCAGGATGGTGGGGATGCGAACTTCGATGGCCATGGTGGGAAAACTCCTCGCAGAAGTCGAACGTGAAAAGGCAGGGCCGGATCCGGTGTCAGCGACAGCGACACTCGTAGAAGACCGACGCCGGGCTCTGCCCGAACATGTACGACTGCACGGCGATGGAAATCACGCCTTCACCGTCGCATCCACGATGTTGACCTCTTCCTCGGCCACCACACCGTCCACGATACGGAACGAGCGGATCTCCTCGGAGTCCGGCTCGCGGGTCGAGACGAGCAGGTAGTGCGCGTTCGGCTCACCGGCGAACGAGATGTCCGTCCGGGACGGGAACGCCTCGGTCGCGGTGTGCGAGTGGTAGATCACCACCGGCTCCTCGTCGAGGTCGTCCATCTCGCGCCAGACCCGCAGCTGCTCCATCGAGTCGAACTCGTAGAACGTCATCGACCGGGCGGCGTTGTCCATCGGGAGGTGCCGCGACGGCACGTCACTGCCGATCGCGCCGGCGACGACACCACACGCCTCGTCGGGGTGATCCCGGCGGGCGTGGGCGACGATCGCGTCCACGATCGTACGGTCGATGGTCAGCACGGCGTTCACATTACCGTGACAGTCGGTCGCGGGATGCGTGGCGGTGCACACACCGGGAGTGCTACTTGATCTCTGGGAGCGCGTTGAGCAGCGACTCCTGGAGATAGCCGAGATAGGCGTAGACCGACAGCTGGAACACCCGGCTGGAACCCGGGTCCTCCAGGACCGCCTGGTCCAGTTCGTCGCTGAGGTCGGTCTCGGCGCCGATGTCGAGACGGGTGCCCATCGCCAGCCGGGCGTCGTTGATCGCCATCAGCCACGCCTCGGCAGCCTCACCGTCCAGCCGGACCTCGCCCTCGCCCTCGTCCGGCAACGCCGCGAGGATCGCGCCCGCCTGATCGATCTTGGCGGTCTTGAGATCACTCTCGGTGTAGAGCCGGAACTCCTGCGAATCCTCCGGGCTGTCCGGATAGATGTCCGGGAAAAGCCGGGAGACCACCGGATCGGTGTGGTCCATCCCGTCGGTCAACAGACCGACCACCTCGCCGGCGACCTTCTTCAGGACCCGGACCTCGTCATACGCGAATGTGGCGACACAGTGGCCACCGCTGCGTCGGAACATGTTCTCCCCACCCGCCTCGTCAGGACCGGTCCACCGTCGCCCAGAGACCGTATCCGTGCAGTCGGTTGGCGTCCATTTCCATCCGCTCCCGGGCGCCGATGGAGACCACCGCCTTGCCCTTCGTGTGCACGTCCATCATCAGCCTCTCGGCCTTGTCCTTGCTGTAGCCGAAGAGTTTCTGGAAAACCCAGGTCACATACGACATCAGGTTGACCGGATCGTCCCAGACGATGGTCACCCACGGACGGTCCGCTTCCGGTTCTTCCTGGATCTCCGGCGTCTCGACGGGAGCAACCTGAGGCAACGCCATGCCCCCCATGGTGCCACCGGATCCGCGGAACCGGTGAACCGGAGCACCGAACCACCGTTCACCCGTGGTTCCGGGCGCAATAGGGTAGGTGCCGTGGAGAGCACGCCGGCCCTGATGACGGACCATTACGAGCTGACGATGATCAGCGCCGCCCTGAAGGACGGCACCGCGGATCGGCGGTGCGTCTTCGAGGTTTTCACCCGGCGGCTGCCCACCGGGCGACGCTACGGCGTGGTGGCCGGCATCGGTCGCCTGATCGAGGAGATCGCCGCGTTCCGCTTCGGCCCGGACGAGATCGACTACCTGCGGTCCGCCGGCGTGGTCGACGAGACCACCGCCACGTGGCTCGCCGGCTACCGGTTCACCGGTGAGGTCGAGGGCTACGCCGAGGGCGAGCTGTTCTTCCCCGGATCACCGATCCTGACCGTTTCCGGCACCTTCGCCGAGTGCGTCGTGCTGGAGACGCTGATCCTGTCGGTGCTCAACCACGACAGCGCCATCGCGGCCGCCGCGGCCCGCATGGTCACCGCCGCCCGCGGCCGGCCGATCATCGAGATGGGCTCCCGGCGCACCCACGAGCACGCCGCGGTCGCCGCGGCCCGGGCCTCCTACCTGGCCGGATTCGCCTCGACGTCGAACCTCGCGGCCGGCCGGGCCTACGGCATCCCGACCACGGGCACCTCGGCACACGCGTTCACCCTGCTGCACGACGACGAGCCGACCGCGTTCGGATCGCAGGTCGCGGCGCTGGGCAAGAACACCACGCTGCTGGTCGACACGTACGACATCAGCCAGGGCATCCGCAACGCCATCGCGGTGGCCGGGCCGGACCTGCGGGCGGTCCGCATCGACTCCGGCGACCTGTCCGTTCTCGCCCAGCAGTCCCGGGAACTCCTCGACTCCCTCGGCGCCACCGAGACAAAGATCATCGTCTCCGGTGACATGGACGAGTACTCGATCGCCACCCTCGCCGCCGAACCGGTCGACATGTACGGCGCCGGCACCGCCGTGGTCACCGGCTCCGGGGCGCCCACCGCCGGGCTGGTCTACAAGCTCGTCGAGGTCGAGGGCCGACCGGTCGTCAAACGCTCGGAGAACAAGGCGACCGTCGGCGGGCGCAAGACCGCGGTCCGGCGGCACAAGCCCACCGGCACCGCGATCGAGGAGATCGTCTTCTCCCAGGGCGTCCCCGACCACCAGGCCAACGACCGGCTGCTGCAGCGCACGTACATCGCCGCCGGCGAGGTCGTCGACATCCCCCGCCTGGCCGAATCCCGCGAACACCTGCGCCAGTGCCTGATCTCCATCCCGTGGGAGGGCCTGAAACTCTCCGCGGGCGATCCCGCCATCCCGGTCGTCATCGTTCCCACCGCCTAGGGGGTTCCCGTGCCACGCGCGCTGATCATCGTCGACGTCCAGAACGACTTCTGCGAGGGCGGTTCCCTGCCCGTCGCCGGGGGCGCCGCCGTCGCCAAGGGCATCTCCCTGGTCCTGGCCAAGGCCGGCGACCGCTGGGACCACGTGGTGGCCACCAAGGACTGGCACATCGACCCGGGCACCCACTTCAGCGACCACCCCGACTTCGTGGACACCTGGCCGGTGCACTGCGTGGTCGGTTCCAGCGGCGCCGACTTCCACCCCGAACTGGTGACCGACCGGATCGAAGAGGTATTCCACAAGGGCGAATACGCGGCGGCGTACTCGGGTTTCGAGGGCCGGAGCGAGTCCGGCGAAACCCTCGCCGCCTGGTTGCAGGCCAGGGGAGTCACCGACGTCGAGGTCGTGGGCATCGCCACCGATCATTGTGTACGCGCTACCGCACTCGACGCGTCGACGGCCGGATTCGCGACCACCGTGGTGCTGGAACTGACCGCAGGGGTGGCGCACACGACGACCGAGGCCGCCCTGGAGCAGTTCAAGGCCGCCGCGATCGCCACCACCGGGGCTCCCGTCCTGGGCGTCTGACGCCGCAGGCCGTTGCTCAGGGCTGCTGCGCAGGCCGGGAGGCAACCCTGAGCGACGGCTGGTCGGGTCACGGCAGGTGACGGCCGCTCCGGACTGTCCGAGCGGGCTGTGACAGCCCCGGACGACGGCAGGGAGGGTGCTCGCCGGGTCAGCCGGCCTCGGCGACGTCAGAGACCGGCTGAGCGGGCCGGACCCAGCCGACCTGATGCCGGCCGGACCGCGGCGTCAGTCGGTCTTGCTGACTGCCGGGGACTGCGGGGTGGGCAGGACCGCCACCGCGGGCTCGCCGGGGAGCGGCTCCGCGAGCAGTGCCTCGGACCGGTCCGCGCTGCGACGGCGCAGTTCGGTGGGGAGGACCACCAGGGCGACCAGCACACCGACCGCGCCGACGGCCACGAAACCCCACTCCGGGCCGATCCGGTCGATGGCCACGCCGGCCAGCGGGCCGCCCATCGCCACGCCGACGGTCAGGGCCGAGTTGTGCAGGCCCATCGCCTCGCCGCGGGCCGAAGCCGGGATCATCCGGCTGATCGCGTCGGAACTGGCCGTGATGGTCGGCGCGCACAGGGCACCCGCCGGGGCGATCAGCAGGGCGAGCAACCACCAGTGGTCCCCGCCGAGGCCGATCGGGATGGTCAGCACCGCCATCGGGACGAACAGGGCCAGGGCGGGCAGGCCGCGCTTCACCGTCCCGTACGCGAAACCGCCCAGCAGGGAGAAGAACGCCCACAGCGACAGCACCAGACCGGTCCACTCGACCTGACCGGAGTCGCGCAGCACCGCCACCACGGCCACGTCGGTGCCGGAGAGGACCAGCGTGGCGGCCATGGTGACCGCCAGGACGGCGACGAACCGGGGCTTGAGCCAACTGCTGCGTGGCACCCGGCCACCGGCGTCGACCGTCTCCTCGTGGGCGCCCCGGATCGGCGGGTTGAGCAGCCACAGGCCGATGCCGGAGAGCAGGATGCCGGCGGCCAGGCAGAGCATCGCGACGCGGGAACCGGCGGTGGTGGCGATCAGCACGCCGAGGGCCGGACCGGCCATGAAGGACAGCTCGGTGGTCATCGAGTCGAGGGCGAACGCGGGCAGCCGGTGCGACTCGGGCGTGAGGGCCGCGATCGACTGCCGGGCCACCGAGAACGCGGGCAGCGCCAGGAAACCGCCGATCGCCGCCACCGGCAGCAGAGCCCAGTAGGGCAGCGCCTGGGCGACCAGCCAGTAGGCGACCTCGGCGACGGTGGTGAGGACGAGGACCGGGCGCAGGCCGATCCGGTCGATCAGCCGGCCCATCACCGGGGCGCCGAACGAGCCGCCGAGGGTGGCCGACGCGCCGACCAGGCCGGCCGCGGCGTAGTTGTTCGGCAGGAGGTCAGTGACGACGTGCAGGGTGAGCACCACCGCGGCGGCCGCGATCGGCACCCGGGCGAGGGTGGCGACCACCAGCAACGAGCGGATCTTGGGCAGCGAGAGTGTTTCCCGGTAAGGCGTGAGCAACATGACGATCCTGACCTCCCCGCCGATCCTGCCGGAAGGGTGAGACAGAAACCACCGGGTTTGACACAGCTCACGTGCCGCGCCGAAAACGGCCCTGGTGAGCCGGGCGAGAAGGAACAGGAGAGGAGTACGTGGGTGAACAGAAACAGACCGGCCCGCGATCCCCGGTGAGGGGGTCGCGGGCCGGTCCGGTCAGTCGGTGACGAGCGTCAGCGGTTGCTGTCGACGTCTTCGGTGTAGGTCGCTCCACCGTCGGACTCGCTGGTCAGCGGCCGGGCGCCGCCTTCCGGCGGGCCGGCGAGCGAGTGGCCGGCGGCCAGCTCCGGGAACTTCAGGTCGAACGCGGGACGCTCGGACCGGATCCGCGGCATGTGGTCGAAGTTGCGCAGCGGCGGCGGCGTGGTGGTCGCCCACTCGAGCGAGTTGCCGTGGCCCCACGGGTCGTCGGCGGTGGTCACCTTGCCGACCTTGTACGACTTCCACACGTTGTAGATGAACGGCAGCGTCGAGAGTCCGAGGACGAACGAGCCGATCGTCGAGAACGTGTTCAGGAAGGTGAAGCCGTCCGCGGGCAGGTAGTCGACGTACCGCCGGGGCATGCCCTTGGTGCCGAGCCAGTGCTGCACCAGGAAGGTGCCGTGGAAGCCGAGGAAGGTCAGCCAGAAGTGGATCTTCGCAAGACGCTCGTCGAGCATCCGGCCGTACATCTTCGGGAACCAGAAGTAGATCCCGGCGAACACCGCGAACACGATCGTGCCGAAGAGCACGTAGTGGAAGTGCGCGATCACGAAGTACGAGTCGGAGACGTGGAAGTCGATCGGCGGGGCCGCGAGCAGCACGCCGGAGAGACCACCGAAGAGGAACGTCACCAGGAAGCCGACCGCGAAGAGCATCGGCGACTCGAAGCTGATCTGGCCGCGCCACATGGTGCCGATCCAGACGAAGAACTTCATGCCGGTCGGTACCGCGATCATGAAGCTCAGGAAGCTGAAGAACGG
>NZ_JZKF01000143.1 GCF_000962825.1 Actinoplanes rectilineatus
CTGGTGGTGGTTTTGTGGGCCGCGTAGAGCCACTGGCGACGGCTGGGTGGGCTCGGCCGTCGTCGACGGTGGTGTAGGTGGTTCGGGGCAGACCGTGGGCGACGGCTGGGTGGGCTCGGCCGTCGGTGGTGGTGGTTTCGAGTGCTTTCTTCCAAGGGGACTGGAAAATGGCAGTAGGGGTGGCGGCGTCCAGCGTGGCGGCTTGAGCAGGCCTCCTGATCGGCGTCACTCCTGCTCAAGCCGGTGTCGAGCGGTGCGAGCTTCATCCGAATCGCCTGTGCGGATGGGCCGGAGCCAGTTACACCGGCTATTTCGCCGGCTACGACGTACCGCTTGACATCGCCTGTCATCCCATCGGTACCTACCCGAGAGCCGGCAAGAATCGGACCCGGTACAACGTTCGGTACTACAGCAATGCCAACTGCACGGGTGGCTACGCGACCGTCAACTCCGGCATTCAGGTCTATGACCTCGGATTCAACGCCCGCAGTCTGAAACGCCTCTCATAGCAGTCCGGCCTTCTTCGCGGCGTACTCCTCGTCGGTCAGCACACCCGCAGCGTGCAGGTCGGCGAGGTGCCGCAGCAGGGTGGCGTCGGCGTCGCTCACCGGGCCGGCCTCGAGGCGGGACTGGATCGTCTCGGCCAGCAGCGCGCCGATCGCCCGGTCGGCGCTGAAGTCGAACGTGCCGCCGGACCAGGTGATCTCGACGGTGCAGCGGAGCAGGCCGGGCCGGAACCCGACCCGGCTCACGTCGGTCAGCGGGATGCTCTCCCGGCCGGCCTCGGCGCCGATCAGCCCGCCGACCTGGCCGGTGCTGACCAGGTCCAGGCGTTCCGGGTGCACGACCAGGTAGAGGTTGGTGCCGGCGACCAGGCTGTGGCCGACCGCCAGCGCGCCGAGCACGTCGACGCCGGCCCGGTCGGCTTTCGCCCGGATCTGCGCCGCCTTGGCCTCGACCTCGGCGGCGGTCGGCGCTGTCCTGGAGAACCATCCCACGTGGGGCACGGTAGCAGCGGTCAGCCGGTCACGTACTCGGCGAGGTGTTGCCCGGTCAGGGTGGAACCGTCGGCGATCAGGTCGGCGGGGGTTCCCTGGAAGACGACCTTGCCGCCGTCGTGTCCCGCGCCCGGGCCCAGGTCGATGATCCAGTCGGCGTGGGCCATCACCGCCTGGTGGTGCTCGATGACGATCACCGACTTGCCGGCGTCGACCAGCCGGTCCAGCAGGCCCAGCAGCTGTTCGACGTCGGCCAGGTGCAGGCCGGTGGTCGGCTCGTCGAGGATGTACACGCTGCCCGCCCCGCCCATGTGGGTGGCCAGCTTGAGGCGCTGCCGCTCACCGCCGGAGAGCGTGGTCAGCGGCTGGCCGATGGTCAGGTAGCCCAGGCCGACCTGGGTGAGCCGCTCCAGGATCTTGTGGGCGGCGGGGAGCTTGCCGTCGCCGGTGGCGAAGAATCCCTCGGCCTCGGCCACCGGCATGGTCAGGACCTCGCTGATGTCCTTGCCGCCGAACTTGTAGCCCAGCACCGCCGCGTCGAACCGGCGGCCCTCGCACAGCTCGCAGGGGGTGGCCACGCCGGCCATCATCCCCAGGTCGGTGTAGATCACCCCGGCGCCGTTGCAGCTCGGGCAGGCGCCCTCCGAGTTCGGGCTGAACAGCGCCGGCTTGACCGCGTTGACCTTGGCGAAGGCTTTGCGGATCGGTTCCAGCAGTCCGGTGTACGTGGCCGGATTGCTGCGCCGCGACCCCCGGATGGCGCCCTGGTCGATCGCGATGACGCCGTCGCGTCCCGCCACCGAGCCGTGGATCAGCGAGCTCTTGCCCGAGCCGGCGACCCCGGTGACCACCACCAGCACCCCGAGCGGGACGTCCACGTTCACGTTGCGCAGGTTGTGCGTGGCGGCCTTGCGGATCGGCAGCGTGCCGGACGGCTTGCGGACGGTGGCCTTGACCGTGGACCGGTCGTCGAGGTGCCGGCCGGTCAGGGTGCCGCTGGCGCGCAGGGCGTCGACCGTACCCTCGAAGACCACCTCGCCACCGGCGGAACCGGCCCGCGGACCGAGGTCGACGACGTGGTCGGCGATCACGATCGCCTCCGGTTTGTGCTCCACCACCAGGACCGTGTTGCCCTTGTCCCGCAGTTGCAGGAGCAGTTCGTTCATCCGCTGGATGTCGTGCGGGTGCAGGCCGATGGTGGGCTCGTCGAAGACGTACGTGACGTCGGTCAGCGCCGACCCCAGGTGCCGGATCATCTTGGTGCGCTGCGCCTCGCCGCCGGAGAGCGTGCCCGCCGACCGGTCCAGCGACAGGTAGCCGAGGCCGATCTCGACGAACGAGTCCAGGGTGTGCCGCAGCTTCTCCAACAGCGGCGCCACCGACGGTTCCTGGTAGGCGCGCACCCACGCGGCCAGGTCGTTGATCTGCATCGCGCACAGGTCGGCGATGTTCCTACCCTTGATCTTCGAGGAGCGGGCCAGTTCGCTGAGCCGGGTGCCTCCGCAGTCCGGGCAGGCGCTGAAGGTGATCACCCGTTCGACGAAGGCGCGGATGTGCGGCTGCATCGCGTCCACGTCCTTGGCCAGGAACGACTTCTGGATCTGCGGGATCAGACCCAGGTAGGTCAGGTTGATCCCCTCCACTTTGATCTTGGTAGCTTCCTTGTAGAGCAGGTCGTTCAGTTCCTTCTTGGTGAACTTGCCGATCGGCTTGTCCGGGTCGAACCAGCCGCAGCCCCGGAAGATCCGGCCGGACCAGCCGTCCATGCTGAAACCCGGAACGGTCAGTGCGCCCTCGTTCAGTGACTTCGTCTCGTCGTAGAGCTGCGTCAGGTCGAAATCGGTCACCGAGCCGCGGCCCTCGCACCGGGAACACATCCCGCCGACGAGGTTGAAGGTGCGCCGCTCCTTGACCGTCACCCCGGCCTTCTCGGTGGTGACCGCCCCCGCCCCGGAGACCGAGGCGACGTTGAAACTGAACGCCTGCGACGACCCGATGTACGGCTTGCCCAGCCGGGAGAACAGGATCCGCAGCATCGCGTTCGCGTCGGTGGCCGTGCCGACCGTCGAGCGCGGATCCGAGCCCATCCGCTCCTGATCCACGATGATCGCCGTGGTCAGGCCCTCGAGGACGTCCACGTCCGGCCGGGCCAGCGACGGCATGAACCCCTGCACGAACGCGCTGTACGTCTCGTTGATCATCCGCTGTGACTCGGCGGCGATGGTCCCGAACACCAGCGAACTCTTGCCCGACCCGGACACCCCGGTGAACACCGTCAGACGGCGTTTCGGGATCTCGACGCTGACGTCCTTCAGGTTGTTCACCCGCGCGCCGTGCACCCGGATGAGATCGTGACTGTCGGCGACATGGCTGCTCATGCCCGCCATGCTAGGTGCGCGCGGCGCCCGGGACTTCTCGATTCGTGATCGGCTTTGCGACTATGACGGCTGTGATCACCGCGGATGTCTACACCGAGTTCGCCGCCCGCGAGGCCGCCGGATCGTCGCCCGCCTATCAGGCCCTCGCCACGGCGGTCGCGGCCGACGACCGTCTCCTCGCGCTCCTGGACACGCTGCCGGCCGCCAAGCGGCAGCCGAACCTGCTGTTCGCCGTGGTCCGCTACCTGGACGGGCCGGTCGACGACGTCACCCGGTTCCTGACCTTCGCCGTGGACGACTGGCCGAGGATCGCCGACGCGGCCTGGCTCCAGGCGCTGGTCTGGCCGGAGCACGACGCACGGCGTACCCGGCAGAGTGCCGCCGCCCGGACCGCCGCCGCCGACCCAGCCAGGCTGATCCGCGGCGACCTCGCCGATGCCCTCCCGGCTCTGGCGGCGCAGGCGCCCACCGACGCCACCCTGGTCGTCTTCCACACCTCGGTGCTCTACCAGGTTCCGGCCGAGCGCCGGGAGATCTTCCTTTCTCTGGTACGCGAAACGCCCTGCCAGTGGCTCTCGATCGAGGTTCCGGAAGTCCTGGACCAGTGGGAACTCCCGCCACCGCCGGCGCCGACCCTGCACAACGTCCTGTCGCTCAACGGGGAGCCGCTCGCCTGGGCCCGCCCACACGGCGACGCCCTTCACTGGTTCGGACCGGTCCACAACGGACCCCTATCCTGATCGGGTGGACTCCTCGATCGACAGCATGGTGGCCCATCCCGCCCGCCGCTACGACTACTGGCTGGGCGGGAAGGACAACTTCGAGGCCGACCGTGCCTCCGCCCGCGAGATCGAGAAACGGATGCCGACGATCCGGGTCGCCGTCCACGAGAACCGCTGGTTCCTGCACCGGGCCGTCCGCCACCTCGCCGGCCTGGGCATCCGCCAGTTCCTGGACATCGGCAGCGGCATCCCCACCTCACCCAACACCCACGAGGTGGCCCAGCAGGGCGCACCGTCGTCGCACGTCGTCTACGTGGACAACGACCCGATGGTGCTCACCCACGCCCGTGCCCTGCTGGCGAGCGACCCGCGCGGCCGCACCGCGTACCTGCAGGCCGACCTGCGGGACCCGGCGAGCATCCTGGCCGACCCGGAACTGCGCGCCACCCTGGACCTGAACCAGCCGGTCGCCCTGCTGCTGATCGCCGTCGTCCACTTCCTGCGCGACGCCGACGACCCGCGTGCGATCGTGGCCGCGCTGGTGGACGCCCTGCCACCGGGCAGCTTTGTGGTGGCCAGCCACGGCACCGACGAGTACATGCCGGCGGAACAGTCGGCGGCGCTGCGGGCGGTGGCCGACGCCCAGTCCCAGATCCGCACCGGCACTGAGTTCGCCGAGATCTTCCAGCACCCGCGTCTGGAACTGCTCGCGCCGGGCGTCCAGTCGGTGGCCTCGTGGTGGCCGGAGCAGGCACCGCAGCCCCGGCCACCGGTCGACCAGGTCGCCTTCAACGCCCTGCTGGCCCGGGTGAAGTAGCGCCTTCTCGGCGAGGGATGCCGTCGGGCCCTTGCCCTCACCGCCGCTCACCATCGGTGGCCGTCGCCTGTCGTGCGGCGGCTACCATGCGGGTTCCGAGCGTCAGGAGTCCCGCCGGTGACAACGTACGCCGACTTCCGTGCCGCCCTGCGAACCCGGCCGGTCACCGAACCGCCGGCACCGTGGCGGGTCCGGCCCACCCGGATCGGCGGCGTCACCGGGGTGGGCTTCGCGCCCGGCTCGGACCTGCTGGTGGTGCTCTCCCACAACGGTGTCGGCGTGTTCGACCCGGACACCGCCCGTACGGTGGCCCGCGAGGATGACGACGACACGTTCGGTGACCACTACCCGGTGGCGGTGGCCGGCATCGGTCCGTTCGAAGGCCGGCGGATTTCGCTGGCTGGGCTGTGGGGTGGCGGCCTGCGCACCTTCACGTCTGATGGCTGGCGGGTCGCGGTGGTCGCGCCGGACTGGCCCGGGGAGAAGGTGGTCCTGGTCCCGCCGGGCGGTGCGGATCCGGTTGCCGATCCGGCGGCGGCGCTGGTCATCCACGACGGCGATCCGGTCCGGGCGGCCGGCTTCTCCGACTCGGGACGCGTCCTGGTGGTGGCCACGTCCAGCCTGCACCTGTGGGTCCGTCCATCGTCGGGACGTGACTTCGTGGTCGGATCCGATACCGTCGCGGGGTGACGCAGCTTCTCCACATCACCGAGCGGTCGAGCTGGGAGGCCGCCGCCGACTCGGGCCTCTACCGGATGTCGACCCGGGGCGTGTCGCTCGACGAGCAGGGCTTCATCCACTGTTCCCTGCCGTACCAGCTGCGGACGGTCGCCGAGTACGTCTACGGCGACGCCGCCGACGACCTGGTGGTGCTGGTCATCGACAGCGAGCTCCTCGAGTCGCCAGTGAAGTACGAGGCCCCGGAGCCGGGCGCCGCCGAGTTCCCGCACATCTACGGTCCGGTGCCGACCGCCGCGGTGACCGAGGTCGTTCCGGTCGTCCGCGATGCTCAGGGGCGCATGCTGCTGCCCGAGTGACCGACGTCGTTCCGGTCATCGGACCAGTGCCTTCACGGCGCCGACTGTGGGCGTGCAACGGCCCGGCCAGGGGCATGCAACTGACGGTACAGGGATGTACCACCGCGGGTGGGCGGTCGGGTTAGCGTCCGGGCATGACGCCACGAGTCAGCGGTGACCCCCGGATCGGCGAGCGCATCAAGGTCCGCCGTCAGCTGCGGGGATGGAGCATCAGGTACGCGGCCAGCCGCGCCGGGATATCGCACGCCACCTGGAGCCGGATCGAGCGGGGACGGCAGGCGGCCGACAACCGGTTCATGCTGGCGGACGTCGCCGCGGCGCTGGACTGCCCGCCGGACGAGCTGACCGGGGTGCCGGTGACGGCGGGCGACCGGGAGGCGACGGCCGCGAACCTGGGGGTGCACGCGGTGCGGCAGGCGCTCGTCGACATCGACCTGCGCGATCCGCACGGTGAGCCGATCGGCCGGCTTGGGTATGACGGTGACTCGAGTGCGGTCGGTGACGGGCCCGGGGGAGCGGGACATCAGCCGCGAGCCGGTGCCGTTTGCGGAACTCGTCCGAACGGCCGCGCTGGTGGACACCTTGCGGCAGGCGTGTGACCTACGCGGGGGCGGCCCGTCTGCTGCCGTCGTTGCTGCGGGGACTGCACGCGGCTACGGCCGGGCCGTCCCGTGCCGACGCGCTGCGGCTGCTCTGCGACGCAGCCTTCATCGCCTCCTCGGTGCTGCGCAACCTCGGCCGTCCGGCGGACGCGTGGCTGGGTGCCGAGCGATGCCGGGATGCGGCCGAGGCCGCCGAGGACCAGGTCATGATGGGGTACGCGGCCTATGCGCGCGCGACGGCGGCGGCTGCCTGCGGCTCGTACCATCGAAGTTTGAAGCTGGCCGGACGCGCGGTGGACGAGCTTCGCGGGGTGGGTGCGCCCGGTGCGGCGGAGGTGCTGGGATCGCTGCAACTGGTGTGCGCGACGGGCAGTCGCGGACTGCACCGGACGCAGGAGAGCCGGGCCTGGGCGGACGAGGCGGCCGCGCTCGCCGGGCGGACCGGGGAGACGACCGTGAAGGGGCTGTACTTCGGACCCACGAACGTGGCGATCTGGCGGGTCGCGATCGAGGTGGACGGCGGGGACCCGGGCCGGGCCGTGGAGATCGCCCGCACCGTGGATCCGTCGGTGCTGCCGGTGAGCTTCCGACAGGTGTTCTATTTCGCGGATACCGCGCGGGCGCTGGCGCGGGTTCGTGGCCAGGACCGGGCGGCGATCCGGTACCTGCTGACGGCCGAACGGCTGGCGCCCCAGCACGTGCACACGTCGGTGACGGCCCGCGAGACGGCGCGGGCGCTGCTGGAGCGCTCGGTCCGGCGGGCCGGCGGTTCGGAGTTGCGCGGCTTGGCGGAGCGCCTCCGCATCAGCGCCTGAGTAGACACCTTCGCAGTCAGGGTCTGCCTGTGTGGTGATTTGGGGCGCGCTGACCACCCGTATTCACCACGCCCCCACGGGTGTGGTGACTTGGGGCGTCCAGCGCGCCCGTATTCACCACGCCCCCACGGGTGTGGTGATTTGGGGCGTGCAGTGCGCCCGTATTCAACACGCCGCCACGGGTGTGGTGAATTCGGGCGTCCAGCGCGCCCGAAATCACCACGCGGACGGGCTTCGCACCCTGACCACGAAACATGTCTACCGGTCGTGGTGGCGGGTGTCCGACTGGTGGGCGAACTGTGCGGCAGCGGATCAGAGGTCGAGCACGGCCTCCGCCTCGATCTCGATCTTCATCCGGGGGTCCAGCAGACCGGCGACCATCATCGTGGCGGCTGGCCGGACCTCGCCGAACCAGCGGCGCAGCACCGGCCCGCACGCCGCGAAGTCGGTGCCGTCCGGAAGCAGGTACCGCACCCGAACCACGTCGGCGATCGAACCGCCGGCCTCCCGCAGCGCCGCGTCGATCGTGGTCAGGCACTGGTCGGCCTGCTCGGCGACGTCGTCGGAGATGGTCATCGTGGCGTAGTCGAAACCGGTCGTACCGGAGACGTACACACGATCGCCGACGACCACGGCACGGGCGTACGCATAGGTCTCCTCGTAGTCGGAACCGCTGCTGATCACCCGTCGTCGTGTCATGAACGGCGACGCTACCGGGCGGCGACGGCGGTACTCGCGTCGCGTACCCCCAAGGACATTGACTTTGATCGTCATCATGTGACGGTGAGACATGATCCTCCAGTCCGGTTCGTGCAACCGGAAGGCCCGAACTGGGCCCAACCGATCACCGCGCTGGTGGCCGTCCTGCTGATCGCCGGCGGGATCGCCCTGGCGGCCGCGGTGATCGACTTCAAGGTCGACGACGCGGCGAAGGCCGAACGCCTGCGCCGGGAGAGGGCGCCGGTGGCGGCGACGCTCGGGCACTACCACCGGAGCTCGCGCGGGCGGAGCTCCACGGTGCGGGTGCAGTACGAGTACGGCGGGCAGATCCTGAGCACCGAAGTGGCCTGCGACGTCCGCGCCCAGTGCGATCCGGAGCGGACAACCGCGGACCTGCCGATCTTCGTCGACCGGGCCTCGCCGCGGGAGGTGGTCACCGTGCTGGGCGACACCGACGACTCGCTACGCTGGCTGAATCACTGGAACTGGCTGACGCCGGCCGTGCTGCTGATTGCTGTCGGCGGACTGGCCGGGTTCATCTGGTTCCACAAACGCCGGGGCACCGCGGTGTGAAATGTTTCAGTGACGTGGGACGCTATGGGCGCGTTGTCACAGCGTCACGCACCTATCATTTGATATGACGTTTCAATGCCACGGTCCGCTATTCGGTCGCGAAGGGGAGTCCCGGTGAGTCAGCCGTCGCGCAACGGCCGCGCGCCCTCGGTCAAAGACGTCGCGAAAGCCGCAGGCGTGTCACTCGGCACGGTGTCGAACGTGCTCAACCGCCCGGCGGTGGTCAGCACGATCACCCGGGAACGCGTCGAGCGCGCCATGGCCGACCTGGGATTCGTGCGCAACGAGAGCGCCCGCCAGCTGCGGGCCGGGACGAGCCGGGCGCTCGCCTACGTGATGCTCGACGGCGGCAACCCGTTCTTCCACGACGTCGCCGAAGGCATCGAGACCGCCGCCGAAGCAGCCGACCTGTCACTGTTCGTCTGCAACAGCAACGGCCGGCCCGAACGCGAGGCCAAACACATCGACCGCCTGATCCAGCAGCGCGTCCAAGGCATCCTGATCACCCCGGCCGACCCGGACGCCGCGCACCTCGAGGAGATCGCCCGGCGGGGCATCCCGTTCGTGATGGTCGACCGGTTCAGCAGCTCCGGCGGCCACTGCTCCGTTGCCGTCGACGACGTCCTCGGCGGCCGGATCGCCGTCGAGCACCTGATCGATCGCGGCCATCAGCGGGTGGCGTTCGTCGGTGGCCCGGCGAGCATCGGCCAAGTACGGGAACGGTTGCAGGGCGCGCGGGCGGTATGGGCCGAGTTCGGCCTGCCCGAAGAGGACCTGATCCACGTACCGACCGAGGCGCTGACCGTCAACGAGGGCCGCTCCGCGGGCGAACGGCTGGCCGGCCTGCCCAGCCGGCGCCGGCCGACCGCGGCGTTCTGCGCCAACGACCTGCTCGCGCTGGGACTCCTGCAGCACGCGGTCACGGCCGGCCTTCGCGTCCCCGATGACCTGGCCATCGTCGGTTTCGACGACATCGACTTCGCGGCCGCGGCGGCGGTGCCGCTGACGTCGGTCCGCCAGCCCCGGCAGGAACTGGGCCGGACCGCGGCGCGCCTGGTCCTCGACGAGGCCACCAACCCGGAGCACATCCACGAGCAGGCTACTTTTGTGCCTGCATTGGTGGCCCGGGCCTCGACCGTCCGGCGGAGTTGACACGGGGAGTGGCGGTGCGCCTGCACGTCGGATGTGCGATGTGGAACCTGAAATCGTGGCAGGGGCGATTCGTCCCCGGGGCGGGTCCGTTCACCGCCGGGGATCGGCTCCGGGCGTACTCCGGCTGGTGCAATGCCGTGGAAGGCAACACGACTTTCTATGCGACGCCGACGCGGGAAACGGTGCAAGGCTGGGCCGCGAGCGTCGGGCCGGACTTCCGCTTCATCCTGAAGATTCCGAAAGTGATCACGCACGAGCGCCGGCTCACGGACTTCGACGACCCGCTGCGGGTGTTCCTCGACGCGATCGAACCCCTCGGCGACCGCGCGTCCACCCTGTGGATCCAACTGCCCGGCTCGTTCGCCCCGGCCGACCTGCCGGTACTGGCCCGGTTCCTGCGATCGATGCCGTCGGGCCGGCGGTACGCGGTCGAAGTACGGCATCCGGCGTTCTTCGACGACCCGCGGGCATTGGAAGCGGTGCTGGCCGGAGTCGGTGCGGAATGGGTGCCGTTCGACACGACGACGTTCTTCACCGCCCCGCCGACGAGCGACGGCGAACGCGACGCGTGGAACAAGAAGCCGCGCATGCCGTTGCGGACCCGCGCCCTCACGGACCGGCCGATCGTCCGCTACCTCGGCCGCGACGACACGACCGTGACGGTCGAAGGCTGGCAGCGGTGGGTTCGGGCGGTGGCGTCGTGGCTCCGCGAAGGACGCACGCCGACCGTTTTCGTACACACGCCGGACAATGCGGATGCGCCCGAGTTGTGCCGCCGTTTTCATGACGAGGTGCGCGCTTTGGTGCCGTCCTTGGAGCCGTTGCCGACGCCCGAGCCGATAGGTCCGCTGACCCTTTTCTAAGCTTTCCCTTGGTACGGTCACCCGCCCGTCCCGAATTTTGACCCGCAATCCGGCATGGTTCCGCTCACGACGGTGACAGGATCCGGTCGCGGTGTTCGCGGTGTTCGCGGTGTTCGCGGTGTTCGCGGTGTTCGCGGTGTTCGCGGTGTTCGCGGTGTTCGGGGGTGGGGCGGTGGGGCGGCCCGTTCGCGGTCATCACGGTGGTGAGAGCACCCGATCAGGGTGGTCGAGGGGGTGAGCGCGCCCGATGGCGGCGGTCGAGGCGGTGAATGCACCCGATCGCGGCGCTCACGGTGGTAGGCGCACCCGATCGTGGTGGCCACAGTGGTAAACGCACCCGATCATGTCATCGGGTGCGCAGACCTGCCGTTTTCGGTGGGTGTCCGTTCCCGGTGGCATGATCGGGTGCGCCCACCGCCTCGCCGCTTCACGGCCTCATCGCTTCACAGCTCCATCGTTCCGATCTCGGTAGTTGTGGCGTCGGGCGTGCCGGATCAGGTTTGTCGGGGACGGTGGCAGCGCCCGATCGCGCTTGTCGGGGGCGGTGGCAGCGCCCGATCACGGTTGTCGGGGCAGTAGCAGCACCCGATCATCTCGTTGGGGGCGCTTGCCCGCCGTTTCCGGCGGGTGTCTGCACCCGATCTCGTGATCGGGTGCAGCTACCGCCCAACCGCTCTGATCCCGGTGGGCCTGGGCGGTGTGTCACCTGAGGGGTGGGTTCTGGGGCGGTGAGGGCACCCGATGGTGGTGCCTCTGGGCGGCAAGCGCACTCGATGACGGTGTCCCGGGGCGGCAAGCGCACCTGATGGTGGTGCCTCGAGGCGGTGAGGGCACCCGATGGCGGTGCCCTGGGGCGGCAAGCGCACCTGATGGTGGTGCCTCGGGGCGGTGAGGGCACCCGATGGCGGTGCCCCGGGGCGGCAGGCGCACCCGATCATGTCGTTGGGTGCGGGTGCCTGCCGTTTTCGGGCGGTCGCCGCACCCGATCGCTTGATCGGGTGCCCCCGCTCGGCGGGCACGGCCGAATTTCGCCGGCTTGGTGTCGGCAACTTCCGCGCTGTGGTGTTCAGTGCGATGTGGTCAGTTCTTGTGAGGGTTGAGGGCGCGGTCCGGCATGTCGACCCGTGATCGGGCGTAACCGACTCACCGTGATCGGGACGTCACCGCGACGAAAGTCCTAGATCTGGGGATTCATCCCATTAATCTCATCGGCCTGCCACTGGACCACCATGGTCGGGGTGGTGGGCGCACCCGATCTGATTTGCCATCGCAGCTCTGGGCGCGTTCAACCCGGTCGTCGCGCCGTGGGTGCTTCGATTGAAGGCCATTGAAACGGGAGGACACGGAGCGGAGCAGGGCGGAACGTGGTCGGGCAGGTCCGGGCAGGTCCGGGCAGGTCCGGGCAGGTCCGGGCAGGGCCGGGCAGGGCCGAGTGGGGCCAGGTGGGGACGGAGACGGGT
>NZ_JZKF01000144.1 GCF_000962825.1 Actinoplanes rectilineatus
CGACACTCTCGCCGAGGACACCGACCTGACCATCGCGATCATCCGGGCCGGCTGGCGGGTCGTCTACGAGGAGCACGCGCGGGCCTGGACCGAGGCGCCCACCACCATGCAGCAGCTGTGGAAGCAGCGCTACCGCTGGAGCTACGGCACCATGCAGGCGATGTGGAAGCACCGGCACGCGCTGGTCGAGCGCGGTCCGGGCGGCAAGTTCGGCCGGCGCGGCCTGCTCAACCTGGCCATGTTCCAGACGCTGATGCCGCTGCTGTCGCCGCTGATCGACGTGTTCCTGATCTACGGCCTGTTCTTCCTCGACCCGGCCGAGACGCTGATCGCGTGGGGCACCATGCTCGCCCTGCAGGTGTGCAGCACGATGTACGCCTTCCACCTGGACAAGGAGAGCATGAAGCCGATCTGGCTGGTACCGCTCCAGCAGTTCGTCTACCGGCAGGTGATGTACCTGGTGTTGATCCAGTCGGTGCTGGCCGCGCTGGGCGGGATCCGGCTGGGCTGGCAGAAGCTGCAGCGGGCGGGCGGCCTGAGCGCGCTGCTGGGCGTCAAATGAGGGGTGGGGGCGCCGGGCGCCCCCACCCCGCACGGACGTCAACTGTTGGCGTTCACCAGGCCGGGATTGTCGAGCAGGTACGACGCGACCCGGTCCTCCTTGACCGCGACGAAGAAGTCCTCGACGCCGGGGGCGAACTCCTCACCCTGGTAGCCGCTGTTGGTGGCCGGGTTCTGGAACTTGCCGCCACCGGGCAGCTTGACCGTGGTCATGTCGTCGACGTTCATGCCCTTGAGCGCGAGTGCCCACTCGATCGGGCTGTTGCCGCCGCCGGCGAAGGTCAGCGACTCGCCGGCCGCGTCCAGGATCTTGGTCAGCTTGCCGACGTCGGTGATGACGTTGGTGCTCATCGCCTCTTTGGCCATCGCCTTGATGAACTGCTGCTGGTGGCGCTGACGGTCGTAGTCGCTCATGCTCGGGCCGCCCTTGAACGCGTAACGCTGGCGCACGTAGTCCAGCGCCTCCCACGGCTCGAGCCGGACTTCCTTGCTGCTCTTCTTGTAGAACTTCTGCGGACCGATGTACGGGTGATCGCAACCGGACGGGGTGTTCTTGGCCGGGCAGCGGGCCGAGCGGGGGCGCTTCTTGCCGCTCGGGGCCAGGTGCTCGGACTTCACGTCCATGTCGATGACCATCGAGACGCCACCGAGGGCCTCGACGATCTTCTGGAAGCCGCCGAAGTTGATGATGCCGCCGGCGTCGAACTCCTCGATGCCGGTGACGTTGCGGACCGTCTTGGAGAGCAGCTTGAAGCCGTTCGCCACGTCGATCTTGCCGTTCACCTGGCTGCCCAGCGACATCGCCCCGTTGATCTTGCCGAACTGCGCGTTGGTGCCCGACTTCTTGTCCGACGGGATCTGCACGTACAGGTCACGCGGGATGGAGAACAGGTAGGCGGTGCTCATGTCCTTCGGGATGTGCACGACCAGGATCGAGTCGGACAGCGGGGGCGTCGACTCGTCCCGGGGGTCGATGCCGACCAGCAGCAGGGTCAGCGGCCCCTTGATGTCCTTCGGCGCGGCGTTGGCCGGGCCGTCCTCGAGCAGGCTCTCGTCGGTGAGACCGCTGGTGTACTTGGCGATCAGCGTCTGACCGGCGACCGCGGAACCACTCGCGGTAATCGTCAGGACCACGCCGAAGACGAGACTGAGCCGTGCCCACAACGGCGCACGACGTTTGCCGGACTTTGCCAACAGAGCTCCAACCCCAGGGTTCACATCGACGTCGCATAATCACACAGTCAGGTGAACTTCCGGATCCCCAGGGCGTGCCACTACTTTGTGGGCGGTGGGTCGTCGCGGAGCGTGAAGAATACCGCGCTCTGAACCGCGCGCTGCCAGTTCTCGTACTCCCGGGCGACCTGAACCGGATCACGGGCCGGCGTCCAGCGCCCGGCCCGGTGCCGGTTGCCCCGCAGATCCCGCAGATCGGACCAGTAACCCACGGCCAGACCGGCGGCGTACGCCGCGCCCAGCGACACCGTCTCGGCCACCATCGGCCGGGCCACCGGAACCCCCAGCACGTCCGCGACGATCTGCATGAGCAGGTTGTCGGCGGTCATCCCGCCGTCCACGTTCAGCGTGGTCAGCGCCAGACCCGCGTCGGCGTTCATCGCGTCGACCACGTCACGGGTCTGCCAGCCGGTCGCCTCCAGCACCGCGCGGGCCAGGTGCCCCTTGGTGATGTAGGACGTCAGGCCGACGATCACACCGCGCGCCTCGCTGTGCCAGTGCGGCGCGAACAGACCGGAGAACGCCGGGACGATGTAACAGCCGCCGTTGTCGGTGACGCCGCCGGCCAGCGTCTCGATCTCGGAGGCGGTGCTGATCAGGCCGAGGCCGTCGCGGAACCACTGGACCAGCGAGCCGGCGGTGGCGATCGACCCCTCCAGGGCGTACACCGGCTTCTCGTCGCCGATGCGGTACCCGACCGTGGTGATCAGCCCGTGCCTGGACCGGACCGGGGTGGTGCCGGTGTTCATCAGCAGGAACCCGCCGGTCCCGTACGTGCACTTCGCCTCCCCCGGCGCGAAGCACGTCTGCCCGAACAGGGCGGCCTGCTGGTCCCCGACGGCCGCCGCGATCGGCACGCCGGGCAGCACGGCGTCGGCGGTCCCGTAGACCTCCGACGACGACCGGATCGCCGGCAGCATGGCCCGCGGGATCCCGAACAGGTCCAGCAGTTCCTGATCCCAATCGAGCGTGCGCAGATCCATCAGCATGGTCCGGCTGGCGTTGGTGACGTCGGTCAGGTGCGCCCCGCCGGTGAGGTTCCAGATCAGCCAGCTGTCCATCGTCCCGAACAGCACCTCGCCGCGGGCCGCGCGTTCCAGCAGCCCGTCCACGTTCGCGAGCAGCCACTGCACCTTGGTGGCGGAGAAGTAGGTGGCCGGGGGCAGACCGGTCCGCTCGGTGATCAGGCCGGCATCCAGCCCGGCCACGAGATGATCGGTCCGGGTGTCCTGCCAGACGATCGCCGGCGCCACCGGGACACCGGTCGCCCGGTCCCACAGCACCACCGTCTCGCGCTGGTTGGCGATCCCGATAGCGGCCACCTGCCGGGCCTCGATGCGCGCGTCGCGCAGCGCCCGCCTGATCAGTTTCTGCACGTCCCGCCAGATCCGGGCCGCGTCGTGCTCCACCCAGCCGGGGCGCGGGTAGGACTGCGGATGCTCGCCGCGGACCACCGCCACCACGGTCGCCCGCCGGTCGAACAGGATGCAGCGGGTCGAGGTGGTGCCCTGGTCCAGGGCCAGCACGTACCGCTCGGTCATCAGTGCGGTCCCGTCAGGTCCCGGGACACCGACCGGGCCGCGGCGCAGACGTGCTCGACGAGACCCGGCCGGGCCTGCCGCCGGGTGTCACAGAGCCGTTCCACCGGCCCGGAGATGCCGATCGCGCCGACCACCAGTCCGCCGATGCCGCGGACCGGGGCCGCGATCCCGGCCAGCCCGGGACGCCACTCCTCGACCGACAGACCCCACCCCCGCCCGCGGGTCTCGCTCAGCTGCCGGGCCAGCTCGCGGTGCGTGGTCACGGTCCTTCTCGTGTACGCGTCGAAGCACTCCCGCCCCAGCGCCTCCACCGCCGCCGGGTGGAAGGCCAGGAGCACCTTGCCCAGTGCCGTGGCGTGCGACGGCAGCACCCGGCCGGTGTCCATCGACTGGGCCGAGTCGTCCGGGCGGAACACGTGGTGCACCACCAGGACCTCGCCGTCGCGCAGGGTGCCGATGCGCACCTCCTCGCCGCCGCGGGCGGCCAGAGCGTCCGCCCAGTTCAGCGCGCGGGCCCGCAACTCGTTGACGTCGAGACCGGCGGCGCCCAGGTCGAGCAGCCCGCGGCCGAGCCGGTAGCGGGCGGTCTGCGGGTCCTGCTCGACGAACCCGACGTGTTCCAGGGTCCGCAGGATGCCGTGCGCGGTCGACTTGGGCAGCGCGAGCGCGTCGGCGATCTCCTTGACCCGCAGCCGGTCGGCCGCGAGCAGGCGCAACACGGCCGAGGACCGTTCAATGGACTGGATCAACCCCGGCACGTGCGACATTGTCGCACGCTGTGCGTTGTCGCGGCCCTCCTCGCTCCCTAGCGTCGCTCTTCGGAGGGCTACCGGGAGGCACATGTGGCGCAGTTCGTCGGCGCGATCGACCAGGGCACGACCAGCACGCGGTTCATGATCTTCGACCGGTCCGGTGCGGAGATCGGCCGCCACCAGCTGGAACACCGGCAGATCCTGCCCGCCGCGGGCTGGGTGGAACACGACGCCCGGGAGATCTGGGAGAACACGCTCAAGACCATCGCCGTCGCCATGGCCGACACCGGCCTGGAACCGGACGACCTGGCCGCCATCGGCATCACCAACCAGCGCGAGACCGCCGTCGTCTGGGACCGGGCGACCGGCGTTCCGGTGGCGCCGGCGATCGTCTGGCAGGACACCAGGACCGACCCACTCGTCTCGGTCCTGGACGAGCGCCTGATCCGGGACCGGACCGGGCTGCCCCCGGCCACCTACTTCTCCGCCACCAAGGTGCAGTGGCTGCTCGCGAACGTGGACGGGCTGCGCGAGCGGGCCGAACGGGGCGAGGTGCTGTTCGGCACCATGGACAGCTGGCTGATCTGGAACCTCACCGGCGGAGCCCACCTCACCGACGTCACCAACGCCAGCCGGACCATGCTGATGAACCTGTCCACCCTGGACTGGGACGACGAGCTGCTCGCCGTCTTCGGCATCCCGCGGGCCATGCTGCCGCAGATCCGGTCGTCGTCGGAGATCTACGGGACCGCCGACACCGTGCTGCCCGGCGTACCGATCGCCGCGGCCATCGGCGACCAGCAGGCCGCCCTGTTCGGGCAGACCTGCTTCACCCCCGGCGACGCCAAGTGCACGTACGGCACCGGCGGGTTCCTGCTGATGAACACCGGCACCACCCCGGTCCGGTCCAGCCACGGGCTGATCACCACGGTGGCGTACCGGTTCGGCGACGAGAAGCCCGTGTACGCCCTGGAAGGCTCGATCGCCGCGGCCGGCGCCGCCATCCAGTGGCTGCGCGACCAGCTCGGTGTCCTGGAGACCGCCGCCGACAGCGAAACCCTGGCCGAGACGGTCGAGGACACCGCCGGCGTCTGCTTCGTCCCGGCGTTCTCCGGGCTGTACGCGCCGTACTGGCGGCCTGACGCCCGGGCCGCGATCGTCGGCCTGTCCCGCTACCACACCGCCGCGCACATCACCCGGGCCGCACTCGAAGCCATCTGTTACCAGACCCGCGACGTCGTCGAGGCGATGGCACAGGACTGCGGCCACGCCCTCGACAGCCTGCAGGTCGACGGCGGCGTCACCGCCAACGACCTGTGCATGCAGCTGCAGGCGGACATCCTCGGCGTCCCGGTCAGCCGGCCCGCCGTCGCCGAGACCACCGCGCTGGGCGCCGCCTACGCGGCCGGCCTGGCGGTCGGCTTCTGGCACTCGGTCGACGACCTGCGCGCCAACTGGCACGAAGACCGGCGCTGGAAGCCGACCTGGACCGCCGAACGCCGCGAGGAAGGCACCACCCGCTGGAGAGCGGCCATCGACCGAACCCTCGACTGGGTCAGCGTCGGCTGACGGTCTGAAAAGAGGACTACCCATGAACACCGGAGCGATCTCTCCGCAGGCCCGTGCCACCGCGCTGGCCGCCATGTCCGCCACCTCGGCCGACGACCAGCTGGACGTGCTCGTCGTCGGCGCCGGCGTGGTCGGGGCGGGCGCCGCCCTCGACGCCGCCACCCGCGGCCTCTCCGTCGGCCTGCTGGAAGCCCGCGACTTCGCCAGCGGCACCTCCAGCCGGTCCAGCAAACTCATCCACGGCGGCCTGCGATACCTGGAGATGCTCGACTTCTCCCTGGTCCGCGAGGCCCTGCGGGAACGCGGCCTGCTGATCAAGCGGCTCGCCCCGCACCTGGTCCGCCCGGTGCCGTTCCTCTACCCGCTGCAGCACCGCGCCTGGGAACGGTTCTACATCGGCGCCGGCATCGCGCTCTACGACACCCTCGCCCTGACCGGCGGCGGCGCGGCCGTCCCCCGGCACCGGCACCTGACCCGGGTCGAGGCGCTCAAGGCGTTCCCGTCACTGCGGCCGGAGACCCTGATCGGGGCGATCCGCTACTACGACGCCCAGGTCGACGACGCCCGGCACACCATGCTGCTGGTCCGGACCGCGGCGGCGTACGGGGCGCACGTGGCGGCGCGGACCGAGGTGACCGGTTTCCTGCGCGAGGGCCGCAAGGTGGTCGGCGTCCGGGCCCGGGACATCGAGACCGGCGCCGAACTGGAGATCCGCGCCCGTACGGTGATCAACGCGACCGGCGTGTGGACCGGTGACAGCCAGGCGCTGCTCACCGGCGAACGCGGCGAGTTCCAGGTCACCGCCAGCAAGGGCATCCACATCGTGGTGCCCCGCGAGAAGATCGCCGGCCGGACCGGCATCATCCTGCGGACCGCCACCAGCGTGCTCTTCGTGATCCCGTGGGACCGGCACTGGATCATCGGCACCACCGACACCAAATGGGACCTGGACAAGGCCAACCCGTCCGCTTCCGGCGCCGACGTGGACTACCTGCTCGCCGAGGTCAACAAGGCCCTCGCCGTCCCGCTGACCCGCGACGACGTGCACGGCGTCTACACCGGACTGCGCCCGCTGCTGTCCGCGACGGCGTCCAGCACCGCCAAGCTGTCCCGCGAGCACGCGGTCGGCAACCCCGTCCCCGGCCTGATCGTGGTGGCCGGTGGCAAGTACACGACGTACCGGGTGATGGCCAAGGACGCCGTCGACGCGGCGGTCCGCAACCTGGCCGCCCGCGTCCCCGCCTCGTGCACCGAGCAGGTTCCGCTGCTCGGCGCGGACGGATACCGGGCGGCGTGGAACCGGCGGGCCGCGGTGGCCCGCAAGAACGGCCTGACCGGAACACAGATGGAGCACCTGCTCCAGCGCTACGGCACACTCGTCGACGAGATCCTCGACCTGATCGCCGCAAACCCGGCACTGGGCCGGCCGCTCGACGGGGCCCCGGACTACCTCGCCGCCGAGATCGTGTACGCGGTCACCCACGAAGGTGCCCGGCACCTGGACGACGTGCTGTCGCGGCGTACCCGGATCTCGATCGAGACCGCCGACCGGGGCCTCGCCGCGGCCCGGACGGCCGCCGGCCTCATCGCGGGACCGCTGGGCTGGACCGAGGCGGAGGCTGCCGGCGAGGTCGCGCTGTACGAGGCCCGGACCGCCGCCGAGATCGCCGCCCAGCAGCTGCCGGACGACGAGAGCGCCGACGCGACCCGCCGGGACATCCCGGAGATCGCCCGGGTGGCGGCCTCCGCGGCCTGACCCGCACCGTGGTGGCTTCCGGCGACGGGGGCCACCACACACCCGCGCTCGCTGGACACGTTCCGTGGTCGGGGCCACGAAGCCATCCGCATGGTGACTTCAGCCGCGCTGGGCACCCGAAGTAACCACACCGATGGTGGACCGTGGTGACTACGGCCGCCCATAGTCACCACACCCGTGGCGGTGTGGTGAATACGGGCGCGCTCGACGCCCCAAATCACCACACCCCTGGTGGTGTGGTGAATACGGGCGCGCTGGACGCCCCAAATCACCACACCCCTGGTGGTGTGGTGAATACGGGCGTGCTGAGCGCCCGAAATCACCACAGAGGCAGACCCTGACTACGAAACGTCTAGCGTCCGGCTGGGGCGCGCCGCAGCAGGGCGCGCTTGGCCCGGTTCTTGACCTTCGCCAGGACCTCGCGGGACGTCAGGGGTTCCCGGGTGCTCAGCTCGTCGGCGTGCCCGAGCATCCCGATGATCGTCTCGATGGCGGCCTCCAGCAGCTGCGCCTCCGTCAGATCGTCCGGCGTAGTGGTGACGGTTGGCGTAGTGGTGACGGTTGGCATGGTGGTGACGGTTGGCATGGTGGTGACGACCGCCCCGTCCGGTCGCAGGTCGGCCAGGTCGCCGACCACGTGGCAGGGGTACTCCTGCAACTCCCGGATCTGCTGCTCGGCCAGCTCGGCCACCCAGTCCACCCGGTCCGGTCCGATGCCGAAGCGGGTGTCGTTCGCGCTGTCCTTCAGCACCGCGTTCACCAGATGCCGCTGCACCACCTTCTGGTACGGGGTGCGATGCGGATAGCGGTCGCCGAGGCCCACGTTGACCCGGCGCAGCAACTCGACCTCGACCGCGCCCAGTGACGGGTTCGACGACGGCACTCGCAGATCGCACAGTCCGGCGGGGATCCCGAGCACCCCGGCGAACCGCCCCCACAGCATCTCCTGCGACGCCCCCGGTGGCGGCACCGTGATCAGGTGGCGGCGTTCGGCGGGCACCAGGTCTCCCCACCGGCGCAGCATCCGGTTCGGTGTGAAGTCCCAGAAGGCGTCGTACCGGCCCCGCTCGATGACGTCCAGGAAGTCACCGAAGCTCCAGAGGCTGCGCGCCCGGATGCTCTGCTGCCACATCGACGGGAACGTCCGCCACAGGTCCCGGGCCGCCACCACCACGTGCACCTCCGCGGGTGCCAGGCTCGCCACCGCGCGGGCCGCCTGCTCCGCGGTCGCGCCGCCCAGCCCCTCGTTGCTGACGATCACGTCACCGGGCCACCGGGCGCACTCCGTCACCAGCCGGTCCCAGGTCCAGGACGACGCCGGATCACGCCACGTCACCTGCCGCAGGTCGGTCATCGCCTCGTCGTGCGCCGTCGTGCTCCCCGGCAGCAGAATCCCGCTCTTTTTCAGGGCTTCGACGTTTTTCCAGAGCACGTTCTGCACATAGGTGCTCCCGGTCTTCGGCGCCCCGACGTGCAGAAAGACGCGCTTGACCATTTTTCCTCCCCGACGTGAACACCAGCAGCTTAGGCTGGCACAGCGCGCCTGAAAACCACCACTCGGGAACCCTTATGCAATTCCCGGACTTGTAAACGAAACAGTTAACGTGTAATTCAGGCAATCAATACGTGACGGCTGCCGACCGCTCATGCGGGTCCGCTCGCGCAGGGCATGAGGGTGGGCGGGACACGGCCCGGGGTGGCAGCGGGGTGATGGCAGCCGCGAGGCCGGTGCGGCCCGGGTGCGGTCGGGGCGGGTGTGGGGCGTACCCGATAAGAGAGAAGGACCACCGGGAAGGCCGGTGCCGCGGCGCGGAGCGGACATAACGATCTAGGCCGCGGGTTCCCGAACCTTGTCCGGGGGGATCTGCCTACTACACTTCCTGAACGCGCCGCAGCCTGTGCCACGGTGTCGTCATCCCCCGCCGCGGACCAGGACGCTGAGTGCTGCGCTGCTCCGTCGCGATGGCCGGGGTGTGACCGACCGGGCCCAGGAACGGCGGAACCTGGAGACGGAGAGGCCACATGCAGACCGCCGGTCAGTACCGCTTGGAGCAGGCATTGAGCACCTGCGAGGTCGGTGAGGTCTGGTCAGGTGTCGACGCCGGGGGCGAGACGGTCACCGTCGCCGTCCTCAACGAGCGGGCATCGGCCGACGACCGCTGGCGGGGGGCGTTCGCGGCTGCCGCGGACGCGCTGGCGCACGCCGCCGACCGCCTTCCGATCGTCGACGCGGACCACGCCGCAGAACGCCCGTGGGTGGCCTGCGCCCGGGAACGCGGGGGCGGCGCGGCACAGATCTTCGAGGCGCTCGGGCAGCGGCTGCAGGTGATCCCGGAGCCCGAGCCGGAACCCGAGCCCGAGCCGGTCGCGCCGATCTCCGTCGCGCCGGTGTCGGCGGCTCCCGTCTCGGCCGCACCGGTGTCCGCCGCGCCCGTGTCCGCCGCGCCCGTCTCGGCCTCACCCTTCACGGCCTCACCCTTCGCTGTGCCTTCCGTCACGCCCTCCGCGCACGAACCGTTCGTGCCGCTCTCCGTCCCGGCGGAGCCCGCGCCGACCCCGATCTTCGCGCCGAAGCCGGAGCTGGACGGCTCCCCGGCGCCGGGCGTGCCGCGGGTGACGCCCACCCGCAAGGAGGCCCGCGCGCAGAAGGCCACCAAGAACACGAACCTGCTGATCGCCGCCGCGGCGGTGGCCGGTCTGGTGATCGGCTCCGGGGGCACCGCGGCCGCGATGTCGCTGGGCGGCTCGGACGACGGCCCGGGCGCCGCCGCCGCGCTGACCGACGCGCAGCTGCTGGTGCAGGGCACCCCGGCCGCACCCGGCATCGAACCGCCGGTGGGCGGCGGCTGGCCGGCGAACGCGCCGACCTTCGCGTCGAACCAGCCGACCGTGCCGATGACCGCGCTGGAGGGCCTGGGCTTCGACTTCCGGGTGCCGCAGGGCTGGACCTGCGATCTGGTGGAGAAGGCCGAGGCCGCGGTCCGCTACCAGTGCGCCGGCGGCGACGGCGCCTCGTCCGGCGCGGGCGGCGAGCTGATCGTCCGCACCTGTGACGTGGTCTGCGACGAGACCCGCCGGACCGCCATGCGCCAGAAGGAGGAGGCGTGGGGCCTGCAGTGGGTCCGCAGCGGCCCGTTCGCCACCTGGGCGGAGACGTCCGGGATCACCGGCGAGCGGCAGTACGGCCTGGTCTATGTCGGCTTCTGGCGTTCGGTCCCGGAGGGCGGCCTCGACCGTGAGCTCGTGCTGCGGATGACCGCTCCCCTGACCGGGGCCGACGACCTCAAGCGGGTCGTCAACTCGATCCGCGACGAGACCTTCACCCTCTAAGGAGCGCCCGTGTCCAAGACCCTCGCGGTTCCCGGGACCTACCCGACGATTGCCGACGCTCTCGAGGTGGCCTCCGACGGTGCGGTCATCGTGCTCGCGCCGGGCACCTACACCGAGCGTCTCGACCTGTCCGGCCGGCGGATCACCGTCCGGGCGGCGGGCGACGCCGGGTCGGCGGTGATCGACGCCACCGGGCTGGACAGTCCGGCACTGAGCCTGTCCGCCGGTGAGGTCACGGTCGAGGGTCTGGCACTGACCAGTGGCGACTACCCGGCGGTGGCGGCGTCCGGCGGCCGGTTGCGGCTGCGCTCGTGCCACCTGTCCGCGGGGTACGGCGCCGGCCTGCAGGCCGTGGACGGGGCGACCGTCGAGGCGACCGAGGTGAAGGTGCTGCGCGGCCAGCACGGTCTGGTCTTCTCCGACGCGGGCGGCACGGTCGACTCCTGTGACATCCGCAACACCACCGACGACGGCATCATCGTGCGGCTGGGCGCCGATCCGGCGATCCGCAACACCACCGTGGCCGACTGCGGGCACCGGGGCATCTACGTCTATCAGTCGGGTCGCCCGACGATCGAACGCTGCGACGTGTCCGGCACCGCCGACGCGGGGATCGTGGTGATGCACCGCAGTTCACCGCAGATCCTGCACACCTGGGTGCACGACACCTCCGGGGTCGGCATCTCGTTCGGCCCGGGGTGCGGCGGCGTGGTCGAGCAGTGCCGGGTGGAGAAGACCGCCGAGCCGCGGGTCGACGTGGATCCGGCGGCGAACCCGGTGGTGTCGCTGGACGAGGGTGCCGCGCCGAAGGCCGGGGTGGGCGTCAGCGAGAGCAAGGGCAACAACCAGAACGAGGCGGACGTCGAGCGCCTGCTGGGTGAACTGGACTCGATGATCGGCCTGGCGGGGGTGAAGAGCGAGGTCCGGGCGCTGATCGACGAGATCCAGGTCAACGAGTGGCGGCGCAGCGCCGGCCTGTCGGTCGGCTCCGCCAGTCACCACCTGATCTACACCGGTGCACCGGGCACCGGTAAGACGACCGTGGCCCGCATCTACGGCCAGTTGCTCAAAGCCCTCGGCGTCCTGCCCAACGGCGAATTCCGGGAGGTCTCCCGCCGCGACCTCGTCGGCCAGTACATCGGGCACACCGCCGAGAAGACCACCGCAGCCTTCGAAGCCGCCATGGGCGGCGTGCTCTTCATCGACGAGGCCTACACCCTGGCCAGAGCCGGCGGGGCGGCAGCCGACTTCGGCCAGGAAGCCATC
>NZ_JZKF01000145.1 GCF_000962825.1 Actinoplanes rectilineatus
AACTGAATCCGGTCCCGCTCACGAATCAAGTCACGCGACTGCGTCACCAGCTCGTCGTACCGCTGCTGGGATACCTGCCCGATCGTCGCCACCATCGTTTCACCACCCGGGCGCCCGCAGCGCGGCGAAGAGAGTCCGCCGTCAGCAACTACGGTCGATACCAGTCTGGCTGAACCGCAGGTCAGCAAGGTCGCAGTCCCCCTCCAGCGGTCACCCGTCCGCCTGACCCGATGTGAGGGACCGTGCCCGCCAGGCCCTCGTGCGGCACCGCGGGGTACAGAACACCGCAGCCGGCGGCCGATCCAGACCAGCCACCCACTCGGCCCCGCACTGCGGGCACCTCGCCCGCTGGTCCACCCAGGCAGCGACGATCCGAGCCCGGCTCCGCCGCACCGTCCGCCAGTGCCGGGCCCGGCACGCCGACGAGCAAAACACCATCGACCTCCGGGCAGCTACCGGCAAGCGTTCACCACAGACTGGGCACCGCCGCGGCGATGGCTTCTCGGGCGTGCTGGTCGGCTGCGTGATTATGTCGGCGACAACCGGAGCCGTTTCTATGCGAGTTTCAGAGCCAGCTCGGGCTGGGCGCTGTGATCAATGTCGGTGAGTTTGAGCGCCACCTTCGCGCGTGTCGGACGTCTGCCGGAGACGTGGTCCGCCGGGTTCGGCCGAATGTTCCAGGCGTTGACGGGTGAGTGCGAGCATGTCGATCAGCCAGCCGGGCCCGCCGGTGATGTTCCTGGCTTGCAGTAGGTCGTCGAGGTCATGGTGGACAGCGGGACCAGCACTGGCGAAGAAGTCTTCGCAGATCCCGAGGAGTAGCGGCAGCAGGTCATCGTGGGTTTCGTCAGGGTCCATTAGTCGGCCGATTCAGACTTGCGTGCGAGTCGCGTCTTCGGCGCGGGCTCGGGTCTGGGCGAGGCGGTAGGAGTCGGTGCCGGTCTCGATGATGTTGCCGCCGAACGTGATTCGGTCGACGATCGCGGCGCAGAGCCGCGGATCGGTGAAGGTCTTGGACCAGCCGGAGAACGACTCGTTGGAGGCGATCGCGACGGACGCCTTCTCCTCGCGTTCGGTCAACACCTGGAAGAGCAGCTCAGCGCCGCGTTTGTCGAGTTCCATGTAGCCGAGTTCGTCGATGCAGAGCAAGTCGACGCGGCCGTAGCGGGCGATAGTCTTGGCGAGCATTTTCTCGTCGGCGGCTTCGACGAGCTCGTTGACGAGCTTGGTCGCGAGGACGTAACGGACGCGGAAGCCGGCCATCGCGGCTTCGGTGCCCAAGGCAATGAGCAGGTGTGACTTGCCGGTGCCGGAGTCGCCGATCAGGCAGAGGGGCAGCCCTTTCTTCACCCAGTCGCAGGCGGCAAGGGTGTGAACAACAGCGGGGTCGACGTTCGGGTTGGCGTCGAAGTCGAAGGTGCGCAGGTTCTTGTCTCGCGGGAACGCGGCGGCCTTGATCCGGCGTTCGGAACGACGCCGGGCCCGGTCGTCGCACTCGGCCATCAGCAGTTCGGCGAGGAAGCCGCGGTAGGTCATCTGGTCGCGGGCGGCGGCTTCGGCCAGTTCACCGAACTGCGAGCGGATGGTGGGCAGTCGCAGCAGCCGGCAGGCGGAGTCGACGGCGGCGTCAGCGGCTTGTTCGGTGAGTCCTCGGTGTCGTGTCATGACCCGGTCCCTTCGACGGTGCGGCGATGGCGCAGGAGCTGGTCGTAGGCGGTGACCGTGGGCAGTGGCCGCCGGTCGGGTGGTAGTTGCGCCAGCCGCCGCTCGGTCAGTGACACCACGTTGCCGGCCGGGTGCCGCATCGTCGGGCCGCCCCCGGTGGCGCCGAAACCGACTGACATCGAATGCACCCGATCGAGGTGGCGCTCGAAGTCAGCAATAGACCCGAGGTCAGACCGCCACTGAGCTATGCATTGTCGAGGGTCTGGCGGAGCGTGAAAGGCGGCGCGGTGTCATCCATCGGCTCCACGCTGCCGCCGGGCTCGGCCGCATAGGCATGGCCATCCTGCACGTAGAAGTTCAGCCAGGGGTGCAGCGCCAGCCCCTCACGCGCCTGACCGATCCACCCCTGCGTCAGCGACCACCGCGCCAGCCAGGGCGGCACCACCGACATCAGCTCGTACATGGCGTCGTCGAGGACGAACGTCCGCACGAACAACCCGAACGAGCCGGGCCGGTTCGAGTACGGCTGCTGAGCCATCAACGACCGCACGCTCCCGCCCGGGAGAGCATCGTCCGGCTCCGTGACCAGGCACGGCCAGTCAATCTCCAGCTCAGCGTCTTCAGGCAGTTGATCAGCCAGACCGAGGTGGAAGCGGAGCTCATCCAAAAATGATGGAGGCACATCCGGCCGCAGACGCAGCGAAAGTGTCCACTCGTAATGCAAGCTCACCGGCTTCCACCCGCTCACCGCTCGGCTTGATCCACTGGCGTGTATCGCCAATGTAGCTCCTGGGGACGTCCGAGCCCTTCACGGGCTGAAGCCCTCGAAGCTCTCTGTCGCCGGCCCCACCGGAGTGGCGCTGAAACTGGGCGACACGAACTCGACCGTTACCGGGGTGGCGCTAGACAACAGCAACATCCGGCGCTCGAACTGACCGACAGAGCCAGCTGCGGGACCAGCGACAACCAGCCCCGAGCAGCGCGCTTCACACCGCTCATTCCCCGAGCGTAGGGTCGACCTCAACTTGATCTTGAAGTAGAGAGACAGGCTCTGAAGGTCGGACTACGATCTGGTCATGACATCTCCCGCGGTGGCCGACGGTTACCGGCTCGTCGACGGGCCGCCGCCCGTCGACGACTACCTGGTGATCCGGGAACGGTCCGGCCTGAGCCCGCGGCGTCGCGACCAGGCCGAGGCTGCGGTCAGCGGGTCCTGGGCGGCGAAACACGTCGTCGAGGAGAGCAGCGGGACCCCGGTGGCGATGGGGCGTGTCCTGGGCGACGGCGGGTGGTACTTCCACATCGTCGACATGGCCACCCTCCCCGAACACCAGCGCCGGGGCCTCGGTGCGGCGGTGATGGCCGCACTGCTCGCCGACATCCGCAGCAGCGCACCTCCGGGCGCCTACGTCAACCTGCTCGCGGACCCGCCGGGCCGAGCGTTGTACCTGGCCCACGGCTTCACCGACACCGCCCCCTACTCGATCGGCATGGCAAGACTCGTCTGAGTGGCGCTTCTCGACCCTGTCACCCAAAGGCGTCTCGCAGCGTCACCCGGAGACGTCTCGCAGCGTCACCCGGAGACGTCTCGCAGCGTCATCCGGAGACGTCTCGCAGCGTCATCCGGAGGTGTCTCTCGGATCACCCGGAGACGTCTCTCAGCGCGACTCCTCGGCGGCGCCTCTCAACGCTGGTGCCAGGAGGATGACGATCGTCAGGGCGGACTACTCGCAGCCGACTGGATCCCCGCATTGCAAGGAAGCCGGGCAGGCAGCACGGAAGCCGAACGCGGCAGAGGGAGCCGGACCGACAGCGAGGGTAACCGGGCGCAGCAGAGGGAGCTGGACAGACGGCGAGGGGACCGGACACAGCAGAGGAAGCCGAACCACGGCAAGGAGTCAGACGGACCGGCCCTGCGGCGCATGGTCCGGCGGAACCCAGCTGTCCGCACGCGGAGTCGACCGGGCTCGACGGTCGGAGCGTGGAGCCGACGCGGCCCAGCCTGGATCAGGCCGGCTCGGTGGCGAGAGACCTTCGCCGGGCGGGACCGACACCGCCCGCGCTTTGTCAGGAGAAACCGCAGCGACCCGGTCCTCGGCGGGCCGACCAGCTCCGACGTGACCACCGCCGGACGGAACCGAACGCTCACAGCTCCCGGCAGACGGATCCAGTCGGACATGACCGTCGACGGGTGAAGCCGGACGGGCCGACCCGGGTGAGCCCGGTGCCGGGTCGGCCGCGGGCGGAGCAGCTGCCGGGTCGGCCGACCCGGGTGAGACCGCTGCCGGACCGGCCGACCCGGGCGGGGCCGCGGGCAGACGGCCTGACGGGGCTGTGTGGACCTGAGCTCCGTCGCACTGCACCGTCAGCACGGTGCAGGCGTGCGCCGACTCGCCGTCGATCAGGACCGTGCAGTCGCCGCAGGCGCCGTCGGTGCACGCGGGCTCGCCTCGAATCACCGTGACCAGGGGCGTCGTGAGGCTGACGTCGACGGCGACCGGGATCCGGTCAACGGTCAGGTGCACCCGCATCACGCCTCCTCCCGCGCCTGGGTGAGCGCCCGCCGGGTCATGGCGCGCAGCAGCAGGCGCAGGTGGGGCCGGTCGGCCGCCGGCAGGTGCAGGAACGTCGCGTCCTCCTCGGCGGCCAGGTCCGCGGCCGTCGTGATCGCCCGGTCGCGGAAGGGGCCGCCGATCAGCGCACGTTCGGCGGCCCGTGCGCGGACCGGGCAGGGGCCGGCGTTCACCAGGCCGATCGCCGCGTTCACCACCACGCCGTCGGCGACGGTGACCGCCGCCATCGCCGCGGTTTCGGCGTAGACGGCCCGGGGGCCACGCACCTCGGCGTAGCCGGTGCCGGTCCGGGGTGGCAACGCGTCGAGGTGCAGGCCGGCCAGCAGTTCGTCGGGTCGCCGGACGGTGCTGAACGGGCCGGTGAAGAAGTCGCCGGCCGCCACCGGGCGGATCCCGTCCGGTCCGGCGAGTTCGAGCCGGGCGCCGAGCATCGCCGCCAGCACGGTCCACTCGGCGGCCGGATGCGCATAGGCCAGACTGCCCAGCATCGTGCCCCGCGCCCGGATCGGCGGATGCCCGATGTGCCGGACGATCCGGCGCAGCAGCACACCCAGCCGCCCACCGACCGCCTCCGTCTCGAACGTCCGGTGCCGCACGAGTGGCCCGATCCGCCAGCCGGTGCCGGTCTCGGCGAGCGAGTCGAACGCCGCCACCCGGTTGATGTCGACCAGCCTCGCCGGCTGGTTGGCGCGGCGGGCCAGGTCGAGGACCAGGCTCTGCCCTCCGGCGAGGACGGCCGTGTCGCCGTCGGCCAGGGCGGCGATCGCCTCGTCCGGCTCCTTCACCACGATGTAGTCCTGGACGGTTCGTCCGGCCACGGTCTCCTCCATCCCGACAGGTGTGCGTGGAGGTCTGCCCGGCTCCGGCGAAAAGATGCTCACTCGAACAGGTGATTATTTCGCCGTTCCCCGGTGCCGCGGCGCCGTTCTGCCGCACGCCGGCGTCACCGGATGCGCCCTCCGGCCGCCACCGGACCCACGTCGACCGTAAACCCGTCCCCAGGGGCCGGGTGAAGCCCGCTTCCGTTCGTACCCCGGATGTTTGGTCTTGTCGGGTGTGCGGCGGGGCCCGGAACCGCTTCCGCGTTATGGAGCCGTTATCCACACGTATTTGACGGGGCCGATGCGTCGGCGTTGACTCTGAGCAAACGTGATGGTTCCCGTCTGAATGTGTTCGGTTCGGCCCGGCAGCGAGGGATCGCGCGGGCCGGACCCCTGCGTGAGGAGACCGACCAGATCATGCGAAGCGACACCCTGACCTGGCCGGCCGTGTACGCCGCCACCGACGACCTTCGGGTGCATCACGAGTTCGGCCGCTCCGTGACCGTCCTGTCCGGATCGTCGCCGCTGTTCACCTACACCTACACGTCGGAGCCGGCCCTGCATCCGGTCCGCTCGCTGTCCGGCGACATGATCACGCCGTACGGGGTGCGCTGGACTCCCCCGGCCATCCGCCGGCACCCGAGGCTCCGGCCGTCGACCGGGCGGCGTGCCCTCACCGAACTGTCCACCGGCGGCCGCACGGTGACCGCCGCGCACCGGCTGGACTGGGGCGATCCGGACGGTCGACCGGTGCTCGACGAGTGGCGGGCGCTGACAGCGCGGCTGGCGGACGACGACCGGTGGATCCTGCTGTTCGAGAGCACGCTGACCAACGTGTCCGGCCACTCGTACAGTTTCGACGCCGCCACGAGTGGCCCGCGCCGCCGCCGAGCAGACGCCGGCGTCGAAACCGGAGACTGGGACGGGCCAGGTCTGGTACGCGTCGGAGACGACGTCAACCCGTCGACCGAGATCACCGTCGCCGACGGCCGCACGGTCGCGTTCCGGCACGCGCTGGTCATCGGCCCCGGCACGCCGGACCTCCTGGCTGCCCTGGGCCGGACCGCCCTCGACGAGATCTGAGACGAGGTTCCGGCCCACTCCGCGAACGGAACCGGGGTCAGCTGACCGCCGCCATGGTCGTTTCCGGACGCCAGCCGTGCCACGGCGTCCGGTCCACCGCCGCGGCGAACTCGGCCGTCCAGCGCGGATCGCAGTACCGGGAACCCGGCCGCCCATTACCCGCGAAGTGGAGCACGGCCGCCAACCGGTACGGGCGGAACGTGAAGTAGTTCCACTCGTCGTCGATCCGCCGCCATCGCTGCTGGAAGACCACGTTCAGCCCGTACTGCTCGTGCGTCGACCAGCGACCGGAGGCGATCAGATCCGCGGCGGCCATCGAGCAGTGCTGCACCGCCGACCGACCGGCGTCCACCGCCCGCCACGCCTCCAGGTCGATCAGCATGACACCCGCGTCGAAGGTGCCGTCCGCACCCAGCGGGTCGTTGACCGCACCGACCGGGGCGCCCCGCAGGTCGAGGTCCCAGAGTCGGCCGAGATCCGCGCGTACCAGAGTGTCCGCGTCTAAATAGATCACCCGGCGGTCGGTCAGCACCGACGGCAGCAGGCACCGGAAGTAGTGCGGCCGGGCCACCAGGTCGTCCGGGTCGCGCCGCGTCACGTCCTGCCACCGCAGTTCGACCGGTCCGGCCGCCACGGCGACCTGGTCCCGATCCGTCTCGGACACTCCGGTGTGCAGCACGGTCAGCGTCACGGGCCGCCCGGAGCGCTGGGAGCGTCCGAGGCTCTCCACCAGCACCGCCAGGAAGGGCAGATGTCCGCGGTCGACAGCGGTCACGAGCCGAACGTCCCGCTTCTTGAACATATGAGAAATATATCCGCCGAAATTCGCTTAAGCGCTCAAACACCAGATCACGGACCGCCGCCGGGCTGCGCGGTCTCCCGTACCGGACGTCTGCCGTGTCCGCCGCGGGGCGGAGGAGCCACCTACACTCCTGCGGGTGATTGAAGACCTCACCGACCGTTTCCTTCGTGACATGGCTCGCCTCGACCCGTGCACGGCCGTGGTCGAGGCCGGCGAGCAGGAGGTCGACGGGCTCACCGACTACAGCCCGGACGGCCATCAGGCCCGCGCCGACCTCGCCGCCCGCACATTGCGTGACCTGGCGGAACTCCCCACGACCGGCCCGCTGCACGCGCATCTCACCGAGCGGCTGCGCACCCGTGTCGCCTTCCACGAGGCCGGCGAGGATCTGCGGGAGTTGCACGCCGCCGCCACCGGGCCGTTCGCGCTCATCCGTCAGGCCGTCGAGGCGGCGGTGCCCGGCCGCGACACCGGGGGCGCGGCCTTCGAGGACGGCTGGGCCCGGGTCCGCGCGCGCCAGGCCGCTATTCCTTCGGCCCTTGCGGGGTACGCGCAGAGTCTGCTGCTCGCCGCCGACCGCGGTAACCTCCCGACCCGACGCCAGGTCGAGCTGGTGACGCAACGCTGCCGCACCTGGGCCGGCGACGACATCGCGCTGGTCCGACGGTACGGCGACGGCCCACAGCGGGCGTCGCTCGAGGCGGCCGCCGCGGACGCCGCTCACGCGTACCAGAAGATGAGCGGGATCCTGACCGCTGACCTGGCACCGCGGGCGCGCAGCGCGGAGGCTTTCGGGGCGCACCGGTACGGGCTCTGGGTGCGGACGTTCCTCGGCGCCGAACCGGATCTGGACGAGCTGTACGACTGGGGCTGGGACGAGTTCACCGCGATCGAGGCGGATCTGATCGCCGAGGCGAAGGCGCTGGGCGGGACCGTGCCGGAGGTGCTGGACCGGCTGGACGCCCCGGACGCTCCGGGCACGGTGCACGGCCGGGAGGCGTTCGGCGGATGGCTGCAGGAGCTGCTCGAGTCCACGATCGAGCGGCTGGACGGCACCCATTTCGACATTCCGGCGCCGCTGCGGCAGCTCGAGTCGCGGGTGACCACCACGGGCGGCATCGCCTACACCGGGCCGTCGCGTGATCTGACCAGACCCGGCCGGGTCTGGTGGAACCTTCCCGAGGGGCAGACGAGTTTCCCCACCTGGATCGCCTACAGCACGGTCTACCACGAGGGCGTTCCCGGACATCACCTGCAGATCGGCGCCGAGGTGTGCCGGGGCGGGATCGGTCAACGGCTGAACCTGCTCGGCGGGTTGGCGGGCTGCCAGGAGGGCTGGGCGCTGTACGCCGAACGACTGATGGACGAGCTCGGCCTCCTCGACCAGCCGGGGGCCCGCCTGGGTTATCTGTTCATGCAGTTGCTGCGGGCTGCCCGGGTCGTCCTGGACATCGGCCTGCACCGGGGACAGTGGTCGCCCGACGACGCGCTGCGGCTGCTGCGGGACCGCTGCCACCAGGGCGAATATGCGTCTTCGGAGCTGGCGCGTTACCTGGGCCGGCCGGCGCAGGCATTGACCTACAAGGTCGGTGAGCGGGTGTGGCTGGCCGGCCGGTCCGCGTTCCCCGGTGATCGGCGGGCGTTCCACCGGCGGGCGCTGGAGGTGGGCTCGCTGGGTCTGGAACAGTTGGCGAGTTCATTGTCTTCATAAGTTCCGGCTTTCTTGTTACATCCACGAACATCACTCTAACCTGATCCGAGGAAAGCGCTTTCCCGCAGCATCCTTCTGTCGACGCCAGGTCACGACTGCCACCGGATCGGTGCCGGCGGATGCCACGACAAGGACAGGTGAGGCGAACATGAAACGATCGGTCGCACTGCGACTGTCAGCAGGCATCGGCGCGGCCGCCGCAGCGGCCGCCATCACGATCGCCGCGGCCACCCCCCAGCCCGCGCTGGCCGTCGGCACCGCCACCGGCTACGCGTCGGCGAACGGCGGCACCACCGGCGGCGCGGGCGGCACCACCGTCCGGGCCACCACCGGCACCCAGATCCACCAGGCACTGTGCACCCGGGCCAGCAGCAGCACCCCGATCACCATCGAGGTGCAGGGCACGATCAACCACGGCAACACCACCAAGGTCTCCGGCGACAGCTGCAACACCGCCGCCGACAAGATCGAGCTCAAGGAGATCAGCAACGTCACCATCATCGGGGTGGGCACCGGCGCGATCTTCGACCAGCTGGGCATCCACGTCCGCGACTCCAGCAACATCATCATCCAGAACGTGACCGTGCGGAACGTGAAGAAGTCCGGCTCACCGATCTCCAACGGCGGCGACGCGATCGGCATGGAGAGCACGGTCCGCAACGTCTGGGTCGACCACGTGACCCTGGAGGCGTCCGGCGGCGAGGACGAGGGATACGACGGCCTGTTCGACGTCAAGGACAACGTCCAGTACGTCACGCTCTCCTACGCGATCCTGCGCAACTCCGGCCGCGGCGGCCTGATCGGCTCCAGCGAGACCGACACCGCCAACGGCTACATCACGTTCCACCACAACAAATACGAGAACATCGACTCGCGTACGCCGTTGCTGCGCGGCGGCATCGCGCACATCTACAACAACCACTACGTGAGCCTGAACGAGTCGGGCATCAACTCCCGGGCCGGCGGCCGCGCCAAAGTCGACAACAACTACTTCCAGAACTCGAAGGACGTGCTCGGCACGTTCTACACCAGCGAAGCCGGATACTGGCAGGTCAGCGGCAACATCTTCGACAACGTGACCTGGTCGTCGCCGGGCAGCGAGAACAACCCGGCCGGCCCGAACCCGGTGTCGAACACGACGGTCAGCATCCCGTACGCGTACACCCTGGACAACGCCTCCTGCGTCCCGACGGTCGTCGCCCAGACGGCCGGGGCGAACACCGGCCTGAAGACGTCGACGGGCACCTGCGCGACCACCACCTCGTCGCCGTCGACCTCCCCGACCGGGTCCGCCTCCCCCACCGGCTCGGCCTCCCCCACCGGTTCCGCCTCGCCGACACCGACCGCGACCAGCGGTACGAACCTGAGCATCGGTGCCGGATCGGACGGCTCGTCCAAGGCGAGCGGCACCAGCTACGGTGACGTCCGCGACGGCAGCCTGACCACATACTGGTCACCCACCGCGGCGACCGGACAGATCTCCATCAAGTGGTCCACGGCCACCCGCATCTCCCGCGTGGTGATCCGTGAACCGTCCGGCACCAGCGGCACGATCGGCTCCTGGCGCCTGCTGAACACCGACACGGGCGCGGTCCTGGCCACCGGTTCGGGCGCGGGCACGATCAGCTTCACCGCCGCCTCCCTGACCAAGGTCACGTTCGACATCACCAGCTCGTCGTCGACGCCGCGGGTGGCCGAGTTCGAGACCTACGCCTCCTGAGCAACCTTCACCCCTGATACGGCCGTGCGCGATGGCTACCGATTCCCAGCCGTCGCGCACGGCACCCCTCAGGTTCTTGACCATACGGTCAAGAACCTGCTAGTTTTGCTGGGCACGCCGCGCTGCGGAAATGGCGTGAGAATCGACTTTCGCCATCCCTTCCTTCAGCATGCCCAGAATCGAGGAAACTAGAGATGAAAAGCAACGAAGAGATCGTTCGTGAAGCCTACCGACTGGCCGAGGGCGACATCCTCGACAGCGACGGTTTCCGCGCCCTTTTCACCGAGGACGGAACGTTCAACGACATTCCGAATGCGATGACCTTCCGCGGTGACCAGATCCCGCAGGCGCTGACAGGATTGGCCGCCGTCTTCCCCGACATCCACCGCGAGCTGCTCGGGGTGCACGCGATCGGCGACGTGGTCGTGGTCGAGCTCCGCATTCAGGGAACACACCGCGGCGGGTTCCCGACCCCGGTCGGCGAGATCCCGCCGACCGGCAACCGGATCGACGTGCCGACCGCCGACTTCTGGTTCCTCAACGAGGGCAGAATCGAGAGGTTCGACTGCTACAACTCGGCGAACGTGTTGCTCGCCCAGATCGGCGTCACTCCCGACTTCACTGCCGCCATCAAAGCCGCCGTATAGTCATAGATCGCTTCGGGGCTGTCGCACATTCAGCGCATTCCTCCGCATTCGGATATGAGCCGCACAGGCATATCCAACCTCGCCGCAAAAAGCACCCGAACCCGTGACCGTCAAAGGCTGATTGATTTCCGACTCGGCCCCGGCTCAGCTCCGACTCAGCCCCGGCTCAGCCCCGGCTCAGCCCCGGCTCGCCTCACGAGACGCGCCGAGTCTGGGGAAGGACAACGTGGCGCCCCTGCCGACGGTCGACCACCCGGCCTGCCGAAGCCGCAGAGTCCACCCGTGAGCTGTCGACGGCCAAGACTTCGTCCTGACCGTCAGTTCCCGACCAGCTCAGCCGTCGTCCACGGTCCTACCGGGCGGCGGGCGGCGGGCGGCGGGCAGCGGGCAGCGGGCAGCGGGCAGCGGGCAGCGGGCAGCGGGCAGCGGGCAGCGGGCAGCGGGCAGCGGGCAGCGGG
>NZ_JZKF01000146.1 GCF_000962825.1 Actinoplanes rectilineatus
GCCCACGCCGCCAATCCACGACGGCCGAGCCGGCCCTCCGGAACGGCGGCTGACCGGACCGCCCACAGCGAACGCACTCGCGGTCGGCACCGGCAGGACGGGCACGCTGTGCACCATGGAGCCGTTGAAGGTCACGTACGACGAGGTCGCCAATGCGGCCTACATCTACCTCCAGGCGCCCGGCACTCGGGTGGCGAGAATGTATCCGTGCGATCCCGTCGACGTGGACGGCATGATCAACCTGGACTTCGATGCCGATGGCCGCCTGGTCGGTCTTGAGGTGCTGGACGCACGGGCGAAACTCGCGCCGGAGATCCTGACGCAGGCCGAGAACATCACGCGGCGAACCACGGGCGGACGGTAACGGCACCACCCCGGTTCGCTACTGAAAGAGGGCACACCCGTAGAGAACCACCGATATGCGACATGTGAGTGCGCGGGAACCCTGCCGGCGCCACTATCCTGGCCTGGGTGCGTCCGGCATCCGAGGGATCCAACTCCGTAATGCAGCTGCCTCCCCGGCCTGTCTGGGGGTGGATTCCGGTCAGGAACGGGACCCTAACCGACGACCGGGCTTCGCCGAGGGCTGAGAGCGCCCCTGCTAGCGCCGGGCGCACCCGATCAAGGGACTTCATACTCGTACGCGTTGCTGGTGGCCGCACATCGATCACCCGCTCGGCGGCAGCCGAGTACGCACCTCAATGCGACACGGCGGTTCGGGGCATAGGTATGACGACGCTGTCCACACCCGTGGTGGGTGTGAAGCCCATTTCGGAACAGCTCCCGAACCGAGCGAACGTCACCGACGCTCTCACGCCGGCACGACGCGACGCCGCGCCGCAGCCGCCCGCTGGATCGGCCGCGGCCACGCCAGGCCAGAGCGCGGACAGCGGCAGTTGAGTTCGTTTGCCATGGCCCGGTGGTGGATGGCCTCGACCCCGCCCGAAACGGGTCCGCTACCCGCAACTGTCCGGCCAAGCCGCATCAGCCCAGATGCCACCGCCGCTCTCGAGACGTTCAACAAGACCACCGGCCACAGCTTCGCGGTCGAAGATTTCTCTTACCGCTGCGGAGCGCCGGGCCGTGCAGAGTTGATCGAGTGGGCGTGCACATCGCCTCCGGTCCGAGTGCCCGACATCACCCGTGACGAGCTGGTCGAGATCGTGCGCCGCATCCTCGCCGACCCGACCGACGCCTGGTACATCGCAGCATTCGATCGCAACACCGTGATGCCGGGTGCGAGCGGCCTGATCTTCCACCCGCCATCCGAACTGGCGAACGCAACGGCGGAGGAAATCGTCGATGCAGTGCTCGCCTATCGTCCGATCGCCCTCTGACCTCCACCCGGCTCCACGACAGAGCAGCCCGCTGAGTCGTCGACGGCGACTGCAGCGCGTGCTGCCTACCCGCCGGGGCACGGGAGGGACCGGGCCGGGCGCGCCTTCTGAGCGGCGGAAGAAGGCGTGTCTCCTTTGAGCAGCTTCAGACGACCTGAGGGCGGGCACCCTACGTCTAGACTGACGGGCCCGGCACGTCGCAGACAATGGACGGAGAACGCGCACGTGGCTCTGGCCCAATGGGTGAAGCGGGTCCTGCCGCACGATCAAGACGCGGATGACCTGGAAAACTTCGGTATGCCCCCGCTCACGTCCCGGATTCTGGCCCGAACGGTACGCCGGGACGTCACGGACACCGTCTGCTTGCTCCTGCCCGGAGTGGAGCGGACCACCGGAGCCATCTGGCTGTTCGCATTCGAGAACCTTCTGGCGGCGCATGTCAAGGAGATGGTCCGGGAGATGGAACCCGGGATCCCGGAACCACAGCTGAATTCAGCGCCCTTCGCCATCGGGTTGATGTTTCCGATCAGCCAGGAGCTGCGTCGCCGCCATGACGCCGCACTGCCGGAGACACCGTTGTTGTCCTGCCCCCCGACGAGAAGCCTCCCGGACGTGCCGAAGCGACTGCGCAGGGGCCGGGAGATCCATGCCGAGAGGGCGGAGGAGATCCTTTCCGGGTACGGGACCTCGGCCTCGCGCATGCTGCAGAGGCAATCCCGCGTCGATGCCGTCACCGAGCTGGTGAAAAACAGGGAGGATCTCCCCTGGGGATCCTGGACGACCTTCACCGCGGTGGCCGCGATGCAGTATCACGGCGACATCCTTCCGGTCCCCGGGCGCACGGCGTCCGAGAAGAAAGGCGCCGAACGTGCCAAGGCCGAAGCAGCCGGCCAGGCCTTCACGCTCGCCCGGGCGATCGCCCTCGACACCGCCATCGGCCTGATAGCCCGAGCCGGCGTCGAGTACTGAGCCGATCCTCCTGGCGCACCGAAGTCGTCGTTCCGGGCGCGCTCACATCGGTGGATCAGTCGAACCCGGTCAGTGCGGGGATGAGGTCGGGGGCTCCGAAGGACAGGACCCGTTCGAGGCCGGCCCTCGCCGTGACGGACTGCTCCTCGGTCAGGCGCAACTGGAGGATGAGCTCGGTGCCGGGGAGGTTCAAGGCGGCCGCAGCCTGCTCGGTGAAGAGCATCGTGCATCGTGATGCCTGCCAGGTGACCGCGAGGATCCCGCCGTAGTGGACGTCGTGGTCACCGGTCACGACGCAGTAGACCGGGGGCTGCCAGGCGGCCGGGTCGTCGTGGTCGCGGAGGTCGCGCTGGAACTCGAAGCCGCGTGGGCCGTCCGGGCCCGGGTCGTACAGCGCCACCGATCTTCGGCGCTGTCCACGGGCTCGGATTACCCTGGAGGCCGGTGTTGCCATGCCTAGCAGCAAGAGATGGGGCTGTACCAGAATGGCGGCGTGAACGACGAGGAGGCCGAGTTCCGCGGACCGGTCGGCGACGACGAGTTCGACGAGGCCGCTGACGCCCTGGGCCGGCCGCTCCCGCAGGCGTGGCGTGACTATCTGCAAAGCCCGGCCTGGTTCCGGCAGGGGCAGCTGGCGAGCGGCGCCTACCTCATCCTGCTCACTCCCCGCGAGATGCTCGAGCTGCATGAGGCGTGGGACGCCGGCACCGGCGCGCACCCCGGTATCGCCGTCATCGGTCACAGCGGCGGCCGCGAGCAGCTCGCCCTCGACCTGCGGCGGGATCCCTCGCCGGTGCTGATGGTCGACATCACCAGCGAGGGGTGGGTGAGCGGCATCCACCAGGCCGACGACGTCGAAGTACTCATCGGCCGTGTCGAGAGTGGCACCTTCGACTACGCGTGGGATCAGGGCCAGGCGACCTCGGCCACCACTGCGGAGGAACGGCCGCCCTCGACACCGACCGCCTCCACCTCGACCTGAGTGGCGGGGCTGTCGAAGCGGGGCACGAAGTACGCGTCGCCGGTCGTGCCGCCCAGGTGGACCCGGGTGCCGGAACCGTCGCGCGCGAACACGTCGTAGTGGTGGATCGGGCCCGGCGCCGCCGTCCAGGACAGCCGCAGTGACTGGCGGGTCGCCGACACGCTCGACGCGCCGAGGACCGTCAGCTCCGAGGGCGGCGGGACCGCGTCGACCTCCCCGTCGTACACGGCGAGCCGGCCCACGTTGACCGAGTACGCGTCCGCGGCCCCGGAGACGTGCAGGCCCAGTTGGGCGATCGTGCGTCCCGCGTACTCGGAGAGGTCGATGGTCTTGATCTGCCAGTCGGTGCTGTCGGTGTCGCCCAGGGGCAGCGTCACGAACGTCGCCGGGTCGTCGGTGAAGGACACCGCGGCGGACAGGTGGGTCGGCCCTGCCGCCGGGGTCCGCACCGCGACGGACAGCCGGGTGTCGGCGGCCACCGGGAGCCGGGTCTGGTAGAGCCGGACCGTGTTCGCCGCGTCGAGCCTGCCGGACAGTTTCAGGGAGCTGCCGCCCTCGTACGCGTCGGTGAAGTCGATGCTCGGCGCCAGTTTCGTGCCGGCCGACTGGACCACCCAGCGGTAGGTCGGTGGCACGTCCTGCAGGGACAGGTTGTTCCAGCCGGTGGCGCCCGCCCGCTGCCCGCCGACCGCGTAGAAGTCGCCCTGCCCGGTGTTGAAGCTGGTCACGAACGGTTTCGCGGTGATCGCGGTGGATTCGGCGACGTAGGCCGCCAGGCCTTTCCACGACGACGTGGTGCCGGTGTTCGACGGGTCGCCGTTCGCGCCGACCCAGTACCGCGCGTCCCGGGCGTGGAAGTCGGCGCGGGAGCTGCTGGACTTCCACGTCCATTCGGGGCGGTACAGGCCCAGTCCGGTCACGTGCGGCTGCCCGTCGGGGAACACCGAACTCCAGGTGACGCCGGTGTTGTAGCCGTTGGATTCGGTGTCGATGCCCGCGTACAGGTCGTATTCGCTGCGGCCCAGGGCGCGGGCGTTGGTCCGCGAGGTGGTCTGTTTGGTGGCGCTCCAGCCGAAGTCGAGGAACATCGTGTCGCTGACCCGGGCGTCACCGTCCTGGAGGAACGCGTCGTTGGACGCGTTCAGGCCGTCCTGCCAGGAGACGCTGCCACTTTCGGTCATCGCGTCGTACCACATGAATTCGACCGGGCCGCGGGAGCGCGCGTACCGCAGGGTGTTGCGCACCTCGGTGGCCAGGTCCGCGGTGCCGCCGCCGGTCTCCTGGTTGATGAACCAGCCGTCGAAGCCGTAGTGCTCGGCGACCTGCACGAGTTTGTCGGCCACCGGGTACGCGCTGCCGGACTTCTGCACGAAGTCGCGGACCCACTGGATCTGGCCGCCGTACGCCGCGGGCGGGAAGAAGACGGTGCCGTACACCTTCACGCCGTTGCGGTGTGCGGCGTCGATGACGGTGGCGTTCGGGGCCAGGATCAGTCCTTCGCTCGCCGAACCGCCCCAGAAGACCAGGGTGTCGATGTACTGCCAGTAGCCGAACGCGTAGTAGTTCGGGTCGGGCGCGCCCTGCGACGGGTTGTTCGAGGTCGGCGCGAACGACACCAGCGAGGCGATCCGGCCCTCACCGGCGTGGGCGTTCGGGTTCGCCCGCAGGGCCGGGTCCGACGCGCGCGCGGCGAGCGGCACCCGGGACCGGTTGAACCGGGCGTCCGGGTCGGTGGCCGGATCCCAGTTCAGGATGCTGTTCGGATGCCAGTAGGAGGCATAGGGCTGGGTGCCGTCGGCGGCCGCCGCGCGGGCCGGAACGGGTCCGGCGAGCAGCAGCAGGGCGACGAGTCCGGATGACAGCAGGCGGGAAGTCTTCAACGCGGTCCCCTCGCTCCGACAACGTGAGTCAGACGATAAGGATCTCAACGATGATGGTCAATATCAGACAGAGAAGCGGCCGACGGTGACCCGCAGATCGTCCGCGAGGGTCTGGACCTCTTCGGCGGTACGCGCGGCCAGGCTCACGGCCTCGCGGCTGGAGGCGGTGCTGCTCGCTACCCCGGCGATGTTCGCGGCGATGTCGTTGACGCCGGCCGCGGCCTCGCTCACGCCCCGGTTCATCTCGCCGGTGGTGGCGCTCTGCTCCTCCACCGCCGACGCGATCGTGGTCTGGTAGTCGCTGATCTGCTCGATGATCCGGCTGATCTCGTCGATCGCGGTGACGGCCTGGCCGGTGTCGCTCTGGATCGCCGCGACCTGCTGGGAGATCTTCTCGGTGGCCTGGGCGGTCTCCTGGGCCAGGTCCTTGACCTCGCTGGCCACCACGGCGAAGCCCTTGCCCGCCTCGCCGGCCCGGGCCGCCTCGATCGTGGCGTTCAGGGCGAGCAGGTTGGTCTGCGCCGCGATCGCGCTGATCACGTTGATCACGTCGCCGATCTGCGCGGACGAGTCGCCGAGCCGGTTGACGGTGTCGCTGGTGGCCCGGGCCGCGCCGACGGCGTCCGAGGCGACCTGGGCGGCGTCGGCGGCGTTGCGGGAGATCTCGCCGATCGCCGCGCCCATCTGTTCGGAGCCGGCGGCCACCGTGTGCACGTTGCCGGAGACGCCGTGGGCGCTGTCCGAGGCGAGGGCTGCCTGCTGGTCGGCGTCCGCCACGGCGGCGTCGATCTGCCTGCTGACCTGCCGCATCGTCTCGGAGGCCGCGGTGAGCCGGCCGCCGTTGTCGACGATCTCCAGCACCGTGGCGCGGACCCCGGCGACGGCCTCGTCCACCGCGCGGCCCATCACGGCCATCTCGTCGGTGCCGGAGGTGTCCGGGCGTACCCGGAGATCGCCCTGGGCCATCGCCTGCAGCGCCTGGACCAGACCGGCGACCGGGCGGGTGAGGCTGCGGGTGACCAGGATGGTGAGGGCCACCGCGGCGGCGACGGCAAGGACGAAGACAACGATCATGATGGTACGCGCGGAGGCCGCGTCCGCCTGCGCGTCGGTGCTGGCCTGGTCGGCCCGCGCGGTCACCGACGCGACCAGCTGATCCGTACCCTCGACGATCTTGAAGAAGATGTCGTAGCCGTCCCCGAGCACCATCGCGTCGCCGGCGGCGATCCTGTTGGCGGCGTACAAGGCGACGATCTTGTCATCGGTGGTGAAATAGTCGGTCCACAGCGTGGTCAGGTTGCTGAACACGATGCGTTCGGCGTCCGTCATCGCGACGGTGTCGGTCTCGGCGAGCAGCGTCTTGAGCTTCTCCGCGTCGGCGAGGAACCCGGCCCGGTTGTCACTGGTCGCCGCCAGCGCCTTGGCCGGACCCAGCCGGTAGACGTCCCACACGTAGGCGACCTGCCAGCCGGAGATGTCCCCGTCGTAGTACTTCTGCTCGTCGACCTGGTGCATCAGCGTCTGCAGGGTCCGCATCCGGGCGGCCGCGCCGGCCTGCGCGTTCAAGGCCACGACACCGATGCCGACCGCGACACCGAGCAGCACCAGAACGACGGCGAACGCCGCACCGAGCCGCCCGGCCAGCCGCAGACGACGCAGGACCGCCATGGTTGTCTCCTCGATCGCACCGGTACGTCGCCTGAAGAATCGGCAACGCACGGATCGGTCTGAGCGGGACGCAACCGGCAGGAACGGGTCAGACCGGCATGGTGATCCGCGCGGTCGTGCCCTGGTCGGCGCCCGCCGAGGTGACACTCATCGTGCCGTTGTGCGCCCGCATGATCCGGTCGGCGATGCTCAGACCCAGACCCACACCGGGTACGGCCTGCTCACGGGCGTGCCGGCCCCGGAAGAACCGTTCGGCCACGTGCGGCAGCTCGTCGGGCGGGATGCCGGCGCCCTCATCGGTCACCTCGATCGCGCCGGGCAGCACCCGGACGGTGACCCGGGCGCCGGTCGGGCTGAACAGCACCGCGTTGCGCACCAGATGCTCGGCGGCCTGACTGAGCCGGGTGAAGTCACCCGGCACCTTGAGCGTGCCCTCGGCCGGTTCGACCTCGATCCGCACGTCCCGCTGGTCGGCCGTCACCCGGACCGCGGCCACCCCCGCCTCGGCCACCGCCACCAGGTCGGTGTGCGCCCGCAGCAGCGGCAGCGGCGCGGCGGCCGGGCGGGTACCGGCCAGCAGGTGATCCACCATCCGGACCAGGCGCTCGCCGTTGCGCTGGATCGGGTCGATCAGCCGCTGGTACGGCGCCAGCTCGTCGTTGTCGACCAGCAGCTCCAGGTATCCCTGGATGGTGGTCACCGGGGTGCGCAGCTCGTGCGAGACGGCCGCGACGAAATCCTCCTCACGGCTGATCGCCCGGGACAGCTCGTCACCGACCGCGGCCAGCAGCCGCCGGTTGCGGATCGCGGACAGGTGCCCGGCGGCCTGCCGCGCCATCGTGGCCAGCATGTCCATCTGCCGGTCGCCGACCTCGCCGGGCCGGTCGTCCATCACCGCCATCGCCCCCAGGACGTGCCCGTCCTCGTCGACCAGCGGCACCCCGGCGTAGAACCGGATGTGCGGGGCGCCCACCACGTTCGGCCAGTCCCGGTGCTCCGGATCCCCGAGCGCGTCCGGCACCACCAGCGACACCCGGCGGTCCATCACCATCCGGCAGAACGAGGAGTTCAGGTCGCCGCCGTCGCAGGGCATGCCCGTGTTGCCGGCGAACCACTGGCGTTCCCGGCCGACGAGCGTCACCGTGGAGATCGACGTCTCGAAGACCGCACTGGCCAGCCGGGTCAGCTCGTCGAGCACGACCGGCCGTGGCGCCCCCAGCAGGTGATAGCTGTGCACCGCCGCGAGGCGGGCGTCTTCCCCTACTGCGCTCATCTGCATGCGTTCTCCGGTGAGTCGGGCGGGGGATCCGCGGTCGGCCTGTTCCGAAATTCGGCGTCCAGCGAAGCGGACTGAGGACTTCGGCCGGGTGGGATCGCGGTGACACATCACTCAGGCCGTGCCCGGATCCGGCGATATGGCTCGTATGAAAACCGACCTGTTCCAGGACAACGACCTGTACCGGGCACCCACCTCCGACAAGGGCAAACCGACGGTACTGCTCGTCGACACCGACGAGGGCGTCCTGCGGGAGCTGGTGTCCCAGTTGGGCCGCTCGTTGCGGCTGGTGACCGCCACCAGCGGCGAACAGGCACTCCAGGTCCTGGCCGAGAGCGGGCCGGTCGCCGCGGTAGTCTGCGATCTGCGCCTGCCCGGCATGGACGGCATCGAACTGCTCTGGCACCTGCAGATCGACCACCCGGACACCACCCGGGTGCTGCACACCAGCGCCGGTGACATCGACACCGCGATGGCCGCGATCAACTCCGGGGGCGTCTACCGCTACCTGCTCAAACCGGCGAGCACCGGCGAGCTGCGCGGCGCGGTGCACGACGCGGTCGCCCAGAACGGTCAGGCGGTCGGCGAGCGGCAACTACTCGACCAGACCCTACGGGCCAGCATCCAGGCCCTGTTCGGCGTCCTCGAACTGGCCAGCCCGGTGGTGTTCGCCCGCGCCGGCCGGATCCGCACCCTGGTCGCCGAACTGTGCGGGGCACTGCAACTCGACGCCCACTGGGAGATCGAGGTGGCGGCGATGGCCGCGCAACTCGGCGCGGTCACCGTGCCGCCCGCGGTCCTGCAGAAACGCGAACGCGGCCTCCCCCTGAACACCGACGAACAGGCCATGATCGACGCGATGCCGCGGGTCGCCGCCCGCCTGCTGCACGACATCCCGAACATGCAGGACGTGGTCGCGATGATCCTCGGCCTGGCCGGTGAACCGGCCCCGGACGGCGGCCGCTCCCCACTGGTCGAATCGGGCATCGGCGTGATGCGCACCGCGATCGACTTCGAATCCCTGGAGAGCCGGGGCATCACCGACGCCAACGCGATCAGCGCCCTCGACGAGAAGGGCATCTGCCCGCAGCACGTGCTCACCGCCCTGCGCAAGGTCAAGGGCGTGCAGGCGGCCAAGGACGTCACCAAGACGGTGAACACCAAGGAACTCGAAGTCGGCATGCGCCTCGCCGAGGACCTGGTGGCCACCAACGGCCTGGTGCTGATCGGCCGCGGCACGGTCGCCACCGAGGTGATGCTGGACCGCCTGACGAACTTCGCCCGCGTGGTCGAACTGGTCGAGACGGTCCTGGTAGCCGTCCCCGACTACCAGAAGTACATCGTCCGCCGCGGCAGCCGTTAACGCTGGTCGCGGCTCAGATAGCGAACCGGTTTGCCGGAACTCCAGGTCGATGTCCAGCGCCGAGATCAGGTCGAGGGCCGAACCGTGCGCGTTACGGAGGCGTTCGTTGGGGACCCGTTCGCCCCACCTCTCCCGGTCTTGGGCGGCTTGTGCCTCGGTCTACTGCCGGTTCTCCTCGGCCTCCTCCTGCGGGGTGGGCGGGCGGTGTGAGCGATGCCAGTAAGCGGCCTGTTCGCTGGTCTGTCTGACGATCCGGTCTGCGGCCGGCGGCGCCGGCCACAGCTGCATCAGGTACGCGTCGCGCCCGTCCTCGGCCTGGGCCTCATCGAGGCCGCACGCCAGATAGCGGACCCGATAGTCCTGCCGCGGCAGCACCAGCGGGTACGCCTCGCCGTCCAGGCCGGCTAGGTGAACGGAGTCCCGGGCCGGCCGAAACGACACGTCGACTATGTCCTCCCACCGGTCGTCGACGGACGGTTCACCAGCGTGCAACTCCACCCGGAAAGGCACCCACCCGGTGTGCTGACCCACGTTCAGAAGAAGCAGCCCTTCCACCGCGGCACCACAGAGCCCGTTGCTCTGCCCCGTCCAGGCCTGTTCGAGGTCGTAGTCCTCCTCGAACAGGTCATCGCCGCTGAACACCGACGCCGAGTGGTAGGTCACGAAGACCCGATCCTCATCCAGCAAGACGCGAACACCCATCCGGCAATCTCAGCACCACAGTCCGGGCCGCGTTCTGCTTTTGACCACTACCGCCCATCACAGCGTGTTCCGCCCCCGGCCATCTGGCAGGTATCACGATGCGCCGATGGTGTTCATCGGGTAGGCCGCGGTTGCCTCGAATCTCCCCGACACCGAGGTCGTCCTCCAGACGCGCCTGCCCGTGGAACAATCCGCCACTGCGAGAGCCTGCCTCCGACGAGTCCTGTTCTTCGGCCGGCCCGACCTCATCCCCGCACCAATCGGGCCGACTGATCTGCCGATGAGCGGATGGCTCCGACTATTCTGCGAGTCATGGTTGTCGACCGTCGCGCAGGAATGAGCGCCGCATCCCATCCCACTTAGGTGACCGCACACGCGGCTCCGAAAGGGGAGAATCATGTCTCGCACGGACAGAGACGGTCCGCATCACCGGCGAACCGGACTGCGCCTCCTGGTCGGTGGCGGGGGCCCACCTCGCTGGTTCATCGACCATGTCTGGACCAGCCGGGAGCGGCAAGCAGCCCGCGTCGCATGCCGAAATGCCACCAAGGAACACCGCGGCGCCGGAATAGTCGACACGATCCCCACCATCCAGCAGCATCGCCACAACGCCCAGTGGCTCTGGTGGTGACGTCCTCATCTGCCGCACGGTGTGCTCTCTTCCAGTCGCGAACCGGGGTGGTGCGCTACTGTCCGCCCGTGGTTCGCCGCGTGATGTTCTCGGCCTGCGTCAGGAGCTGCGGCGCGAGTTTCGCCCGTGCGTCCAGCACCTCAAGACCGATCAGGCGGCCATTGGCATCGAAGTCCAGGTTGATCATGCCGTCCACGTCGACGGGATCACATGGATACATCCTCGCCACCCGAGTGCCGGGCGCCTGGAGGTAGATGTAGGCCGCATCGGCGACCTCGTCGTACGTGACCTTCAACGGCTCCATGGTGCACAGCGTGCCAGTCCTGCCGGTGCCGACCGCGAGTGCGTTCGCTGTGGGCGGTCCGGTCAGCCGCCGTTCCGGAGGGCCGGCTCGGCCGTCGTGGATTGGCGGCGTGGGC
>NZ_JZKF01000147.1 GCF_000962825.1 Actinoplanes rectilineatus
TGGGTGCTCCCGATTATGGGTTTGGGGGCGGCTGCCGTGTGGTTTGGGTGGGTCCGCGCTCCCGAAAGCTTGATCGGGTGCGCTGGCTGCTTGCTGGGGCGGTTGGCTCACCCAATGACGTGGTCGGGGGCGGGCGCCCTCTGTTCGGGCTGGTGAGTGCATGACGACGTCGGTCTCTACGAGCACGTCGCCCGGCGGCTTGATCGGGTGCGTTCGGCGCGCGTGGATGCGGTTGGTGCACCTGATCGAGGGGTCGGGGGCGGTTGGTGTACCCGGTCATGGTTGTGGGGCGGTTGGAGCACCCGACCGAGGGCTGGGGGGCGGTTGGAGCACCCGGTCGAGGGCTGGGGGCGGTTGGTGTACCCGATCATGATTGCGGGGCGGTTGGTGTGCCCGATCGCGGGTTCGGGGGCGTTCACCGTCGGGGCTGGGTGGGCCGGTGCACCCGAAAGCTTGATCGGGGCGGGGTGCCTGCTGGACCGCGGTTGGGAAGGTCGTGGTCTGGGGGAGCTGGGCGGGATGCCTGCTGGACCGCGGTGCGGAGGGTCGTGGTCTGGGGGAGCGGGGCGCGGCGTTCGTACCAGAGAAGCGGAGTTGGAGAGACGCCCCGGCCTCGGACGGAGGTCGGGGCGTCCACAGTTCTCTAGGGGAGGGCGGGAAGGGGCGTGCCCCTAGAGGCAGGCGGGAAGGGGCGTGCCCCTAGAGGCAGGCGGGAAAGGGCGTGCCCCTAGAGGCAGGCGGGAAAGGGCGTGCCTCTAGGGGGAAGCGGGAATGGTCGGGGAAACGGAAAGAGGCGTGATCAGCGCTCCAGACGGAGCCACAGGGCGCCCAACGGCGGGACCCGCAACGCGACCGAGGCGTCGAAACCGTGCCACGGGATCGGGTCGGCTTCGACGGAGCCCAGGTTGCCCACGCCGGAACCGCCGTACAGGTCGCTGTCCGTGTTGAGCACCTCGGTCCAGCGGCCCGTGCGCGGCAGCCCGATGCGGTAGCCCTCGTGTGGGATGGCCGCGAAGTTGACCACGCAGGCCAGGGCGTCGCCGGTCGGCGTGAAGCGGACGAACGAGAACGTGTTGTGCTGGGAGTCCTCGCTGGTGATCCAGCGGAAGCCGGACGGGGACGTGTCCTGCGTCCACAGTGCCGGCGTTTCGCGGTAGACCCGGTTCAGGTCGGTCACCAGGTTCTTGACGCCCGCGAACTGCGGGTCGAGGAGCAGTCCCCAGTCGAGGCCGCGTTCCTCGCTCCACTCGCGCATGTCGCCCATCTCGGCGCCCATGAAGAGCAGTTGTTTGCCGGTGAACGCCCACATGAAGCCGAGCAGGGCCCGCGTGTTGGCGAGTTTCTGCCACAGGTCGCCGGGCATCTTGCCGGTCAGGGAGCCCTTGCCGTGGACGACCTCGTCGTGGCTGATCGGCAGGGTGTAGTTCTCGCTCCACGCGTACACGGTGGCGAAGGTCATCTGGTGGTGGTGCCACTGCCGGTGGACGGGTTCCTTCTCCATGTAGGAGAGGGTGTCGTTCATCCAGCCCATGTTCCATTTGAAGCCGAAGCCGAGGCCGCCCAGGTGGGTGGGGCGGGTGACGCCGGGCCACGCGGTGGATTCCTCGGCGATCGTCATCACGCCGGGGTGGTTCTTGTAGACGGTCGCGTTCATCTCCTGGAGGAAGCTGATCGCGTCCAGGTTCTCCCGGCCGCCGTACTGGTTGGGGGTCCACTCGCCTTCTTTGCGCGAGTAGTCCAGGTAGAGCATCGAGGCGACGGCGTCGACGCGCAGGCCGTCGGCGTGGAATTCCTCGCACCAGTAGAGCGCGTTGGCGACGAGGAAGTTGCGGACCTCGCGGCGGCCGAAGTCGAAGACGTACGTGCCCCAGTCGGGGTGTTCGCCGCGCCGCCAGTCGCCGTGTTCGTAGAGTGGGGTGCCGTCGAAGCGGGCCAGGGCCCACTCGTCCTTGGGGAAGTGGGCGGGCACCCAGTCGAGGATCACGCCGATGCCGGCCTGGTGCAGCTTGTCCACCAGGAAGCGGAATTCGTCCGGGGTGCCGAAGCGGGAGGTGGGGGCGAAGTAGCCGGTGACCTGGTAACCCCAGGAGCCGCCGAACGGGTGTTCCATCACCGGCATCAGCTCGACGTGCGTGAAGCCCGTCTCGAGCACGTACTGCACCAGTTGGTCCGCCAGCTCGACATAGGAGAGCCCGGGGCGCCACGAACCGAGGTGCACCTCGTAGACGCTGATGGGTTCCTGGTGCCACGACTTGCGGGCGCGGTCCCGCATCCACTGTTCGTCGTGCCACTGGTGTTCGGAGTGGAAGACGACCGACGCGGTGGCCGGCGGGATCTCGGTGTGCTGGGCCAGCGGGTCGGCGTGTTCGCGCCAGACACCGTCCCGGCCGAGGATCTTGTATTTGTACCGGGTGCCGACGTGCGCGTTCGGGATGTACAGCTCCCAGACGCCGCTGGAGCCGAGCGAGCGCATCGGCCAGCCGTCGTACGGCCCCCAGCCGGCGAAGTCACCGACGACCTGCACGCCCCGGGCGCTCGGTGCCCACACCGCGAACGCCACGCCGGTGCCCCGGGGCTGCGCGCCGAGCACCTTCCACAGTTTCTCGTGCCGGCCCTCCCCGATCAGGTGCAGGTCGAGGTCGCCGAGGGTGGGCGGATGACGGTACGGGTCGTCGACCTGTGTCCCGTCCACGTCGAGCCGGTAGTCGAGGACCGTCCCGGCCAGCTCGGCCGCGAAGATCCCGTCCGGGTGTACCCGGGTCATCTCGTGGCGTTCGCCGTCGTGCAGCACGTGCACGGCGGTGGCGCCCTTGCGGAGGGTGCGGATCACGGTCTGGCCGCCGTGCGGGTGGGCGCCGAGGACCGCGTGCGGATCGTGGGTGTCCCCGCCGATCACCGAGTTCATGGACCTCTGGTCGGCGGCGAGCCGTGAGGTGGTCTGGCCGATCATGATGGAGTCGTCCTCCCGGGGGGTCATCCGACAAGCCGGGCGATGGAGCGCATCGGGATCCGCAACCATCCAGGCCGGTGCCGGGCTTCGTACGCGGCCTCGTAGACCGCCTTGTCCAGTTCGTACGCGGACAGCAGCGCTGCACTGTCGCGAGGGTCGGAGCCGGAGGTCCGCGCGTACCCCTCGCAGAACGCCGCCCGGTTGCGGTCCACCCATTCGCGGGCGCGGGCGGCCAGGTGTTCGTCGTCGGCCTGGTCGACCAGGAGCTGGTAGGCGGCGTATTCGTAGGAGCGCAGCACACCGGCCACGTCCCGTAGGGTCGAGTCGGGCAGGCGCCGTTCGTCGAGGGGCTGTCCGGGTTCGCCCTCGAAGTCGATGAGCAGCCAGGCCTCCGGGGTGCGCAGGACCTGTCCGAGGTGCAGGTCGCCGTGGACCCGCTGGACTTCGACCTGTTCGCCGGTGAGGGCGGTGAACCGTTCGGTGATAGCCGGGACGTACTGCTGGAGTTCCGGGACGGCGTTGGCGGCGGTGCGCAGCCGGGCCAGCACCGCGTCGACGGGGAACGGGGCCGGCCCGGCGCCCAGTTCGTCGGCGAGGGTCTGGTGTACGGACGCGACGGCCTCGCCGAGCCGGGTGGATTCGCCCTGGAAGTCGCCGCCGACCTCGTCGGCCCGGAATGCCGCGTCGGCGAACAGGTCGCGGGCCGAGGTGGTGGCCATCGCCCAGCCTTCGGCGGAGTTGGCGGCGTACTCCGTCACCATGCCCAGCGAGCAGGTGCCGCTGTCGTCGGCGGTCTGCAGTGAGCCGAGCAGCCGTGCCACGTGCGGGTTGCCGGCCCGGCCGAGGACCTGGTTGAGCTCGATGTCCGGGTTGATGCCGGAGGTGACCCGGCGGAACAGTTTGAGGATCGCGTCCTGGTCGAAGACCACGCTGGTGTTGCTCTGCTCGGCGTCGAAGACCCGGGGCGCGGCGTCCAGTGGCAGGGTGACGCCGGGTTCCTTGGTGAAGGTGATGTCGCCGGCCGTCGCCGAGGCGTCGATCAGGGTGAGCAGGTGGCGGGCCGCGTCCGGGTCGTACAGGGCGTCGAAGCCGGTGCGGCCGTCGTCGCTGGTGCCGATGGTGGCGACGGCGCTGTACTCGGGGATGCCGATGGCGCCCCAGCCGACCAGGATCTGGTACCGCTCGGAGCTGCCGTCGGTGTATTCGACGTCGAGCAGCACCAGTTCCAGATCGTCGCGCAGGGACGTCGCGGAGGCCTGTTTGACCGAGGCGAGCACTCGGCTGCGTCCGGCGTACCAGCGTTGTTGCGGTAACCACTCGGCGTACGGCAACGTCATTGCTTCTCCTCAGACCCGCACAACTGGAACCAGTAGAAGCCGTGTCCCGGAAGTGTCAGAAGGTACGGCAACTGACCGATCCGGGGGAAGTTCACGTGCCCGGTCAGTTCGACGGGCGTGTAACCGTTCCAGTGCTGCAGGTTCAGTTCGATCGGCTGTGGGAAGCGGGACAGGTTGTTGACGCAGAGCACCACGTCGTCGCCCGACTCGCGCAGGAATGCCAGCACCGACGGGTTGGAGCCGCCCAGTTCGCGGAAGGTGCCGACGGCGAACGCCTCGTGCCGCCGCCGGACCGCCAGCATGGTCCGGGTCCAGTTGAGCAGCGAGGTGGCGCTGTCCCGCTGGGCCTCCACGTTGACCGCCTGGTACCCGTACACCGGGTCCTGATTGACCGGAAGGTAGAGGCGGCCGGGCGTGGCGGTGGAGAAACCGGCGTTGCGGTCCGGTGTCCACTGCATCGGGGTACGCACACCGTCGCGGTCACCGAGCCAGATGTTGTCGCCCATGCCGATCTCGTCGCCGTAGTACAGCACCGGCGAACCGGGCAGCGACAGCAGCAGGGCGGTGAACAGCTCGATCTGGTTGCGGTCGTTCTCCAGCAGCGGGGCGAGCCGGCGGCGGATGCCGACGTTCGCCTTCATCCGGGGGTCCTTGGCGTACTCGGAGTACATGTAGTCGCGTTCTTCGTCGGTCACCATCTCGAGCGTCAGCTCGTCGTGGTTACGCAGGAAGATGCCCCACTGGGTGTTGTCCGGGATGGCCGGTGTCTGCGCCAGGATCTCGGAGATGGGGAAACGTGACTCGCGGCGGACCGCCATGAAGATGCGCGGCATCAGCGGGAAGTGGAACGCCATGTGGCATTCGTCGCCGCCGCTCTTGGGGTCGCCGAAGTACTCCACGACGTCGGCCGGCCACTGGTTGGCCTCGGCGAGCAGTACCCGGCCGGGGAACTCGTCGTCGATCACCTTGCGGCAGTGCTTGAGGAAGGCGTGGGTCTGCGGCAGGTTCTCGCAGTTGGTGCCCTCCTCCTCGAACAGGTAGGGCACCGCGTCCAGCCGGAACCCGTCGATGCCCAGGTCCAGCCAGAAGCGCAGGACGTCGAGCATCGCCTCCTGCACCTTCGGGTTCTCGTAGTTGAGATCCGGCTGGTGGGAGAAGAACCGGTGCCAGTAGAACTGCCGGCGCACCGGGTCGAACGTCCAGTTCGACTCCTCGGTGTCGACGAAGATGATCCGGGCGTCCTGGTACTTCTCGCTGGTGTCGTTCCAGACGTAGAAGTCGCCGTACGGGCCCTCCGGGTCGTGCCGCGACGCCTGGAACCACGGGTGCGAGTCGGAGGTGTGGTTCATGACCAGGTCGGTGATGACCCGGATGCCCCGCTTGTGCGCCGCGTCGAGCAGCGCCACGAAGTCCTCGACCGTGCCGAACTCGGGCAGCACCTTGTAGAAGTCGCGGATGTCGTAGCCGCCGTCGCGCAGCGGCGAGTCGTAGAACGGGGGCAGCCAGAGGCAGTCCACGCCGAGCCACTGCAGGTAGTCCAGGCGTTCGATGAGTCCGCGCAGGTCACCGCCGCCGTCCGACCCCGAGTCGTAGAAGGCCCGGACCAGCACCTCGTAGAAGACGGCTCGCTGGAACCATGTCCGGTCGGCGGGCAGCGAGCGGGCGTGCCCGAAGTCGTCGGCGCTGGGGTGTTCGACGACCCCGTCCTCGGTGTGGCTTCCCTCGGCGGGATCGTGCTCGTTCACCAGCTCCATCAGGCTCCCCCTACTTCGCTCGCACGACGAAGATGTGCGCCGGCTCGACGAACGGGTCGATCCGGACCGCGTTGAACTGTCCCCACTCGTACGTGGCGCCGGTGATCTGGTCCTCGACCATGAATCGGTCGTGCCAGTTCAGGCCCAGCGCCGGCATGTCCAGCGTGGTGTTGCCCCATTGCACGGTGGATGAATCGAACGAGCAGACCACCAGCACGGTGTTGCCGGTGTCCGGGTCGCGTTTCGAGAAGCACAGCAGGTTGCCGTTGTCGATCTCGTGGAACCGCAGGTTGCGCAGCCGGCGCAGGGCGGGGTTCTCCTCGCGGACCCGGTTGAGCGTGGTCAGGAAGGGGGCGAGCGAGCGTCCGTTGCGCTCGGCGGCCGCCCAGTCCCGCGGCTTCAGCTCGAACTTCTCGTTGTCGATGTACTCCTCGGCGCCCGGCCGCGGCACGTGCTCGCAGAGCTCGTAGCCGGAGTAGAGGCCCCAGGACGGGGTGAGCATGGACGCCAGCACCGCGCGGATCTTGAACATCGGCGGGCCGCCGTTCTGCAGCGACTCGTGCAGGATGTCCGGCGTGTTCGGCCAGAAGTTGGGGCGCATCCAGTCGAGCGTGGACAGCAGCTGGCCCATGTACTCGCGCATCTCGGCCGCGGTGGTACGCCAGGTGAAGTAGGTGTACGACTGCGTGAAGCCGATCTTGCCGAGCCCGTTCATCATGGCCGGCCTGGTGAACGCCTCGGCCAGGAACAGCACGTCCGGGTGCGTCTCCTTGACCTTGGGGATAAGCCACTGCCAGAAGTTGACGGCCTTGGTGTGCGGGTTGTCCACCCGGAAGATCCGGACGCCGTTGTTCACCCAGTGCATGACGACGCGGTACACCTCGTCGCGCAGCGCCCGGTAGTCGTTGTCCCAGTTCAGCGGGTAGATGTCCTGGTATTTCTTGGGCGGGTTCTCGGCGAAGGCGATGGTGCCGTCCGGCTTCGTGGTGAAGAACTCCGGGTGGGATTTCACCCAGGGGTGGTCCGGAGCGGCTTGAAGGGCGAGGTCGAGGGCGACCTCCATGCCCAACTCTTCCGCTTTCTCCCTAAAGAATACGAAATCTTCCAAAGTGCCGAGTGAAGGGTGGATCGCGTCGTGACCGCCCTCGTCCGAGCCGATCGCCCACGGCGAGCCGACGTCCTCCGGGCGCGCGACCAGCGTGTTGTTGCGGCCCTTGCGGTTGATCTTGCCGATCGGGTGGATCGGCGGCAGGTAGACCACGTTGAAGCCCATCGCGGCGACCGCGGGCAGCCGCTCGGCGGCGGTGCGGAACGTGCCGTGCTTGATCGGCGTGGCATCAGGTCCGATCTCGGCACCCTCGGACCGCGGGAAGAACTCGTACCACGCGGAATAGAGGGCACGCTCACGGTCCACCCAGACGGCGAACGAGCGGGTCGTGGTCACCAGCAGCCGCACCGGGTGGTGCCAGAGCAGTTCCTCGAGGTCGAGCGCCGGGGTGACCCGGGAGAACAGTGACCGGTTCTCGTCACGCAGCGCGGCGGCCGCCTCGCGGACCCGCTCCTCGTCCTCACCGGGGACGGTCTTGGTGGCGAGGTCCAGCAGTTCGGCGCCCTCGGCGAGGTCGTTGGCCAGATCCTCGACACCCTGCCCGGCGCCGATCTTCTTCACCACGGCGTCGCGCCATGTCCGATACGGATCGTCGAACGCCTCCACGGTGAACGTCCACCGTCCGGGCTCGTCCGGCCGGATCGACCCGTGCCACTTGTCGAGGCCGGGCTCGCCGGGGGTCATCCGGGTGAAGGGTTTGGTCAGACCGTCGGGGCCACGCCATACCACGTTCACCCCGAGCGCGTGATGTCCTTCGCGATAGGACACCGCGGAGACCGGCACGATCTCGCCGACCACCGCCTTCGCCGGGTAGCGGCCACCGGACACAGCCGGCGTCACGTCTTCGATGGGGAAGCGTCCGGTCATGATCTCCACCGTAATCAGAGGGGCGCGGGAGGACTCGGCGACCGGGAAACCCGCCGTCGTTCGTCCTATGACTTCTCCGCAACGGAGAACATGAAACGCCCAAGACGTGAGGGAAGATGAAACGGCCGACCGCCGATGCGCCATAACCTACCGGAGCACGGTTACCGGGGCGCGTCGGGACGCGGTCGGTCGTCCTTCAGATCAACCCCTTTTCCGGGTACGCGGTGAGCACGGTCCCGGATCGGACGGCCGGGACGCGGCTCCCCTTCCGGCGCAAACCGGCGCGGCCCGGGGTGTGTGTCGGTTGCCGTGCGTTGCCATCAGGGTGAGCATGCTCAGTCGCCTGCGTGCCGAGCCGAGTGGACTTCCGTCGCGAGCCACACCGGCCGCGCCAGAGGGAGGAGCCCGACGTGCCCGGTACGTCGTCGACCGCACTTTCGCCGGTGATCGCCGCCAGCACCCACTGGCTGGCCCGTGCGTACCCCGGTGGGGACGCGAACACGGTCGCGCACACCCTCGCCGAACTGCAGGCACGGCAGGCCGTCACGGTCGCGGCCTGGCTGCGGTACCCCACCGTGATCGACGCGGCGCTGGTGGCCATCGCCGGTCCGGGCGGCTCCGCGCTGCTCGACTGGAAGGCCGGCAGTGAGCCCGAGGACGAGTTCGCCGACGGCGAGGGCTGGCGTACCTGGGTCGACGAGACCGTGGTCAGCTGGGCGGCCTGCCTGCTCGCCGACCCGTCCCTGGCCCGTCGCGGCGTGGACGCCGTGATCGCCGCGATGCCGGTCCCGGACCCCCGCCCGCGCCCGAACGGCCGCCGCACCGGTGGCCTGCCCAACGAGTTCCGCCGGCTGCTCAGCCCGGACCCGCGTGACCTCGAGGCGGCCGTGCTGCTGCGCCACCCCGACCTGCTCGAGCCGATCGCGGCGATGCACCGCGACACCCTGCTCTACCTGCTGGACGCCGAGCCCGAGCAGGCCCCCACGTCCGCCGCGGCGGCCTGAGCCGGGGCCCCATACGGCCGCAAGGCCGGCGCCGTAACTGTCCTCCTCGGCGCCGGTCTTGCGGTACTGACCAGGGTCAGGCCAGACGGGCGGGGAAACCGCCGGTGGCGATCGGGCCCCACGAGTCGATCGTGACCCGGATCAGGCACTTGCCCTGGTCGATCATGGCCTGGCGGTACTCGTCCCAGTCCGAGTGCTCGCCGGAGATGCAGCGGAAGTACTCCACCAGCGGCTCCACCGCGTCCGGCAGGTCGATCACCTCGGCGGTCCCGTCCACCTGCACCCACGCGCCGTTCCACTCGTCGGAGAGGACGCACAGGGTGACCCGCGGGTCGCGGCGGATGTTCGCCACCTTGGCCCGCTCCGGGTAGCTGGAGATGACGATCCGGCCCTCGGGGTCGACCCCGCAGGTGTTCGGCGACGACTGCGGACGGCCGTCCTTACGGGTGGTCATCAGGATCGCGTGATGCCGGGGCCGCAGGAACGCGACCAGTTCGTCCCGCTCGACCCGGTTGTTCGTGGCGACGGTACGCGCCATGTGTGCCTCTTTCCTCGGGTGTTCAGGCCAGGTCGCCCTGGGCGGCCGCGTCGACCTGGATCGCGCCCGGGTCCTGCGGGCCGGGGCCGGCCGCCGCCTGCCGGGCGCCGGCCGCCGCGCCGATGATCCCGGCGTTGTTGAGCAGTGTGGCGGCCACGATCGGGGTCCGCAGGTCGAGCAGCGGGAAGAACTTCTCGGACTTCTTGCTCACACCGCCGCCGATGATGAACAGGCGCGGCGCCAGCAGCATCTCCACGTGGCGCAGGTACCGCTCGACCCGGGGCGCCCACTTCTCCCAGCTGAGCTCCTCGGACTCCCGGATGCGGTCGGAGGCGAGCAGCTCGGCGTCCCGGCCGTCGATCTCCAGGTGACCGAGCTCGGTGTTCGGGATCAGCACGCCGTCCAGGAAGAGCGCGGTGCCGATGCCGGTGCCCAGGGTGACCATCATGATCAGCCCGGACTGGTCGCGCCCGGCGCCGAACGCCACCTCGGCCGCGCCGGCCGCGTCCGCGTCGTTGAGCACGGTGACCGGCTTGCCCAGGCGCTCGCCGAACAGCTTGGCGGCCGGGGCGTCGATCCAGGACCTGTCGATGTTGGCGGCCGTCCGGGTCACCCCGTCGACCACCACGCCGGGGAAGGTGACACCGACCCGCTCGTACCCGTCGAACTGGGCGGCGACCTCGGCGACCGCCTCGACGACGCTCTCCACGGTCGCGGGGCGGGGGGTCGGCACGCGGAACCGCTCGCCGGCCAGTTCGCCGCGTGCGGTGTCGACCGGAGCGCCCTTCACGCCGGAGCCGCCGATGTCGATACCGAGGATCTGCATCCGTCTTCCGTTCCGTCCGAGCCCGGACGCACTCCGCCCGGGGCAATGCTGCTGTCTACCACGTTCCCCCGGCGGGCAATCCAGCGCTCTGCCGGACCCCGGGCGGCTGACACCATAGGATGAATTCCCTCAGTAGTTTCCGCATTCACGCAACGTCACTCATACTTTCGGCTAGCCGCGGGTCCACTCCGCGGATAGCGTTGCTGTTCAGGAACGGTCGCCGTACGCGGGCACGGCTCTCTGCCCGACCGATGGAGGACCTGTCATGACTGTGATCGACGCTCCGGCCGGCTCGGCGAACACGACGCCGGGCACCGCCTCCGACCTACTCGACGCGCTGGCGGTGGCTCCACCGGGCCGCCAGCGCGCCCGGCTCCGGGACCGGGCCATCGAGGCCTGGCTGCCGCTGGCCCGGCATCTCGCGCACCGTTACTCCGGTCGCGGCGAGCCCACCGACGACCTCGTCCAGACCGCCACCGTCGGCCTGATCAAGGCGGTCGACAAGTTCGACCCCGAGCGCGGTGTCGAC
>NZ_JZKF01000148.1 GCF_000962825.1 Actinoplanes rectilineatus
ACCCGTCCCATGGCCGGGCTACTCACCGGCCAGGAGGCGGGCCAGGCCCTCCTCCTGGGTGACCTGGCCGGTGGCGACCGCACCCTCGATCCAGTCCGCGGCCGCCCGTACCCGGGCCAGGTTGCGCTGCACCGTCGCCTTCTCGTCCTCGGTGTAGTTCTGCCCCCGCAGCCCCGGAACGATCCGGCCGGCCGAGGCGACGAACTGCGCGCACGCCCCGACCAGGTCGAGGAACTCGCTGGTGTGCTCGATGTGCTGCAGCGCGGGGGTGCGCTGCCGGACCAGCTCGCCACCCTGGCGGGCCTGATCAGCCTGAGCACGGTTGACCGAGTGCCGGGCCGTGGTGTCGGTCATCGCCCGCGCGGCGACTTCCGATCTGCGAGCCGAGTACAGCTACGACAAGGCCGTCGGCGGTATCGGCCTGCCGACCACCGTGACCCGGTACACCGACGGGCAGCCCTACACCCAGACGATCACCGGCTACACCAGCGACTACCAGCCGACGACGACCACCATGACGCTCCCCAAGCCGATCACCGATCGCTGGGGCCTGAAGAGCACCTACACGTACGCCTACAGCTACACCGACACCGGCCTACCGGATTCGGTCACCCTGCCCGGCATCGGTGCCTTCCCGAGCGAGAAGGTGATCGCCCGGTACAACAGCGAGGGCCTGCCCCTCACGGTCTCCGGCCAGAACTGGTACGGCGCCGAGACCGTCTACTCGGTCTACGGCCAGCTGCGCCGCTCCACCCTGGGAGCCCAGCCCTACCGCGTGTGGGCGCTGAACAACTTCGACGACGCCAGCGGCGCCCTGCTCGACCAGCAGGTCTACCGGGAGAACACCGGCGACAAGAAGCTCGTCGGCGGAGTCCTCGCCTCGAACCGCTCCTACGCGTACGACAACGCCGGCAACATCACCACGATCCGCGAGAAGTCGGTCGGCATCGAGGAACGGCAGTGCTTCACGTACGACCCGATCGGCCAGCTGACCAAGGCCTGGACGGCGAAGGACCAGGAATCCTGCTCGGCCGGCCCGGTCGGCGCCGACGGCACTGTCAACGTCGCCGCCGGTAAGGACAACGCCGGTTACTGGCAGGAGTACGAGTACGACCTGCTCGGCAACCGCACCAAACTCGTCGACAAGGACCTCACCGGCGCCACCGCCAAGGACGCCACCAGCACGTACACGTACGGAAAGGCCGACGGCAGCCAGCCCGGCACCCTCACCAAGGTCACCAAGAACTACACGACCCCGACGGGCGCGCAGGTCACCGCCGAAGCGGAGCGCCTCTACACGCTCACCGGCAGCACCGCGCAGGTGGCGTCACTGCAGAACGGCGACACCCAGAGCCTGGCCTGGACCTACGACGGCCAGATCGAACGCATCGCCGGAGCCGGCAGCAACGGCAAGACCTCCTACGTGGGCCTGAACAACGCCTGCCTCGACGTCGCCGACGGTGCCGCCGTGGCCGGCACGAAGATCCAGCTGTGGGGCTGCAACAACGGCCCCGCCCAGAAATGGACCTTCACCCCGGCCGCCGAGGGCTGGGACCGCAACCTCGGCGCGCTCACCCAGCACAACGGCACCTGGTGCGCCCAGCCGGCCGACTCCACTCTCCAGCTCCAGAAGTGCGACGGCTCGCCGGCCCAGCAGTTCCGCCGCGACACCACCGGCGCGCTTGTCCACCCGGCCTCGAACCTGTGCCTCACGGCTACCGCCGACGCGGCGGCCATCACCCTCACCGCGTGCACCGGCGCGGCCGGTCAGCTGTGGACGCCGCAGGACGAAACCACCTACATCTACGGCGCCGACGGCTCCCGCCTGCTCAGCATCCAGGGCAAACAGGCCACACTCAACCTCGGCGAGGCCCAGCTGACCGTCCAGGAGGGCGGCCGGCCGGTCAACACCCAGCGCTCGTACGCGGTGCCGGGCGGCTCGATCCTGCGGGTCGCCACCGGCGGCGGCTCGGCCCGTCTGGTCGCCATCACCGGCGACCACCAGGGCAGCCCGTACGCCGAGGTCAACCTCAGCGACGGCATGGCCGTACGCATTCGTAAGCAGGACCCGTTCGGCAACGAGCGGGGCACCGCCCACCTGCAGCAGAACATGGCCACCAACACCGGTTTCCTCGGCGCCATGCGCGACGATTCCTCCGGCTACACGCCGCTGGGTGCCCGCATGTACGACCCAGTGGTCGGCCGGTTCCTGTCCGCGGACCCGGTGGTCGACCTGGCGGACCCGGTGCAGCAGAACGGGTACGCCTACGCCCACAACAACCCGGTCACCCACTCCGACCCGTCCGGCCTGTCCATCACCCTGACGGCCTCGGAGATCGGCGCGGCTCTCATTGGTGCCGGTTTGACGGCGGCGCAGGTGGCCGAGGCCCAGAACAATGCCAACCGGTCGCTGACCTCGGTCATCCTCTCCGCGGCCTGGGGCATGCTCTCCGAGATCATCGGCCTCAACGACGCCATCGGCTGCTTCGGCGGCGACCTGTGGGCCTGCGGCAGCCTGCTGATGAGCGCCATCCCGGTGGCCAAAATCCTGAAAACCCGACAGATCATCGCGGCGATCAAGGCGACGATGGCGGCCATCGATGCCTGGAAGACCGCGAAGAAGGTAGCCGAGCAGGTCCTGGCGGTCGCGCGGGCGGCGCAGGCAGCGGCGCTGCAAGCCAAGAAGTTGGCGATCGAGCGAGCGAAGAAGGCCGCCCAGCTGGCCAAGAAGAAGGCCGACGAGGCCATCAAGACGACCAGCACCAAGGCCGTCAACGTGGCGAAGAAGGTCGGCAACGCCGTTCAACGCCAGGCCAAGAGCAAAGCCAACCCGGCTGCTTCCGGCGGGAAGAAGGGCGGACCGTCCGGCGGCAAGGACCGGAGTAGCGGCGGTTCAAGCGCTGCGAAGGACAGTTGTGAGAGCAACAGCTTTGTCCCCGGTACCAGAGTGCTTATGGCCGATGGCACCACCAAGCCGATCGAAGAGGTGAAGACCGGAGATCGGGTCCTTGCCACGGATCCAGAGTCCGGCGAGACCACCGTCGAGACGGTGACCGCCGAGATCAAGGGCGAAGGTCTCAAGCGCCTGGTCAAGGTCACAATCGACATCGACGGAGAACAGGGTTCTGAAACCGCCCAGGTCATCGCGACAGGCGGTCACCCGTTCTGGGTCCCGGAGCTCAGTGAGTGGGTCGACGCCACCGATCTACAGGCTGGCCAGTGGCTGCAGACCGGTAACGGCACCTACGTCCAGATCACCGCAGTCAAGCGCTGGACAGCCACCCAAGCCATCGTCCACAACCTAACCGTCACTAACATCCACACGTACTATGTGCATGCTGGCAATGCCGCCGTTCTTGTGCATAACTGTGCCAGCGGTGAGTTCATCGAGACCTATGAAGGTGGGGGTGGCGTTTTGGCTACGCTGAAGAACGGCACTCTCACGATGGCGATCGAGAAGGGTGCGGGAACCCCTCCGGGTGGCCAGATGTTCGAGGCGGTCATGAATCACTTCGGCCCTGAGAACGTCAATGCTTTCGAGGCTAAGTGGGTCACCTCGATGCCTTCCAATCTCAACGCATTCAACAAGAACTTGAGAGCTGGAATGTCTCACGAGGATGCGGCAAGAGGTACCTTTACCGGGCATATGCTTTCAAAATATGGACTGACCGAGGTTTCTGTGGACAGGAGTCGGCTCGCCGGTGATCCTGGTAGCTACACCAATGCGGAGCCGGTCTTCAGGCGACCTGGAAGCTGATTTTATGACGAAGTATTCAGGCGAGCTGAGCGATTTTGTAATCGGAGGCGCGACCCTCCTGGAGGTTCTTGATTTTTTGCTCGCTCGAGAGTCTCCGGGTGCGCTCACGCCGTTTGGATTTTTGCGGATATTCCAGGAGGAGCTCGGCATCCCTTTTGTCGAGACGAGAGAGGTTCTGGAGTACTTCGATCCTCGGATGAGGCCGATTGCCGACCATGCTCTAATCAATGACCGGGGTGCGTTGATACTGCGACGATACTACCCGTAATGCGGACCTGGGTGTCCGCAGTAAATGCATCGGCCGGTATCACTGAATCAGTTTTTTGCGAAGAATTTGATCGAGGGTTGATCCTGGAGTCAAATTTCATCGTGATGATGCAGGTCGTGGCCGGGGCGGGGCGCCGGGATCGACATAGGACGAGGCTCCCGGTAAGACAGCAGTCGACCAAGATCCGATGCCTCAATCGGGAGCCTCGCTGTGCTGTCTTACCCTGCCGCGATTCCGTTGTCCACTTGTAGCCTGAACCGTCTTGCCGGCCTCATCCGTGCCCGCCGTGACCAGCGCAGGTCCCGGTCCCGGCGCCTCGACCCCCAGGGCGATTGCGTTGTCTGACGACGAGGCCGTGAGCTGGGGATTTACGAGGAGAGTGGCCTCTGTGGAGGCGAAGGCGGCGGGTGAGATCACATCGGTGAAGATAGAGTTCTCTACGCTTCACAACCCCGAGGACCTCACTCGCCGATGGCATCATCTCTCATCACTGCATTGACCGTTACGGCACCCCACGCCGCCACCACATCAACTATGGTCACCGAGGGTGACTGCATTATTCTGCTGGACGTGCTGGCGAAGATCCCCGGCCCGCGGGGACCGACGCGGGATCCGTTACCCGCTGTCAGCGGTACTCGGCGTCGCGGTCTGCGCGGTCATGACTGGGGCATCGTCGTTCGCAGCGATCACCGACTGGCTTCATGACCTCGATGAACACGCCCGCACCGGTTCGGGTTCGGTGACGTCGTCCCCGCCGGGACCACGATGTGGCGATCACTGATCCGTCTCGACCCAGCCCTGCTGTCCACCGTTCTCGCCGGATGGCTGCACACCCGTATCCGCCCGCCGGGCCCACCACTGGCGGCGGGTCTACTATGCGGCGACGTGTGCCGGTGTCTGTCCGTGTTGCCATCGAACGGGTCCTTGGTCGTCCGCCGACGCGGTTCCAGGCGACGAAAGTCCAGGTCAACGGCATGTCACCGCAGGTCACTCTGCGTGCTGGCCGTGAAATATTTCACACGTACTATGTGCTCGCTGGCAACGAGCCGGTCCTTGTTCACAATTGCGGTGTCGGCAATGTTGTTGACGAGCTTCCGGAACGCGGTGAAGGTTATCCCACGGTCGGGTAGATCGCGAATATTGATGATTCGGGTGATGTAACCCGAGTTGGCAATCCTTTCAAGGGCGGAAATTCGGCCTCTTCGGAATCGATCAACAATTTTCTTATGGAGTTGCCGGACATTGAAAATCCGTCGAGTGGCTTCTATCCGTAAAGCACGCATGTGGAGACCAAGCTTGCCTGGCGTATGCGGCAGACTGGCATGAAGTCTGTTGATATCGTGATCAATCGCCTTCGTGACTCTTGCAAAGGGCCGTTGGCTTGCATGGAAGCGGTTAGGTCGTGTGTTGTTGATCTTTGGTTAGGTCGCGGAGCCAGATTTTGATGGTGGCGACGTCGACGGTGGCCAGGTACATGAACGCCCGCTTGTCGTAACGGGTCGCGACGGCCCGGAACTGTTTGAGTTTGGAGACCGCTCGTTCGACGGTGTTGCGCTGCCGGTACCAGTCGGGGTCGAACGTGGGTGGCCGTCCGCCGCGGGATCCCCGCTTGAGGCGGTTCTTCTGCTGGTCGCGGCGTTCGGGGATAGTCGCGGCGATGCCGCGTCGGCGTAGGCCGGTGCGGATCGCGGCGACGGAGTACGCCTTGTCGCCGAGTAGCCGGGCAGGGCGGGTTCGTGGGCGGCCGCGACGGCGGGGCATGCGGATACCCGCCATGACCTGGTCGTAGCCGATGCGGTCGTGGCGCTGGCCGGCGGTCAGTGATCGGGAGACGGGTCTGCTGCGCAGGTCGGCGGCCAGGTGCAGCTTGGTACTGAACCCGCCCCGGGAACGGCCCAAGGCTTCGGGTTCGGTAGCGGGGCCGGTCGCCGTCAGTGTTTTGACTGGTCGGCCGGTGGCTGGTGGCGTGCTCCGGCGGCGTGCTGGTGGGCACGCACGACGGTGGAGTCGATGCCGAGGGTCCATTCCGGGTCGTTGGCGTCGGCGTCCAGGCGCAGCCGTTCGGCGATGCGCTGCCAGGTCCCGTCCAGGGCCCAGCGGCGTTTACGCTGGTAGACGGTCTGCCAGTTCCCGAACCGGGACGGCAGGTCACGCCACTGGATGCCGGTGCGTTCCCGGAACAGGATCCCGGAGATGGTGGTGCGGTGGTCGTTCCAGCGGTGACCTCGCGGTGGGTCCTGCGGCAGCAGTGGCTGGAGCAGAACCCACTCGGCGTCGGTGAGTTCGAATCGTGCGCTCATAGCGTCTCGATCAACATCGAGGAGCATCAAGATCTTCCTTCAAGATCTACAAAACACGAGCTAGTGCGATGCTTCCCGTGGAATCGGGTCTCACAGTTTGGTTCCGGGATGCGTCGGGTACGATGCGAGGCTTTAAGTTAGATGGTCGGTCACGGGTAAATGATAAAAAAGGTGGTAGTCCGTGTTCTTGAGTGTTCACTTTAGGGGCGAGCGGCGTTACTCAGAGAGCTTGGATAACTCGGAGGCTTTTGTCGCTGAGGTTATAGAAGAAATGCGAGGAGAGGAGGAGATTGCAGGCTCTTGGGATCCCGGTGAAGATGCGTGGTTCTGTATCGCCGATCGTCGGTATATCGAAGGTTCTTCGGTGGCGGGTGGTTACCTGCGTGTGGCGATCAATCGGCGTCATGAGTATGGAGCCATTATCTGGTTTGTCACCCAGGGTTTCCCAAGAAGGGTGGTGTTTGTGACTCCGTTTGGATGTCGGATAATCCGGAGCCTTTCGACTTCGATCCTAGGGTTGTGTCGGACCCTGGGTATCCGCTCTTCCATGACCGGGACAGTGACGTGATCTCAGCAAGGTTCGGTGAGGTAGCGGTATTCGAAATGGGTGAGGTGTAGTGCTGCGGCGGCGACGTCGCCGATTCTTCGGGGGCTGATGTTGCTGTGGCGCAGCGGATCCGTTCGGGGCGATCCTCAGCGCGCTGGGACCTGCGGGGGATCTCGCGCCGGGAGATGACACCGCGGTGTCGGCTCGCCAAGTCGACTGTCGCCTGGATGCGAGCGGGATGGTCGGTGCCCAGGGCCGGAAGCGGGTGATTGACCTGGCAGCAGCCCTGGAGATGCCGGTCGGCGACCTCATGGCGATCGCGGGTATGGCTGAGGATCGTGAGTACCCTCGGCGGACCTGATCTTGAGGTGCCGGGGGAGGACCACTGATGGCGGACGACCTACCGCGGATCCGGGCTGGGGTCCCGGCCGAGGCTTCGGCGCCTTGGGTGCCCGCCCCTGGGGTTGCCGCGCGGAGAGCTTCCGCGCCGGCGGTCCCCGCGGGTGGGAACGGGCTGACCGGGCGTGAGTGGCTGCACCTGATCGCCGGGCTCTGGCAGTGGCTCGCGGTCCTGTTCAGCCTGGCCGCGGGGCCGCCGCGGCGGTGGTGGCCAACGACCTCGCCGACCGGGACGCGTACTGGGCTGCGGTACGGGAGAGCCTGCGCCCGAGGGCTACACGATCGTCGTGCTGGCGTTCGTCTGGCTGCTGGCGGGTGCGCTGCTGCACACGCCGTCGGTGCTGGTCAAAGGTAAGCGGGTACTGGGCGGCTGGCTCGTCGTCGCGGCGATCACCGTGCACCATGTGCTGATCACCTGGCTGGCGTTCTGGATTGCCGGGATCATGCCGGTGGAGAGTGTCGAGTACGTGCGCCACGACCCGGGCCGCAACTACATGGTCGTCCTGATGCTCATGCTGCTCGGACTGTCGCTGCTGGGGCCGCTCAACGGGTTCTTCGCCGGGCCGCCGTTCCTGGCCGACGACGACGGCGGCAGCTGGTGGGACAAGCCCTGGATGCCGCACCCGGTGGTGATGGGCCTGGTGTTCCTCGCGGGCCTGGCCGGCTGGTTCTGTCTTGTGGTCCTCCTGCCGATCATGGTGTCTACGTATTGACCGAGGTGATTATGGGAGAGGTCGGCCAGCACCGGGTTCATGCCGCCGAACTCGGTGCCCAGCATCGCCTGCATCTGGCTGCCGCTGAGCCGGGCGGTGCGGGTGTCGACCCAGCCGGCCAGGCGGAGCAGCACGTCGCGGGCGGTGGTGTCACCGATCAGCCGCCAGACGTCGAGCAGCCCGGCCAGGGTCTTGTGGACGCAGTAGCAGGGCACGTTGCCGTTGCTCAGGGTGCGCGCTTCCAGGGCGGTGAAGTCGGATTCCGGGAACCCGGACAGGTACCCGTTGGACGCCTGGCATGCGGCCAGTCCGGCGACCATGGCGCCGGCCTTGTCGCGGCAGGTGGTGTCGCCGAGCGCGGCCCACGCCTGGGCCCAGGCGGTCGGGAAGTGGCCCTGCATGTGGGTGCGGAACGGGAAGTTCGGCGCGTCCCGGCCGCCGCCCGCGGCGGCAAGGTAGCCGAACAGGTACTGGCGGCGGCGCGTGCGGCGCAGACGGCCGCGCTGAACGCGAAGAAGCTGGCCATCGAACGGGCGAAGAAGGCCGCCCAGCTGGCCAAGAAGAAGGCCGACGAGGCCATCAAGACGACCAGCACCAAGGCCGTCAACGTGGCGAAGAAGGTCGGCAATGCCGTCCAGAGGCAGGTCAAGCAGAAGGCGGGGCCAGCGTCCGGAGGCGGGAAGAAAGCCTCTTCACCAGACGCCTCGAACCGCAGCAGCGGCGGCTCGAGCGGCCCGGACTGTAAGAGCGCTGACAACAGCTTTGTTCCCGGTACTCGCGTCCTTATGGCCGACGGCACGACTGAGCCGATCGAGGACGTCGGGATCGGTGACAAGGTCCTGGCCACCGATCCCGAGTCCGGCGAGACCACCGCCGAGACGGTGACCGCCGAGATCAAGGGCGAAGGCCTCAAGCACCTAGTTAAGGTTACTGTCGACATCGACGGTGACGAGGGCTCAAAGAAAGCCCAGGTCATCGCTACCGACGGTCACCCGTTTTGGGTTCCGGAACTCGGCGAATGGATCAATGCCACTGGCCTGCAATCCGGTCAGTGGCTGCAGACAGGTGACGGCACCCGTGTTCAGATCACCGCAATCCAACGCTGGACAAGCGTGCGGGACATCGTCCACAACCTCACCGTTAGTGACACCCACACGTACTATGTAGCGGTCGGCGAAACGCCGGTGCTCGTACACAACTGCAGCGTCACCGACGCGGCGAAAGATGCGGCCAGAAACGCTCCCGCAGACGCTACGATGACTGCCGCTTCTCGTTTTCGGGGTACTGACATGGTTGAAACCGGCTACTCTGGGCCTTCGTCCAAGCCGGTCTATCTTGAGCCCGAGATCGAAGCCGAGCTCGAGCATGGTGGGCAGACCTTCGCCGGCGACGCCGCGAACTGTGCCGAGGTGCGTGCCTGCAATGCGCTGATCGCAAATCATGGCGCCGATTTCGAGAAGCTGATGGAGCGTCCGCTCAAGTTATCCGACATTGAATTCATTACCGTGAGAAGCGCTAGTGGCGTGCCAGTTCCAGCCTGCCTTTCGTGTCAGAGTGTTCTAGTTCGTGCCGGAGCGAGGGATCTGTCAAGATGACACCTACTTTTGAGCCTTCTCCGGAAATTTCAAGGATGCTTACGAGCGGAGGATGGAATCCGGATAGAAAAGTCGATATCGAAAGCATCTGCGGCCTGTTGGAGTCGGTCGGATTTGCTTCTATCCCTGCATCGAAGGCGTTTCTATCGGAATTCTACCTATTGAAGTTCGACCACAATCCAAGTCTTGAAATAAATGGTGTAGAATCGTTCTGCTGGACGTCTTTCGACCCGGCTGAAGTGGCTACCGGCAGGGATGCACGCATTGCCGAAAGATGCTCCGAGTTGATTGGCGAAGATCTGTACCCAGTCGGAACCGATGGATTCCATCTCACCATCTACATCACCGATGGCATGAAGTTCTTCGCCGGGCGCGACTCGTACGTCCTCAGCTACGCCGACTCGGTGGCTGGATTGTTCGGTGCCATGCAAGGCGGTAGGCGACCGGAGATCATCGGTGAGTGGCAGCTGTGAGCCCAGGGCCATTGCGTTCTTGGATGACGGTTGGTCACGGCGGTGATGAGGTCGTGTGAGCGGCGTTTTGCTTACGTAGCTCAGATGATCCGAAGGGCCAATGGGGGACGCTGAGCTTCCCGGGAGCTCAGGATGTGGCGATGTTTGGCCTGAGCTCCCTCCGCCCGGCGGGACCCGGTAGATGGAATGGAGTGACCCTATGATTGATGAACGCCTCGTCGCCAGTATCGTTCGTGAGCTGCAATTGTCGGGCATGCCGGAAATCCCGCTAGTGTCCTGCGCCGGAAATTCGGTCACAAAATCTGGCGATTGATTCGAGGATCTCCTCGGCGGTCTTGGTCCAGATGAACGGGCGCGGGTTGGCG
>NZ_JZKF01000149.1 GCF_000962825.1 Actinoplanes rectilineatus
ACCCGCCGAATACGAGGCACTGCACGCGATGACCCACCCGGTCACCGCACCCCTGAAAACCAGCTAACCAACTCTCCACCAAACCCGGGGCTTGACAGTTCTTCGGGGAACGTGGGGTCGATGTCGGGCGTGATGTTGCGGCCGTTTTCGGCCCATATCCTCCGATGCCGATTGGTGTCGGTGAGCCTGCCGACCAACTCGTGGTAGGCGATCCAGCCGTACTTTTTGCCGTAGCGCTCCACGTCCGCCCGGTCTGTTCGAGCACGGTTTCTGAGGTAGGTGATGGACTGGTCGGTGTTGCCGAGCAACGACTCTCGCCAGCCGATCTCCCAGATTCGAGCCATGACTTCGCCACGGGCGCGGCAGTATTCGGGATGATCGAAGTCGTAGTTGTCCCTGCCGTCGATGATCGAGCCGATCACGTAGTTCTCGAAGTCGTCGCCGAAGGTGCGGGCGGCTTCGGCAGCGTTCGGATCGTCATCACTCATCACGGGTACAGCAGGCATGGCCGCGAATTTCAGCGCGAAAGGATCCACGCCGTGCGGAACGGCGGCAGGGTGGAGACTACCCGCGAGCTCGAAGGTTGCTCGGACGTAGCTGCGCAGGATTTCGTGCGCAGTTCGGGGAGCTGCGGTGTTGATCAATTGCTCGTTCAGGGTGACGAGCCACTCGGCGAGTGCTCGCTCGAAGGGTCCACCGGGATCGGGCAGCTGGTGGGTGGACGCTGTACCGAACGCTGCACCGACGATTCGCTCGACAACGTACGGATCATCCACGTTGAGCATTCGGGTGGCGAGGTCGAACATTCGTTTGGGATCGGGTCGGCCGTAGCGCTGCAGTGCCTTCGTCGCGAGATCTCGGACGTGCCGGGACGTGGAGGTGAGCAGCCAGGCGACGGACAGGGCGTTCAGATCATCCGCCGTCGTACGTGTCAGTTCCCGCGACCAGCGCTCGGCTAGTGCATGGAGGTCGTCGGTGAGATGCACCTCTGCTCGGCTACGAATCCACTCGGTCCACCGCTGATCGCGGTCCGCCAGCGGAAACCGCCGCAGTACCCGGTCGAGGAAGGCGGCGTTCAGTCGATGGCTGGCAGACTTGCGGACCTCCCACAGGCGATCGAACGCGGGCCGGATGCCGTTCCCCCGACGGCGACCCGCGGATCTCCAGTCCCAGGAGGGGAACAGCGCGGCGAGCTCGTCTACGGTCTCCCTATCCAGATAACCTGCCTCCGACTCCAGCTCCTGAGCCAGAATCCAGGAGCGATGCCCGGCTGGGGCGTGACGCCAGAGATGGTGGCCGCTGAAGCGGCGGGGCAGCAGACCGATCAGGCCGATGATGACGTCCTCACCGAGGGCATGGCCATCGACCTCGATGGCCTGCCAGAGGTCGCTCTTCGTGAGCCGGTCTTCGATGTCGGCAAGATTCGTGGATCGAAGTCTGGCGTCAGCGATCAGGTACCCGGCGAAACGGTCGAACAACAGCGCCGATACGTCCTCGCCGCTGTCGACCTCGTCGCGGAGCAGGACGCCTTCCTCGACCAGACGCCGGAAAAGGCTCTCGTCCCAGTCGGTCTGGCCTTCGTCGAGGATGGCCCGTGCGTCGTCCGAGGCGATCGTGCGGGTCCGGCGAGTCCACAGCTGTTCCGCGAGGGCGGCGAGTCGGCGTTTGATCTGGTCGGGCGGGATCGCCCTCCGGGCGGGATCGTCGGCCAGCCGGCGGATGACGTTCTCGCGGTACAGCTCGAACACGCCGCTCAGTGAGGTCGGTAATGCCTCGACGCCGACCACTCTGATGCGATCCGGATTGGCGGCCTCGCAGTACATCCGGACGAACAAGGGGGTCTTGAACATCGTTTTCGGAAGCCAGGCCCCGGCAGCGTTGATCAGGTAGTGCCGGAAGTACGTGGTGACGATCGCCCGGACCTCGGGCTCCTGCCATTCGAGGCTCACCTGCAGGGCCTCATCGGGTATCGCACGTTCGGCGAGTATCTCACGGAGGGTGACGACCAGGAGGACGTACGGGTATTTGTGCAGTTCAGGAACGGTCTCATCGAGTAGTGGGCGCCATTCGGACGGGCGTTCGGCTTCATTGAGTCCGTCGATGACCAGGGGGATGCGTGTGCCCGCCCGCGCACCGGCGGAATTTAGAGCCTCAAGAAGGTCTTCGAAACGCTCGACCCGGACGCCGGGAACCTTGCGCGCCAGGTCGTCGAGCGTGCTCCCGGATCGAAGTTTGCCGCCGTGGACGAACACGCCCGCTGTCGGCTTTCCCGCCGGTGAGGTGATCTCAGCGGCCAGGTGTGTTTTGCCCAGACCCGCGGGGGCCACAACCGCGACCATCGGCCGTTGCAGGTCCTCGATCCGCTGGGCCACCTCGCCCATGACCGTACGAATCTCGACGGCCACGCCGGAGATTTCGAGAGCTGCCGGGATCTGCCGTTTCCGAAGCTGTAGAAGGAGCGCTCGCAGCTGTCGGGGTGAGATGCCGGGAGGTCGTTGCTCCTCTAGCCGTTGCCGAACCTCTTCTGGACGGCGGTTCCTGCCCGCGTCGATGATCGTTTGAATGCCGGCGACGAATTTGTCCAGATCATCGACGAGCGTCTCGGCGGCCGTGCGTGTCGGCGTATCGCTGATCGTGGAGAGGGCGGCGCGTAGAGCGGCTGCCCGGGTCGTGATGTCCTGAGCGTGTTCGTCGAGCTCGTCGAATGACGCCGGGGCAAGGAGGACGCGTTCGATGTTTCGCTGCACATGGTTCGAGGTGTGCAGCGGCGGGAGCCAGCGAGCCTTGACCGGGCGGACGGATCGTTCATGGGCCTCCGCGAGGATGGTCGGCGTGAGGACAAGTTCGCCGAAGAACGTCGAGCGCAGTTCGTCGCAGCCGGCGAGCTCCGCCTCGTAGTTCTCCCCAGTCCACAGGTGCAGGGAGAGTTTTCTGGCCGATCCGAGCTCCACGAACCATTCTTCGTCCTTCTTTGCCGGGCGGAACGGCAGGCACAGCACGAAGTCCGTCAGGTTGGCGACGTGAACCTTCGCCTTGTCGAGGGCTTCTTCGATGAGGGTCCGCTGGCTCTTTGTCAGCTCGTTCTTGGCGGTGAGGATAAACCACTTACAGGACCATCCCCAGACGCGGCCAGGTCCGCCGAGCGGCCCGTCGTGTTCAACGCTGAGGTAGAACTCGACGCCTGGCTGCTGCCGTCTTTCTCGAAGTGGTCCCAACCCGCCGTATCGCCTGGAGACGATGGCGCGGGTGAGGACCTCGAAATTCTGGTCCGCGGCGCCGGGAAGCTTCTCGAGCTGAGCCAGATCCACCACGGTCATGCTTCCGCATCGATCTTTGGTGTGCGATCCTCGTTCCACCGATGGCGGGAGAATATCTCTACCCGTGCGCCCACGTTGAGGAGCACCTTCAGGAAGCCTTGGATGTCGGACTCTTCGGTCTTCACCGTGATGACGGCGTCATCCCGGGTGACCGTGTGGTCGAGGGCGTAGATGTCCACGTCATGGCGTCCCATGTCGTAGAGGCTCAGCTTGGCCAGTTCGTTGATGATCTGCCTCGGCATGCGCTCGTCCGGCCGTTGCCAGTGGTCGTCTGACCACTCGGCTTCTGCCAGGATCCGCAGGGCCTCCATCCGTTCCTGTGCTGTCGCGGCAAGCGCGGCTGATTCGAATGTGCCGACGAGGACCAGATCCATGGAGTGCTCCGAACCGTAGCTGCGCCAGATTTTCATATCGCCTGCCTCAGTTCGTGCGCCGCGGCCAGGAGGGAGCCGGTGACGGCGACGCCGGTGCGCGCGTACGCGTGGGGGCGTAGCGTGCCGGTCGCGTCGATGTGTAGGTGCGCTTCCAGCGGGTCTTCGCCGGGAATCGGTTCGGCGGTCACTACCGAGGATTCGATCCCGGTTCTCGAGATCGCGAGCCGGATCGGGGGGTTGGCGAGCTGGATCCACCGTACGAGGCGCTCGGCGTCGGAAGCGGAGATGCCCGGCTGGGTAGCGGTCGCCTGCTGCGGCAGCAGGAGGAGCTCGACCGCTCCCACGCCAGAGGCGAACTCGGCTATGTCGTCGAGTTCGCCGATGGTGCTCGCGTTGACAACGGTGTTGATGCCGATGGGCGCCAGCGACCGGAGCCGCATGGCCGCCGTGTGGACGGCTCCGAACGGGCGGCCACGGAGCCGTTCGTAGGTGTCGCCGACGCCGTCGACCGACAAACGCGCGAAGTGCACATTCCCCTGGAGGGATTCGACGAGGCGTGGGGTCAGCCGGTGGCCGTGGGTAGTGAACGTCACCGCCATCGCCGTCGATTGGCTGACCTGCTCACATATCTGTGCGAAGCGCGGATGTGTGGTGGGCTCGCCGCCGCCGAAGCCGATCCCGAGACATCCGGCGCCGGCGAGTTCAGCCGCCCAGGCGACTACACGGTCCGCGTTCAGCGTCGCGGCCTGCTTCGGCGCGTAGCAGTAGGCACAGCGGAGGTCGCACGCGTTGGTCAGGGCTATGGACAGGCACCGTGGAGACTGGGAGTAGTCATCGGTCGCGACGCGAACCTCATCGGCCAGGACGTTCAGCCCCGAATGGCGATCGAACAGATGTACCCCGGCTCGGGACCGGCGAATCTGCAGCGGCATCGGTTCGTCCTGGATTGATCAGCGATTCGAGTGATCTTGGGGCTCGATTTTACTCCATCACATCGCCGTGACGACCCGATGTATCCATCGGCGTGCTGCGTCGGCGACGGACCATCTCGTGGAGTTCGCAGTCTGGTCGGCGATGGCGAGCCGGTCTCAGGCATCGCGATAGCGGAGGAAGAGTTGGTGGGCTCGGCGGATCGTTCCGGCGAAGCGGACTCTCGACGACGTCTCGACATCCATCTATAGGGTTGGTTTATGCTGGTGGCCTTGCAGGTGGACCAGGCCGACGGTGTCGCAGCGAACCGGACGTTACCCGCCGCACAGTCTTAGATTTACAGTAGCGCTTCTCTGGTGAGATCACGCCAGCACTCATCCGAGCCTGCTGGAGCAAGGATCATTAGATTTTGTGCGGCACGTGAGAGTGCGACGTAAACAATGCGTTTTGTTTCACATTCCGTCATCGAATGCTTGAGAATTTTGTTCCACATCGCTGCCGACTGTGGGCACCCGCAACTCAGGGTCCTGCTTTTTACTACCAGCAGGACAGCGTCGTGGGTTTCTCCTTTGGAAGCGTGCGCAGTGGCGAATGCGACATGCACGTCACTGTAGGAAGAGTGTTTGATCCAATGACGGGCTTCGCGTGCGCCGAATAGTGACGACAGGAGGCGGTCTTGTTCTTTCTTGTCATCAGCGGCAAATCCGGCGCAGTCTTTCTCGAACCTCGCGCTTCTGTTAGCTGGTATGGCCCGTAGAGCCGTCGTGCAAATTGCGGCGCAGTCGGAGATCAGGGAGCAGGGTTCTTTTGAAAGAGCCGCTTCGAGCTCTTTCAGGTCATCGAAGAGGGCGATGCGGTAGGCCGCACCTTCGTCTTCGGCGATGCCCAATGCGCGCTTGGCTGCGGTTCTCATGTCGGCCGTAGATCGGTGGTCGCCTAGTTTCCGCAGCAGTGTCTCGTAGGCCTCAACGGCGGCGTACTGGTCGGAGATGTTGATCAGGTAGAGCACTCGGAGGAAGTCACGAGTGAGCGGGTCTTCCCATACGGTCCGTTTTGTTGCTGTTGCGGTGATGCCGGAGTATGCGGCCTCGAGTTGGCGTGCGTGTTCGGCGCCGCGGGCGAGGATCAGGAGGGTCTTCACATTCGTTTCGTTGCCGTCGTGTGGAGTCGTCTTGCTGAGTGTGGCGGCGAGCTCGTCGATTGCGGCTTTGAGTTCGCCGGTTCCGTCGCTGGCGGCGAATGGCCGGACGGTGACGGGCGCGGGGTAGGTCCGGTTCTTGCCGTCTTCTGCGGGGGCGAGTTGTGAGCCGTCGCCGGCGAGGGCGGTCAGAGTGGTGCAGATGGCGGGGCTGCAGCGGTAGCTGGCGGTCAGGGCGTGGCTGGTCCAGGGTGGGCCGGCGGTGGCTTTGGCGGTGAACAGTTCGGGTCGGGCGGTGTTCCATTCGTAGATGGCTTGGTTTTCGTCGCCGACGAGAACGACGTGGCGTAGGCCGGCTGTGATGAGGTGGTCGACGATGGCGTGCTGGATGTCGGTGAGGTCTTGAGCTTCGTCGATGATGAGGACGGGGAAGCGGCGGATGATTGCGGAGGTTAGGGCTGGTGAGGTGAGTAGCGCCTGGTATGCCAGGTAGTTGGCGTCGGCTTGGAGCGCGAGGCCGGTGGACCAGACGTGCCGTTTCGTGGCGACGATTTTGGCGGTGTTGGCGTCGGTGACGGGCTGTGCGATGACTGGTTTCGGTTTTGCGGGCCGCGGTGTGGCGTCGATGCGTAGGGGTTTGCCGTTGAGTCCGATGGTGTAGCAGTCGAACCACATGGTGGAGTAGGCGCTGGATGGTTTTGTGTTGTCCAGGGCCCAATGGTTTTTCCATTGTTGGTATGGTTCGCCGGTTAGTTTGGGCCGTTCACCGGTGAATGCCATTGGTCTGGTTCCGTGCGGTAGAAATATATACTGGTTGAGGAAGGCGTCGACGGTTCCGACGAAATGCGGGTTCTGGAGTAGTGCTTCGGCTTTCCCGAGTTTTCGGATTTTGTGCTCGATTTCGTCTTTGGCGACGTTGGTGTAGGAGAGCATGGCGATGCCTTGCCAGGGCTGGTGTCGTTCGTGCCAGTGTTCGACCAGGTCGATGCAGTAGCTGGTCAGGGTGGTGGTTTTACCTGTTCCTGGTCGGGCGGAGAGGATTCGTTGCCCGCTGACCGGCTTGCCGTGGTGGTCCCACAGCGCTGCGCGTTGCTCGTTGTTCAGGGGCATCAGGAGGCCGTTGTCGCGGCGTTGGCTTGGGTTGCTCCGGTGACGAAGGCGATGGCGTCGGTGATGTATTTGGGTACGGTGAATGCTCGGTTTGCGTCCTCGTCGGGTAATTCGGATAGGGCCTCGTGCAGATGGAAGGCGAACTCGGACTTGACCTTCTTGAAGGGGGCGTTGGTGTGCCAACTGGCATTCCATTCGTCCAGTTCGACGCAGGTGCCGAGGGTGTTTTCCTTCATTTTGCGGTAGGCGAGTGACGGCTGGTCGGCGTCAAGGAAGTCCTTGAGGTACGCGTCCATGTTGTCGGAGTTGATGTTGTCTGGGGCTGCCGTTCGGAGCGCGTCGCGGAGCAGTGCGAGCATCGGTTCGTTGCGGGTACCGGCGATCGCGGTGCGGAGGAGTCCGAATTCGAGTGTGCCGTAGCCCTTGGCGATCGCGGTTTGGCCGTCGATCTCGAGGCCGGGGTCGAGGTCGAACGTGGTGTCGTTGACGAAGGCTTGGTCGGTGGCGACGTCTCGGGGGCTTTCGTCGCCGTCGGTGATGAAGACGGCGCGGTGGTAGGGCCCTTCCGCGCCGGCGAAGAGGGGTCTGAAGTGTTCGAATCCCCAGGCGGAGCCGATGACGACGATTTCGATGCCGTGGTCGCGCAGGTTGTGGCCGATGAGTTCGGAGAAGCGTTGCATGAGCATGGCTTCGGTGACGCCTTCGACGAATACGGCGCCGGTGGCGAACAGCAGTTGGGAGCGGGAGACATCGAGGAATTTGTGCAGGTAGCGCTTGTCGCTGTCTCGGCCTTGGAATTGGTCGGCGAGGTGGAGGGGCGTAGCGGGGCCGTCGCCGGTGCTGCGTCGCATCACGATGATCTTGTCGAGGTCGGTTTTGGCGGTGATGGTGGGCGAGTGGGAGGTGACGAAGATTTGGTGGTCGGTGATTTGGTTGAGGGCGTGGAAGAAGGAGTCTTGTAGTTGGGGGTGAAGGTGGGCTTCGGGTTCTTCGATGAGGAAGAACCGGTGCATGTGTTGATCCACCTCGGCGTCGCCGCGTCGTGAGAGCACGATGCTGGCGTAGATCAGTTGGTTGATGCCGAGTCCGTTGCTGCTGAGCGGGAGGCCGCCGTTGCCGTGCAGCGAGTGCGCGAAGACGGGTGCCATGGTGCGGAAGAGGTCTTCGGAGATGCCTTGGGGTTCGAAGGTGAGGCTTTCGTCGCCGAGCTGGTAGGGCTTTGCGTAGGCGGCAAGGTTGCGGCTGGCTGCCGTGTGGTGTGTCCCGCCGGTGACTTCGCCGACCAGTTGGGCGAGGCGGGTGCGAAGTTCTTCGGGGATGGCTTTGCGTTTGGTGGCCATCGTGTCGGCGGTGTGGCTGATGATGAGTCGTTCGATCTCGGCGCCGACGCGGGTGCGGTCGTTGATGAGGTCGCGGAGCGGCGCGAGGTAGACGGCTTTCATCCAGTCCATGACGTCGTATGACACCGGGTTGGACAGGGTGGGGCCGCCACGGAGTTCTCCGCGGCCGGGTGTGTATCGGCCTGTTTTGGCGTTGAGTTCGAAGGTGACTTGGTACAGGAGTTTGAAGACGGTGTATTCGGTCGGCGGGGTTCCGATCGACGTGGTGTCGTCGACGCAGGCCATTTCGTAGAACTGGGCGGGTGGTGCGGAGTCACTTCGGCCGTAGAAGGTGGCGAGGAAGCTGATCTGCTTGGGGCCTTGCTCGGTGGTCTGGTCGAGGCACACGTCTGTCGGGCGTAGCCGGATGGTGTCTTCGCGTTTCTCGAAGCTTCCGAGGCCGAGGAGCAGGCGTAGTGCATCAACTGCTGCGGTTTTGGCGGCGTTGTTTGCCCCGATGATCACGTTGAGCCCGGGTTGGAACGTGAAGGTCGCGTCGCGGATGGCCCGGAAGTTCTTCACCTGCAGTGATCTGAGGAAGAAGGTGGGCGCCTGGGCGGAATGGGCGCTGTCAGCGATGGTGTCTACCAGGCCGTTAGCCGCGGTGCTTGTGGGGTCAGGTGGTAGAGACATGGGTCCTCGCCGGTTCTTCGCGGGTGGCTTGTCCGGTTGTTCTCCGCTGGTTTGGGGCTGTTGCCGGTGTATCGATCGGCAGCCTTCCCCTATGGAGGAGATGATCGTCGGACATGGGGTGCGCTTTCAGGCGGATGTTGGGGCGGCTGGGCGTGTCTCGAGGTTGGCGGTGTTGCCGCCGGCTCCTCCCCTGGTCGCTGTTGCTGATTTGTCGGTGTTGCCTCTCGCCGCGGCCTATGGAGGCGGTCTGGGTCGAGCTTGCGACGCTCGTTCCTGCGGGTCAGACCGGTCCGGGCTTGCGCTGGGGCCTACTCGCATTCGGGTCGTGGGTGGCTTTGTTTGGTGGGGCTCAGCGTTGGCCGGCGCTGTCTGGCGATGGTTCTGTTGTAGATCATGGAGCCTTTTTCATCGTGATGGTGCAGGTCGCGGCCGGGACGGGACACCGGGGTCGACATAGGACGAGGCTCCCGGTAAGACAGCAGTCGACCAAGATCCGATGCCCCAACCGGGAGCCTCGCTGTGCTGTCTTACCCTGCCGCGATTCCGTTGTCCACTCGCAGCCTGAACTACCTCGCCGGCCTCATCCGAGCCCACCGCAACCAGCGCAGGTCCCGGTGGCGGCGCCTCGACCCCGGCCGACAAGCCCTACTCGCCCTGGCCCACCTGCGTAACGGCGACACCCTGACCCGCCTGGCCTGCGGTTTCGAGATCGGCGTGACCACCGCCTGGCGCTACGTCCGCGAGGCCATCGACCTCCTCTCCGCCACCGCCGACGACCTCGACACGGCGATGTCCAGGATCCGGCTGCTCGCCTACGTGATCCTCGACGGCACCCTGATCGGAATCGACCGGGTCGCCGACCAGAAGCCGTACTACTCGGGCAAACACCGCCGACACGGCGTGAACGTGCAGGTCATAGCCGACGCGGCAGGCCGGCTCGTCTGGGCATCGGCAGCCCTGCCCGGTGCCGTCCACGACCTGACCGCAGCCCGCACACACACCATCATCGAGGCCTTGACCAGCGCGAACGTCATGACATTCGCCGACAAGGCCTACCAAGGCGCCCGCGGCAGCATCCGGACCCCGTTCAAACGCCACCGCTACCGGCCGAAACTCAACCCCTGGCAGAAGAAAGTCAACCGGGCACACGCCCGGATCCGCGCCATCGGCGAACGCGCCAACGGCGAACGCGCCAACGCCACCCTCAAAACCTGGAAGATCCTGACGAAACTCCGCTGCAGCCCGCACCGGGCGACCCCGATGGTCCAGGCCATTCTCGTCTTGCACCACGTTGAGAACCGGGACTGTAAAAAGAACGGCTCTGGCGCAGAAACGGTGGTGGAGGTGATCTGCCTATGCGAGCAGGATTCGCTGGCGTAGGAGGTCGAAGCCGGCGCGCCCGTACATTTGCCG
>NZ_JZKF01000015.1 GCF_000962825.1 Actinoplanes rectilineatus
GGAGGCGTCGAACTCCTGGCGGCAGAGCTCGTACAACGGGGCCAGCCCGCACACCGAGCACGCGCACTTCTCCTCGTCGTACGAAACCGCACGCGAAGCCGACACCAGCTCGTGGCACCTGGACGAACTCCGAAAGGACGATGACGTGATCCCGGTCAAGAAGGGCGACAGCGGCGAGGCCGTGAAGTTCTGGCAGCTCGCGTTGGTCGAGCTGGGCTTCGGCCCGCTGCAGGCCGACGGGGAGTACGGCCCCCTCATGGAGAAGGCGGTGAACGCCTACCGCGCCAAGCACGCGCCGACGTCGGGCACCACCCCCCAGATCACCGGCTGGCACGCCTTCCACATGATCCGCGCGCTGGCCGCCAAGTACGCGGGCAAGCCCGGTGCCGACGGCAAGCCGGGCAAGGACGGCACGAACGGCACGCTGACCGGAACGCTCACCGTGACCAGCGGCGAGTTCAAGGTCAAGGCCGGCGCGTGACGGCCGTAGCCCGCCCCGGCGCGGGGAGAGGGCGGCGGCATGCATGAGCACGTCGCGCCCTTCCCGCTCCCGCCGGCGGCCGGATCGGGGCACGGTCATCAAGGACGCGGTCTCGTACGTGCTGGGGCTGGGCCTGATCGTCCATCAGGCCGGATGGGTGGACCCGGCGGACTTCAACGTCGTGCTGGTGGTGCTGGGCGCGATCCTGGTCGGGGTCCCCGGGGCGACGCAGCTGCTGCCGTGGCGTACCGGGCAGTTGCCCTCGCCGGATCCGCCGGAGCCCTCGCCGGAGTCGCCGCCCTCGTCCTCGTCCGCGCCGTCGGGGGCTGAGCGATGAGACCCGGCTGGTACACCCTCGCGGCGGTCCTGCTCTCGTCGCTCACGACCGGCGTGATCGCGCTAGCGATCAGCCTCTACGCCCTTGCCGAGATCCGGCGTCAGGTGTGCGTGGTTGTCGTCGCCCAGGACGACGTCTACCGCGAGACCGGCGCGTCGACCCCGGCCGGCCACCGTCTGGCCGCCGCGCTCCGATCGGTGCGCGGCGATCTGGACTGCCCGCCGAGCTGAGCGCGAATCAGACCGCCCAGTGAATGTGGTCTCGCTGCGAAAAGATCTCGGGATACGGCTTCCGGGACTCTTGCTGACGCCGGTTGGCGGCTTCCAAGGCGTCTTGCGCCAGCACTGAGAGCACGATGACCTCGGCTTCGTTCGCAGCGACCTCGCCGTCCTCATCCGCGGTGGGCACCCACATGAGCGGCTGCGCGCCGATGCATCCCTCGACGGTGCACATGTCGTGTCCGCGGTGGAACCGGAACGCGGCGATGTGTCGCCGCTTCCACTCCTCGCTGGGATCGCTCATCCGCCCATCCTCTCAGGATCCAGCGGATTCAAGCCAGCAGTTCACCCCGTCCGGTCGGCCCACGATGCCGACCGCACTCACCGCCCAGGAGGGCATCATCATGTGGACCAAGAAGTTCTGGCGCGAGGCGTTCGAGCGCGCCCTCAAGTCGGCCGCGCAGGCGCTGCTGATCGTGTGGGCCGGTGACGGCGTGTTCAACGCCTGGAGCATCGATCCGGCGCTGGCCGGCGGAGTCGCGGTCGGCGCCGCAGTGCTGTCGGTGCTCACCAGTGTCGTCAGCCTGCCGGTCGGCGAGCCGGCCAGCCCCAGCGCGGTGCCCGAGTGAACATCACGGGCCCGAACCTGCGCCGCTGGGCGGCCGGCATCTTGATGGCCCTCGTCGCCGCGGCGCTCGCGTTCGTCGCGGCGATCACGACCGGCTGGCCGACCGGGCCAGACCCGCAGCCGTCGCCGACCTCGACGACATCACCGCCGCCGACGATGACGCCCACCGCCGAGCCGACGACGCAGCCCACCACGACCGCTCCGAACACGCCACCGGCCGGCGACGACTCCTAACGGGCGGTCAGAACCAGGCTCGCGCCTCGTCAGCCGCGAGCCGTGCCAGGTCGTCAAGGCTCAACCGCGGCACACCCAGCTCGTCGACGAGCGCGGCCCGTCCCTCGCCGACCTCGGCTCCCGTGCGCACCTGGTGCTCGACCACCGCGGCGAGACGCGCCGAGATTCGCTCCTGCAGCTCATCCATTCCCGGACCGTAGACCGGTCGGACCGACCCGCGCCCCGCCCTGTGGATACGTCCGCAGGGCGGGGCGCTTTCCTTCGTCCGATGATCGTCGGCTTGGCGTACCGTCGAAGAGGACGGTCGGCGTCTTCCGGCCAGGCTGTCTACCCCTGACCGCGAGCAGGGAGGTCCCCGCCGTGCCCGATGAGCTTTCCTTCGGCCAACGACTTCGCGCCCTACGCGAGCGCTCTGGAAAGTCCCGACCCGTCCTTGCCGGGCTGGTTGGCAGGTCCTCCGACTGGGTCAAAGCCCTGGAGAGCGGGAGGCTCCTGCCCCCTCGCATGCCCATGCTTGTACGACTTGCTGAGGCGCTCGGGCTTCAGGACCTGTCCGACCTGACTGGCAGCCACTCCATCCCGATCGGGTCGATCACGAAAGCCCCTGTTGCAGGCACCGAAGCGGTGACCGCTGCGCTGCTGCGACCGATTGCTCTAGCCCGCCCGCCCCTCCCTTTGGCCGAACTGGTCGGCCGTGTCGACATGGCCTGGGGGGTGTGGCACCGGTCGACGCAGGAACGGACCGCGATTGTCGGCGTGCTCCCGGACCTGGTCGCGGATGCCCGCGCCACGGTGGGGGCCCTGAGCGGCACGGAGCAGCGGCGCGCCCGTGTCGAACTGGCGCGCGCCTACCACCTGGTGCAGCTGCTGTCGGCGTACCAGCCGACCGAGCAGCTGTCCTGGCTGTCGGCGGACCGCGCCTACAGCGCCGCTCAGGAGGCCGACGACCCGCTCGCCATGGCCATTGCAGCCTGGTACTACGCACATCTCTATCGAGCCAGCGGGCAGGCCGACCTTGCGGTGGACGTGCTGACCGACGCGCTGAGCCACCTCGGCCCAGATAGCGAAGACGGCAACCCTGACGCCCGCGCCGTTCGAGGTCAGGTGCATCTCGGATTGGCTCTCGCGCACGCAAAGGCGGGCCGCTCGGGAAAGGCATGGCACCACCTGGACGAGACGGAGAAGGTCGCCACGCAACTCGGCCGCGAGTATCACCATCCGTGGCTGATGTACGGGGCTGCGGCCGTGGACATCTACCGGGTGACCGTCGAGACGGACCTGGCCCGATTCGGTGAGGCCGAGCTGGCAGCCCGCAAAGTCGAACTGCGGACGCTGCCGTCGCACACGCGCCGGGCGTTCTTCCACCTGGAGCAGGCCCGCCAGCGACGCGCCAAACAGGACGACGTCGGGGTTCTGTACTTCCTCGGCAAGGCGCTGCGCGAGTCTCACGACACTACGGTGCATCACCCCGTAGCGCGTTCGGCGGTTGTTGAGCTAGTCACCCGTCCGGGTGTTATTGGCGAGGACGCCCGTGAATTGGCCCTCGTCATCGGCCTTGAGGGCGACGGGGGATACATCGGGTAGGGGGACAGACTCTCCCCCTCTCTCCCTTGTGGTCGCCGTAGCTTGCCTATGCGGATGGCTCGCCTCGATCAGGGAACGAGGAGGCCGGCCATCCGCGCCAAGCGCGGCAGGACCGGCTCTCTCCATCAAGCGACTCCCGGTCTGCCGCGCCTGATACGGCGGCGGGCTGTGCTCGGTCAAGACCCTCTTTCGGCCTGCCGCGCTGATGCGGCGGGTCGGGTGTCCATGCTCGATCTCCCTGACCCGCCGCGTCGGTACCCCTCGGATCGGATCCAGGTGGGAGGCGATGGACGTGGTGGAGTACGAGGGCGGTCACCGGCCGCGGCGTAGCTGGCGGCGCCCCTGGCGGCGGCACTGCCGTCATGACGGAGCGCGGTGGCCATGCTGGGCCGAGAAAGATCGGTGGCCGAGGGAGTGGTCCTGGTGATCGCGGCTGTGAAGTGCGCCGGCAAGAACTGCTCGGGCGCGTGCGAGGAGATCGCCTGTGAGGCGACAGTGGCCGCGCTTGTCGCCGAGCACGGGGACGGGCTGCCGCTCACCGCGCACCTGTATCAAGCGGCGATCGAGGGCTGGAACCGCTTCGACGTGGTCGCCCGCCTGGAGCCGAACGCCGACTTTGTGGCGCTCTACGTGAAGTCTGTTCGCGAGCCGCTGGAGGCTGCTGCACGGCATACCGCGGAGGCGTCTCGTGGGCAGTGATGTCTCGCTCGAGGTTGCCAGCGGAGCGGTTGGCGTGGCCGGTCTGTCCGCGGCGGAATCGTCGCTGCTGCGCGACGTCATCCGTTGGATGCAGGCTGAGAAGCACATCCGTCACGGCCGTATCAATCGCTGGGAGTTCCGCCGACCGGGTAAGCCGAACTGGGACGTCAGCTTCTGGCCCTGCGAATGGGAGCCGAACGACACGGTTGCCCTGGAAATTCGGCGTGATCGCGACAGCAGCCAGCGGTACTGGGTTCGCAGCCTGGTCGAGGCCGTCGATCTTCTGGTGAGTCTGGGGATGGTCCCCACGAGGTTCTCGTCGGCGTTCCGGGACGGCCGCCAGGATGGCTACCGGACCGGGTGGCGCGACTCCCTCGATGTCTGCTGCCACACCGGACCCGGCGACGGCCATCAGCGCGCGCGACTCGTCATCGATCGGTGGACGCGCGCCGAGATGGGCAGATGGCCGACCGGGGTCGTCGAGGAGTGCGAGCGCCTGGACCGCGAGCACCCCGCCTGGTACGTGACCTACGGCGATGGGCCCCGGGCTGCCACCGCCTGGGTGGCGTTGCTCCGCGACGAGACCGTGACCGTCATGAACGGCGACGCCGCCCGGCTCGGCGAGCCCCGGCGGCCGCGGGTCCGGGGTGCCACCGTGGCCGACCTGGAGACCCAGATCGGCGAGGTCGAGGCGAGGATCGCCGAGCAGTCAGCGGGCCGGCCGTGATGGACACCTCGACGTTCGACCGGGCTGTCGATGCGCGGGTCCACAACTACCTGGCTGGGGAGCGGGACAATTTCGCTGTCGACCGTGCTGCCGTCGACGAGATGATCACGGTGGTTCCCCAGTTGCGGGTGATGGCCGTGGCGAACCGGGAGTTCATCCACCGTGCAACCCGCGTCCTGGTCGAGCGGGGCATCACCCAGTTCCTGGACATCGGCGCCGGCATCCCGGCGCATCGCAACCTGCACGACACTGTGCAGGGCGCCGTTCCGCACGCACGGGTGATCTACGTCGACTACGACCCGATCGTGGCCGTCCACGCCCGCGCGCTACTGCGCAGCACCGCCGCCGGCCGCGTGGAGTACCTCGATGCCGACCTGCGGTATCCGGCCACGATCCTCACCTCCTCCGTTCTGCATGACACGTTCGACCTGAGCAGGCCGGTCGGGCTCATCCTGAGCGCCGTCCTGCCGTCGCTCGCCGCCGAGGACTACCCGTGGAGCGCGGTCGAGGCCATACGAGACACGCTCCCGGCGGGAAGCTGCATGGTGGTCACCCACCTGGCCAGCGACATCCCCTCCGGCTCGGGGGCGGCCGCTGCCAAACTCACCGCGATCGCTGCCTCGCACGGCCTCACCCTGTTCCCCCGCGGCAAGGCCAAGGTGATCCGGTTTTTCGGTGACTGGGAACTCCTGGACCCGGGCCTGGTCCCGGTCTCCGCGTGGCGCCCCAACGAGCCTGGATACGACTACGACCTCAGTGGCGCCTGGGCGGGAGTGGCATGCAAGCGGTGACCAGGTGACCAATCCGATTTCCAAGATTTCGGAGCGCTGCCCACGCTGCCACTCACGCCGCTACGTCCCGTGTGTTGCCCTCCACGGCAAGGTCTCCACCTTCGTGCACGCCTCACGGTTGGCACTGATCATGTCGACCCCCGCGGCGGACCTCCCGCCCGCCCTGATCGCGCCGCCCGCCAGGACAGCGCGCCCATAGACCACCCCTTTCCGAAGTTCCAACAACAGAAGGAGATCGCATGCTCAAGATCGGCGTTCCACACAAGAGCAGCCGCAGCGGCGCCGCCGGCCAGTGCGTCGAGGTCGAGCTCCAAGCGGCAGGCGGCATCGTCGTCCGGGACACCAAGAACCCGGGCGGCGCCGCGCTGACCTACACCGGAGGCGAGTGGGACGCGTTCGTCGAGGGCGTCAAGGCGGGCGAGTTCGACCGGCCCGCCGCCTGATGACGTGCGGCGGCCGGTGGGTCGGGTCTCAACTTGGCCGCCGCACCAGTAACCCCCGGCCGACCAACTCCGCCACGTTGTGACGCGGTCGGGAGCGGCGGTCGGTCCAGCCAAGGGCCGGCCGCCGTGCTACGAACTGCCCCCTGCATCCTCCGCGGACGGTCGACGCCACCGGTCAACCCAGGCCAGGACTTCGTCCTCGAACCACACGGTCCCGCCGCGCAACGTGTCGTCGGCCGGATCCGGGAAGCCCTTGCGGTGCATGATCTCGCGGGCACGGGTACGACCGAGCCCCAGCGCCTGCTGTATTTCGTAGGCGCCCATCAGCCGCACTCTGCGCATGGGGGGAGTCTTGGTCCGCTCAGTTGGGCGGCCAGTTGCTCCGCCCAGTTGACCGGCCAGTTGATCAGTTGACCTGCGACAGGATGCCGCGCCGCCTCGGATGGGTCAAGAGTCCGAAAGGGATCTTGCCCATTCGGGCCAGCGGAGTTGAGACCGACGTCACGAGTCCGGGCCTGATCACCCCCTGTTGCTATGGAACAACTGTGCGAGAGGGTGGGCGTCTCGCTCCCTGAGATCCATAAGGGAACCGACTTTCGGGGGAACTGTCATGGACCGAATCCGAGCATGCATCTTCGTCCCGCCCCGCCTCTCGCTGGACGGCCTCTATGCCCAGCGATGCATGACGTACGTAGCGCGCCGCGGGTACGCCCTCGTCTCGCTCCTCCGAGACTGGGGCACCGTCGAGCGCAGCCTCCTAGCGGGTCACTCTCAGGTCGTCGTCGTGGCCCGCCAGGACCACTATGCCGGTGGTTGCCAGCCCGGCCGAGGCGTCGAGGTGGTGACCGGAGAACGGACCCGCGTGATTCGCCGCCAGGTCGTCGCGGGGTCATGCCGGGTGCGGGCGGCCGCCCCCGCCGCAGCCCTGGTTGCGGCCTACCGCTCCGGGTACGCCGACGGCTACGTCGACTGTCTGACCATCCGCAGCGAGGGTGTCGGTCGACCCGACTGAAAACCGATTCCCCTACCTGTCCCCTAAATGGACTCAGGCCCGATCATGAGATCGGGCCTGAGCTGCAAAAACGTAGATCACATATGGTGCGGAAGAGGGGACTCGAACCCCTACGCCCTTTCGGGCACGGGCACCTAAAACCCGCGCGGCTGCCGGTTACGCCACTCCCGCCCGTGCTGCCCGTCACGGCACAGCGTTGGGGAGAGTCTAATCGGTCGCCCGTCCCCGTGGCGCCTCGGTTACCACCGTTCTCGCCCGTCTCCCCTGCAACCCGGCGCCTCGCGGGTGCCCTCGGCGCCGTTCCGGGAGCCGCGGAAGCGTGCACGGCGGCCGCCTTGCGGGTTGGGTACCGCATGACGACCGCCGTGAGTTCCGGGCCCGACCTCACCGGGGCCGCACTGGTACGTACCCACGGGGAGTCGGTTCGTCCCCGTCGGGGGCGGCTCGCCCCTCGGTGGGGGTGAACCCGCCCCCTCGCCGGGGTCGGCTCGCCCCCGCCGAGGCTCAGGGGGAGCCCGGCGAGGGCGATTGCACTCCCCATCGGCGGGGCCTGCCCGGACTTGCGGCTTTCGACGGACTTTTCGCCCCGGATCAGTCCAGACCGAGGTCGCGGCGCAGTTTGGCCACGTGGCCGGTGGCCTTGACGTTGTAGAGGGCGTGCTCGATCACACCGTTCTCGTCGATGACGAAGGTGGAGCGGATGACGCCGGTCACCGTCTTGCCGTAGAGCGACTTCTCGCCGAACGCCCCGTACGCCGTGAGGGTGCTCTTGTCCTCGTCGCTGACCAGCGGGAACGTGATGGCGTCGTTCTCGCGGAACTTGGCGAGCTTGGCGGGCTTGTCGGGGGAGATGCCGACCACCTCGTACCCGGCGGCCTGGAGCGAGGCCAGGTTGTCGCGGAAGTCGCAGGCCTGCTTGGTGCAGCCCGGGGTCATCGCGGCGGGGTAGGCGTACAGGACGACCTTGCGACCGCGCAGGTCCTTGAGGGCGAGGCTGTCACCGTTGTCGGTGGGGAGCGTGAAATCGGGTGCGGCGTCGCCGGCGGCCAGGCGCACGTTCTCAGTCATGGGACCGACGATAGTGCGGGTCAGGCGGCGATCCGGCGGGTGCTCCAGAGGCGCCGGGCTCCGGCCATGTCACGGGGCCATTCCTCGCCGCGGCGGGTCAGGGTGCGTTCGGTGGTGACGAAGTCGCCGACGAGACGGTGGAACTCGTCGACGACGTCGGACTCGCGGAACGGTTTGCAGGAGAAGATGTTCGCGAAGATCTCCCGGAGATGCGGATAGGTGTGAATGGCCGCGTGCGATTCGGCGAGGATCACCACCGCGGATTTGCCGGCCTTCTCCGGCGGCCCGGTCTCGGTGGCGACCAGGGGGCCGGCGATGACGGTCATGCCGATCCGGGCGACCAGGTCGCGCAGGAACGTGGTGAGCGCCTCGTCGTCGTCGAGCAGCGAGATGTCGGTGATGCCGGAGAGCCGGAGGGTCAGTTCGTCGCCGTAATGATCGTCAGCAATGGCCATGACCGTACGTTACTGACAAGTGACGGCACGCGGTCAAGGGTGCTGTGTGCCAATTCCGAGGCCCCTGTGGAATCCGTTTCCACGACTATTCCCCACCGTTTTTCCGTTCCTTTTCCGGCCGTACGGAGACGGAAATGGCACGCCTTCGCAGCGTGTTCTGCGCGCGGAGTCGTAGCCTCCCCACAGCGGGGGAGGGGCGGTACGCTCCCGGATCAGGAATCGAGAGTGGAGATCAAGCACATGAGCGACACCGGAACCACCGGCGAACCCGTGGTCGGCGACACCACCACCGTCGCCAACGAGGTCGTCGAGAAGATCGCCGTCGCGGCCGCCCGGTCGGTGCCCGGCGTCGCCGACCTCGGCGGCGACGTGGCCCGCTTCTTCAACACCATGCTCGACAAGGTCGGCCTGGACTCCGTCGGCGACGGCAGCCGCGGCGTCGCCGCCCGCGTCGAGGGCGCCGACGTCACCGTCGACGTCGTCCTGGTCCTGGAGGCCGGCCGCGTCGTCGCCGAGGTCACCGCCGAGGTCCAGACCAAGGTCACCGAGGCGCTGACCGGCTACGGCCTGAACGTCCTGGCCGTCCACGTGAAGGTCGACGACATCAGCGGCGTGTGAGCTCCGCCGGCCCGTCGAGGTGGCAGGTGGGGAAGACCGAACGCAACGTGGGCAGACTGTCCCGGGCGAACGAGGCGATCACCGCCTGCACACCTTTCAGGTGCAGGCGCCCACCGGCCGCGTCGTGGGCGAAGTGGTGAAAGGAGAAGCGTCGTCCTCCCAAAGCCGACCCGGACGTGCCCACCGTGGACGCGGGCGGCTTCGGCCACCTTAATCCGGTCAGGCCGACGAGGCCGTCGACGGTTCGGGAAGCCCCTCGCGGGAGGCGGGCGCCGGGGCGGTGGCGGCGCGCAGGCGCAGGACGCCGGTGAGGGCCAGTCCCGCACCGGCGCCGATGGTCACCGCCACCAGCGCCCGGGCCAGCCAGCCCGGCCCGGCGGACGGGACGACCGCGGCGAAGAAGACGTCGGTGCTGCCGAAACCGGCGAAGGCGGCGACCACGAAACCGGACAGGGCCAGGTAGAACGGCGGGTGGCGGTAGACCGCCCCGGCGGCGATCGCTCCGGCCAGCATGAGGACGCCGGACCAGCCGGTGCCGTCGAGGACGCGCGTCAGCGCGTACCCCCAAGGGGCGAAGGCCGCGATCAGCGCGAGGGGCCGCACCGCGCCGGACCACCGATGGGCCAGCAGCGCCCCCAGGGCGGCGATCAGGGCGGCGCCGGTCCACCAGGCCCAGGTCGGCGGGGGTGGCTCGTAGTCGAGGGTGCCCTGGATCTCGAAGGTGCGGGTCTGGTCGCGCAGCGGGATCGCCCAGTCGCGGAGCCGCGTCCGCTGTGCCGGATCGGTCGTGGCGGGCAGGCCGGCCTCGGTCCAGCGGGCGCGTTCGTCGTGCCAGCGGACCGTGGGATCGTCGGAGATCAGCCGCCAGGACGGGGCGACGGTGGCGTCCGCGCCGGCGGGTAGCGCGGTGTCGGCGTTGAGGTAGGTGGCCGGCGAGTTCACGTTCTCGTAGGCGCCGTCCGGCCGGATCTCCAGGTAGGGCTCGCCGTGATAGCCGAGCACTTCGATGGTCCGGTCGCTGGTGTTGGTCAGTTCGAGTCCGGCGCCGCCCTGGACGACCCGCACGCTGAGCCCGTCGAGGGGGCTGCTGATCCCGGTGATCGTCGTCCGGTACGCGCTCACGTCGCTCGCGTCACCCGCGTGGGCGGACGCCGGAGCGGCCGGCAGAAGGATCACGCCGGCCGCCGCGGTCACCGCGAGGAGCAGTCGCCTCAACCGGCCGCCTTCTCGATGGTCTGGGTGAGCAGTTCGGTGGTGGGCACGCTGTCCTCCGGCCCGGTCAGCCGTTCGCCGTCGACGACGATGGTCGGCGTGCCGTTGTAGTCGCGCTTGGAGAATGTCTCGGTCGCCTGGGTCACCCACGTCTCGTAGGTTCCCTCGTCGACGGCCGTTGCGAAAGTCTCGCTGGTCAGACCGACCGACTTGCCCAGCTCGACGAGTTTCTCGTCACTGAGCCCGGACGAGTTCTCCTCGGGCTGGTTGGCGAAGAGCACGTCGTGGAACTCGGTGAACTTGCCCTCCTCGGCGGCGGCCGCGGCAGCGGCGGCGGACCGGGTGGAGTATCTCGTGCCGTTGGAGGCCCGGTCGAGGATGCTCACCGGGTGGTATCGCAGCGTGATCGTGCCGTCGGCGGCGAGTCTCGTCAGGGTCTCCCCGCTGCTCTGCTCGAAGTTGTTGCAGATCGGGCACATGAAGTCCTCGTAGATGTCCACGGTGACCGGGCCGGTGCCGACCGCGAAGGCGGTGCTCTCGTCGACCGCGGACGCCGGGGTCACCAGTTCGCCCTCGTCGCGTCCGGCCATCACGGTGTATCCCACCAGCCCGGCGACGAACAGCACCAGGACCACGGTGACCGAGGTCCACAGGGTGACCCGCCGGCGCCGGTCGGCGGCCTTCTGCGCCTCGACGATCTGCCGGGCCTTCGCCGTCCGGTCGCGCTTTGCCTTGCTCACCGTTCCCCCATCAGTACGCCGTCGAGTGAGAACCGGGTCCGCGGTCGCCACAGCAGGATCCCGGAGAGTGCCAGAAAGCCCAGGTCGCGGACGATGTCGATGCCGTACCGGGTGTCGGTGCCGGCGGCCAGTGCACCACCGGAGCTGAAGCATCCGCAGTCGATCTGCAGTCCGCGCGCCCACGCCGAGACGATGCCGGCGATGAAGATCGTCATCAGCAGGGCGGAGATCGCCGCGGTCAGCCGGGTCGACAACCCGATCAGCAGGAGCACGCCGAGGGCGATCTCCAGGAACGGCTGGACAGCGCCGACGACCTTGGCGACGTCGTAGGGCATCAACTGGTACGCGTGGACCGCGCGGGCGGAGGCGGCGAGGTCGCCGACCTTGAGCCCGCCGGCGATCAGCCAGACGGCCGCCAGCCCGGCACGGGCCGCCGTGGAGATCCACGGCCAGGCTTTTTCCTTGGTCACGCCGGTTAGACGACCGGCGCCGCCGGGAAAGTTCCCCGTTTCAGGAAGGTCTCAGCTTGCTTGAGCCCGGCTCACAGCGGTGATCAGCTCGTCGCGGGCCCGGGCGACCCGGGACCGGATCGTCCCGACCGGCACGGCCTCGACCTCGGCGGCCTCGGCGTAGGAGAGGCCGAGAACCTGGGTGAGGACGAACGCCGTGCGACGCTCCTCACTGAGCCGGCTCAGCAGATCGGCGCTGCTCAGACGGTGTGCCGGGTCGGGAACCGGCATCTCGGTGGCGGCCTGGGCGGCGAGCCGGGCGTCGAGACGGCGGCGGCGGACCACCGAACGCAGATGGTCGGCGCAGGTGCGCCGGGCGATGCCGAGCAGCCAGGTGCGCACACTGGAGCGCCCGGCGAAACCGTCCAGGGCGCGGAACGCCCGCAGGAACGTCTCCTGGGTGAGATCGTCGGCGCTACCCGGGTCGATCAGGGCGGCGGTGAACCGCCACACCTCGGCCTGGGTGGCCCGGACGAAGGCCGCCTGTGCGACCGGATCGCCCTCGCGGGCGGCGAGGGCCAGCGCGGTGGTCTCGTCGGTCTCCTGCTCACCCGTCACGAGGCGACATGGTACGCGCTCCCGGGTCGAAGGTCCCGGTCTGGAACCATGCAAGGCACTCGAGCGACCACCCACGTGTGGGTGTAAAGACCGGGATCGGAGAGCATGTCTGCCATGACCGTTGACCGCCGCCGGGTATACGCCGTGCTCACCGGACTGCTGATCGGCCTTTTCGGGTCGCTGATGGCGGCCGCGCCGGCCAGTGCGCACGCCGCTCTGGTCGGCAGCGACCCGGGTATGGGCACCATCGTTCCGGATGCCCCCAATCGGGTGACCCTGTCGTTCAGCGAGTCGGTGCAGCTGCTCCAGGGCAAGATCCGGGTGATCGGGCCGGACGGGGCCCGCGCCGATCAGGGTGACCCGACCGTCGACGGCGCGACCGTGACGATCCCGCTGCGCTCCGGCGGCGGCCGGGGGACATACCTGGTCAGCTACCGGGTGATCTCCGCGGACAGCCACCCGGTGGCGGGCACCATCACCTACTCGGTGGGTGCGGCCTCGACGCCGCCTTCGGAGAGTGGGGACGACGCGCGGGTCGATCCGGTGATCCGCTCCCTCATCCCGGTCGGCAAATATCTGGGGTACGCCGGACTGGTGTTCCTGGTCGGCCCGGTCATGGTCCTCGCCCTGCTGTGGCCGCAGCGGCTGTCCCGCCGGGGTCCCGGTCGTCTCGTCTGGACCGGCATCGGGCTGGTCGCCGGGAGCACCGTGCTGGCGATCTGGCTGCAGGCGCCGTACACGCTGGGCACCGGTCTGTTCGACATCGGCCTCGGTGACCTGCGGGACGTCCTGGCGAGCACGTTCGGCGCGGTGATGCTGGTCCGTCTCGGCGTGGTGGTGGCCGCCGCGTTCCTGCTCAAGCCGCTGCTCGGCGGCTCTGCCGGTGGCTCCTCGGGGGAGGGCGAGTCGAAGCTCGACCTGGCCCTGCTCGGCGTCCTCGGTGTGGCGGCGCTGGCCACCTGGCCGCTGACCGGGCACCCGACCGCCTCCCCGGTGGCCGGCGTCTCGGTGGTGATCGACGCGCTGCACCTGGCCGCGATGGCGGTCTGGCTGGGCGGCCTGGTGATGCTCTTCGCGTTCCTGCTGCCGCAGGCCAACGGGCGGGAACTCGGCGCGATCCTGCCGATCTGGTCCCGGTGGGCGGCCACCGCGGTCGGCGTGCTGATCTTCGCCGGGGTGGTGCAGGCGCTGATCGAGGTGTCGACGCTGGACGGCCTGTTCAACAGCACCTACGGCCGGCTGATCATGGCGAAGGTGGCACTGGCCGCGGTGGTGATCGGCGTGGCGGCGTACTCGCGGAAGCTGGTCAAGGACCGGGTCTCCGAGGAGTCGCCGAAACCGCTGCGCCGGATCGTGCTGGCCGAGTTGGCGATCACCGCGGTCGTGCTGGGCGTGACGTCGGCGCTGGTGCAGATCTCCCCGCCGCGGACCGCCGAGGCCGCCGAGACCGGGGCCGCCAACCAGACGGTCACCCAGACCCTAACCTCGGATGCGATGTCCCTGCAGGTGGACGTCTTCCCGGCCACCGTCGGGAACAACTCCATTCATCTGTACGCGTACACGCCGGACAACCAGCCGTTGCCGGTCGTCGAGTGGAAGGCCACCGCGGCGCTGACCGCCCAGGGCATCGAGCCGATCGAGATCCCGCTGCTGCGGATCACCGACTTCCACGCCATCGGCGACATCGCGCTGCCCGCGGCCGGCGAGTGGACGTTGCGGTTCACCGCCCGGACCAGCGACATCGACCAGGAGAACTTCACCGCGACCGTCACGATCTCCTGATCCCGGGGTCCCCGCATCTATCGGGGACTGACGTACTCGTTTGACCACTTTGGGGTTATTTGCCTCTGTATGGTCACCGCGAGTACGGCCCGGGAAGGGGGAGAGACAGATGCGGGTGTTCCGCACGATCCTCGGCATGCTGTTACTGACCATCGGACTACCCGCGCTGCTGGCGGCCGGCGGCCTGTGGACCGTCATGCAACACCGTGACCCCGGCGGGGCGTTCAGCGGCGAGCTGCAGCGCCTCACCGTTCCCGGGTACGCCCTGGTCGTCCCGGACATCGACCAGCTGCTCCGGTCCGACGCGCCGTTCGCCCGGATCGGCGGCACCGAACTGCGCCTGTCCGCCCTCACCACGAACGGCCCCGCCTTCGTCGGCCTGGCCCCGTCCGCGGACGCCGCCCGGTACCTCGACGGCGTCCCGTTCAGCCAGGTCGGCGCGGTCAGCGTCGGCACCGGAATCCTGCCGGTCAGCGCCACCCCGGTGGCCGGCCACCGGGCACCCGCGGGCTCCCCGGCCGGCGAACGGATCTGGACCCGCAGCGGCACCGGGCAACTCGCCTTCACCCCCGAGGAACTGGCCGGCGGACCGTACAGCCTGATCGTGATGAACACCTCCGGCAACCCGCTCAGCCGCCTCGCGACGGTCGCCGAGATCCGCCCCGGCTGGATGAACTCCAGCACCTGGGGCCTGTTCACCCTCGGCACCCTGCTGGTGATGGCCGGTTTCATCGCCCTGACCTGGCCGGGCCGCCACCGCGAAGTGGTCTACGTGGTCGAGCCGAGCCAGGTCCCGGAACTGATGCACGCGATCGGCGCACCGCTGCCGCTCGGACCGGGGCCCCGGCACAGCGGGGTGTACCGCCAGCGCGCCCTGACGGCCACCTGGTCCGGTCCGGCTCCCGCGCTGCCCGAGTTCATCTGGCCGCCGCGCCACCAGCCGGGGGGCCCGGGATCTCCGGACCCGGCCTCGGACCCGGCTGCTCCGGGTTCAGTCGCTCGGGGAACGGCGGCATCGGGTACGGCAGCCCGGGGTTCGGTGGTGACGGGTTCGGCGACCGTGGTCTCCTACGGCGAGGTGCTGCCGGCCGTGCCGGTGCCGCCCGGCGCGCGGACCCCGGCGCCCGGGGAACCGCTGAGCCTGTTCGGCGAACCCGCCGCTCTGACCGGACTGCAACTGGCCGGCCCGCCGGAGAACGCACCCGCCCCGGGCCGCCGCGACACCCGTCGTCGCGACCCGGCCCCGGGCGATCTGCCGGAGTTCCACGCCACGGCCGTCGGCGCCTGGGTGGCCGCCACCGCCCCGGAACGCGCCCGCCAGACCGAGGCCCGGGCCGCGGCCCGCCTGGCCGAGGCGGCTCGGCGCTCGGCTCCGGCCCAGTTCGCCCCGGAACAGCCTTTCACGGAATCGGCCTCCTCCCAGCCCACGTTCTCCCCGTCGGACGAGCCGGCGTTCTCCCCGTCGGACGAGCCGGCGTTCTCCCCGTCAGGCCAGCCGGCGTTCTCGGAGCAGGAGCCGGAGCCGGAGTCGGACCTGGAGCCGGCGAGGATCCCGGCCGAGAGCGGGGCGACGGCCCGAAGGGCGATCGCCGCCCCCCGTGAGGCCTCGGAGCCGGTGACCGAGGACGACACCGCGTCGGCCGAACAACGAGTCGCCATCAGCACCGGCCCCGCCGCCACCGACTGGACCGCCACCGGTTCGATGCCCTTGGGAATGACCCGTTTCGCCCAGGAACAGGCCTCTCCGGAAGCCGAAGAGGCGGCGGGAAGGACCCCGGCGAAAACCGACGACCCGAAACCCGACGACGGCAAGCCGGTCCCCGCCGAACCGAAGCGCCCGATCGTTCCCTTCCCGTCCCGCCCGGTCACCCCGGAGCCGGTCCCGGCCCGCTCCGAAGCGGCCACCGAGGACATCACCGTGACGCAGGAGACCTTCGGTGGGGCGGCTGATGCCACGGTCGAGTCCGGTACCCCGGCCGAAGCCGCCGGCAAGGTGGTCCCGGCCCGCCGCCGCCCGTCGGTGCACGCCACCGAGGCCGGTCCTCTGCTCGACGCCCCGACGGCAGAGACCACCACGGTGGTCAAGGCGGTCGGCCGTGCCACCGTGGCCCCGGCCCCGCCTCGCCCGATCCCGGCTCCCGCCGATCCTGAACGCCCGTCGATCCACGAAGCCGAGGCCCCCGTGACTCCGATCCCAGACCCGACCGCGGTCCCGACCTCGCCCTCAGTCCCGGCTGCGGCCCCGGCTGCGGTCCCGGCTGCAGTGCCTACCCCGGGCCCGGTGTCAGTTCCGGCCCCGGCTCAGGCTTCGGCCCCGACTCCGGCCGCCGGCCCGAAGAAGCCCTCCGCGGCGAACAATCCGCTGACCCGGGCGCAGAGCCGCACCTCCGGCAAGGGCTTGGCTCCGGCCGGCCCCCGCCAGGCTCCGCAGACCCGCCGCATCCCCGCCTCCTGGCTCAAGGCCGCCGAGACGGTGGCCGCGAGGGTCGCCCAGTCCGCCCCGGAAGCAGCCACCGTAGAGGCGGCGTCACCGGCGGAGGAGGCGGAGACGGCACCGCCCGTGGAGAAGCCGGACAAGGGAGACAAGGCGGAGCAGAACGAGGCCCGCCGCGCTCTCCCCGGTGACAAGCGCAGGCCGTCACCGCGGCCCAAGCCGGGCACGGCCCCGAAGCCGGCCCAGGACAGCGCCCGCTCCCGGAACTACCGCGAGGAGGCCGCGGAACTCCTGGCGGGGAGTCCGGAGCAGGAGCGCCGCCGTCGGCGTACCGTCGCCGGCCGCCCGGCAGCCGCGCAGGACGGCCCCGCCGAGACGGACGGATCCTGAGCCGAGCCGGACAAGTCACCAAGAATGCGGAGAGCGGGTCACCCGATCAGGGTGGCCCGCTCTCGTTTGCCGTGATCCCGTCTTCGGCCCCGGCCGCGACGCCGATCCGGACCCCGGTCCCGACCCGGGATGGGAAAGGTGGAGGGCCCTCCGCGCTGCCGACACGGAGGGCCCTTACCGGGGGGAACGGAGTAACCGAAGGGGGGCTTCGTCCGTTAAGTACGACTTTACCCCGCAACCGGCCAAGTCGGAAGTCCAGGGTGTAAACCAGACAAAACACTTGAAGAAGCGTTTGCGGTCGGCGTACGCGTCAAACGTCGGACGGCCGCCCGGCGTAGGCTGTGCCCGTGGCGGATCTTCTGGTGTGGATCGACTGTGAGATGACCGGCCTTGACCTGGGCAAGGACAAGCTGATCGAGGTTGCGGCTCTGGTCACCGATCCTGAACTCAACGTTCTCGGTGAGGGCGTCGACCTCGTCATCCACGCCGATGACGAGGCGCTCGACGCGATGCCCCCGGTCGTGCGTGACATGCACGCCAAGTCCGGCCTGACCGAGGAGGTGCGCCGCTCGGTCGTCACCATGACCGAGGCGGAGGAGGCCGTCCTGGCCTACATCAAGGAGTATGTGCCCAACCCGCGGACCGCCCCGCTCTGTGGCAACTCCATCGCCACCGACCGTGGCTTCCTCGCCCGGGACATGCCGGCCCTCGACGCGCACCTGCACTACCGGATGATCGACGTCTCGTCGATCAAGGAGCTGACCCGCCGGTGGTACCCGCGGGTGTACTTCGGTCAGCCCGCCAAGGGGCTCTCGCACCGGGCGCTCGCCGACATCCGGGAGAGCATCCGCGAGCTGGAGTATTACCGTCGCACCGTCTTCGTGCCGCTGCCCGGACCCGACGTCGAGACCGCCAAGGCCATCGCCGCGGGGCTGTGAGCCCTCGGAGGGGTAACCCGCTCGACGGGCCCGCGGGGGATGTCGCTATGATTGTCTCGCACCGCAGGGATCACCTGCGGGCATGGTGGTCGTAGCTCAGCTGGTAGAGCACCGGGTTGTGGTCCCGGGGGTCGCGGGTTCAAGTCCCGTCGATCACCCCAAAGAAAGTCCAGGTCAAAGCGCCTGACCGCGAAAGCGGTCAGGCGCTTTGCTGTTCAGGTGTCCGAATTTGGGAGCGCTTTGGGAGCGAACCCGCCCAGAGGGAGCGCCAGGGGCGGATCCGCGAGCGCCGCCAGCGCCTCGTTCAGCACCGGCAGTGGTGACGTGGGCCACAGGGCGGCGCGAGCACGTAGTGAGTCCAGCCATCGCCGCTGTAATGCCTCACGGACCTCGTCCAGCATGCGGTCGGTGACGTGGCTGTAGATGCCACGCATCCCCGGTACCTCATGCCCCATCTGCTGTGACTGTGCCACGTACGCAATGCCGTCCTCGTCCAGCCAGGTCTCGTAGCCGTGCCGCTGGCCGTGCGGAGTCAAATTTGGCCGGATCGGCAGCCATGACGCGAACCGTGACGCGTCGGTCTCACGGGGCCGACCGCGACCCTGCGGTGGCGCGTACGGCTCGTTTTCGACAGCGGCCGGCCAGGGCGGCAGCGGACTGCCCGGCCACGAGTGCTGAAGGTCGACCAATACGGGCATGCGGGGCCGTGTCGAGCGCCGCGGATACCAGCCGTCGGCGGCCGGCCGGAAAATCCTTTCGCTGAAATTCGAACGCCGGTAGTGGCTTCCTTCGACAGTGAGGAACGTGTACGCGCCACCCGTGCACCAGGGAATATCGTCGTCAGTGGTGTGCGGAATACAGGAACAGGTCAACGGGGCACCCGATCGCAGGAAACGCTTAATCATGCGATTAAGGAATGGCGGTGTCGCCACAGTTCGCATGCTGCCGTCTTTGGGTCGGCCGCGGTAGAACTTGCCGTTGAGTTCGTACAACTTCCAATGCAGGTCGATGGCATCGTCGTAAATCATGTCAGGGGGGATCGCCAGCATCTCACCCCAGCGGCTTCCGGTGTAGGCGATGGTGATGTCCGCGATGAACGTGCTGTCGCCACCGGAAATGATCGCAGCGCGTTCCGCGATCAATAGAACCTGCAATGGTGAAGCCCAGACTTTCGCCTCCTTCTCCATGCGCTCGACTCGGCTACCGCCTTTCCTTCCCTTCCCTTTCCGTTTGGCTGCCGGGTTCAGTGGGATGTACCGGGGTGTCGCGTCTGCGAGCATGGCGGAGAGGGTGCCACGGGCATTGGAAGCGGTCTTCTGAGATAGCCCCTCTGCGGCAAATGCCTTCTCCCACTTGGAGATGTTCTCCTGGGTTAGCGATATCAGGGCGTCCGAACCGAACTTCGGGAGAATGAAAGTCTCGATCAGATAGCGGTAGCTATCTAGGGTTGATGGTTCCAGATCGAGAGCAGGAAACCAGATGTTCGACCATTCCGCCACGGTCATCCGGGATCCGCGGGGGTCGACATACCGGTGTGCCCGGATTGCAGCCTCCTGATCCCTGCCGTACTTCAAGGCGGCCTTCTCGGTCTGGAATCCAGGCTGCGACTCCAGCGTTCCATCTGGGCCGCGCCATCGTGCGCGCCACAGGTTCCCGCGCTTTTCTGCATACGCCATACGGGACGCTCTCTCTCTTCGATCCGAACAGGCGGCTCAAGCGGCGATATCGACTTGACGTGGAAGCCGCCGGGGGCGTGGGCGAAGCGGGGTCACCTGCAAGTCGGGAATCTCGGCCGGAGGATTCTTTTTTCGGCGAATCATGGGGATATCCTGGGCCGGGATGAGTGAAGGGCCGGATGTGGGTTTCCGCTCGAACTGGGCGAATATCTGCCAGAGATGGTCAGGGGAGAAGTGATAGCTGCCGCCCAGCAGGGAAACGGGGATCTCGCCGCTGGCAGCCTTCCTTTCGAGCCAACTCTTTTTGACCTTCAAAATCGTTGCCGCCTCATCGATCGTAAAAACCTCGGGAACCGATTTGGTCATGTCCCGATGCGGCAGGACCATGGATGCCCCTTCCTGAAGAGGTGCAGCGGGGTACGCGATACGGCCCGACGGCGCCGTTCGCGCATGAGGGGGTGTCAACGGGACCCGCCCGGCGGCGTCCCCGCAGGAATCCGCGTGTTAGCCCGCTGAGGGCGCCGGAGCAGCAAGATCCGGTGGTTGTGAGGGTTAAGGCATGGCCCAGACCGGCTCGGTCGTTCTCAGCGGGTCCGTTCAGCGCGGTCGTCTTGTCGGGCCGGGTTGGCTGAAACATCTCCGCATCTCCGCAGCAGGTCGGTTGACCTGCGGTTTTGCGGTGCGGAGATGTTCCGATCCCATCTCCGCACATCTCCGCATCTCCGCATGATCTTGGAGTGGTGTCGAGCTGCGGAGATGCGGAGATGTGCGGAGATGGGTGGCTCCGCATCTCCGCAGCCTGTTTTCCCTGTTAGAGCAAGGTTTCTGGGTGGCTTGCGGAGATGCGGAGATGTTTCAGCGGTTTTCCGGTCAGTCGGTGCGGTGCTCGACTCTGAACACGGACCGGTCACCCCGTTCTGACCGTTCGGCGCGGATGACGTATTCGCCACGCCACCTGCCGTTTTGGCCGGTGAGCATGCGTCCAAGCACGATTGCGTTGGGCAGTCGGCCGTTCTTCGTGGTGATGAACATGCCGTCCCACGGGTCGTGCAGGTCCCCGCCGAGCTGTACCTGTTCGGCGCTGCGCCGCAGGTCGGCAGCGGTGACCGGTTTGGCACCGTGCCGGTCGTGCCAGGCCGTGAGGAACCCGCACCAGCGGATCGCGTCCTCGTCGACGTCGCGGACGCTGCTGATGTTGGTCAGGAACCCGTCGATGCCGTGATGGGCGAGGAACCCGCCGAGTGCCTGCGCCCACGGGGTGAACTGGCGCATCGAGAGCCCGGCCGCCCGCGGCGCCGTGGCGCGTGTCCAGTCGAGGACCAGGACCAGCAGGTGCCACAGCACGGTGAGCTGATTCGCCGGAACCGTGATCCACTGATCCAGCGACGGGATGCCGAACCCGGACTGATCACGCGATTCCGGATGCGGCATGTCGGGATCGAGGTGCACCCGTACCGTCCGGGAGGCCATGTCTCCGCCGACCTGCAAGTTGTTGCCGGTGGCCATCCACAACCGGTCGTTGACGCTGGCAACGTTGCGCGACGCGCCCAGCTGCCGATCGGACCACTCCCGCTGCGTGATCAGCTGGGCCAGGACCGCCGAGTCGACGACGGTGCCCTCGGTCAGGTTGTCCCAGATCACCACGCCGACCTGCTCGGCGAACACGGCGGTGATCGACTTGCGGAGTTCGCCGTCGTCATCGTCGGGCCAGGTCAGGATCTTCTGACCGTAGAGCATGCCCGGCCCGCCGGTCAGGATGCTCTTGCCGCTGGCCGGCATCGTCGCGTCGATCAGGGCGAACGGGGTCAGCGACCGGGTGTAGTGCCGCAGGATCGGCGTCGCGAGCAGCGCAACGTAGTTCGCCCGGTCCGCCGGCGACGACCAAGGGAAGTCCCGCAGGAACCTGTCGAGCAGGAACGACCGGGCCGTGGCCACCTGCTCGGCGGTCGGCTGGTCCGGCACCGGCGGCAAGTCCACGCTGGATGCCAGGTAGAGGCCGGTCGCCGGGTCGTAGCCGGGGGCCTGCAACAGGGTGCCGTCACGGCGCAGCACCGGCGCCCCGATGATCCCACGTAGCGCGGGCAGGCCCGGCCAGGTCTTGCCGGCCAGGACCGCGCCGAGCGCATCCCGGGCCGGGGTGCACTCCTCGTCGTAGGGCTTCGGGTCCCCGCCGTCGTCCTTGCGGATCTTCTGGCGGTAGACGAACGCGTGTCCGGCCAGCAGACCGGCCAAGCTCGCCGGGGTGACCGCACTCGCGGCGACCGGCAACGGCGCGTCCTCGTCGGCGGCGCCGGCCAACCCGCCGGACACCGTCTCCACGTGCACCAGGGCGCCCGCGGACACGTACGTGTCCGGCAGTAGCCCGCTGCCCAGTTCGGCTTTGAGAGTGCGGATCGTCTCCGGGCCGGTGCCGACCTTCACCCGCCGCGCCGCCGGCCGGCCCTGCTCGGTCACCGACGCACCACCGCGAGGTGTACGGCCCGCCGCACGGCGACGATCTCGCCGAACTCGCGGACGCCAATCGACACCGCCCCCGCCGCGATTGCCTGGAGTCGCTTGTTGTCGGTGACGTCGTAGTGGAAGTGGACGCACACCCCACCCGCGGACGGGCACGTCCTGCTCTTGCACCTCGACTGGAACCAGGCGCGGCGCAGGCCGATACGTTCGGCGAACTCGTGCAGCTCGTCGGGAGTCGCGGCGGTCAGGTGACTCCACCGGGCCTGTATCCGTCCGACGCGGGCCGGGCACCGGAAGTCATCGACGAAGACGGTCATGTGATCCTCCTGGGATTACGCGCACCGGCCATGAGGCCGGAACGGATGGTGCGGGTGGTCTCCCGCTCGGTCAGTCCGATCGCCAGCGCGGTCGGGGCCAGCGCTTCGGCCACCTCGGCACAGGTCAGCGCCCCGCCGGCGGCGAGCTGACCAAGGGTCTGCGCGGCCATGAACAACGCCGCGTTACGGCCCGGCTCCCGGGCCGCGGCGAGCCGGTCGAGGGTGCCCACCACTGCGGCCCGCACATACGCACTCCGCCTATATGCGGAGAAATTTCCCTTTACTAGGCGCGGCGAGGTCACCTTGGCGGGCCGGAGCAGGGCCGCAATCCAGCCGGGCAGCGGTACGGCCGGCCGGTCGGACAGCACCCGGTACGCCCGGCCACCGGCGGTCGAGCCGGGGGCAACCACGTATCCGCCGTGTGCACGGGTGTCGATCAGCCACCCCAGACCGCTGCCGCGGGCGCCGGCCGTGTTGTGCAGTGCCGGGCCGGGCGGATGCCGGAAGTAGAGGTGCCGGCCGCCGCTGCCGGTCTCCACCGTGTACGTGTCGCCGGGTACCGGCTGACCGTGCTCGGCGCACAGGGCGGCGAACACGTCCAGGCCATGCCGGTACTGGTCGTGCCTAGCGGGGACATTGGCACCGGGCTTGCGGGTGTCGAGGTCGATCACCACAAGGCGGGAGGGGCCGCAGGCGATGCCGACGTTGTACGGCGCCGCCGTCCACGCCCTGCCGATGCGGGCCGGGTCGCAGGTGGCGCGGGGCTCCCACCCGGTATGCCCGGCACGGCATCGCGGGTCGGTGCGGGGGCACCGGTCGACGGCGTGGTCCGGGAAGGCGGGCTTTTTCGGATGGTCGGGGTCGTGGTGGCGGTTGTCGGGGCGGAGCGGGAACACGTGCCATCCCCGGCCGGCATGGTCGAGGGCGGCGGCGCGCAGGGCGCCGGGGTCGGGCATGGGGAGCCTCCTGGATCGGGGCGGGAAGTAGCTGCCCGGGTCGGGTACCGGGCAGTGAGAATCGACTGCCACCACCGCCGCGCGCGGCGGGCGCGCGGCCCTGGCGCGGTGGCCGGGCAGGCAGCGGCGAGATGCCAGCTGATCAGCGCTTGCGCGTTGTTTTCCGAGTCGGCCGGGCCGACGGCGGGGCAGAGCACGCAGGACCAGCGCCAGACACGCGGCCCTGCAGCGCGGGGTTCACAGCCCGGGTGGACGGTGTACCCACCGACCGCGGCGGCCGGGTGCAGCGGGACACCGCACCCGGCCATGCAGGTCAGCATCGGTACCGGCGTCATGCGGGCACCTCGCTCCGATGCGCGGCGAGATGCTCGGCCTCGGCGCACACCTTGTGACAGGGCTTGCCGTTGCAGTCGGTCAGCATCGACAGGCCCCGGCAGATTCGGCACGGGCGGTCGTAACCGGGCCAGGTCACCGGGTGTCCCCAGTTGTTGCCGCCGGACCAGTCCATGCCGCAGGTGATGCCGCCGGATTTCGTGCGGTAGATCAGCGGCGGGAGGTGCCCGCCCCCGTAGACGCACTCGTCCGCGGTGACGCGCGGCGTCTTGGCCATGTCACGCCGCGCGCTCGATCGGCTCGCCGGTGATGGCCCCGACCACGGCGGCGACCCCACTGTCTTCAACTCCCGGCGGATTCGAACCGGTAGCCACCGAGACCAGCTCGCGGCCCTGCAGATGCCGCATTATTTGTCCACCAATGTGCTCGGCGTAGACCGGCGGGATGCATTCGCGGATGCCTTCGCGGGTCATCCACGGCACGCCCATGTCTGCACGCACGTACGGGACATTCGAGAAGTTGCCGACGGCCTGGTACCAGTCGCCCTCGCGGAGCGGCCGGCCCATCTTCACCAGCCGCTCGGGGTGCGGCGGGTGCTCTGGCGCGGTGAGGTCGATGTTCGACTCGAAGAGCCGGTGCCGGTAGGTGTGGAGCCCGAACGTCGCCCCGCACAGCTCGATCGGGTCTTTCAGGGGGGCGCCGGGCACGTTCTCGATGGCGTACGGGAGTCCGGAGGCGATGACCAGCTCCCGGAACGGGGTGATCAGGTCCGGGTGCTCGCGGCGCTGGATGCGCTGCGCGAGGGTGAACCGCTGACACGGCGGCGAGCCGCCCACCGCCGCGTATTCGCGGATCTCGCCGGACGTGATCAGCCCGGACAGGTGGGCGATGGCGTCGGCCACGATCACCTTGTGCGGGGCGTAATGCCGCGGCTGAGGCATCAAGTCGACGGGCGTGACGTCGAAGCCCGCTTTCTCGTAGCCCTTGCAAGCGCCGCCCTGGCAGCAGAAGTAGACGATCATGCGCGGCTTCACTCGGCCACCGCCGAGAGATACGGCGCGGTGTCCACCGGTCGGTGCATGGGATCGTGGTCGGAGTCCGGGTTGTGGAGCGGGCAGTCCTGATCGCCGAGCACGTCAGCCTGCCGAGCGCAGGAGCACTCGCCGTGGACCTGGCACCAGAGCGCGTACCAGCCGGAGCAATCGGTTATCCCGGCCGGTGCCAGCTCGTCCGCGATCCCGCGCAGCAGGTTCGCGGCCTCGTCCGGATCGAGCCGGCCGAGAAGGGTCACCACGGCGAAACGGGCGGTCAGGATGTCACGCATCTTCGACCTCCGACGGATTCGGCATGCCCGGTCCGGTCTCCCATTCACCGTTTTGCACGGCAGAGAGAAGCTGGTAGGCGGCGTCGTCCACGGTCGATGCCGAGGCGGACGTGCCGAACCCGACCTCGCTGTAGCTGCTCTCGTCGGGAAGGCGCCGCTCGATCGAGAACGTGATCCGGAAGTCAGCCACGGTCCGCACCGCCCTCCGAGAGAGAAGGACGGGTAACGGTTGCGTCCTGGTTCCGTGGCGCGGGCCGGTCGGCGCGGACACTGTCCCGGTAACTCATCACCGCGTTGTAGTCGGCCATCTCGGCGCGGCTGACGTAGAAGGCCCGGTAGGAGGCGTTCCCGAACCGGCGGTAGACCGCGAAGTGGTCGGGGCCGCCAGTGACCTCGACACCGAGCGCAGCAGCGATCGCCGCCAGCTTCGCCAAACCTGCCCGGTCGTCGTCGGCGGACACGCAGTACTCGACGCGGTGGACGTCGCGGGCGGGCACGTCGGGGTTCTCGGCGAGGAAGGCGGCCAGGTCGCGCAGCCCGTCAAGGACGGCCTGACGTTCCGGGGCGATCGAGGTGGTGGTCACGCGACGTCCTCCGCTTCGGACTCGTCCTTCAGTTCGGGGGTCCACCGGGCGGAATCCCCGTTGATCCACTCGTTCCGGCCGTACTGCGGCCCGGGATTACGCGCCGCCTCCTCCTGACTCGCCCGCGTGGCGGCGTCCTCTTCCTCGCGGTACTCGGCATGGGCGTCGTTCCAGAGCCGTTCCGTCATGTACTCGTCGGCCTGCTCGCGGGCGGTGGGTGCGTCGAGGTCGCAGAATCGGCGGGCGAGCCGGGAGTTGTCGAGGATCTCCGCGGCCCGGTCGTAGTGACGGCTGATCAGCTCCGCGCACTCGGCGCGGGCTTTCGGGTGGTCGGTGTTGGCCATCCGGGCCTCGAGCAGGGCGACGGCGCGTTGGTGGCGATCGACCGCGTCGGCGGGTCCGGACAGATTGAAGAACTCGGCGATTCTGCGCAGGCTCATGCGACTCTCCGTTCGATCGCGGCACGGCCGGCGTCGAGAGCCGGGCGCCCGGGGCGGGCCAGCGGGGTACTGGCGGTGCGGCGGGACAGGGCGGGACGCAGCGCGGCGACCGCGTTGAACAGCTCGCCCAGTAGCCGGGCGATCGTGGCGAGCTGCTGGCGGGCGGTGCCGGGGTGCAGCGGCACCCGGGCGGTGATCTCGGCGTACTCGCGTTCACCAGCGCGGACGCGGGTGATCACGTACCGGCCGCCGGTGTCAGGGCCGACGGTGATCGTCCGTCCGCGGTGCTCGGCGAGCCCGCAGGTGTGGTCGCGCATGCACCAGTCGGTGTGGTCGGTCTGTGCCCGCCGGTGGTGGGCCATGGTGCGGATGGTCATCAGCGGGTCCCCTTGTCGTGCAGTTCGCGGAAGCTGTTGATCAGTCGGCGGCCGATGCGCAAGCGGCGTCCGTCGCCGTGGCAGCGGCGGCACAGGCCGAACGCGCGGCCGAACGGGGAGCGGCGTTTTCCAGTGCCGTGGCACTTGCGGCACGCGCCGAACGGCCAGATCCAGCAGCCGATGCCGTAACAGAAGGTGACGACTATCAGGATGATCAGAAGCGGACAGAGGAGAGCGGCGATCGAGGCGCCGTCGGGGGTAGCAGTAGCGGCCAGCGCGGGCATGAAAGTTCCTCCAGAGCGGTTTTCGCTGGTGGGAGGGGTGGTGCCGCTACCCGCTACATGCCTGTATCGGTACTGGCCAGGCATGTAGCGGGTGCATGTAGCGTTCGCGCTACATGTAGCGGGGGTGCCGCTACATGTCAGGCGGCGCCACGGTCGGCGATGATCTGTTCGAGATCGGACCGGCGGGCGCCCCTGCCGACGGCTCCGCGCATGTTGATGCTCACGCTCGGTACACCGAGCGCGCGGGCCTGCGCAGAGATCGACTCGTCGGTGCCCGAGCCGTACGGCTCGGGCAGCGCGCCGCCGAGCCGTTCGGCGATGACCTTCCAGTGCAAGCCCGGCTCGCCCTCGAACACCGACAGGATGTCGGCGAGCACGTCGCGGGTCTCTCGCTCGAAGGCCTCCCCGACGGCATCACCGGTCAGGGTGCCGGCGTCCTCGCGGTGTTTACGCGCGGCGATCAGGATCTTCTCGGCGTCCTCGTGGTCGGCCAGATGCGTGCGCAGGGTCGCGGTGTCGTCGCTGTGGCCGTAGAGGATGCCCACGCCCCGGTAGTCGGCGCCGTTGGGCAGCGCCGACGCGTCGAACCCTTCGGCGTAGGCGTCACCGCCGAGCACCGCCTCACTGACGATCCGGTTGCCGCACCGCAGCGCGAACCGGACGGCGTGGTTGTCGCGGTAGCGGTTGAACAGCCTGCCCACGTCGCCTGCGCCGACACCGGACGGCTTCTGCGAGGACGACAGGATGATCACTCCGGCCGACGGGCCGACCGCCATGATGAACGACAGCAGCGCGGCGATCTTCTTGTTGTCGTCCTGGTCGTCGGTCTCGTAGTACGCCTGGAATTCCTCCATGACCAGCAGCCACGGCCGCAGCAACGGGTACTTGCGCGACAGCTCCCGGGTGAGCTTGCCCTCCGGGCATTCGCTGGTCGGCAACGAGGCAAGGAAGTCGTTGACCTCCTCGATGTGCTTCTTGACCTCGCGCAGCATGTCGAGCAGGTGCTCGATCGGATCGTCGTCGCGGCTGTTCGGGACGATGCCGCACACGTACCGGTGCGCGATCAACCGGAACTTGTCCCAGTCCGCCGACATCTTCCCGTCGGCCAGCAGCAGCACCGTGTACGGGTCGAGCGCCGCGTACAGGGCCATCAGCCGGGTAGCGAACGTCTTGCCCTTGCGGGGCTGCGCACCGACCAGCACGCTGATCCACATCAGCAGCAGCGACACCTTGCGGCCCCGTTCGTCGAGGCCGAGCGGGGCAGGCTTCCAAATGTCGCGGATCTTGCCGTCCAGCAACGGCGTCCGGCCGGCCGGCACAGCGAGCGGGTCCCGGTCGGCGACGAACAGCAGGTGCCGCCGGTTCGAGGTCCGGTCGCGGGTGATGAACACCTGGTTGACCGACACGTCCAGCCCCGACGCGATGGCGCCTTTGGCCTTGACCACCTCGTCGAACGTCTTGCCGTACGGCAGATCGATCGTGACCTGAGAACCGGTACCCGAGCCGTCACGCGACATGGGACCGCCGAACGTGACCTGCTGGTGCGGCCGGTCCGGGTGACCGAGCCCCGCGGCGTAGTACGCCCGCAGGATGATGTCCGGGTTGACCCGCCGGAACCGGCCGGTGACCGTGGCCGGGGTGATGATCGGCCGGTCGTCCGGCCGACCGAGATGCGCCAGGCCCGCCACGACCGCGGTGCTAACCAGGGCGAGCACCCACCACGGGGCCATGGCGTAGAGCACCGGGGCGCCGACGCCGAGCGCGAGCAGCTCGGCGACGATGACGGTGAACCGCCACGCCCGGGTGGCCTTGACCTCCCGGTGCAGCTTGAGCCACATCCCGGGATCGTTGGCGTCCGCGGCGGCCTGCCGCAGCCGGTACTGCTCGGTGACCCACCACCACCGCAGGTGCCGGCCGGTGACCCGGAACACCCCGACGGTTGCCCAGAACGCACCGAGTGCGACGTACTTCGGGCTGCGCACGGCGTGGAAGCAAGCGCGGTAGCCGGTCAGCGCGGCCAGCTGCCGGCTGCTGTGCTTGATGTTCGGCCAGGTGTTCCAGCCGACCGGCACGACCGGCATCCGCCCGTCCGGGGCCGCCGTCGGCGGCTCCACCGGCGCGCCACCCGGGATCGGCTCCTCATCCAGGGCCACCTCGTAGTGCGTGCCCGGATCGTCAGTGGCGGCCTTACGGGCGCGGGCCGAGTCCAGGTCCACCACCTCAGCCGCGGGCCGCTCCGCCACGTCCTGCTCGGCGGCCGTCCAATCGAACCCTTCCGGGTTCGGGGTCTGCTCACTGCTCATCCGGCACCCCCGCCCCGGCGGGTCGTACCCGGGTCTGCGACGGGGTAGAGCAGCCCGAACGCATCACCGTTGTGACGAACAGGCTCAGGCGGCACAAGCCACGCCGTGCCCACCCGGCAGGGAGGGGTGTGCGGATCACGGCTGCCGTCAGCGAGCCGGACCGGCCCGAACTCCACGGGGTCGTGCGGGTCAGTCCGAGCAGGGTCAAGCCTGCGTCCGCGGCGGCGACCTCGCCGGGCAGCGGCTCGGTGTAAGCGTCCCAGCGGATGCCGAGGTCCACCCCGGTCCGGCGGCGCCCGCCGACACTGAAGTAGGTGAACAGGATGTAGCCGCCGCAGCCGGCCGGAGCGATGACAGCCCGGACGGGATCGCCCCACGCGATCGGCGGACGGGACACCCGACGGGGACGGGGCGGAGGCTGAGGCGGTTCCCACGCGCGGGGGACCTGCTTCCCGGGCGGGGTGTGGTCTGAAAGCATCAGGTTCTCTCTCCCAGTGCTGGACGTGTGTGGTGCAGGGGTGAGGGACCGGCAGCACGGCCCTGTGGCCTAGGAACCCGTGCCGTGCTGCCGGGCGGATCTAGAACTCGTCGGTGTCGTCGGCCTCGGCGCGACGCCCGGTCTCGGTGGCCTGGTCCTGTGCTGCCCACTGCGCACGCTGCTCGGCCATCTCGCGGTGATCACGAACGGATGCGGCGGTCTCACGGATCTGCTCGGCTGTCGGCGACCGGTCGTCCGGGGCGAGGGCGTCGGCGTTGGCCAGGACCCGGTCCTCCATGCGGGCGCGGGTCCGGTCGTTGTGGGCGTCGTAGCCGGCGGTGCGCTGCTCGGGGGTGCCGTTCCACTCGGTCTCGGCGTCCGGGCACAGTTCCCGGGCGATCGCCGCCTTGTCGCTCGCACGGGCCGACACCTCGTGCAGCGCGTCACGGGCGTCGACCCCGCTCGACTGAATCGCCGCTCGGACCGCAGCGGTGATCTCCTCGAGACGTTGCTGCCGTCGCAGGTCCTCGCCGGCCGGGACCGGCTGGAACTCCGCGGCGGCTTCCGGGCCGCCCCACGCCTGAGCGAGCGCGGCCCGGTCGGTGTCGGGCAGGTCAGCCTCGGCGAGCAGGTCGTGAAGGTCGGCGCCGGTGGCGCCGGCCTGCTGTTCGAACTCGTTGCAGAGGCCGTTCTGCCGGTCGTCGAGGTGGGCGTACGGGTCGGGTTTGTCCGTCACGGGTTCTCCTCAGAACTCGTCGGCGTCGTCGTTGGCACGGCGGGCGTGATCGGCGCACGCGTCACGCCACTCGGCCTCGCGTCGGCGCAGGTCAGCGGCGACTTCCTCGTCGGTCATGTAGTTGTAGCCGCGGCCGAGGACCTCCCACCGCTCCTGTTCGAAGGCTTCGTCCCATGCGGCACTGTCTTCGGGGTTCATCGATGGATCTCCTCAGTGGGTCAGGCGGCCCGGTGACCGGGGCGCGGGATGAGTGCTGACACGGTTCGGCGTAGCTGGGCGGCCCGGGTCGGACGGGTGCGCTGGGCGCGGCGTACGTCGCGGCGTTTCCAGGCGATCGGGGTGTCGACCAGGGCGACGCGCATCCCGCGGCGGATCAGCATTGCCCGGAAGCTGGGCAGGCCGGCGAGCATGGCCGGGGCGATGACCGGCACCCGGCGGGTGCTGGTGGCGGTGACGCGGCCGTGGGCGTCGCGGAGTTCGGTCACCTCTTCGCGTTCGCCGGCCAGGTCGACCAGGGCGCGCAGGTCGTCGGCGTCCTTGCATCCGCCGTAGATCAGTACTGCGGCGGCGGCGTTGAGGATCATCGAGGCGCCGTCGTTGCCCCACCGTTCCCGTAGCTGGCCGAGCCCTTGGCAGGCGGCATGGATGACGATCGAGCGTTTGCGCAGCTCGGCCATCCACTTGTCCAGCGGGGTCGGGCAGACCAGGGCGACCTCGTCCAAGACGAGGGCCAGGCCCGGGTCGAGGCGCCCGCCCGGGCGGGTCGCAGCGAGCCGGCGAGCCTGGTGGGCGATCTCGGCGACCAGCGCGCCGACCAGCGGGCCGACGGTGCCGTCGTCGTCGCCGAGCAGGTACAGCGTGCCGCGCCGGTCGACCAGCTCGCCGACGTCGAACATCTCGGCGTCCGGGTCGGGGTCACCGGCGCGGGCGGCGTCCGGCAGGGTGATCCACGCCAGGGCCGGGGCCATCGAGAGCATCACCCCGTCGCGGGTACGGGTCGACATGTCGATCGACTGAGCGGCTGCCTGCCGCATCGCCGCAGCCTGCGGGGACGTTTTGAGGGCGGTCAGGATCGCCTCGCGGCCGGTGTCCGGATCGGCGCACCACGCCTGCACATCGGCCATCCGGTACCCGCCGAGCGCGGCGGCGTGCAGCCACACCGCCAGGACCCGCCGGGCCTGCAGCGACCACCGCTCGGCCTCACTGCCGGGCTGCGACGGGCCGACCAGGTCCGCCGAGCGCCGGGCCGCGGTGCCCGGATCGGTGCAGCCGGTCAGTGGCGACCAGCGCAGCGACGAGGCCACCGCGCCGAGCCCGCCCGGGTTGAACACCCGCACCGGACCGTGCTGGGCGCGCAGCGGCGCGGTCAGCTCGTACATGTCGGTGGCGGTCGAGGTGACCACCACCCCGCCGGGCGCGTCCAGGACCCGGCACGCCATCTCGGCGGTCTTGCCGGTGCCGGGGATACCGACGCGCACCGTGGACTCCTCACCGGAGGTCCACACCGTCTGACGGCCGGCACGAGCCAGCGGAACCGCGAACGTGGTCAGCGGCACCCGGCGGCGTTCCCGCCGGGACATGCCCGCCAGCGACGGGCGGATCACGGTGGCCTTGCGGCGCATCGCCCACCCGGACGAGGTGCGCCAGATGTCGAACCGCGACGCCGTGCCCGCGTTGCGGCGGGAGTGTGCGTCCCACCGGCCGATCGCCCCGGCCGATCCGGTCCGGGCGTTCTTGATCCGCCACCACAGCGGGCCAACCGTCACCGCGAGCCCGGCCAGGATCAGCCCGGCGCCGGTGAACAGGTGATCGGTGTTGCGGGCCAGCAGCCATCCGGTCGCGGTCAGCAGCAGCCCTACGCCGGCAGCGCGAGCGAGGGTCTTCGTCGTGAGCGTCATCGCCGCGTTCACCACCACTCGTCGGCGGTGGACGCGCACTGGCCGTTGACCCGGCCGGACACGCTGGACGCGTCGAGGTCGACACCGCCGGAACTGCTCACGTCACCGGTCGTCGTCTTGGCGGTGACCCGGGTCCCCGGCTCGCCGCTGACCATGATGTCGCCGGAAACCGACTTGAGCCGTGATGAGGCGGTGACGCCGACCGCGTCGATGTTGCCGGACGTCGTCTTGGCCCGGACGTCGTCGACGCCGAGCGTGGTCACGTCACCGGACACCGTCTCCGCCCGCACGACGCGCACATTCTTGGCCATGACGTCACCAGACACCGTCTCGACCTTGACCGCAGAGCCGGTCTCGGTGATCGCCCGGACCAGAATCTTGCTTCCGCCGATGGTGGTACCGCCGGTGACGACCTGGCCGTTGACCCGTATCGTGCCGCCGTTGCCGAAGATCATGCCGCCGCCGTAGATGTTGGAGAACGTCATGCCACCGGTGCTGAAGCTGACGCTCGGCTCGGTCAGCTTCAGGCTGACCTCCGCGCCGTCGTCGTAGAACCGGGCCTCGCGGATCGCGTCCACCGACGGACCCGACTCGTCCTCGGTGGACAACTCGATCCACGTGCCCGTCACGCTGGGGTCGGCGACGACCATGACGTCCGCGGCCCCTGTGTCGATGTTCAGAGTGACCGGCCCGGTGAGCCGGGCGGTGTGGTTGACCTTTGCCACGTACTCGCTCCTCAGAACTCGTCGGTGTCGTCGGCGTACGGTGCCGGCGGCAGCGGCTCGCCGGCGGCCAGCGCCGCAGCGGCGCCGGACAGGTGCTCGGCGATGTACTGCCGGTCGGTCCCGTCGCTGTTCAGCACCCGTTCGGCCCAATCGTGCAGACCGGCCAGGTCAGCGCGCAGACTGCGCAGCGCGACTTCGGCCGCGTCGATCGCGGGTTCGGTCACAGCGCACCGATCCCGCCGACCAGCGCCGCAGCGGCGAGCAGCAGAATCGCCACCTGAATCAGCCGGTACTTACGGCGCGCGATCCGGGCCAGGACGTGCAGGTGTTCCCAGCTCGCGGCAGGTTCCTCGGTGTCGGCCTGCGCCTCCAGCACGGCCGCCGAACGAGCATCTGCCCAGAGCGCGATGCCGGTCCGGCCACCGAGCCGGGGCAGGATGACCAGCAGGGCCATCACCAGCGCGGCCAGCACCAGCACACCCGCAACGACGGCCAGCGGGCCGTGCACGTTGCCCTTGCCCAGCGACGCCAGACCGAGCGCGAACGCGGCCACGATCGACGCCTTCGTGTCGCCGCGAACGATGTGCGACTCGGCCAGCTCCGCGCGTTCCCGCGCCGTCATGCCGCTCACATCTCATCCGCATCGACGACACGGCGTTCGGCGCGAGTCCGGGCGGTGCGCTGGTCGGCGGTGGTGTCGCGTCCCGTCGCGGCGATCGCCCGTCGCCCGCGGACCGCGTCGGCAGTCCGGGCATGGTTCGCGTCGGCGGTGCGGGCCGCGTCCTGGTCACGTTCGATGTCGGCGGCGGTCCGGCCCATGTACGGGCCTCCCGCGCCGAACAGACTGCTTGCCATACTGGTGACCTCCCGAAGGTCCTGGTGACGGGATGAGGGGAGACCGGCGGCACGGCACGTGCTTGCGAGGCTTGAGGCCGTGCCGCCGGGCGAAATCAGTGCGAGCGGTGCACCAGGTGCGCGAGACCGGCACCCATGCCGAGCACCGCGACCGGGAGACCGGAAACGGCGACGATGATCGGCCACGGGGCGATCTCCCACCCGGCGGCGGCCATCTGGTGATAAGCGGCCTGACCAACGAACCCGATGACCAGCGAACCGATCGCCGACCACTTGGCGAACCTCAGCGCCGGACCGGTAACCGTGCCGGACAGCCACACGTACAGCGCGTACGCGGCGTAGGTCTCGACCCCGATCGGAAGCGTGATCGCCGTGTTGATCTGGAAATCCGAGATACCGGGCAGCAGCGTGACCATCCCGAAGCCGGTCATCCGTCCCATCTCGACCCAGCCACCCCAGATCGCGACGAACGCGGGCAGGCACAGGATCAGCACCGGCCATGTAACCGTCCGCCGGCGCCGCTTCGGCGGCTCCGGCTCGGCGACCGGCTCGACCGTGGGCGGCTCGGCGGGGACCTCCGCGGCTACCGGCTCGAGCGCGGCCGGCTCGGCGGCTGCCACCGGAGCGGCGGCCGGTGCGGACCGAGCAATGTCCAGGAGTCCGGCGGACCGGACACGGTGCCGGATCGACTCGGGGACGGCCGAAACTCGCTCGGTGACCGTGTCACCGGCGGCATTCGGATAGGTCACCATCAGGTCGCCGGCGGCGTTGCGGTAGGCGGTCATGTCATCCGCATCGGCGGGCACCGGCGGAACCGGGATCACCCGCGGCTCCGGCTCGCCGGGCGTCTCCGCACCCGGCTCGATCTCCGGGGCGGCCGGTGCCGACGAGATCTCACCCGTGGCGGGAAGGTTCTCCGCGGCCCGGGTGCCGGTCAGCTCGGCAAGCAAGGCTTTCGCCTTGTCGGCGCCCACGTGGAAGGTCTTCATCAGCTCGTTGCGGCTCGGTGTCTTGCCGAGCTGCTCGGCCAGGTCGCGAGCGTGCGGGATCAGCTCGGCAACAGTGCGCGGGTAGGCACTGCGGGCCGTGGTCGCGGCGGTCACGACGCCACCGCCTGACGGGCGATCTGGCAGCCGTACGTGTAGGAGTGGCTGACCTGCTCGGTCTCGCACTCGTCACACCGCATCACCTTGCAACCGGACGGGCAATCCGACAAGCGCACCTCGCGCTCCCGGTGCGGCTTGCACAGCTCGTGCCGGCGCCCATTGACCAGCAGCCGAGCGACGTCGAGCAACTGCCGGTTCGCCCGGCGCAGACGCTGCCAGTCGATCTCACCCGGCCCACCACGGTCAGCGGCGTAGAGCATGTGAATCTCGGCGTCCAACACGTCCAGCTCAGCATCGATCAGCGGACGCTCGAACTCGATCGCCGCTAACTCCACCAACGACGGCTCACCGTCAAACTCGTCGAAATCATTCATGAGATGTCTCCGAAACAGCAGGCCGGCACCACCACTGCGCACCAGCGCAGGGCCGTCCCGGACGAGGGAAGTCAGAAAAAGTTGCAACGCCGGGTGAGACCCGCCAGACAGGCGATCAACCACACGGCGAACAAACATCAAGAAGGAAGTGCACCGCGCAGCGCGGTACCGGCCTGACGACCAGTACCGCACTGACCAGCGGTTTCATCGAACGAAGCACATGGATAACCGACGTCCATGCACGGCGACCTTTTCGGGGTTCCGACCCGGGGAGGTGCGACCCACTCGGCTCTATTCAGTTCTCAGAGAACGTGTGCGCGGCGGGACGATCACGAGCGGCACAGCCGAAGCCACGACCGCCGTGTCGGAGCCCGACCGGCTCGCCAGCTAGCTAGTTTGCTAGCGAACTGGCGATGAGGGGAACGTAACGTACGACGCACGAGCCGCGCAAGGGTTCGCTAGCGAACTGTCCAAGATCCGTGCTTCACTGGCTGTCATGCGTGAGCGGACCGCGGGCGTAGTCCCGATTCACCACCAGATTGCGGACTCGATCCGCGATCGAATCTTGGGCGGCGAACTTCAGCCGGGTGACAGTATTCCGTCGGTAGGAGAACTGTGCGAGGAATGGAACTGTGCGCCTGGCTCCGCCAGGACAGCAATTTCCGTTCTGAAAAACGAAGGTCTTATTACTGGCGGACGCGGACGACCGGCAACAGTGCGCCGGCCACCAACTCGAATCAGGCTCAGTATCGCTACGACGCAAAGCGCAAAGGACCTGGTTCTTAGGCCAGAGTCAGAACGACGCGTCAAAGGAGCTATCGAAATGACGGCAGGACTGACTCTTGCCGATGTAATTTCTACTCACAAGTACAACGTCATCTCTGCTAACGAAGAGCTTGCGGAAGAATTTTCAATCGAGGCGGAAACGCCGCTCTTAAGACGTGCTTACGAAATGACGGAAAAGGCGACCGGCAAACGGATATCTTGGAGCATCTCATACATTCCGAGATTCCTAATCGAATCCAACGGCAAGCTTCTTGACGAAAATAACGAACCATGGCCAGGTGGCCACATGCATCAGCTTTACACTGTCGGAATCGAGATCGACCACTTCGTCCGTTCGATTACCGCAGTAGAGCCGAGTCCTGGCGACCGCCAGAAGTGGGGCATGGATTCGGGTGTGCCACTGCTGTATGTCAGGAGTAGATCGGTTGACATTGGCGGCCGAGTCGTCGAGCTTTCTGATGCGGCCTACCCTGCCGACCGCACAGAAATCACTTTTGTCGACAAGCTCGATCGCTGGCCCTCGGATTCAATCCCTGAGAAGTAGACTTCGGAAAGGCTGAAATATGGAACTCCCTCCCATCGATCCAGCGTTGGGGCTGAATCTAGTCGCCAACAGAACTCTTGAAAAGAATTCGGGCAAGGTGGGGATCGTCATTCCCGCCCATAATGAAGCGGCTACGATTGCGCAGGTTATTGAGGATTGCCGCCAAGGATTGGACTTGCTGAAGGCAGACGGCGAAATTCTTGTCAGCGCCAGTGGATGCACCGATGACACGGCTGAGATCGCCGCTGACGCCGGGGCGCACGTTGTCGTATCCCCAGCTGGCAAGGGCGCCGCTATAAAGGCTGGCCTGCAAGCCACCGACGGAGATATCATCTGTCTGATTGATGGCGACGTTCAATACTTCGGCGATAGGCCGCTTGCAACAATCTTGGTTGAACCAATTTTGAACGGTATCGCAGACGCTACAATTACGGATCTTTACTGGCGCCCGCTCTATCCGCAAATGTGGTTGCACGCTTTTTTTGCACCTTTGGCTGGGCTGCTTTTCCCGGAGATGCTTCCTAAATGCGGATCTACCCCTTGGTCGGGTCAGCGCGCAGCGGTTCGGTCGCTGTGGCCCAAAGAGCTTCCGGATGACTTCACGGTTGATCTAGAACTGCTTATGCATTGGAACGAGAAAGCTTTAAGGCTACGTCCAATCGTGGCCGACGACTGGACAAATCCTCAGCGCCCTAAATCTGACCTCATGCCGCGCGAGTTCGCTTTAGTAATTAATCACGCAGTGAGGCGCGGGCGGATTAGTCAGAACCTCATTCCGAGGTTACAAGATTGGTTCAATGCGGCACATCACATGATGGCGGAATACAGGCCTGATTCAGATGATCCGCAGGAATTCGAACAGCGACTGCTTCTCGATTCAATGACCGCGCTACGAACTTGCCTTTTGAGTGATACTGCCGGGTGAGCTACGCCGCTACGGGATGCGCCGAAAATAGACGTCGGCGCATCCCCTCGTCAGGAGGAACAGGCGTCGCTTCTGACGTACCCACCACACCATTCGGGAGCATCGACCCGGATAACCCTCCAACCCTCATTCTCGCCCACTTCAAATAACCACGGTCTGGCATCGCTGCTGAACCCACTGACGCGGCCAGCGGTATCAGTGCTTCGCCATGTTGCCTGAACATCTACACGAACCCTGAAACGGGCATCAGATGTTCGTTCAGAATGAAATTCGCTGAAGGACAACAGGGGCGCGGAAGTGGTCGCTTCCATGTCCGTTCGGTATTCGCGCCATTGGATGAGTAGTTCCTCTTTTTGCTCGTCATCAAGAAGCGGAGAAATGCCCTCTTCTTGCCCGTAGGACAAGCGCATGAGGTATTCGTCGGCAGCGGCCACGGGAGAGATGGCCCCCCGGCCAGCTTCAGCAGTGGCTCGCACGAACCAAATCACAGGACCGACCATGACTCCGCCGCAGCACAGAGCAGCCATCGTGGGGATTGCAACGAACACTGCAAGCCGGCGACGTACCGACCAGCCAGCCAGTCTCGCCCCAACCTGCCGGCGCTCCCACCGCTCATAGGCGTCCCTGAGGACCGCTGCGTGCAACCTAAGCCGATCAAGCACAGTGATCACTTCAGAACGATAGGCACAGTGATCAACTAATGTCGATCCGGGTAAGCGGTGCGGGTGTAGCGGACCGCAGCGCCGGTCTCCTGAGCCGTCTCAATTCCCGTCTCGTTCGCTCCGGTTCGGGAACGTTCACCGGGGATCGTTGAGGGCAGAGAGCGCAGCTCACGGCACCTAACGAACGCTGGCGGACGACGCCCCGCAGACTTGGAAGCGGTGAAGGATGGCGCGAAGGGATTGATCGCAGAGGTGAGAGAAGCGGAGCACGCGGGACCCTGATCCTCGTCGCTGGCGCGGGAAACGACACGATGAAGCCACATTGACCGTTATTGACAAAATATAACGAGTTTTGCCACAAAGGGGTGATGGGTGATAGTTGATACTGATCAAGGAAAAATCAGCGGCGGTGTTACCTTAAAATTGGCCATCCGGGTAGGCGTTTGTCGAGGACAAGACTTTCTAGCGCGTCGATCGATGCACTTATAGAATTATGGGTATCATGCCCTCTCCTCCACGACGGAATGTCAAATCCGTAGCGAAGGCTCTGCCTACAATTGATGACGTTGTTGCTGAGCCCGAGAAAAATTGGAACGCCCTCTATCTCAAGAGTCAGATAGCGGATGCCGAAGATGCTTTGTCTCTACAGGAATCCTGGCAGTCATTTACGCGTGTGGCAACTTTCTTCGGGCTGGTTGCCTTATGGGGAGCGGCGGTATCTGCGGACTTCTTCGGGTGGCCGAGCCTGGGGAGATGGAATTGGATTCTGTATGTATCAGCTTTGATGCTGTCCCTGGTTTTGCCGACGATAGGTTATCGTCAGCACAAGAGGGTTCGAGGGTTGAAATTAGGTATCAAGAAAACGAAGATCCTACTCCGCGATAAGCTCGCAGAGCAGGACCGGGTGGCGGGACGATCTAGCGATGGGCCTTTGGTTAAACAGCGGCGATATCGCGATGACATTCCCGATATCGTTGCTCAGATGCGTGAGCAGGCGGCAAGGCTTCGAAGAATTCACAACCGATATCAAGCCGTAATTATTGTTGGCTCAATTTTGGCGTCAGCAATTACTACTGCATCGGTTTCATTCGAATTTACTCGATGGATATCGGTAGTCGTTACGGCCCTCGTGGGGCTTGCTGCTGGATTTACAGGGTACTACAAATTTCACGATAATAGTTACAATCTTCAGCAGGCGTCCGACGCCATTGAACGCGAATATGAATCGGTCGATTTGCGAGTGGGGCGCTATTCCGGCCTGGAAGATAAAGAGGCGTATTCGATGTTCGCGGACACTGTCGAGCGTATGCGAGACGAGCAGAACAAGCGTCAACAGCAGCTTGACCAGCCGGTGGAGGCAACGTCGCGTGAGCAGGCGCCGACCACTTCCTGATACACGTGACACGCGCGCCAAAGAGCGTGGAGACGCATGGGGGTGATCCTGGCAGTCTGAGCGTCGACTCGGCGGTCGCCGGGGTGCGTGACGCAACTAGAAACCTGGGGTGGGAGCAAACTGGGAGCGAGTCTGGGAGCGGCGCCCGCTCCCAGGCGAGGTCAGCCGAGGTGTTCAACAGGCGTCATGGTGGCGTTGACCTGGGTAGAACAGTCGCCAGCGAAAGATGCCACTGAGGTTGACCTTGGTTGTGGTCCCGGGGGTCGCGGGTTCAAGTCCCGTCGATCACCCCATGCAGTACAGCAGTTCAGAGGCTTCCTCCATGCAGTCGGAGGGAGCCTCTTCTCATTGCTGACCCCGATCCGGGGCGAGGGGCGGGGGAAGTGCTCCTGAAATCTTTCGGTGCCGCGTCGAGGGCCGGCGCACCGTGGGATCGGGCAACGGGGCCGCCGTTCCCGTCGGGACGTGATCCGAAGCTCCTGAGCACGTCTGCCGAGCGTGTCGGCCCGGGGTGTCTTGCTGCGGGCACCACGCATCCGGGCGCCTCACGGGCCCATGTGAATTCGGGCCCGGCCTCACAGCAGGCGCTGATCGCTCTCCATGCGCACGAAGTGGTAGGTGGGAGCCTGCTCGATGCCGAGATGGTTGACCTTTTTTCTTTCGGTCACCCGAACGTGAACAGTTTGCCCGAGTTCAAGATGTAGATCGACCAGGTTCTGTTCTCCGTCGACATGGATGTCGTATCTCTTGGAGTTCCGGGCGCTGCCGATCTTCACCGAAAAGTGTCCACCCAGATCAAGGCGTACGACGTAGCCGTTCACCGAGACGTCCTGCTCGAGGTAGTGAATTTCCCATAGCTCTTGCAGGTACTGCCTGGTGGGCCTGTCCAGTCGGGAAGTCCGATGCCGGCCTGTTCCCGAGCGCCACCCGACCTCGAGGTCCAGATCGTGACTGTCCAGCGCTGACGCGAGTAGCCTGAGTCCCTTTACCAGGGACTCGTGCTCTGCGAAGCGGCGCAGATCGCCCTGCTTCTCGGCGGTGTGGTGGAGGTCCGTGATCGTCGAGAACACTTCATCAACGGGGTCGACGTCGACCGCCAACTGCCCTTCGCTGTGCCGCCCGGCATCGTCTGCGGGAACCAGATGAAGGACGGCGCTCCCCGGGGACACTCCGGCAAGTTCAAGCGAAACGCCATTTCTGACGGAGTTGACCTCGGCGGCCCCGGCGACCTCCTGCGCGAAGGCCTGGAAAACCTCATGCGCAATTCCGATATCAAGCCTGCCTCCGGCGGCTCTCGTCCCGGAAAGGCGAAGGTCCAGCCAGCGGCCCAATCGTGCGGACGAATCCTGTTCGGTGAGGACATCGAAAAGATGCCGATCAAGAACCTGAGACGGCGTTTCATCCGACTCTGGACCATCCGTGTATTCTGCCCAAAGTCTAGCGAGATGGTCTGAATCGACGCGGCCCTGGAAGGCCGCCAGAGAGTCACGTTCGGTGCTCACAGCATCACCTCCAGGTATCCGCGCTTCGGGTCTCCAGTCTCCCTGGTCGGAGCCTGCTTGTCTTGCCCCGTTTGGCGGAGGCGGCTCCAGAAGTCATCGAAACCTCCACGGGCCTGCATGTACTCGGCCTCGGCGGGGTTGTAGCCGCCCTTGAACGGGCTGCGGAAGTATCGGTGCCGCACGATGATCGGCGAGACTCGGAAGTCCTTGAGGGCCTTCTCCCGCTTGCTGAGCCGCTCCAGCGGGCTGGTGACCGGGAGCCTGGCCAGTTTCGCGTTTTCCAGCACTTCTCCGTCTATGAACAAGGTCAAGTCGACGTTGTTCGGATCCGGCTTGGCGCTGATGAAGCTTCCTGCGAGCCAAATGTATCTGCCCAGAGAACCGCCATTCAGCACTGGTTCAAGGGTTTCCTCGTACTTTGACCAGAGGGCCATGTATGTCTGAAAACCCGTCCAGCACTCCCGCCGAGTCAGCGAGTCGGCGAACATCGGGGCATCCACGAATCGTGCCTGTACCTCGGCGAGCGACACAGAGAATCGCCCGAGTGGCAGGTGGCCGTTCGATGCGAAGTCGGGGACGCGGCTCAAGGGGTGAGTCTCCCTCTAGGCGGCGGGGTGGCTGGCGCATAGTGCTCCAGCGATGACCCACTGTAGAGCAAGGCCTCGTTCGTGGACCGCCGGGCCTTTCTCGTCGGGGCGCCGCAGAAATTCTGGGGGAGCGGGCAACCTTTCCGGACTCCGGGGCCACTGGGGGTTGGATCAACAACCTCCGTCCCCCGGGAGAACCCGCTCATGCAAGCCAAGCGCATCGCCGTCCCGCTCTCGGTGCTGACCCTCGGCGCCGGTGCCGCCCTGTTCGGTGTCCTCAACGCTGACGCCGCGGAATCCGGCTCCTGCGCTGTCACCTACGACGTCCTCAGCCAGTGGGGGACCGGGTTCGGCGCCGATGTGACGGTCCGCAACACCGGGGGTGCGGCGGTCGACGGCTGGACGCTCGGGTTCGATTTTCCGTCCGGGCAGACCGTCGACGGCGGCTGGAACGGTGCCTGGAAACAGAATGGCACGCAGGTGACCGTGGTCGATGCGGGCTGGAACCGGGCGATTCCGGCGGGCGGGAAGGTGTCGGTCGGCTTCAACGGGTCGTGGAGCGGCGCCAACGCGGTTCCGGCGGCGTTCACGCTCAACGGCGTGACCTGCAACGCCGCCGCAGCCACCCCGGCGTCGACAAGCCCGACAGGTCCGACAGGCTCGACGTCCAAGAGCCCGACGGCGAGCCCGGCGACGACCAGCCCGACCAGCCCGGCCAGCCCGACGGCGAGCTCGGCCACCCCGACGACGAGCCCTGCGGCGAGCCCGGCGACGAGCCTGACGGCGAGCCCCGCAACAGGTCCGACCCCGGCAGCGCCCGAGGACTGCACCGACTACGCCGCCCTGGTCCGCGGCAAGTACTGGGTCAACAACAACGTCTGGGGCAAGGCCGACGGCACCGGCTCCCAGTGCGTCGCGGCGAACGACCTCGCCGGCGACGACCTCAGCTGGAGCACCCGCTGGGACTGGTCAGGCGACAACACCAAGGTCAAGTCGTACGCGAGCGCGGTCCTGGGTTGGCACTGGGGTTGGAAGGCCGAGAACACCGGTCTGCCGATCCAGCTCAGTGCCGGAGAGTCCGTCGACACCACCTGGAACTTCACCGTCACCCCGGCCACCGGCAACGTCATGAACGTCGCCTACGACCTGTGGCTGCACGACATCGCCGACCCGGACTGGCAGAACAACCCGACCGACGAGGTGATGGTCTGGTTGTACCGGTCGGGCGGCGCCGGCCCGCTCGGCACCAAGCAGGCCACCGTCACGGTCGCCGGCACCACCTGGGATCTCTACCAGGGTGACATCGGCTGGAACGTGTACTCGTTCGTGCGGACCTCCAACACCTCCGCCGCCGACCTCGACCTGACCGATTTCACCGATGTGCTGACCGCGCGGGGTCTGCTCGCGAAATCCAAGTATCTCTCCAGCGTGCAGGCCGGCACCGAGGTCTTCACCGGCCAGGGCCGGCTGGACACCTCGAAGTACTCCGTGACGATCGGCTGACCTTCCGGCCGGGACACCCCCTCACCCCTCAAGGTCAGGACAGTCGCTTGCCCGACTTCGACGCCGAAGACGCCGAACGCGCGTTCCGGCGCTTCTTCGACGACCATCACGCCGACCTCTCCCGGCTCGCCTATCTGGTGACCGGGGACTCGCAGGTCGCCGACGACCTGGCGGCCGACGCCTTCGTGGAGGTGTGGCGACATTGGGCGCGTGTCCAGGCGGCGGACAGCCCGGTCGCCTACGCCCGGGGCATCGTGGCCAACCTGGCCCGTCAGTGGATCAAGCGGCAGACCAGGGAGCGGTCCGGTCTGCTGCGTCTCGGTCTGCTGCGCCGGGACCGCGACGAGAGTGACACCCCCGCGATCCTCGATGTGCGCAGCGCTCTGCGGCGGCTTCCGCTGCGGCGCCGGGAGTGCGTCATTCTGCGGTACGCCTTCGACCTGCCGGAGAAGGAGGTGGCCGCGATCCTCGGCATCTCGGTCGGTGCGGTCAAGAGTCACACCTCGCGGGGTGCCGCCCAGCTGAGCGAGTTCCTCCGCGGGATGCCGATGATGACCGGGGGAGGCCTTCGTGGCTGAGCTGTCGCCGCAGGTGCGGGCGGCCCTGCGCGCCGAGGCCGCCCGGCACGTCCCGGACCGGGGCGTGATGCTGAACCGGATCGCCGCCCGGCGCGCGGAGCCGGCCGTGGGCCGCCGGTGGGCGCTCACCGCGCTGCGCCCGGTGGCCGCGGCCGCCTCGGTGGTGGCGGCCCTGGTGGTGGGTTTCGCCGGGATCCGCCTGTCCGGCGATCGTGATTCCGGGGGTACGCCCGCAGCCCCCGCCCCGAGCCGACCCGTGATGTCGCCGCCGGCTGTCCCCTCGTCGCCGGTCCCGTCCGCGCCGGGTTCGCCGTCGTCCACGCCGGCGCGGACCGCTCCCGGCCGCACCTCGGGTGGCGGCCCGGCGTCGACGGCACCCGTGCCGTCGTGGCAACCCGTCGACGGGTTCCTCGCGTCCACGGCCGAGGTCGACTCCCACTCGAACGAGACGTGGGCGCAGGGCAACCTCACCGTGACGACCGAGGCGACCGTCACCGCCCTGGACGTGGTGATCAGCGTGGCGCGGACCGGCGGGGTCGCCGACGCCGGCCGGTGGAGTTCGGTTCCGGCGGAGATGCTCACCATGAGCGTCACCGAGGAGAAGGACGCGCTGCTCTACCGGTTCACGCTGGCCGGTGGCCGGACCCTGGCCCCCGGCTCGTACGTGTTCGCGACCCAGTATTCGCACGCCGCCGGGGTCCGGGATGCCGGCGGCGACAAGTACGGTGCGATCGCCGCGGCTGACGGCCGGCGTGCCGAGGTGACCGGAACATTCACGACACGGTGACCCGGGACAGCCGGAACACAGCATCGTGTTAGATCATCGTCGAATGGTGGCGGTGAGCGCGGACGACTATGCCTGGTTCACGGAGCAGTGCGCTGATCTCGCGGATGCGTACTGTCTGACGCTTGTCCGGGGGCGCACCCCGGCCGAGGCGGTCGAGACTCTCGGCGGCCGTGATCCGGTCCCGGTGACCGGCCTGCGCGCGCTGTCCGGTGATCCGGCGTCGGCGGCGGGGTTCGTGGCGGCGACCGCGATGGGTGACTGGACCCTGATCGTGGAGCCGGACGGTGTGCGGGGCGGTGACGAGGCCCGGACCCTGTCGCGGGGCACGGTGCTCGTCTCGCACTACCGCAGCGACGGCACCGACCCGCGTTTCGTGTGGGCGCGGGACGGCGAGATCGTCCTCGAGTTCGACCCGTCCAGTCCCGAGGATCGTCGTGGCACCGACCCGGACGGCCTGGCCGAGGTGCTGGACCGTCTCGGGTTCCAGGTCGGCGGCGAGGACGCTCCGGACCGCAACTACGACGACCGTTACCGGGAGCGGGCACTGGCTCTCGCCGAGCAGCTCACCGGCGTACGCATCACTCTGGAGGACCTCGAGGCGGCGACCTTTCAGCGGGCCGCTCTGGGGGAGGCGTCCCCGGCGCAGCCGGAAGCCGTCTCACCTGCGGCACGTCCCTCACCCCGCCCGCCGGCCCGTGGGGAGAAGTGGGACGAGGAGTACGAAGTGGACGACGAGGATGACGACGAACTCCGTGAGGACGGTGACGAGGACGGCGACGGTGAGCGTGAGTGGCCTCGGCTCGTCGCCGCGTCGGCCCGCCGGATCGGCCGGATCTTCCGGTGACCGGGGCATCGGCCGGGGTCGCTGATCCCGTAGGGTGCCGCCATGTCGATCTTCTCCCGTCTCCTGGGCGGTTCGCCGGAGGTGGCGCCGCTGCCCTACGACCCGCAGTCTCCGGAGGGTCTCGCCGCCCGCTGGGTGCGCTGGGTCGCCGGGATCGGCCCGGTCCGCAATCCGATCGGTGACGAGAACGGCCTCTACTCGGATCTGCACCAGCCCGACGACGTCTGGTTCCTGGCCGGCACCTTCGGCGGGGAGGCGCGTCGCAGCTGTCCGGTGCCCGCGGGCCGGCCGTTGTTCTTCCCGGCCTTCAACATGTGGCACTGGCCGGCGGAGGGCCCGCCGACCGCGCTGCGCGGCGCTTTCGGTGGTCTGACCGTCGACGGCGTCCAGGTGGAGCTGGATGTGATCGCGACCCCGGTCCCGTTCCTCGTGGCCGGTGCCCGGGCGAACCCGGTGACGCAGACGAACAAGCCGGTCCCGGTGACCGTCTGGGGTTACTGGAAGCGTCTCGACCCGCTTCCGCCCGGCAACCACGTCGTGCAGTTCTCCGGCGGCGACGGTCACGGTTTCATGGTGAGCGCCACCTACTACCTGGCCGTCGGCTGACCGGTCCGGACACGGAGAAGGCCCGGTCGGCAGCGACCGGGCCTTCTCGTGAAGGTCAGAGGTAGCTGCCCTTCTTGTACTCCTCGTAGCTCATGTTCCAGTCGGTCCAGCCGTTGCCGTTCTTCAGCTTCTCCTCGGTGCCCGTCACCTTGATCGGGTCGCCCATCAGCGTCTTGTTGAAGAGCCACTCGCCGAGTGCCTCGGAGACGTTGACGCAGCCGTGCGACACGTTGGTGGAGCCCTGCTGGCCCTCGGACCACGGAGCGGCGTGGATGAACTGGCCGCTGTACGTGATGCGCTGCGCCCAGTCGATGTCGGTGCGGTAGCCGCCGTCCGGGTCCTCGTCGGTGGTGTCGAAGACGGTGTGCGCCTTCTTCTCCATCACGACCATGGTGCCGCTCGACGACGGGGTGCTCTTCTTGCCGAGGCTGACGGGGATGGTCTTGATGACCTTGCCGTCCTGCTCGACGATCATCTTCTTGGTCTTGTTGGAGACCGTCATGATCAGCTCACGGCCGACCTTCATGTCGACGGTCAGGTCGGACCGGCCGTACCACCCGTCACCCAGCTTCACGCCCTTGAGCTGCACCTTGTAGAAGATCTTGGTGCCGGCCTGCCAGTACACCTTCGGCCGGTAGTGCACCTCGGTGGAACTGATCCAGCGCCAGGTGCCCTCCTGGGCGGGTGTGGCGGTGACCACCATGCGGCGCTCGACCTCGGCCCGGTACTTCTCCGGGATGGCCCGGCCGAACTTCATGATCAGCGGCATGCCGACGCCGACCGTGTTGTCGTCGCCGAGGAAGCTGGTCACCCGGACCAGGTTCGCCGGCTTCTTCATCGTGGTGAACGAGCTGCTGGTGGTGTTGCTCTTGCCCTGCGCCTCGGGCGTGGCCACGGTCACCGTGTACTTGGTGGCCCAGTCCAGTGACTGGGCCGGGCGCCACGTGTTGTCGTCCTTGTCGACGGTGCCCTTGACCTCGGCGCCCTTGGCGTCGGTCACCGTGACCGTGGTGTTGTCCGGGTCCTCGCTGTTGTACTTGACCTCGGACCAGGCCTCGACGTCCGTCGCGTCCAGCGCCGGGGACGTCACCGCCACCGTGCTCAATTGCGGCGCCGCCGACGCGGCGCCGGAGGCTCCGCCCGCGGTGTCGCCGCCGCCCTCCCACGAGGGCGAGTCGCCGCCGCTGCACGCGGCGGTCAGCAGCAGCGACCCCGCCGCGAGCACGCCGACCAGGGCTGTGCGCCAACGTCGGCCGGCGCGGCCGACCACCGCGGATCGCCCCGCTGACCGCATTGCATCCATGTCCATGGTCCCCTCACGGCGTCGTTCTCCCGGCGCCCAATACTGCTCCATAAACGGCGGGCCACCAATCCCGGTTTTGTGCCGTGACCGCGCTGTGGCCTTCGTCGTGGTGTCCGCATCGACGTACCCCGGTGGCGCCGGACCGGAAACCGTCAGCCGAGGCCGGCGGGCACCTCGAGCGCGCTGCCCTCGGCGAACTTCTCCCAGCTCACGTTCCACGGGGTCCAGCCGTTGCCGTACGACAGTTTGTCGCCGGTGCCCTTGACCGTGACCGGGTCGCCGATCAGGGTCTTGTCGAACAGCCACTTGGCGTTCGACGGTGACACGTTGACACAGCCGTGTGACACGTTGCGGCTACCCTGCGCTCCGGTCGACCACGGGGCCGAGTGGATGTACTGACCGCTCCAGGTCAGGCGCTGCGCGTACTCGATGTCGGTGCGGTAGCCGTTCGCGCCGTCGGTGTCGGTGGTGTCGAAGACGGTCGCCGCCTTCTTCTCCATGACGACCATGGTGCCGCTCGACGACGGGGTGCTCTTCTTGCCGAGGCTGACCGGCATGGTCTTGACCTCTTTGCCGTCGCGCAGCACGGTCATCTGCTTGGTGGCGTTGTCGACGTTCATCTCGAACCTGCGCCCGATCTTCGCGGTCGCCGACCGGTCCCGGTCACCGTAGATGCCCTTGCCGGTCGGGTGCCCGCCGACACCGATGCGCACGGTCAGCGTGGTGCCGGGCTCCCAGAACTCCGGGGCGCGGTAATACGCCTGCGTGCCGGCGGCGGTCCACGACCAGGTGCCCGGCTGCGACGGCGAGGTCGTCACGAACATCCGCTTCTGCACCTCGGCGCGGTCCGCCTTCTTGATGCCCGGGTTGAACTCGACCACCACCGGCATGGCGACCCCGTACGTGTGGTCGTCGAAGAGGTAGAGGCCGGTGCCGGTCCGCTTCGAGGGCGCGCCCATCGTGGTGAACGACGTGGTGGCGGTCGTGGACTGACCGTCGGCGCCGGTGGCGACGACGGTCGCCGCGTACTTCTGCCGGGTCTTGAGCGGTTTGGCGGGCACCCAGGAGGTCTTGTCCTCGCGCATCTCGCCGGCGACGCTCTTGCCCTTGGCGTCGGTGAGCGTCACCGAGGTGACCTCCCCGCCGTTGACCTCGACGCCGATCTCGGCGCTGACGGGCACGTTCGTCTTGTCGGCGGCCGGTGTGACGGTGAGCGTCACCGGGCCGCCGGCCACGGTGGTGCTCTCGGTCACCGGCGCGGTCGAGCCGGATGTCGCGGCGGGTGTGCTCGCGGCGGGCGTGGGGTCGGCGATGGCGGGCTCGGAGTCGTTACCGCAGGCGGCCAGGGCGGCGATCAGGCCGCACGCCGTGATCGCCGCGAGGGAGCGGCGGAGGTCAACCATTCTCGGGGGCCCCGTTCTGGAGTTGTCGGCGCAGCCATCCTGACGCATCCACGCAACCAGCGGGTCCTCCTTCAGGGGGGATCCGGGCGATTTCAAGGACAGTCCCGGCCCGTGCTAATGTTCTCCTCGTTGCACGGCGAGCGTCGCTAGCTCAACTGGCAGAGCAGCGGACTCTTAATCCGCGGGTTGTAGGTTCAAGTCCTACGCGACGCACTCTCACCACGCACGGAAGCCCTGACCGGGATCGGTCAGGGCTTCGTTCGTTGGTGAGCCCGCCCCTGGTGAGCGGGCCGACCCCCTGATGAGCAGCGGCCTCCGGCCGTGTGTTAAATTTTCTCCCGTCGAAAGGCGTCGCTAGCTCAACTGGCAGAGCAGCGGACTCTTAATCCGCGGGTTGTAGGTTCAAGTCCTACGCGACGCACGGCAGAAGTCAGGGCCTCACCTCATTCGCAGGTGGGGCCCTGACGGCATTCCGGGACACGACCGCCCACCCGTGGTGATCATGGTGCGGTGCGACGGATACGAATGATGCGGGTCTGTGCCGCCGTGGCGGCCGGCGCCGGGCCTCTTCTCACGGCGGTCCCGGCCGCGGCGCACCCGATGCCCCACTCGGTCGTCCTGCTCGACGTGCACGGATCGTCGGTGACGGCCGAGCTGGAGATCCCGGCCGGCGACCTGACCGCCGCCAGTGGCGTCCCCGTCGAGCTGCCCGCCCGGGCCGGGGAGCTGCGGACCTACCTGGCCGCGCACATCCGGCCCGTGAGCCCCGCCGGCCGGCCCTGGACGGTCCGGGTCGGTGACCTGGCGACGACCGCCGCGGAGCAGACGTCGACCGGGCCCTACCGCGAGCTGACCGCCACGGTCGAGCTCACCCCACCGGCCGGCGAGGACGGAAGGCACCTCACCGTCGGGTACGACGTGGTGGTCCACCAGGTCGTCACGCACGTGACCCTGGTCTCGGTCCGGCGGGGCGGGACCACCGTGCAGGCCGGTGAGGTGCGGATCGACAACCGCACGATGACCGTCCCGCCCCTCGCCGTCGACCTCGGCGCAGGCGGCCGTGACCTGGCCCGCCCGGCCGCGCTGGGCGGGGCGCTGGTGGCGCTCGCCGTATTCGCGGTGGCGGCTGCCCGGATCAGGAGCCGGCGAAGATCGCCGTCAGGCCGCTGATCCCGCTGGTGAGCAGGATCGCGATGGCCGGCGCCAGGGCGATGTATCCCAGCACCAGGCCGGTGATCGCCATGCCCTTGCCGCTCTTGCGGTTGTCCTTGGTCTCGTTGAGCCCGATGTGCCCGAAGATGATCGCCAGCAGGCTGACCACGCCGAACGTGCAGAAGAAGGTCAGGGCGCTGATGATGCCGAGCACCATCGACGCCACGGCCAGCCCGGAGGTCGGCGGCCCGATGTGCCCGATCACCACCGGCTGGTACATCGGCTGCGGCGGGTACGGCGACTGCGGGGGATAGCCGGCCTGCTGCTGCGGCGCGTAGTACGGCTGCGGAGGCGGCGCGTACGCCTGCGGCGGGGCCTTGTAGGGATCCGGCGCCGGTGAATAAGGCTGCGGCGGGAAAGGCGAGGTCGGCGCGGGGTCGTTCACCGACGCCCAGGCCGACGACAGCGGCGTGGTCGGCGGAGCGCTGTCCGACTCCGGGAAGGGAGAGGAAGCCGGGAACGGAGCCGTCGGCTGCGTCGGGTCGAACGGCGATGAGGTGGGTTCTGACATGAGCTCCGAGTTCCTGGTAGACCGTCGTCCCATGCTGCCGGGCACGTCCCGCGCGGGCTACCCTTCCGCCCTGATCGGGTCCGAAAGTTCCCGCGATGTGTCCGGTCGGACGTCGTCTATCGTCGGCCCATGACGCGCGTCCTGCTGATCCCGGGGAGCACCCGTGACGGCTCGCTGCACACCTCCGCCCTGCGCACCGCCGCCCACCTGGCTCCGGAGGGCATCGCCGCCCTGCTCTACGGCGGCCTGACCGGGCTGCCGGCGTTCGTCCCCGGTGATCCGGGACCGCCGCCGGTGGCCGAGCTGCGCCGCCTGATCGCCGAGGCCGATGCCCTGATGTTCAGCACCCCGCAGTACGCGGGTTCGCTGCCCGGCAGCCTGAAGAACCTGCTCGACTGGCTGGTCGACGGCGGTGACCTGGCCCGCAAACCGGCCGCCTGGCTGTCCGTGGTGCCGCCGGGGCAGGACGACGGTGCCTGCGAGGCCCTGGAGGCGGTGCTCGGTCACGGCGACGCCCGCCTGCTCAAGGCCGCCTGCATCCGGCTGCCGCTGGAGATGAGTTCGGTCGACGGGGCCGGCACGGTCACCGATCCCCGTCTGCACCTGGCCCTGCAGGACATGCTGCACGCCCTGATCGGCGCGATGGCGTTGCCCGAGCCCCGGCAGCAGCCGTCGTGGCAGGTGCACTCGAGCGTCTACCCGGTGATCCAGGCGCCGAGCACGCCGGGTTTCGTCAGCGGACAGTCCGCCTGGCCCGGCGTGCAGACGTGGAAGGGCAACGACGGATGATCCTCAGCTGATCGCGCGCCCGGCCGTGGCACAGGCGGCCGCGCCCACGCACGTCGCCAGTCCGCGCAGCGCCGCGTGCAGCTCGGCGATCCGTTCCGGCTTCAGCGTGGGCCCCAGGTTGCGCAGCTGGTCCGGGTCCGTCGTCCGGTCGTAGTACTCGCGGGTGCCGTCCACGTACTCGACGTAGGTGAAGGTCGCGGTGCGGATCGCGTCGTATGCCGGCGGGATGTTCCGCTTGTCGACCTGGTAGTCCGGGTCGAGCGGGTCGGCGGCCGGGTCCCGGTGTTCGATCAGTTGCACGGTCCGCCACTGGTCGGGCACCTCCCCGGCGAGCAGCGGCTTGATGCTGCGCCCGTCCGCGTCCGCCGGCGCGCTGCTCCCGGCCAGGTCGGCGAAGGTGGCTCGCAGGTCGATGTTCTCCACCAGCGCGTCCACGGTCTTCCCGGCCTGCACGCCCGGGCCGGCGACCACCAGCGGCACGTTGACGTCGGTGTCGTACGCGGTCTGCTTGCCCGACGCCATCCGGTATTCGCCCAGGTGGTAGCCGTTGTCGGAGTTGAAGACGACGATCGTGTCCCCGGCGACGCCGGCGGTGGTGAGCGTCGCCCGCAGCGAGCCGATCATCCGGTCGATCGACTGCACCGACTGGACCCGTTTACGGAAGTCCGCGTCGGTCGCCGCCTTCTCCTTCTTGGTGAGCGGCGTGTGGTTCGCCAGCCACTGCGGTGCCGGGCTGGGCAGCTTGTCGTACGCCGCGGTCCGTGGCGCCTTCAGCCCGGGGAACGAGGCCGCGTCCCGGGGCGCCGGCGTGTACGGGCTGTGCGGCGCGTACGTCGCCACCTCCATCATGAACGGTTTCCCGGTGGCGGCGGTGCTGGTGATGAACGCGGACGCCTTCGCCGAGAGCACGTCGGTGAGGTAGTCGCCGGGCGCGGTGCCGTACTTGGTCACGGTCCCGTTCTCGTTGAGCGAGTAGTCGAAGTTGTCGTACGCGTTCCCGCCCGCCACCCAGTAGTCCCAGCCCGGCGGCGTGTACGGCCCGGTGCCCAGCGGGTTCCGTGGCTGGTATTCGTTGAGGTACTTGCCGAGGAACGCGGTCCGGTAGCCGGCGGCCTGCAGGTCGGTCGCGAAGGTCGACTTCTCCTTGCCCTTGCTGTGGAACAGTTTGAACCCGCCGTCGGACCCGTGGTTCTTGAAGATGCCGGTGTTGTGCGGGAACTGTCCGGTGAGGATGGACGCCCGTGACGGGCAGCAGAGCGAGTCGGTCACCGCGTAGTTGCTGAACGTGGTGCCCTCCTTCTGGAGCGCCACCACGTTCGGCATGTGCTGCACCAGGTTCTTCGACAGGTCGTCGACCAGCAGGTAGACGATGTTCGGTGTGGTCGCGGTCCGGACCGGTGCGGGTTCGCCGTCGGGCGCGGCCATGGCCGTTCCGCTCCCGGTGTTCGACGTGCACGCCGTGGTGGCGAGCAGCAGGGCGACGGCGGTGACCGTGCCGAGGGCACGACGGTGGCGGGAGAACATGTGGCGCGGGTGCTCCGTCCGGGGGTAGGCGGCGACCCCCGGAGGGTAGTAGGCGCCCGCTGCCCGGCGAACCGTGCGGGCCCTTCTCGAACCGTCGGGTTGCTTACCTCCGGCTGAGATGATCTTTAAGAATGTCTCAACAGTCGGTCGCGAAACCCTGAAACGGCGGATAGTGGACACTCTCGCCGACTCCGGGAGGTATTCCGTGTCTTCCTGCTCCCGCCCCCATCCGCGCCGTCCCCGGCGACTCGCCCGCCGCCGGCGCCTGCCGCTGCGCCCGCCGCGGTCACCCCGGCGGGCCGGCTGACGGATCCCGGGCCCGGAGATCGAAGAGTATCGTCGGATTCGTGACGGTCCTCGACTATGCCGACCCGGCTTTCCAGTCCGATCCGCACCCGGCCTACGCGCACCTGCGGCAGGTCGCCCCGGTCCACCGCGCCCGGCTGCCCAGCGGCGTCGAGGCCTGGCTGGTCACCCGTTACGAGGATGCCCGCCAGGCTCTGACCGATCCCCGGCTGTCCAAGAAGACCGCGTTCGCGGTCGGCTCGTCCCGGACCGCGACCCGGTCCCCGTCGGTGAGCAACGTCCTGTCCCACCACATGCTGGCCGCCGACCCGCCCGACCACACCCGCCTGCGCCGCCTGGTCTCGGCCGCGTTCACCGCCCGCCGCATCGAGGCGTTGCGCCCCCGCATCCAGGAGATCTCCCGCGACCTGCTGGACGCGCTGGAGGGCGTGGACGAGGCGGACCTGATCGACACCTACGCCTTCCCCCTGCCGATCCAGGTGATCTGCGAGCTGCTCGGGGTGCCCGCCGCCGACCGGGACGCCTTCCGCGCCTGGTCCGGCATCATCGTCGCGGGTTCACAGTCCGGCGACCGCCTGCAGCCGGCTGTCCGGGACATGTCCGCGTACATCCTGGCCCTGCTCGACGAACGCCGCGGCACCCCCGGTGACGACCTGCTCTCCGGCCTGATCGGGGTCAGCGACGCGGGCGACCGGCTCACCGAGGCCGAACTGTCCTCGATGGTCTTCCTGCTGCTGATCGCCGGCCACGAGACCACCGTCAACCTGATCGGCAACGGCGCCTACCTGCTCCTGCGGGACCGTGCCCGCTGGCGAGAGCTGGGGGCCGATCCCGCGCTGCTGCCCACCGCCGTCGAGGAGTTCCTGCGTTTCGAGGGCCCGGTGGAGACCGCCACCTTCCGGGTGGCCACCGAACCCCTCACGCTGGGGGGTGCGCGGATCGCCGCCGGCGACCCGGTCATGGTGGTCCTGCTCTCCGCGAACCGCGACGACACCCGCTTCCCGGACGCCGGGGTGCTCCGGCTGGACCGCACCCAGAACCCGCACCTGGCGTTCGGCCACGGCATCCACTACTGCCTGGGCGCGCCGCTGGCCCGCCTGGAGGCGCAGATCGCCTTCAGCGACCTCCTGGCCCGCCATCCCGGCCTGCGTCTGGCGGTCCCCGCCGAGGACGTCCGCTGGCGGCCGGGCATGCTGCTGCGCGGCCTGGAACAGCTGCCGGTCCATCTGCGCTGAAGCCCTTCCCGGGGGTACGCGCTGAAGCCGTCGACCATCCGCGGCGGCGGATGGTCAGGCGATGCCCAGTTCCGCCATCCGCCGGATCTCCACCACCTGCTCGACCGCGGTCTCGTTGGCCATCTCGCCCAGCCGCTGATCAGTTCCGCCCCGCACCAGGTCGCCGGCCATCTGCTGGGCCCCGCGGTGGTGGGCGGTCATCATGGTGACGAAGAGCCGGTCGAAGTCCGCCCCGGTGGCCGCGGCGAGTGCCGTCATCGCCGTGTCCGCCTGCATCCCGGGCATGGTCGCGTGGTCGTGCGCGGGGTCGCTCTCCGGTTGTCCCCGATCGCTCAGCCAGGCCTGGAGTGTCACGATCTCCGGGCCCTGGCCGGCCTTGATCCGGGCCGCGATCCCGGTGACGCCGGTGTTCACCGCCCGTCCGGGCGCCAGGTCGGCCATCACGATCGCCTGCCGGTGGTGCACGATCATCATTTGGGCATACGCGACATCTATCCCGTTGTAGGCTGAACCGTCGGGCGCCTGCACCTGATCGGAGCCGGTCACCGCCGCTGACTCGCCCGGTCGCCCCGGCAGCACGACGCGCACCGGTGCCGTGGAGGCGGCCGGTGCCGCCGCCGGTTCCGGGTCGCCGGTGTCACGGGTGAGCGCGACGAGCCCCGCGGTGGCGGCGAGCACGACGGCCACGAGGGTCGATGTCCACAGACGACGGTGTTGCATGTATGTCCTTTCCGTCTCGAGCCACCCACGGCGGGCCTTCGGCGGTTATCGTAACGATCGATATCGCTGTCGCTGGCGGTGTGTGGTGTACGACTTACCGTGTGTCGCCGGTGGCTGCGCAGCCGGAAGAAGGAGCTTCATGGAGCACCCTGCCTCACGAGGGCGGATCACGCGCCTGGCCGGTGCCGGTGCGGTAGCGGTCTTGCTGAGCTTCCTGGCCGTTAACCCGGCCAGGGCGGAAGCGGCCGTGATCCCGGGCGTTGACGAGATCGTCAGCAGCGCGAACATCAAGCAGGTGGCCAACATCCCCAAGCAGGGGCCGTTCGCCACGGAGAGCGCCCTGAACACCGACTGGGCGTTCAAGGGCAAATACGCCTACGGCGGCAACTACAACGGTTTCACCGTCTACGACATCAGCAACCCGCGTCAGCCTGCGGTCGCGGCCCAGGTCCTCTGCCCGGGCGCGCAGAACGACCCGTCGATCTACGGTGACCTGCTGTTCCTGGGCACCGACTCGCAGCGCAACGACGACTCGTGCGCCAGCACGAGCGTGCCGGGCTCCTCGCCGGCCGAGACGCCGCGCTGGGAGGGCATCAAGATCTTCGACATCAGCGACCCGCTGACGCCGAAGTACATCGCGGCGGTCAAGACCGACTGTGGTTCGCACACGCAGACCCTGGTGCCCGGCAAGGGCAAGGACAAGTCGGTCTACATCTACGTCTCGTCGTACAACCTGTCGGGCGCGAGCGTGCCGAACTGCGCGCTGCCGCACGACAAGATCTCGATCGTCAAGGTTCCGTTGAAGAACCCGACCGCGGCCGCCGTGGTGGCCACGCCGGTGCTCTTCCCGGACGGTGGTTTCCCCGGTGACGAGGACAGCAACGAGACGACCGGCTGCCACGACATCACGGCGTACCCGGCGAAGGACATCGCGGCCGGAGCCTGCATGGGTGACGGCGCGCTCTTCGACATCGCGAACCCGGTGGCGCCGAAGGTGATCACCACGGTCCGGGACACGGTGAACTTCGCGTTCTGGCACTCGGCCACGTTCAACAACGACGGCAACAAGATCGTCTTCACCGACGAGCTCGGTGGCGGCGGCGGCGCGGAGTGCAACGCCGAGGTCGGTCCGACGCGGGGAGCGGACGCGATCTACGACATCGTCGGCAAGGGCAAGAAGGCCAAGCTGGCGTTCCGCAGCTACTACAAGATCCCGCGGGAGAACACCGACTTCGAGAACTGCGTGGCCCACAACGGCTCGCTGATCCCGGTGGCGGGCCGCGACATCATGGTGCAGGCGTGGTACCAGGGCGGCATCTCGGTCTGGGACTTCACCGATTCCCGCAAGCCCAAGGAGATCGCCTACTGGGAGCGGGGCCCGCTGAGCGCGGACCGGCTCATCGTCGGCGGCTCCTGGTCGGCGTACTGGTACAACGGCTTCATCTACTCGAGCGACATCCAGAAGGGTCTGGACGTGCTCGAGATCAGCGACCGCCGGATCGACAAGGCGGAGAAGAAGCGCACGTACCTCTTCAACGCGCAGACCCAGGACGACTACCGCAAGTGGTGACCTGAGCTGACCGCCGGTGTGGCCGTATGTGCGAACACGGTCATGCCGGCGGCCGGTGCCAGGCCCACAGCGCCCACCACCAGCGCATCGTCTCCAGCACAGTGAGCTGAGCGCCGGTCTCGGCGAACCCGGTCAGCTCCCGCAGCCGCCGCAACCGGTAGCGGACCGTGTTCGGGTGCAGATGCAGCGACTCGGCGGTCCGGTCCAGTCGCTGCCCGTGGTCCAGATAGGCGATGGCCGTCCCGGCCAGGTCCTGATGAAAGTCGTCCGCCGGATCGAGCGCGGTCAACAGCCCGTCCCGCAGGAACCCGGCCAGCAGTGGTTGCCCGGCCAGCGCGGTCTGCCCGGCGAGATCCACGACACCGCACACCCCCGTCGTCCCATGGGCGCGGGCCGCGTCGAGCGCGGTCTGGGCGAGGCGGTGCGCCTCGGTCGCCTTCTCCAGGGGTACGGGCGGAGTGGTCACGACCAGACTTCCCGGCTTCTCCCCGAACCCGGGTATCCGCGGTGTCACGCCGCTCAGCCGCCCGCCGACCGGGGCGAGGACGCCGCCGCACCGGGTGAACGCCTGCTCCAGTTCCCGGACCCGGGCCGGATCCGCCGCGTCCGACACCACACAGTGGTAGTGCGCGACGGCGGACAGCCCGAACCGCGCCGGGTCCTCGTCGTTCTCCTCGCCCAGCAGCAGCCGGCGCAGCAACCGGATCCGGGCCGCCCGCCGGTCGATGTTCAGCTGTCGTTCCGCCGCCCGGTGGCCCTCCAGCACGTGCCGGGCCAGCGCGTTGCCGTACCGGTCGAGGCGCAGCAGGCCCTGCAGCAGGACGTCGTCGGCGAGCCCGAGTTCGCGTCCCCGGCCGATCGCGATCTCCAGGATGCGGCTGCGCCCGGCGTGCGCCCCGGAGAGCAGGGCCGCCACCGGTACGCCCAGCGCCGCGCCCTCGGCGCCGAACCGGGCGGCTTCGGTGAAGTCGTCGTCGCCGGGCTCGCCGGTGCGCAGGAACGCCCGGCAGCCGGCCTTGATCAGTGCCGCCACGTGGTGCCGGCTCTCCTGGCGGTGCAGCCGGGCCGCCTCCGGGGACTGGGTGCGGGCGGCGGCGACCACCTCGTCGACCAGTCGGGTGTCACCGGCGAGGCCGTGCACCAGGGCGGCGAGCGCGCCGCCGGTCACGGCCGGGGTTCGCGGGGGCGCGGCCGGGGGTGTGCCGGGCTGATCCACATGCGGCTCCGATGTGATTCCTTCTCGTGTTCTCGCGGTGTTACCGCAACGTAACAGGCAAAGACATCGATGGGAATCAGATCCTTTCGGGTGCAACACCGGGTGACCCGCGCGCGTCGAAACCGGACTTCCTGCACCATGTGGGTACTTTGGTCCCCATGACGACGACCGGACGACGCAGCCACCTGCTGCGCCGGTCGCTGCCCGCGCTGCTCCTCACGCTCCTGCTGGCCCTCTTCGCGGCCCCGTCCGGCCGTCCGGCCGCCGGCGCCCAGCCCGGCCTCGCCCGGCTCGCCGGTGCGACAGTGGGAAGCGCCTCCGCCCGGCTCACCGGCACGACGGCGGTGAGCGGCTCCGCCCGCCTCCTGGCCGGCGCGGCGGCGGAGCGCACCTCCGCCCGCGTCCCGGCGGAGCAGGTGGCCTCGGTTCCCGTCGCGGAACCCGCCCCGGAGCACGAAGCGCGTACGCCGTCCCTCGTCGTCCCGGGCATCGCCCGCGTCCTGCGGCACCAGTACGCCGCCGGGACCAGCGCCTCGCGCGCTCCGCCGCCCGTCGCCTGAGCACCCGGCGGCCGACGGCCGCGCGGGTTCACGCGAGTCCCCCTGCGGAAACCTTGACGAGTGGACGAGAACACTGATGAACATCGTTGCCGAGATCCTGGTCCACGAGCCCGCCACCATGGCGATCTGGGCCTCGTTGCTGCTGCTGACCCTCCCCGCCGTGGTGCTGCTCGCCAGTCCGGTGGGAATGCGGCACCCGGTGCGGACCCTCACCCGGGCCGCCCTGTTCGTGATGCGGACCGGTCAGCGCCGTGAGGAGCGCCGGATCGACCGGGAACAGCGGGCGATCCGGGCGGCCCGCTACGCCGAAGAGGTGGGCGTGGCCGCCGAGCAGGCCGGTTATGCCGTGAGTCGCTGGCAGGAGCACTGGGCCGTCGCGTCCGAACTGGTCGACACGACCGCGGTCGCGTGGCACGTGGCGGACGCCCGCTGGACCCGCAGCCGCGTCGCGGTCCCGTACTGCGCGCCGTGGACCCCGCAGACCCCGGCGGAGTACGCCGACCGGGAGAACTTCCTGCACCGCACCGTCCGGTCCGCGGTCGAGCGGGGTGACCTGCCGGTCGAGGCGCTCAGCGACGCCGTGCACGGCCGTGGTGGCTGGGATCCGCGGCTGCACCCGGTCCGGCAGGAGCTGGCGGTGCACCGGGCCTGCGCCGGTCACCTGGAGCGGGCTCTGCGGGCCGCCGTCGCCGCCGAGCGTTCCGCCTGGCACGACCTGCAGCTGGCCCGTCGCAGCCGGGACAGCCTGCGGCACGAGGCGCTGGTCGCCGAGGCGCAGGCCGCTCTGGTCCGGCACCTGCTGCCGGCGGCCCCGGCGGCACCGCGGGCGATGGTCCCACGCCCGGCTTTGGCGCCGGTCGCCTGACCGATTTTAATCACACAAAGACGTTAGTGAATGTGTGCTTGGTGATCATGGCGTCGATCACGGCGGTGGGAATGACACCACCATCGACCGGTCCGGCCAGGTTCGTGATCTCGTGTCCGGATGGGCGGGTGTGACCTCGCGCCGTTCGGCAGCCCGGTCCTTCGCCGGCCCGCAGGGGTAGCTGTCCTGCTGTCCGTGCAGGTCCGGGGCGCGGACAGCCCTGCCGCGATCGGCGGCAGGGCTGCTGCCCCGATGCCGCGGCGTTCCTCCCGGAACGTCGCGGCACACCGCTAGTCGCACATCGTGGAAGTCGACCTTGCGGTCGGGCACTTCCATCGTCGTACGCCTATCGGTAGGCTCTCTCAGCGAACGATGTCGAATTCGCCGTCCTTGGCAGAGTCCACGAAGGCGGTCCACTCCGCCTGCGTGAACATGAGGGCCGGACCTGTTCGGTCCTTGCTGTCACGGACGGCGATTCCATCGTCGAGGAAAGCAACCTCGACGCAGTTGTTACCGCCGTTGCCGTTACTGCGACTGCCCTTTTTCCAGACGGCACCGTTGAGTTGGTGCGCGAGCAACTCGGGCACCTCCCTTCGATATGAGATTTCCTCGGGAGTGCTACGCGACGAGCAGGCTCTCGATCATCTTTATCGTAGTCCGATGGTCGAGCGCCTTTGCGCTCAATCGCTCGAACTCCTGTCGGTACCTGGCAACCTCGTCTGGTTGCTCTTCGTAGAAGTCTCCCGCAATGCCTTCCAGGTAGACAACATCCAAATGGGTGGTCTCGCGGAACTCCAAAAGCGCTGCTGACCCGCCCAGGAACGGGTGTTCGCCGACGTTGAACGGCGCGATCTGCAGGGTTACATTCGGTAATCTTGCGGAGTCGATCAAATGCTGCAGCTGGCCACGCATCACGTCCTCGCCACCGATCACCCGGCGCACCACGGATTCGTCGATGATCGCGGACAGTTCGAGGGGGCGCTCGCCGCTGAGCCGGCTCTGTCGCGTGAGCCGTAGTGCCACCCGCCGGTCGATGTGTTGCGGTGAATCCATCGATCGACCGGTATTGATCAGTGCCCGCATGTACTCCTCGGTCTGCAGGAGGCCGGGCACGAGGACCGCCTCCCACGTGCGCATGGCGGTGGCCGCCGCCTCCAGCCCGACGAAGTTGCCCGGGCGCATGATGTCCCGGTAGTCGGTCCACCATGTCCGCTCCCGGGACAGCCGGGCCAGCTCCACCAGCGCCTCGCGATAGCCCTGGTCCCGGACGTTGTAGAGCGTGAGCAGGTCGCGCACGTCGCGCGGGGTCACCGCGACCCGTGCGGTCTCGATGCGGGTGACCTTGGCGGCGTGCCACTCGAAGTGCCGGGAGACGTCCTGTTGCGTCAACCCGGCCGCCTCCCGGCAGCGCTTGAGCTCGGCCCCCAGTCTGCGGCGTCGTAGCGTCGGACCCTCAATATCGGACACCTGGACTCCCTACCGTCCTAGTGAAGTCGATATTACGACCGTTTCCGCACGTTTCCGCAACTCATTCATGATCAGTCTTTCCAAGATCAGCAAATCATGATCACAAATGGGGTGCTGGACGGCGGGGCCTGAATAAGAAGTCTAGTACTTCTTGTATTGACCTTGATGTTGGGTACATGATGCATCGGACATCGAGTTCTGTCTTGTTTCCTACATAGGTGAAATGATCATTGGAACTTGCGTCTAAGGGGCGTGGGCGGAGTGTTGGCTGACCAGTATTACCTGATCGCACATGAGGACCGCACCGGAAGGTCCCGGCTGCACCCTCGTGCGACCGGCCTGGGCCTGGCCGCCGCGTTACTCGGCGAGCTGGTTCTCGAAGGACGCATCGGCGTCAGTGACGGCGAATTGATCATTCTCGACCAGCGTCCCCCTCGGGACGCGCTCGACCACGACATCCTCGATCTCCTCTGTGCACAGTCGCAGCACCGCGACGTGCACACCTGGCTGGCCTTCCTCTCGCAGGACGCGGCCGTCCGGGTCGCCGAGCGGTTGGTCCGCGTCGGCGCCGTCGAACTGGTCACCAAGCGCCGCATGCTCGGCACGCTGCAGACCCTCTATCTGCCCAACACCGCGCGGCAGCGCAACGCGGCGGCCTGGGCCTCCACCCGCGTGGCGAACATCCTGGTCCGCGGCATGGAGCTGAACCTCAGCGACCGCATGCTCGTCGGCCTGACCGTGGCGACCGGCCTGACCCGGCACGTGATGTACGGCTTCGAGATGTACCCGCACATCTACCACGCGCTGCCCAGCATGATCGCGTCCCTGCCCGGTGACTTGCGCGAGCTGGTCGAGAGCACCGAGTCCTCGGTGGGCTCCGCCCTCGCGGTGGGCCGGCGTTGACCGGCCGCCATCAGCGCCGGCGCGACAACGTCGACCAGTGGGCCGGGCGTGTGCTCCAGGAGCAGCGCCGGCGCCAGGCCGAGCCGGACCTGATCTCCCAAGCCCTCGCCAGCAACCGTCTCGGCGTCCCATCGGTCGTGTTCTTCGGCGTCGCCGGTGCGGCCCCGCTGACCGTGGTCATCGGCGGCATCTCGACGGTCTACGCCGTGATCGGCCAGACCGCTGCCCCGATCGTCTACATCGTGGTCGCCCTCATCCTGTCGATCTTCACGGTCGGCTTCGTCGCGATGAGCCGCCACATCGTCAACGCGGGCGCCTTCTACTCCTACATCGCCCAGGGTTTCGGCCGGGCTCTCGGGGTCGCCTCGGCCTTCGTGGCCCTCCCGGCGTACGCGATGATGCAGATCGGTCTGTTCGGTCTGTTCGGCGTCGTCGCGGCGAGCGTGCTCGAGGCGTTCGGGCTGGTCACCTCATGGGTGGTCTGCGCGCTCGTGGCCTGGGCGCTGGTCGCCGTCCTCGGCATCCTCTGGGTCGACCTCAGCGGCAAGGTGCTCGGCGTGCTGCTCGCGCTCGAGATCCTGGTCGTGGTGGTCTACGACGTGATCATGATCGCCAACCCGGCGGGCGGCGAGATCAGCTTCGCCACGCTCGACCCGGTGCAGCTGCTGACCCCCGAGGTCGCCGCGATGATGGTGCTGGCGATCGCCGGCTTCGTCGGTTTCGAGGCGACCGTGGTGCTCTCCGAGGAGGCCCGCGATCCGAAGAAGACGGTCGCCCGGGCCACGCACATCTCGGTGATGGTGGCCGGCCTGCTGCTCGGTGTCTCCGCCTGGGCGATGTCGGTGAGCACCGGACCGGCCCGGATCGTCGCGGTGGCCCAGCAGGAGACGACCAACCTGGTCTTCGCCCTGGTCGCGCCGCACGTGCCGGAGATCCTGGTGAGCATCGGCTACCTGCTCTTCATGACCAGTGTCTTCGCGGCGCTGCTGGCCTTCCATGCCGCGGTCTCCCGCTACCAGTTCGCCCTCGGCCGTGAGGGTGTGCTGCCCAGCGCCTGGGGTTACACCCATCCGCGCACCGGCGCCCCGGTGGTCGGCTCGATCGCGCAGAGCGTCGTCGCCCTCGGCGTCATCGTGCTGTACGCGTTCATCGACCAGGACCCGCTGGTCTACCTCTTCGCCTGGCTGACCACGATCGGTGGTCTCGGCGTGCTCATCCTGATGTGGGGTGCCTCGGCCGCGGTCGTCGCATTCTTCCTGCGCAATCCGGGCCGGGAGAACGTGTGGCGGTCCATGGTCGCGCCGATCATGGCGTTCTTCCTGCTCAGCATCGTCCTGGACGCGACGGTGATCGGTCTGGGAGACATCCTGCAGGTGCCGGAGGGCTCACCCTTCCGCTGGATCTTCCCGGTGGCGTACGCGGTGTGTGCCGTCGTCGGCATCGCCTGGGCATTGATCATGCGGCGCACCCGCCCGCAGGCGTACGCGGTGATCGGACGCGGGGGAGACGGCCGCGCGGTGATCGAGAACCTGCCGGCGGTTCCCCGTCCGCACTCGCACGCGTTGCCGATGCACCCCTCCGGGCCGTACCCCGGACCGGAGTACCCCGATGCCGACTACCCCGGCTCGGCATACCCGGACGAGCACTTCCAGGGCCGTCCGCACCTCGGTCCCGGATACCCGCACGAATACCCGGGTGAGGGCTACCCCAGCGAGGACTTCCCGACCCAGCAGCAGCCGGTGACCCCGCCGTACCCCGCTCCGCAGTACCCGGGTGCGCAACACCCTGACCAGCAGGACCCCACTCACATGCAGCAGTCGATCAGGTAGGGGACAGGTTCAATGACGTACGCGATTCAGGAGCTCGTGGTCCGTCACGTGTCTCCGCTCGACACCGCGGAGATCACCGAGGTGGTGGCCGACGCGATGTGGGACGGCCCGGTCGCCCGCTGGCTGCAACCCGACCCGATGGCCCGCCGCCGCAACGTTCCCCGGTACTTCGAGATCTTCGTGGACTACGCCGTCCAGTACGGGGAGGTCTACGGCACCGCCGACGAGACCGGCCGGATGGCCGCGGTGGCCCTGTGGTTCCCGCTGACCTCGATGATTCCGCCGCCCTTCGAGTACGAGCGGCGCGTCAAGGAGGCCGCCGAGGACGCGATCGACCGGGTCCAGCAGTTGGACGTCGCCCTTGACGCCAACCACCCGCTGGAACCGCACCACTACCTGGCCTTCCTCGCCGTCCGCCCGAGCCGCCAGAACCACGGTCTCGGCAGCGCCCTGATCGGCCGCCATCACGCCCGGCTGGACCAGGCCGGCATTCCCGCCTATCTCGAGGCGAACGACCCGCGTAACCGGGATCTCTACCTTCGACACGGATACCAGGTCCGGTCCGTGATCGACCTACCCGACGGGCCGCCGCTCTGGACGATGTGGAGGGCGCCTATGGTCTGATGCCGACCCGAGAGGCTCAGGCAGCCGCCCGGAACTCGTAGGCCCAGAACTGCTCCTCGTCCATGCGTTCGGCATGCATCGTGCCGCCGGCGAACCGGTTCAGGATCCGTTCGGTCGCACGACCCATGTTGCGCTTCGCGTCGTTGTATCGACAGAAGTCGAGGGCGATGATCCCGTTCTGGCTGGAAGCGGTGCGGTACATCGCCTCCATGAGATCCAGGAGTGCGCGGGAGGATCGACGGTCACGATCGACAGCGACGAACCCGGCGTACCAGATGCGCCGTTGCCGGTACAGCTCCGGCCATCGACGTTCGAAGTACTCCGGAGAGATCAGTGACATCGAATAGAGATCATTGCTGAGGGTGGCGAACCCGCAGAGAGTGCCCTCGTCGTCGTAACAGAGGTACTTCTCCACGCGCCGGTCCAGCATGACCTCGTCGAACTCCGACTGGTACATCAGATGACGCTGCACCGCCAGTGCGCGCATCTCACCCAGTGCTCGCTCATAGAGCTCCCATGCGGCCTTGTGCAACTCGTCGTCGGTGATCTGGTCGATGACCTTGACAAGCATGACTGCTCCTCCCCGGGCTCCGTGCCGAGCCGGCTCGCATCGCTCGTACTTATGTCGATCGATTGCAGTTGACCAACAGAGTACGAAGCGAATTGGCATCGCGACAATGCGTGTGCGGGGAAAATCATGTGCCAATTCCAGATTGGAGGGTTGCCGTTGGTCCGAAGCCGCTGCAACTTGCAAAGTTGCAGGTAGATTTGCCGGATCGCAGCCCGTCGAGACCCGCGCCGGCATTTTTCCGCCCAGGCCGCCGGAATCGTAATCGGCAAGTGCAGTATTCCGTGGGTCGGCCTTTCAGTGAAATGCACCGAGTACTGGCCTTCGTGTTCAGTACTCCTTGTACTCGCCCGCGCAGACGCGTGAGTACATGAGTGCATCAGCGTGAATGCGCGGAGGAAGCCTGACACGGATCACCCTTCGACGACACCGGCGGGCGCGGCTCCGGCACACGGCGGGCCACGCCGGCGGTCAGCGCATCCCCCTGCCGCCCCGGGTGGCTCGTCGTCGTGTGACAAGGCGGAAACCGTCCTCGTGCACTACCGCGAGTACCGGCCTTTCTGCGTGAACATCGCCGGCGGTCACTGTTTCGGTGGCACTGCACGTCAGGTTCCCTGCGGCATCGACCGGTGAATCCGCACCGCTTTCGTCGCCCACGGTATTCCGGTGATCGACCGTGAATACGGTCTGTTCGAGGACTGCGGGCACGCCGGTGCCGCCGGACCGGGCGGAATCCCGGATTCCTCGAACTGTTCGAACACCGTGTCCCGGCATTCCGGCACGCCGCGAGGGCCCGTCAGGGGGGCGGTGGTGGCCGTCAGACACAGGCCCAGGGCGATCACCGCGGCGCCGGTCAGGGCATCGAGCGAACGCCGGACCGCCGGGCAAGCACCCGGCGCTGGGCCGCGACCAGGCTGGCGACGACGGTGAACCAGGCGATCGTGACGACCACGGCCACCGCGGAGAGCAGGCAGCACGCCGGTGAAGGCGCTGTCGGGGGCGACGAATTGGGGGAGTAAGGCGATGAAGAAGACGCCGGCCTTCGGGCTGAGACACGCCCGCGGCGATCCCGGCGGCCGCCAGATGTCGTGCCGCCGGCCACCCACCATCGATCGGCGCGGCGAAGTCCGGTCCGGGCGACTTCGCCGCCAGGGCCGTGATGCCGGCGAAGGTCAGAACGTGCGCGGTCGTCGTCTGCCCGCATCCTGCACCTACGGCCCTGGCCGGGGCCAGGGCCGTACCGGAAGGCCCGGCCTCGACGCCTATCCCTTGACTGCTCCGATGATCACGCCCTTGGTGAAGTGGCGCTGGACGAACGGATAGATGATCAGCGCGGGCACGATCGTGACCACCACCACGGCCATCTTGATCGCAAGGCTGGGCGGCATCGACGCCCCCAACCCGGGGATGTAGACCGCCGCACCCGACGTCAACGGCGACTGCCCGGCCAGGATGAACTGCTGCAGCACCCGCTGCACCGGCTGCAGGTCGTTACGGTCGATGTAGAGGATCGCGTTGAAGAAAGCGTTCCAGTAGCCGACCGCGTAGAACAGCCCGACCACAGCGGTCACCGCTTTGGAGAGCGGCAGCACGATCCGGGTGAGGATGCGGAACTCGCCGGCGCCGTCGATCCGGGCGCTGTCCAGCAGCTCGCCGGGGATGCTCATGAAGAACGCCCGCAGCACCACCAGGTTGAACGCACTGATCGCGGTGGGCAGGATCAGCGAGAGCAGGTTGTCCTTGAGGCCCAGGCCGGTGACCACCAGATAGCTCGGGATCATGCCCGGATAGATCAGGAATGTCAGCAGGAAGTAGAACAGGATCGGCCGGTGCCCGAGTGTCCCCGGCCGGGACAGCCCGTAGGCCGCGAGCACCGTGACGATCAGGCTCAGTGCCGTGCCGACCGCCGTCACCAGCGTGCTCACCAGGACCGCGTCGGTGACCTGCCCACCCGAGAAGATCACCACGTAGGCCGACGGGTTGAACTCGCGGGGCAGGAAGACGTAGCCACCGGCCTCGTTGATCGTCTTCTCGGACGAGAGGCTGGTGACCACGACCACCCAGAGCGGGACGAGCACGGCCGCCACCACCACGGTGAGGATCGTGCCCTTGCCGAACTGACCGAGGAGCGTGGGCTTCTCCTCCCACACCGGCCGGGAACTCTTGCGAACAGCGCTGACGCTCATGACTTGGAATAGATCCCTTGCTCGCCGAACCGGTGCGCGATCTTGTTGGCCCCGATGATGAGCAGGAGGCCGACCACCGCCTTGAGCAGGCCGGCGGCCGCACCGACGCCCCATTGCTGGACCGCGATGCCCTGGTAGTAGACGTAGGTGTCGAGCACCTCGGCGGCGTCCCGGCCGACCGCCTCACGTTGCAGCACGAACTGCTCGAAGCCGACGTTGAGCGCGTCGCCCAGTCGCAGGATCAGCAGCAGGACGATGACCGGCCGCAGCCCGGGCAGGGTGATGTGCCAGAGCCGTCGCCACCGCCCGGCACCGTCGGCCGCGGACGCCTCGTACAGGCTCGGGTCGATGGCCGCCAGCGCCGCCAGGAAGACGATCATGCCCCAGCCCGCGTCCTTCCAGACCGCTTGCGAGGTGATCAGGAAGACGAACGTGTCCGGGTTCGTCATGATGTCCGGAACGGCCATCCCGGACTGACGCAGGGTCTGGGCGATCAACCCGGCACCGCCGAGCATCATCTGGAACAGCGAGACAACCAGCACCCAGCTGAAGAAGTGCGGCAGATAGACGACGCTCTGCACCAGCGACCGCAGGCGCGGCGACATGATGCTGTTCAGCAGGATCGCCAGGATGATCGGGATCGGGAAGTAGAACACCAACTGGAACGCCGTGATGGACAGGGTGTTGACCACCGCATCCCAGAACGACGGGTTCTTGAACAGGTACTCGAAGTTGCCGAACCCGATCCACTCGCTGTAGAGGAACGCCTCCAGCGGGTTGTCCCCGGCGAACGGGTTGTAGTCCTGGAACGCGATCACGTTGCCCAGGGCCGGCAGGTAGTGGAAGACCGCCAGCAGGGCCATCGCCGGGAAGCACATGAGCAGCAGCGGCCAGTCCCGCCGCAGCCGCGCCCCGAAGGAGAGCTGCTGACGCTGCGGCGAGACCTTGGCCTTCTTGCGTTTCGTGTCGGGGGCCGACTCCGCCACGATCGGAGGGGCGCTCATCGTCCGTTGTCAGCCAGGACCTTGGCGTAGAAGTCGCGTGCCGCGTCGCCGCCGCCGGCCTTCCACTCGTCGATCACCTTCGGCAGGTCGGAGAGGGGACGCCGGCCGCGCTGAATGTCGGTGATCTTGTCGTCGGTGGGCTGCTGGATCGCCGCCTGCTGGGTCGGCACCTCGACCTTGATCCCCTCCCACGGGTTCTTCTCGAGGTACTGCGTGGCGTCGTTGCCCCAGTTCACGAAGTCGGACGCGTAGTTGGGGATGTCCGGGCCGCCGACCACCACCGGCGGACGGCCGCCGAGGAAGATGAACTGGTTGGCGAACTCCTTGACGTACAGGTCGTTGGTGACCGGTGCACCACTGGCGTCCCGGGTGAAGTGGGTGCCTTCCGTCCCGTAGTTCATCAGCTCGTACTCCTTGGTGCCGAACGGCGCCGCCACATAGTTGAGCACCCGCAGCAGCTCCGCCGTACGCTCCTGGCCCAGGCCCTTCTTGACGAAGGTCCACATGATCGACGGGGTGCCACCCCAGCGCACCGGGGGCTTGCCGGCATCCGCCCCGAATGCCTTGACCGCCTGCATGTTGAAGCCGGGCGTGGTGGCGATCGCGGGCCGCTGGACCTCTTTCCAGGCCCCACCGCCGTCGGCGAACATGAAGATCTTGCCGCCCTTGAAGAGCGTCTTGACGTCGCCGCCCTTGCTGCTGGCCAGCTCGGGGTGGATCAGCTTCTCGGCGTAGATCCGGGCCATGAACTCGACGGCCCGCTTGTACTCCTCGGTCTCGTACCGGTGGTAGACCTTGCCGTCGGCGCCCTTGGCCCAGCCGTTCTGCGACCCGGTGTTGCCGCAGATCTGCAGCACCTCCTGGAAGATGTCGCCGAACGCCCACTCGCCCTTGTCCGCGTTGGTCATCTTCTTGCCGAACTCGTAGACCTCGTCCAGCGTGGTCGGCGCGGCGATCCCACGCTGGTCGGCGATGTCCTTGCGGTAGAAGAGCATGGTCGGGAACGGGTTGTCACTGGGGAACGGGACGCCCATCAGCTTGCCGCCCCACACCGCGTCCTGCCACGACTTGGTGTCCAGGCCGGCCAGCAGCGGATAGGCGTTCGCCTTGTCCCCGGCCAGGTACGGCGTGAGGTCCTCGAAGAGCGCGTGTACGCCCTCGTTGAACCGGGCCAGCTTGTTGATCTCCCAGCCCGGGATGCAGGTCAGGTCGGGCACGTCTCGGGCGCCGAGCATGGTGTTCAGCTTGTCGCCGTAGGTGACGCCGTCCTGGATGCTGAAGTTGATCGTGCCGCCCAGGTCGGCGTTGACCCCGCCGACGAGCTTGTTGTCGGTCGGCGGCGCCGGGCCCCACCAGGGCGTGGTGGCCGAGATCGGCTGTCCGCTGGTGATCGGCTTCTCGGCGACCGCGTCGGCCAGCGACGTCGGGTACTTCTGGTATCCGTCGGCCACCGGCCGGGTGCCCTTGATGTCCGGCGGGACCAGGGTGGAGTCCTTGAAGGTCGGCACCACTCCGGCGGCCTGCTCGGCGGTGGTCGCCGAACCCTTGGAACCCGGCTCCTTGCTGCAGCCCGCGAGCGTCCCGCCACTGGCCAGTGAGGCCGCGCCGAGGCCGACCAGCCCCAGGAAGTTGCGCCTGTTCGTCGTTCCACCCACGGGCTTACCACCCTTCCGTTATGGAGTTACTTTGGTTAGCGTCTAAACTAAGTGCATCGAAGACAAGCTAACTGACGTGCGACGACCGGACAAGCGGTCTCTTGGGAGCGCGCCCACTGCGACGCTCCGTGGAGATGCGGCAAGATGATCCAGCGGGGCGGCACGGGACGGCCGAGAGCGGAGCTTGATGTGAAGACGACCAAGGCCGAGCCGCAACCGGCGGACTTCGCCGACGTGCGCGCCACCAACCTGGCCGTGGTCCTGCGCCATCTACGGGTCAACGGGCCCAGCTCACGCGCCTCGATCGCCGCGTCGACCGGGCTCAACAAGGCCACCGTCTCCAGCCTGACCAGTGACCTGATCGGCCAGCGGCTGCTGCGTGAGACCGGCCTGTCCGGCAACCGGATCGGCCGGCCCTCCACGGTGCTCGCCCTGGACGGTTCGGCCTATGCGGCCATCGGCCTGCAGGTCGCCGCGGACAGCCTGACCGCCCTCGCCGTCGACTTCGCCGGCGACCGGTTGCTGCTCTGGCACCGTGCGTTCGACGGCGAGCCGGCCACCACCGGCGCCGGCCGGGCGGTCACCGCGATCACCGCTCTCGCCCAGCGCGCCGCGGTCCGGGTCCGTCAGCAGGGGCGGCGCGTGCTCGGACTGACCGTCGCGGTTCCCGGCCTGGTGGAGGACGGCACGGTCCGGCTGTCGCCGCCGCTCGGCTGGTCCGACGTGGACCTGGGCGGCCGTCTCGCCGGATCGCTGCGCCAGCCCGGCCTGGACGTCGCGGTGGCGAACCACGCCGGCCTGGCCGCGCTCGCCGAGCTGCGCCACGGCGGCCATCCGGCCGGTCTCGACCTGACCTATGTCACCGGCGCCGCGGGCCTGGAGGCCGGGATCGTCGCCGACGGCCGCCTGCTGCTCGGCGCCCGCGGCTTCACCGGGCAGATCGGGCGGTTCGCGCTCGGCCCGGCCGGCTCCCCCACGCTGCAGGACTTGGCCGGCATCGAGCCGCTGGTCCGCCGCACCCTGCCGGACGTCGACCCGGAGGCGCTCACCGACCTCGGTCCGGCGGTCGAGCAACTGGCCGTCCTGGCCCGCTCCGGCGACGCCGGCGCCGTCGCGGCGCTCCGGGACACCGGATGTCACCTGGGTCAGGGCCTGGCCCTGGTGGCGAACCTGGTCAACCCCGAGGTGATCGTCCTCGGCGACCACTACGCGAGCCTCGCGGAGTGGATCGTCCCGGCGGCCGAGGCGGAGCTCGCCCGGCACACACTGGCACCCGCCGCGGGTGGCGCGCGCCTGGTCGCGTCCGCTCTGGGCCGGCACGCCGCGGCCCTCGGCGCGGCCGTCTCGCACCTGGACCGGATCGACACCGGGCACCTGCCGGAAACCCGCTGACGGAGACGCCCGACACATCCCGGCGGTGGCCGATCGAGCCCCGTCGTAACGATCCTCGCCTCTTGACCAACGTGTGACGAGGGTGCGAGCCTGACGGAACTCCGTCCGAAACATTCGCGAAATCCACGCGTGGTGGCTTTCGCCGCTCGATTGTCGAAGCGCTTCGACGACCGACTCGGCCCGAAGGAATACGTTGTGACCGATTCCCCCACTCGCATCGTTTTTCGCGACCCGCAGCAGAAACTCGCCACGCGGGTCACCGACCTCCTGGGCCGGCTGAACCTGGCGGAGAAGATCGGCCTGCTGCACCAGCACCAGGCCGCCGTCCCACGCCTGGGCGTCGATGCGTTCCGGACCGGCACCGAGGGGCTGCACGGGGTGGCCTGGCTCGGCGTCGCCACCACCTTCCCCCAGGTGGTCGGGCTCGCCAGCAGCTGGGACCCGGAGCTGCTGCGCCGCGTCGGCGAGGCGGTCGGCGTCGAGGTGCGCGCCATGCACCACCGCGACCCGGAGAACGTCGGCCTCAACGTGTGGGCGCCGGTGGTCAACCTGCTGCGCGACCCGCGGTGGGGACGCAACGAGGAGGGCTACGCCGAGGACCCCTGGCTGACCGGGGTGCTCAGCACGGCGTACTCGCGGGGGCTGCGCGGCGACCACCCGCTCTGGCTGCGGACGGCACCCACCCTCAAGCACTTCCTGGCCTACAACAACGAGACCGACCGGTGTCTGACCTCCAGCAACCTGCCGCCGCGGGTGCTGCACGAATACGAGCTCCCGGCATACCGGCCGGCGCTCGCGGACGGTGCCGCGGTCGCCGTGATGGCCTCGTACAACCTGGTCAACGGGCGCCCGGCACACCTCAGCCCGCTGATCAACGAGACGCTGCGGTCCTGGACCGAGGACGACGTGATGGTCGTCGGCGACGCCTGGGCGGTGCACAACCTCGCCGGTGACCAGCAGTGGAGCGAGGACCACGTGGCCGGTTTCGCCGCCGCGCTGCGGGCCGGCGTCGACTGCATCACCGAGGACCCCGCCGCGTCGGTCGCCCACCTCACCGCAGCCTGCGAACAGGGCCTGCTCAGCGAGTCCGACGTGGACGCCGCCGTCCGGCACATCCTGTCGGTGCGGATCCGCCTCGGCGAGTTCAACCCGGAGGAGGACCCGTTCCGGCACATCGGCCCCGAGGCCGTCGACTCCGCCGAGCACCGTGCGCTGGCCCGCGAGGCCACCCGCGCCTCGGTGGTGCTGCTGCGCAACGACGGCATCCTGCCACTGAACCCGGCGACGCCGCGGACCGTCGCGGTGATCGGGCCGCTCGCCGACGTGACCTTCGACGACTGGTACAGCGGCACTCCGCCGTACCGCCGGACCCTGCGCGACGGCATCACCGAACGGGTCGGCACCGTCCTCTTCCACGAGGGGGTGGACCGCGTCGCGTTGCGCTGCGCGGCCGGGCTCCTGGTCACTGATCACGATCTTCTTCGGGTACGCGCAGAGCACGGCACCCCGGACGACGCGCTCTTCGACGTGCTGGACTGGGGCGAGGAGACCATCTCGCTGCGCGCCGTGTCGAACGGTCTGTTCGTCGGCGCCGACGGTCTCGGGCCCGAGGCGCACCGACTCGTCCACGACCGGCCCGGCCCGAACGGCTGGGAGGTGCGCGAGACGTTCCGTTTCGTGCCGGTCTCCGGTGGTGTGCTGCTGCGGCACGTACAGAGCGGCCGCTTCCTGGCCGCCGGGGCCGACGGGGTGGTGCGGACCGCCGCCGAGGTGCCCGCCGACGCCACCGTCTTCACCGTCGACCTGCTCGTCGACGGCGTAACCGCGGCCGCCGCGGTGGCCGCGCAGGCCGACCTGGTCGTGCTCGCCCTCGGCAACCATCCGCTGGTGGCCGGCCGGGAGACCGCCGACCGGCGGGACCTGTCCCTGCCCGGCACCCAGAACGACCTGCTGCACGCGGTGCACGCCGCCAACCCGCGGACCGTGCTGGCGTTGACCAGCGCGTACCCGTATGCGATCGGCTGGGCCGCCGACCACCTGCCGGCCGTCCTCTGGTCGTCGCACGGCGGTCAGGAACACGGCGCCGCGCTCGCCGACGTCCTGTTCGGCGCGGAGCCGACCGGACGCCTCACCCAGACCTGGTACGCGGACACCGGCGACCTGCCGGAACTCCTCGACTACGACATCATCGCGACCGACGCGACCTATCTCTACTACCGGGGCACGCCGCTGTTCCCGTTCGGCCACGGCCTCGGCTACACGACGTTCCACCACGAGAACCTGCGGCTGAGCGCGACCACGGTCGACCCGTCCGGCACGGTCACGGTCAGCGTCGACGTCGTCAACACCGGCGATCGGGCCGGCACCGAGGTCGTCCAGCTGTACACCCGTCAGCAGCGTTCCCGGGTCAAGCAGCCGCTGCGCAGCCTGCGCGGATACCGCCGGATCCACCTCGAACCCGGGGCGCGCGCCACCGTCGAGATCCCGCTGGCCGCCGCCGACCTGGCGTTCTGGGACGTCACCCGGTCCCGTTGGGTGGTCGAGGACGCCGGGCACACGATCGCCGTCGGCCGGTCCAGCACCGACTGGACGCAGACCGCGACCCTGCGCGTCGACGGTGAACGCATCCCGTCCCGTGACCCGCGGGCCGGCCTGCGCCTGATCGACAACGACGGTTACGACGCCGTCCTGCCCGCCCCGGTCGACCGCGCTCCCGGCGAGGCCCTGCGCAGCGTCCACGCCGGCGCCTGGGCGGTCTTCGACGACGTCGACTTCGGCGCCGGCGTCACGAGCCTGCGCGCCGAGGCCGCCGCCTGGGGCGAGGCCGCGACACTCACCCTGCGCCTGGACGACCCGCTCTCCGGACCGGTCCTGGCCACCGTCCCGGTCCCGCCGGTCGAGGGCCGCGAGGAATTGACCGAGGTGACCGCCGGTTTCCCGCCGGTGGCCGGCACCCACGACCTGTACCTCCGCTACGACCACCCGGATCTCACCGTCGCCACCGTCACCTTCGACGCCTAGACACCTCTCGTCATCGGGGTCCGAAGCCCATCCGTGTGGTGACTTCGGGCGTGCAGCGCGCCCGTATTCACCACACCCGCCATGGTGTGGTGACTTCGGGCGTGCAGCGCGCCCGTAATCACCACACCCGCCATGGTGTGGTGAATACGGGCGTCCAGCGCGCCCGTAATCACCACACGGATGGGCTTCGTCCCTGCGTGTCTAGGCGGTGGCCCGTTCCTTCTCCGTCGAGCGGTCGGCCGTCACCCGCAGCCAGTCCAGCCTGTCGGCGTCGGGGGACCCCGCTGCCGCGGTGTAGGCGACGATGCGCAGGTCGGCGCCGGGCACCGTCAGCACATCGCAGTCAAGCGTCACGTCGCCGATCTCCGGGTGGCTGATCGTCTTCTCGTCACTGGTCAGCGTCGTGGCGCCGACCGTCGTCCACAGGCGCTCGAACTCCGGCGAGGCCTGCCGGAAGCCGGTCACCAGCGCGGCCAGCCGTGGATCGGCGGGGTACCGGTCCGCGGCGTCCTTGAGGTCGGCGACGATGGTGGCTGCGAAGGCGTCCGGCCCGGCCGTCGAGGTCAGTGGCCGCAGGTAGGCGGGCGCGGACCCGGTGCCGAACAGCATGTGCGCGATGGTGCGCTCCGGTTCGGGGATGACGGCCGGGTCACCGTGCAGGGCGATCCACATGGGGTTCCACCACAGCAGCCGCCAGTCCGCCGCGAAGATCCCGATCGGCACGTCACCGAGCCGGGCGGCGAGCCGCTGGACACCCGGCGGGACATGGTCGTCGACCATCCCGTCCTGCGGCGGCAGCAGCCCGGCGGCGCGGAAGAGCTGGTCGCGTTCCGGTCGCCGGAGTTGAAGGGCCCGGGTGATCGCGGCCACCACCTGCGCCGACGGATTCGTGGCGCGGCCCTGTTCGAGGCGTAGCACGTACTCCACGGACAGCCCGGCCAGTCCGGCCAGATCCTCACGTCGCAGGCCGGGAGTGCGGCTCCTGGCCGTCCGGGTGAGCCCGGCGTCGGCCGGATCCAGCCGATCACGCCATCGCCGTACCAGGGCACCGAAGGTCACCGCGCTCATCGCTTCATGATCGCAGCCTGGGTACCGCTGGTACCAGGGTCGATCAGGTGCCTGGCTGCCCCCTGCCGATGGCCGGAAGCTGATCCCATGCTCATCACCAGTACCGACCGGACCGTTCCGATCACCGTCTTCGCCCGGACGTCCGCCACCCCCGCCGTCACGTTCCGGATCATCGCCCCGATCGACCTGAGCCGGGTCTTCGTCGCCGACCGCCTGTTCCCGGGGATCGCCGGGGTGGAGGACCAGACCAGCGACTGGGACCACGCCGGGGTGTCCCGGCGGCCACGGTTCACCGACGGTTCGCACGCCACCGAGGCGCTCACCGAATACGTCGACGGCCACGGTTTCGCGTACGAGCTGACCGGCTTCACCAACGCCCTGGGTGCGCTGGCCCGCGGCGTCCGCGGTGAGTTCTCGTTCCTGCCCGACGGGGACGGTACTACGATCCGCTGGACGTACGAGTTCAAGCCCCTCCCCGGACGAAAGCTGATCATCGCCGGGCCGTTCCGCCCGCTGTGGCAGCGTTACATGCAGGCGGCGCTGAACCGGATGGTCGCGGTCGTCCAGGGGGAAGCCGTGTGAGCGGGAGCGTCAGCGCGGGGCGGAGACCTGGTGGGGGTGGTCCGCCCGCAACGTGACCGTTTTCGTCAAGCCGGGCAGGCCCAGTTCGACCGTGCGGTCGACGGGTGAGGTCAGCGTCGCGTCGACCCGGTCCGGGGTCCAGGACACGTCGACGGTCACCGGGCCGCGGGCGACCAGGCCGCGGACGCTCCCGGACGGCCACGCGCCGGGCAGCGCCGGGAGCAGGTCGACCCGGGCCACCCCGTCCGGTCCCACGTCCCGGCTGCGCAGTACCATCGCCACGATCAGCGCCGGGTAGGCGCCGGCCACGTCCACGTTGAACATGTGGTCGCGGTTGTGGGTGGGCACCATCGTCGGACGCCAGTACGCGTCACCCAGTCGTTCCAGTGCCGCGTACGCCTCCGCGGCCAGGCCCAGGTGCGCGGCTGCCACGCCGAGCAGCGCCAGGCCGTACCCCATCTCGTCGGACGCCTCGCTCAGCCACCACCGCAGGCGGGCCCGGACCGTCGCCACCGCGGCCGCGTGCAGAGCCGGGTCGGCGTCGACGAGCGGGTCGCCGGCGTACAGGAACGGGACCAGATGACTGGAGTGCCGGTGTTCGTGGTGGTCGCCGAACCTCGGGTCGATCCATTCGGCCAGCTCGCCGGCGGCGTTGATCCGGTGGGGCGGCAGCGCCTCCAGCAGGGTGCGCCGGCGGTCCGCCGACGGGTGGTCCGGGTCCAGGGCGAGCAGACCGCGGAGCAGATCCCGGACGGCCTGCACGTCGAGGGTGGCGTCGGCGCAGGCCTGGGCGCCGGCGCCGTCCGGATCGTTCTCCGGGGAGTAGGACGGGCTGAACCGGGCGCGACCGTCGACGATCTCGACGACGTGCAGGTGGAAGTCGGCGACCTCGCGGAGGAACGGGAGGGCCCGGGCGGCGAGGAACTCCCGGTCGGCGGTGTGCTGCCAGTGGTCGAGGTACAGGCGGGCCAGCCAGGCGGCTGCCGCGGTCCAGAACGTCAGGCACCAGACCGGTCCGAAGTGGTTCTGCCGGCCGTGACTGCCCAGGTGTGCGGGGATGTAGACGCCGGGCGCGCCGTACAGCCGCCGGGCGTTCTCCCGGAAGTCGTCGTGCAGGGTGTCGAGCAGGTCGAACAGTGGTGTCATCAGTTCCGGAGTGCCGGTGGAATGCACCGACAGCAGCGCGGCCTGCAGGTTGCCGTCGACGGTCCAGCCGCTGCGCCACGGCGGCGACCAGGAACCGGACCAGACGCCCTGCAGGGTCGGCGGGCGGGTACCGGTGCTGCTGATGATCGCGTAGCGGCCGGCGTCGAACAGTTGCTGCTCCCGGCGTCCGCCCAGGTCGAGCGTGACCCGTCCGGCCAGGTCGCCGTGCCGGACGACGTGGGCCGCCAGGAGGCCGTCGAAGTCGCCGTCGGGAAGGGCTCCCGGCCGGTCCGGGGAGGGGGTGGCCCGGGCGACGATCAAAACCTCTTCCCGGGTACGCGTGACGCGCACGCCGACGGTGTATCCCGGCAGCGCCCCCGCCCAGTCCACGCCCGGGAACCGTGCGGTGAGCAGCAGTTCGTCTCCGGACCGCCGGGTGACGGCGTCCACCGGTCGTTCCGGTCGCCCGTCGGTGAGCCCGATCGTCACGGTTCCGTCGACGCCCCGGATCCGGGTCACCACCGCGTCGTGGACCCGGGACACGAACGTCTCGCAGGTCACCCCGTCCCAGGTCTGGGTCACCACACCGGTGGCGAAGTCGGTGCCCCGCGACCAGCCGGCGCCCACCGGACCGTCCGGGGTGAACGTGATCGTCGCCGCCGGGATCAGCGGATCGGTCCAGCGCGTTTCCGCGTACCCCGGATGCTCTTGAACTGCCAGGTCGCACACCGCCTGCGCCGCCTCGCTGAAGCGCCCGCCCGCGATGAGATCGCGCAGTCGCGGCAGGGCCGCGGCGGTGGCCGGTGCCGGGAGCGGCTCGGTGACCGGCTGGAAGATCTCCTCGTGGGCCAGGGTGAAGCGCAGCGCGGTGGGGGAGCCGTAGCAGAGGACACCCTGCCGGCCGTTCCCGCTGATCAGCGCGCGCTCCCAGTCCTCGGTGCTCGTCGTGATGCGGAAGGACTGATTGACAGCGGTATGCACTCTGCCTACTTTGTTTATCGTCCAAACTAAAGTCAAGGCGGTGCGATGCTCTTCTTCGGCGGCGACTACAACCCCGAGCAGTGGCCGGAGAAGGTCTGGGACGACGACGTCGCGCTGATGCGCCAGGCCGGCATCACCATGGTGTCACTCGGCATCTTCGCCTGGTCGCACCTGGAACCCCGCGAGGGCGAGTACGAGTTCGGCTGGCTCGACCGGATCATGGACAGGCTGCACGACGGCGGCATCCGGGTCGCCCTGGCCACCCCGACCGCCTCACCGCCGCCCTGGTTCACGCTCGCCCACCCGTCGGCCCTGCCGGTCAACGCCGACGGGGTCCGCCTCACCCACGGCAGCCGCGACACCTACTGCGCGTCCGCACCCGCCTACCGCGCGGCCGCCCGCCGCATCGCCGCCGCCCTGGGCGAGCGGTATGCCGGGCACCCGGCGCTGGCGATGTGGCACGTGCACAACGAGTACGGGACGGACTGCCGCTGCGATCTGACCGCCGAGGCCTTCCGGACCTGGCTGCGGGACCGGCACGGCGACCTGGACGTGCTGAACGAGGCGTGGACCACCGCGTTCTGGAGCCAGCGGTACTCGGACTGGTCGCAGATCATGCCGCCGCGCGCCACCCAGTACCTGCCGAACCCGGCCCAGGTGCTGGACTTCCGCCGGTTCCTCTCCGACGAGTTGCTGGGCGCGTTCACCGAACAGCGCGACGTGCTGCGCTCCTTCACCCCGGACATCCCGGTGACCACCAACTTCGTCCAGGGCGGCTGGGTCAGCGTCGACCACGCCCGGTGGGCCGCCGAGGTGGACCTCGTCGCGGTCGACCACTACCCGGACTCGGCCGGACCGGGAGCCGAGGAGGAGACCGCCTTCGCCGGTGACCTGGCCCGCGGCTGGGGCGGGGGATCGTGGCTGCTGATGGAGACCGCGCCCAACCTGATCTACACGCCGGGCCGGATGCACGCCAAGGAGCCGGGACGTCTCACCCGGCACAGCCTCGGCTACGTGGCGCGCGGCTCCCGAGGGGCGATGTACTTCCAGTGGCGGCAGCCCCGCGGCGGCGCCGAACTGTTCCACTCGGCGCTGGTGCCGCACGCGGGCGCGGACAGCCCGGTGTTCCGGGAGGCGGTCGGACTGGGACGCGCCCTCAAGAACCTTGCCACCACGGCCGGCGCGGCACCGCCCGCGGCGCGGATCGCGGTGGCCTGGGACGCCCCCTCCTGGTGGGCGCTGCAAGGGGCGGGACTCCCGGCCGCGGACATCGACTACCTCGCCGCGGTCCGGCAGGCCCACCGCGCGCTGTTCCGCGCCAAACGCCAGACCGGTTTCGTCTTCCCCGGCCTGGAATCCTTCCCGGAGAGCCTCGGCGCCTACTCGATGATCGTGCTGCCGCACCTCTACCTCGTCTCGGACCGGGCCGCCGCGGCGCTCGGCGACTGGGTGGCCGCCGGTGGCCACCTGGTGGTCGGCTACCTCAGTGGCATCGCGGACCCGGCCGGCCGGATCCGGCTGGGCGGTTACCCGGGCGCCTTCCGCGACCTTCTGGGGGTACGGGCGGTCGAATGGCACCCGCAGCCCCCGGAGACGACGCTGCTGCTCGACGACGGCACGGTCGCCGGCCGCTGGGCGGAACGGGTGGAGACCGCGGGCGCCGCGACGGTCGCGTTGTACACGTCGGGGGTGCTGGCCGGCGCCCCGGCGATCACCCGTCGCGAGGTCGGGGCGGGCGTGGCGTGGTACCTCTCCACCGGACTCGACGACGACAGCCTGGAACGGCTGCTCGGCACGGTGGCGTCCGAGGCGGGCGTGGGGCCGGTGCTGGAAGGGCTGCCCCGCGACGTCGAGGCGGTACGCCGGGACGACCTGCTGTACCTGTTCAACCACGGACCGGTCGCGGCGTCGTTGCCGCTGCCCGGTCCGGCGGTCGACGCGGTGACCGGCCGGCCGTTGCACGGTGCCGTCACGGTCGCCGGTGGGGGCTGTCTGATCGCGCGGCTCTCTGCGGTTTGATCTTTTTCGGTTTGATCTCTTGTGGCTCGATCTCTTGGCTTGATCAACATCCGCAGGGGGCGGTCAGTTCGTCGACCGGACGGGTCACCTCGCCGGTCGACGTGACCACCGGGAAACCCTCCCGAGCCCAGTACTCGAAGCCGCCGATCATCTCGCGGACCCGGTGGCCGTGCCGGGCGAGTTCCAGGGCCGCCTTGGTCGCGCCGTTGCAGCCCGGCCCCCAGCAGTAGACGACCAGCTCGGCGTCCCGGGGCAGGGTCGCCGGATCGGGCCGGTGGACGGCACCCGGGAGGTGCCCCTGATCCCAGGAGGCGGTGTTCCGGGAGTCGATCACGATCAGTCCGGGCCGGCCGGACTCCAGGGCGGCGTGCACGTCACTGACGTCGGTCTCGAAGGCCAGTTTCGCGGCGAAGAAGGCCTCAGCGCTGTTGTTCATGATCCGATCCTGCGATGTCGTGGGCCGGCCGGACCAGTGGCGGGAACGACGGCGGGCGCTAACATCGCGCCATGCTGACGGTGGGACGGCGCGGCCACGCGGTGGCGGTGCTGGCATACGACGGGATGTCGGTGTTCGAAACCGGCATCGTCACCGAGATCTTCGGGCTGCCCCGGCCCGAATTCGACGTGCCCTGGTACGAGTTGACCATCTGCGCCGAACGGCCCGGACCGATCCGTCTCGTCGGCGGCGCCACCCTGCACACCACGCACGGGCTGGAGGTGTTCCAGCAGGCCGAGACGCTGATCGTGCCCGGGGTGCCGGACGTCGAAGCAGCGACCTCCCCGGCCCTGGCGTCCACGCTGCGCCGGGCCCACGCCCGGGGCGCGCGGATCATGTCGATCTGCTCGGGCGCGTTCGCCCTGGCCGGCGCGGGACTCCTGGACGGCCGCCGGGCCACCACCCACTGGCGATACGCGGCCGCCCTGCGCCGGCGGCACCCCGCCGTCGACGTCGACGCGGACGTGCTCTACATCGACGACGGCACGGTCCTGACCAGCGCGGGCAGCGCCGCCGGACTCGACCTGTGCCTGCACGTGGTACGCCGCGACCACGGCACCGGCATCGCCAACGCGGTCGCCCGGCGCCTCGTCGTCCCACCCCACCGGGACGGCGGCCAAGCCCAGTTCGTCGAGACGCCGATGCCCGCCGACGCGGACGACGACCGGGTCGCGGGCAGCATCGCGTGGGCACTGGGCCACCTCGCCACCCCGATCACCGTCGACCAACTGGCCCGGCGCGCGCACATGTCGTCGCGGACGTACCTGCGGCACTTCGCCCGGGCGACCGGCACCAGCCCGATCCGGTGGCTGATCGCGCAGCGCGTACACGCGAGCCTGGCCCTGCTGGAGGACGGCGGGCTGCCGATCGAGGAGGTGGCGGCGGCTGTCGGCTTCGACGCCGCGGTGACCTTCCGCCACCACTTCAGCCGGGCGATGCGTACGTCGCCGTCCGCCTACCGCCGTGCCTTCAGCGCCGCCCAGCAGCAGTCCCCGTCTTGTTGACTGCTGGCGCCCGGTCACGCTGACCGCGCTGGTGCTCCGTCACGCCCGGCGTCGGCACCCGCACTCTCGGATCGTGCCGACTCCGGGGCGTGCCGGGTTCGGATCGTGCCGGGTTCGGATCGTGCCGGGTTCGGATCGTGCCGACTCCGGGGCGTGCCGGGTTCGGGGCGTGCCGAGTTCGGGTTGTGCCGGGCCGGGGTCGTGCCGGGCTTGGGTCGTCAGCCGTCGTCCACGGTCGTCGTCAGTCCATGGCTCGACCGTGTCCGACGGCTGGGTTGGCGGAGCCGTCGGACACGGCTGTTCAGGAGGCGAAGTTCAGCCCTGAGTGGCGGCTCGGGATGGGCGGCCGTCGTTGAGGGTCGTTTCCGGCTCTTGGATCAGCCGTGGGTGACGGCTGGGGGTGGTTCAGCCGTCGTCCACGGCTGTTCGGGAGGTGGGGTTCAGCCGTGGACGACGGCTCGGGGTCGTCAGCCGTTCTTCAGGGTTCTTTCTGCGGCGTCGGGCGACCGCTGGCGACGGCTCGTGTTTGTGGGCCGTCGCCCACGGCTGTGCTCGGATTGCAGGTAACCGTGGCCGACGGCTGGGGCGGCCCTGCGGGGTCACACGGCGAGGGGTTCGCGCTGCGGGACCGCAAGGTAAAGGGACCGCAAGGCAAGGGGACCGCAAGGCAAGGGGACCGCAAGGCAAGGGGCTCGCGCTCCGGGGACTCCCTCTGCTGGGTGCGGGTCAGTCGAGGAGGGCGTCCAGCCACGGGTTGCGGAACGTGCCGGACGGGTCGAAGCGGCGGGTCAGGGCGGCGAAGTCGTCGAAACGGGGGTAGGCGGCTCGCACGTCGGCCGGGGCCATCGTGAAGACCTTGCCCCAGTGCGGGCGGGGGGACAGCGGGGCGAGCGCCTTCTCCAGGTCGGCGACGACCGGGAGCACCGCCTCGGTGTCGGCGATCCAGGTGAAGTGCAGGGCCAGGCTGTCCCGCCCGTGGTTGGGGCTGAGCCACAGGTCGTCGGCGGCGATGGTGCGGATTTCGCAGATCTGCAGGACGTCGGCGACCCGTCCGCGTAGTCCGCCGACCGCGTCGAGGGCGGCCACCGCGTGTTCGCGGGCGATGTGCCATTCGGACTGGAGTTCCTCACCGCTGCTCGGGGTGAACTCCATCCGGAAGTGTGGCAGGCGCTCCTGCCACGGGCCGGGGACGCCGCCCTGCTCGGTGCAGTTCACCGTGGGCATGCCGGGCACCGGGTGGCGCGGGCCGTCGGCGCGGCGGGCGCCGAAGTAGTCGTCGCCGGTCAGCGGGTCGGGCCGTTTCAGCCACACCTGGTCGATGTCGGGTCCGGTCCAGCTGGTGAAGAGGCTGACGCTGTAACCGTCGGCGAGGATCTCCTCCAGGTCGGTGCGGAGGGCGGCGGCCGGCAGGTTCTCGAAGACGTACTGGCGCAGCGGGAACGACGGCACCACGTCGAGGGTGAGGGCGGTGACCACGCCGAGCGCGCCGAGCCCGACGACGGCGCCGGCGAAGTCGGGGTCGCCCCGGCGCAGGGTGACCGTCTCGCCGTCGGCGCGGATCAGTTCGACGGCGGCGACGGCGGTGGCCAGGTTGCCGTTGCGGATGCCCGAGCCGTGCGTGGCGGTGGCGACCGCGCCGGCGACCGAGATGTGCGGCAGCGAGGCCAGGTTGTGCACGGCCAAGCCCTCGGCCTGCAGGGCGGTGGCCAGTTCGCCGTACCGGATGCCGCCGTCGACGCGGACCGTGGTCCGGTCCGGTCCGATCTCGACGGTGCGCGGGAGGTCGGCGAGGGAGATCAGGTCGCCGTCGGTGTCGGCGATCCGGTTGAACGAGTGGCCGCTGCCGAGCACGCGCAGTTTCGGTGCCGCGGTGACGATCGCGCGGACTTCGGCGGTGGAGGTGGGGCGGTGCACGTGATGCGCGCCGAAGACGATGTTGCCGGCCCAGTTGGTCAATTCCCGCATCGCTTCACCCTACGACGACCTGCACGGTTGTCTTTAGATGTATACGCTTATTAAAATCGGGCGATGCCGCTGGATGCCTCTCGGAACAGCCTTGTGCTACCCATTCTGGGCCTTCTCGTCCAGCAGCCCGCTCACGCGTACGACCTGTCCACCCGGCTGCGGGAGCGATGTGCTCCGCTGACGGTCACCCGCAGCACGGTGACCACCCTGCTCAAGTCGCTGGCACGGGCCGGTCTGGTGCGGGCGCGCAAGCCCGGACGGGTGGGCAATCGGCCACCCCGGACGGTCTACGAGGCGACCGCCGCCGGGGTCGCCTGCTTCCGGGAGAAGCTCGAGGTGGGCCTCCGGGACACGCCGGCCGCCTCGGTCGACTTCGTGCTCGCGGTCGGCTTCGCCGAGGCGCTCGCCCCGGACCGGGCCGCCGGGATCCTCGACGACCGGGCGCGGCGGCTGGCCGGTGAGGTCGCCGATGACGGGACCGCGCCGCTCGAGGAGGCCTACTGGCGGGGGATCGTGGCGGCCGAGATCGACTGGCTGGCGACGCTGGTGGGGCGGATTCGGTCGGGAGAGCAGTCCTGGGGCTCCGAGCGATCGGCCGGGTTGCCGTTTCGCCCGGATGGTGTGCCTTCCGCGGGTTAAGGTCGATCCACCAGCCGACTCGAGGAGGAGGGCAGGCATGGCGTCGATCGTGGTCGCCGAGGACGACACGGACATCGCCGATCTGCTCGCCACCGTGCTGAGCAGTGAGGGGTACGCGGTTCGCACCGCACCGTCCGGCGCCGCCGCCCTCGATCTGATCGCCGAGTCCGGACCGGATCTGATCATCCTGGACCACCACATGCCCGGGATGAGCGGTCTCGACGTGGCCGAGCGTCTGCGCGCGCAGAAGGACACCGCCGGCATTCCGGTGATCATGTTGTCCGCAGCCGCGCCGGCCGCGGCCCGCGGACTGTGCGACGTGACCATCTCCAAGCCGGTCCGTCCCCGGCATGTGGTCGTCGCGGCCAAGGAGTTGCTGGCGGCCCGCGAGGCGGGACGTCGGACGAGCCCGGACGCGGCAGCCCACCTGGTGGACGTGAAGCGGCTGCTCGCCGTCTCCGACCTGCTCACCCGCCCGGCGCACGCGGCGGCGCTGGACACCTTCGCCGAGCGTCTGGCCGAGTTGACCGGGGTGCCGATGGCGGCGATCAGCCTGGTCCTCAACGACAGTGTGGTGGTGACCGGCTCGCACGGCCTGCCCAAGTGGGTCCGTGAGGCGGGCGGTGTGCCGGTCGAGTGGTCGCCGGACACCATCGTGGTGGCCGAGGACGTCCCGGTGCTGATCGGTGACAGTGCGACCGACGACGAGTACGCGGACACCCCGCTCTTCGCGATCAGTGGTGTCCGGTCGTATGCCAGCGTGCCACTGAACTCCGCCGAGGGGCACGTGGTCGGGACCCTGTGCGTGATGGACGAGAAGCCGGGCACCTGCACCGAGGACACCGTGCAGATCCTGCATTCGCAGCGCGCGCCCGCTTTGAACCTGTTGTCCCGGGCGGGATGACCGGACGGCGCGAAGTCCGGCCGGCCGACCGAGTATGGGTGCGGCCGAACGTCGATCCTGGATCATCCGGTTGGCGTAGCGCGTACCCCCAAAGAAGGTTTTCGATGAAGCCGGGGCCCCGCTGAGCCGGTGGCGAATCGCCCGATGTTACCGATTGTTATATAAGTTGTCGCCGCGTTCATCTGCCCGTCTTTGAGTGACGGTGCGGTTACTGAGCGCGGCATGTGTGTTTCTAAGTGTGGAAACACGGACGACAAAGCTCAAAACGCCCGGCGTTTCATCGCTAGGGATCTAAATCGAGATGCGCCGCACGTTCTCTTGCGACGAAAGCTGCGTCACAATCAGTCACGCCCATGAGATAGGTGCGGGCAGGATGCAGACCAGCGAATCACGTGAGCGAGAGGGACGGCGTCATGGCGGAGATCCACCATTTCGATCATGGATGGATTACCCCGGCGGTCAGCTATCTGCTGTCCGTTCTCGGCTCGCTGCTGGGGCTCACCGCCGCGGTGCGCCTGCGCGGCTCGACGCGGTCCGGCGAGCGCATCTGGTGGCTGATCCTGGCCACCGTGGCGATCGGCGCGACCGGCATCTGGAGCATGCACTTCGTGGCCATGACCGGGTTCAAGGTGGACGGTACGCCCATCCGCTACGACGTCGGCCTGACCGTGGCCAGTGGGGTGATCGCGTTCGTCGCGGTCGGCGCCGGCCTGGCCATCGCGCTGCTCGGCACCGCCGCGCAGCAGGTCCGGATCCTGGCCGGCGGTCTGCTCGCCGGTCTGGGGGTGGCCGGGATGCACTACACCGGCATGGCGGCCATGCGGCTGCACGGCGAGATCCACTACGCCGGCGGGGAGGTCGTGCTCTCCATCGCCATCGCCGTGGTCGCCGCCACGGTGGCGCTCTGGCTCGCCCTGGTGGTGCACCGGCCGCTGGCCATCGCCGGATCCGCGCTGCTGATGGGCGTCGCGGTGAACGGCATGCACTTCACCGGCATGCTCGCCATGTCGGTGACGCGGGACACCGGTTTCGGTTCGGTGTCCGGCGCGAACGCCACCACCATGCTCATCCCGATCGGTGCGGCGGTGCTCTTCGCCGTGATCGGCATGGGGTATTCGCTGATGGCCGCGCCCAACGAGGACGACCGTGCGGCAGCGGAATACCTGGCCAGCCGTCTGGAGGCGCGGGAGCAGGCGCCCGCCACCGGGGTGCAGCCGGGGCAGCTGTGGGGTCAGCGCCCGCCGAGTCAGCCGGCCGATCCGGGACCGAGGCGTTCAGCGCTCGGTAACGGCGACTGGACATACCGCGATCGCGGTCCTCAGTAGAGCAGAACCGCAGGCCGGAGGGGCGGCTTTTATCAGCCGAACCGCCATGGGATCGATCCGCACGACAGCAGTGTCGCTGGTTAGGGTCGTGGGGCAAAACATGAAACTTGTAAGCGAAAGCTCCGAGCAAACGGGGGAACGCGTGGCGGTCGGCATACTCGGGACAGGGTCTTACCTCCCGGAGCGGGTCGTGACCAATGTGGACCTGCGAACGCTGGTGCCGGATGCGGACCCGGAATGGGTGTCGCGCAAGACCTTGATCGAGGCCCGCCGGTTCGCGGCGCCTCACGAGGCCACGTCCGACCTGGCCACGAACGCAGCCAAGGCGGCACTGGAACGGGCGGGCATCGCTGCCGCCGACATCGACTATCTGATCGTCTCGACGTCCACCGGGGACTCCCCGCAGCCGCCGACGTCGAACCTGGTGCAGCAGTCGATCGGCGCCGACAAGGCCGCCTGTTTCGACGTCAACGCGGTCTGCGCCGGCTTCGTCTTCGCGCTGAACATCGCGAACGGCCTGGTCGCGGCGAACCCGGGCGCACTCGTCCTGGTCATCGCGTCGGACATCTACTCGCGCATCCTGGACTTCGGCGACCGGCGCACCTCGGTGCTCTTCGGCGACGGCGCCGGTGCCGCGGTGGTCGGTTCGGTTGCCGACGGACACGGCATCATCGACATCGACCTCTCCTCCAAGGGTGAGGCGAACGACCTGATCTATGTCAAGGGCGGCGGCAGCCGGATGCCCCCCACGGCCGAGACGGTGGCCGCGGGCGATCACTACTTCCGGATGAACGGCCGGGGCGTGCGGGACTTCGTCGCCGGCGCGGTCCCGCCGGCCCTCGACGAGTTGCTGCGCCGTAACGAACTGAAGGCCGACGACGTCGAGCACTTCGTCCCGCACCAGGCGAACGGCATCATGCTGCAGGAGCTGGTCGAGGCGGCCGGCTTCCAGAACGCGCACACGCATCTGACGCTGCCGTGGTACGGCAACGTGGGCAGCGCCTCGATCCCGGTCACCCTCGACGACGCGGCACGCAACGGCTCGCTGCGCGACGGTCAGCTGGTGCTGCTCGCCGGCTTCGGTGGTGGCATGTCGATGGGTTCCTGCCTGCTGCGCTGGGGTCGTTGACCTTTTCTGATCAACCTTTGGGCTGGATCAGCCAGTCCCAGGCGCGTCGCAGTCCGCTCATCGCGGGCTGCGACTCGTCCGGTTCGGGCAGGTTCTCGGCCGGTTCGCTGACGATCACCCCCTGCTCGAAGAGCCCGTCGATCCGGTCGGCCGCGGCGAACCGGTGTCCGAGCCCGGTCTCGAGCAGCAGTCCGTGGAAGATGTCCTCGGGAACGTCGGCGAGCACGTGTTCGACCGTGCCCACCGTGGCGCCCGACCGGTCGTAGACCGGCGTCCCGTTCTTGACGACCAGGTACGCCACCGGCGCGCCCAGGTCCTCCGACGTGGTGTTCCTGTGCTGGGTCATGACCCTTCTCCTTACCCGCGTTCCGGCTCGTCGGCACGTGGTGAGGGACATCGTCTTTTCGGCCGATCCGCCCTAAACGTTTTGTACAGAATCCGTCTTTTGTCCCGAAACATTGCGAAGCCTGCAATGGGATGGGCGGAATTCCCATAGTGTCCGTTTTGTCAGGCCAGTTCCCGCACGGCTTCACGGCTGACGACATGGCACGGAGGAATTCCCATGCAGACCACAAGGCGCATCGTCGCCCTCGCCACCGCGGCCACCGGGCTCCTCGCGGTCGCGGCGGCCCCGGCCGCCGCCGCACCCCGCGGCCCGCAGCCCGTCTCGACCTGGCTGCAATCGGTCCGGGCCAACACCAGTAGCTGGGTCAACATCTACTGGCGCACCGACCGTCGCATCTGCGACGTCGAAGTCCGCGTCCGGGCCGAACAGGCCCGCGTCGACTACCCGGGGAACGCGCGCTCGGCGACCTTCTCCCGCGGCGACTCGTTGTTCCCGGGGCGCACCGACTTCACCCGGATCCGGGTCACGCCGTTCCTGCAGCGGCAGGGCGTGACACAGCTCTGGACGACCATGACGTACGACGACTGCGGGTTCAAGGCCCGGCCCCAGACGCGGACGGCGGTGCTGTCGCTGCCGGTGCTGCGGGCCGACAACTGGCCCGGCGGTCCGGGCGGTCCGGGCGGTCCCGGCGGCGGCCCCCATGGCCCGGGCGGTCCCGGGCAGGGCCAGCCGGGCGGGCAGGGACAGGGTCAGGGCCAGCCGGGCGGTCCCGGGCAGGGACAGCCGGGCGGACCGGGAGCAGGTGGTCCCGGCGGTCCTGGAAACGGTCCCGGTGGGCCCGGAAACAACCAAGGCGGCCCCGGCGGTCAGAACGGGCCCGGCCAGGGTGGGCCGATGCAGGGTGGCCCGGGCGGTCCCGGACAGGGGCAGCCCGGTGGGGGTCAGAACGGCCAGGGCGGCCCCTGGCACGGTGGTACCCCGCGGCCGTGATCTGATTCCGGCTGCTCGAGGGTGGCGTCCGACTTCGGTCGGGCGCCACTTCGCCGTTTCCAGCGGGTGCCGCTTCGCCGTTTCCAGCGGGTGCCACTGCGCCGTTTCCAGCCGGTGCCACTTCACCGTTCTCCGGAGGGAACGGAAAGGGGCCGGCCGCCGGACCCCGCGAGGGTCCGGCGGCCGGGGGGAGAGTCCGGCCGATCGGGGGGTGTGCCGGCCGGGCTCGAGTATGCGGGCGCTGTGCTGCTGTGACGGTCAGCGGCGGGCCATGATCAGGCCGGCCGGGTCGGTGCAGACCAGGTCCAGGGCCCGGGCGATGAGCGCCGGGTCGTACGTGCTGGCGTGGAAGGTGGCCTCCAGGTGCAGGACGCCGTTCATCTCGCTGGTGGTCAGCGTGATGCCCTCCGGGCCGTTCAGCGTCGGCACGCTCTGGTTGATCCGGCCGGCCGGTTCGACCGCCCACGGCAGATCGCTGAGGAAGTCGTGCCGTCCCTGGTTGCTGAAGGTCAGGCTGGGGCGGGGCTCGACCGGGGCCTCGGTGGGGTACGGGTCCGGCATGCCGGGCGCGCCGGTCAGCAGGATCTTGCCCTCACGCAGCAGCAGCATGGTGAGGATCCGGCCGGTGGCCAGTTCCGCCTTCAGCGTCGTGTGGATGGCGAGCGGGTCGGTCAGGCTCTGCGGGGTCAGGAACGGGCCCATGCAGAAGTTGCTGTCGATGCTGACGCCCTTGTCCAGGTACCGGCGGGCGTCGGCGAGGAACGTGCCGCCGCGCAGGTCGGGGCGCAGACCGAGTTCGATCAGGGCCGAGGTGAACGCGGCGAACGTGATGGCCGACGTGGTGACGCCGGGGGCGTGGTCGTCGCGCCAGCCGCGCATCTGGCCGAGGACCCGGCCGGAGCGGGCGGTGCGGACGGTCAGGTCGGCCTGCCACGGGCGGGTCGCCGACTCCTCCGGGTGCGGCGGGCGGGCGAAGCTCATGCCCTCCTTCCAGCGGCCGGGCTGCAGTCCGAACTGTTTCCACCACGCCTTCACGAGGGCCGTGCGGTGCCGCCGGGACGGGGCGATCCTGGCTGGGCGCTGCTCGTAGGCGGCCTGCACCAGCTCGTGCACCAGGGTGCCGACCGGGCCGGCGTCGCCGTATGCGTGCGACACCTTGAGGGCGAAGTAGCCGCCGCCGACCAGGATCCGCAGCGGGTGGTGGGCCCGCGGCTCGGACTGCAGCTGTCGGGTCATCGCGTCGAAGTCCACCGGGCCGGGGCCCAGGTCGGTCACGGCGTGCTGCACGAACGCGGCGAACGACGCGGCGTCCATGTGCTGCCAGCGGGCGCCGGACCGGTCCAGCCGGGAGACGGCGCGGTGGGTCGGGTCGGCGGCGTGCAGGCCGATCAGTGCGTGGCGTACCCGGTCCGCGGTGACCCCGGTGAGCGGGCCGACGGTGCGGATGTACTCCAGCGGCAGCCAGGACCGCTCGCGCAGGGTCATGCTGGTGGTGGACACGACGTTTACTCCCTCCGCCGCAGCGGACATGTCGACGACAGGGGCGAAGACGACTTTCAGGACCATCGGGGCGACCAGCACCATCTCGATCGCCATCACCACGACGACCGCGGTGACCAGCGTGTCCAGATCGCCGGTGGTGCCGCCGTACCAGGCGGCGCCCAACTCGGCCACACCGGCGAAGCAGGCGAAGATCCCGGCGCCGCGGAGCCGGTTCTGCACCCGGGAGATCGCCAGGAAGAAGTGGTGGAAGACGAACGGGAGGTACGACAGCGTCAGGATGGCCAGGGCGTTGCCGGCCAGGTCGGCGTACTGAGAGCTGAACAGCGACATGATGAAGTCGCTGAGCCCGTAGACGACCAGTGCCGCCGGCAGTCCGACGATCAGGCAGATCAGCAGGCCGACACGGACCTTGCTGCGCAGGGCCGCCTTGTCGCCGGCGGTCACCGCGAACAGCGTGATCGCCACGTTGCCGGGGACCATCGCCAGGAACGACAGCACCATGAACGCGGTGTAGAAGGCCGCGTTCACCTCTTTCGACAGGGTCGCGGTCACCACCAGCGGCAGTGCCGCCCGGGGCAGGTAGGTCGCCAGGTTCAGCAGGTTGTGGTCGAAGGTGGCCTTGCCGCGGCCGCGCATCAGGCCGGGCCGGGGCCGCATCGAGTCGATCATGCCGCGCTTGCGCAGGGTGCGGAACAGGATCGCGGTGGACATGACGATGCCGGCCACCCAGGTCAGCAGCAGGATCTCGCCGGTCAGCGTGAACGGCAGCAGGGCCGCCAGCGCCAGCAGCACCAGCTTGATCACCGAGAACCAGGCGTTGCGCATCAGCTGCAGCGGGCCCTGGAGGAGGCCGACCATGGCCTCGTCGAGCACCAGGGTCATCGCGTTCAGCGCGATGCCGACGATCAGCAGGATCATGCCGGCGGTGCCGCCGAACGCCTCCCGCAGGCTGGGGATCCACAGGTCGGCGACGACCACGTACGCGATGCCGCCCACCGTGGCCACCGTGCCCGCGGTCAGCAGACAGGTGGAGATCAGGTCCCACTTGCCGCGGGGGATGCTCGGCAGCGCGCCGATCAGCATGGTGCCCATGCCGAACATGCCGATGGTGCCGATGGTCGTCATGGCCGCGACCGCGGCGGAGGCCTCGCCGACCGCGTCGATCGGTGCGACGCGGGCGGCGACCCACCAGTACGCGAAGCCGAAGAGCGAGGTGAGAAGGGTGGTCGCCATCAGCGAGCCGGCGTTCAAGAAGAGGTCGACGTGGCCCTTGAGGGCCGCGAATATGCCGCTTTTACCCGGCGACTCCGCGTGCTGCGGTGCGGCGTCGGTTGCCGTCATTCCGAAAATCCCCCAAAGATCGACGCAGTCACAAAAACTAGTAACTCGCCGTGTTCGTGGGCTACGGCAAGACGCCCGGGGTTCGCCAACCGTCCGGTGTGGAGACTAGCCGTATCGGTGGTTGCCATCACCCGGAAGGTTGAATGAGTGCACCACGTTGGGGGTCCTCAACTCGCGCATCGCGGGCGAATCCGGCGCGCGTCGAGACTGTGACCTTCATCTCTGTAACCGTCAGTGATCATGGTCGCTACAGCCAACCGCCCTTTCGCAGCTTCCAGTACAGGAATCCACCGATCAGCAGCATCGCCAGGACGGACCCCGGGAAACCGTACGGCGAGGCGAGTCCCGGGAAATGCTCGAAATTCATCCCGAACACCCCGGCGATCACGGTCGGCACCGCGGCGATGGCGGCCCATGCGGCGATCTTGCGCATGTCGTGGTTCTGGTCGACCGACACCTGGGTCAGCCGGGCCTGCAGGATCGAGTTCACCAGGTCGTCGAAACCGGCCACCCGGTCCACCGCCCGTGCGAGCCGGCCCCGCACGTCCACCAGGTAGGGGAGCAGCCCTGCGGGCAGCGCCGGGTCCTCCAGCAGCCGGGACAGCGGATCGGCGAGCGGCAGCACCGCCCGCTTGAACTCCACCATCTCCCGCTTCAGCTGGTAGAGGTGGGCGAAGTCGGACGTGCGGACGGCCGCGAAGGTCTCCTCCTCGATCCGGTCCAGGTCGCTCTCCACGTGCTCGGCGACCTCCAGGTAGCTGTCCACCATCCGGCTGCCCACCGCGTACGCGACCGACCACGGCCCCTGGGACAGCACCTCCGGACGGGACTCCAGCTCGGTGCGGACCGCCCGCAGCGCGCCCACCGGACCGTGCCGCACGGTGATCGCGAACCACGGGCCGATCAGCACCGTCACGTCCCCGGTCTCCACCACCTCGGACGTCGCGGTGAGCCGGTCGTGCTCGACGTAGCGCGCGGTCCGCAGCACCAGCCGGGTCACCTCGCCGACCTTCTCCACCCCGGGCCGGTGCCCGCCGGCCACCGCCTGTTCGACGAGTAGCTCGTGCAGGCCGAACACCTCGGCCACCGCGTCCATCGCCGCCCGGTCCGGCTCGTGCAGGCCCAGCCAGACGAACGCGCCCCGCCGGCGCCGGGCGATCCGGGCCGCCTCCCGGAAGGGCGGCGCGCCGGGCCGGCGCCCGCCCGCCTGGTAGATCGCGCAGTCCACCACCGCGTCCGCACGGGTGCCGTGCGGGGCCGGTGCCGCGATCACCGGCCGGGTGAGTCCTTCGAGTAATCGGCGTGCCGTCGGCACGATGAGGATCCGCCGCATCGGGAGAAGGTAGCGGTCGGGTTCCGGCCGTAATCCGCGGGATCCTTGCGGGCATGGCGAACACCAGTGCCCGGATGCTGAGGCTGCTGTCCCTGCTGCAGACCCACCGTTACTGGCCCGGCGCGGAGTTGGCCGGCCGTCTCGAGGTCAGCCCCCGCACCCTGCGCCGTGACGTGGACCGGCTCCGTGACCTGGGCTATCCGGTCGATGCCAGCCGTGGTGTGGCCGGTGGCTACCAGCTGCAGGCGGGGGCGGCGGTGCCGCCTCTGCTGCTCGACGACGAGGAGGCGGTCGCCATCGTGGTCGGACTGCGCAGTGCCGCCGCCGGTTCGGTGGCGGGGTTCGAGGAGACCTCGGTCCGTGCCCTCGCCAAGGTGATCCAGCTGCTGCCGCCCCGGTTGCGCCGCCGGGTCGACGCGGTCCGGGCGGTGACCGCGCCGGCGGTCCCCGGTGACGGCCCGATCCTGGATCCGGGGGTGCTGACCACGATCGCGCTGGCGTGCCGGGGCGAGGAGCGTCTGCGGTTCACGCACACCGCCTCCGGTGGGGAGCCGATGCGCCGGCACGTGGAGCCGCACCGTCTGGTGTCGCTGGGGCGCCGGTGGTACCTGGTGGCCTGGGACCTGGACCGCGGCGACTGGCGCAATTTCCGGCTGGACCGGCTGACGGATCCGGAGCCGGCCGGGGCGCGGTTCCGTCCGCGGGAGCTGCCGGGCGGCGACCCGGTGGCCTGGATTCGCGAGCGGCTGGCCACCCTCCCGAACCGGTACGACGTCTCCGTCGTGGTGGCGGCGCCGGCCGAACGGGTACGCGCCGTGATGGGCGACTGGACGAAGGTGGAACCGCTGACGGACCGGGCGCGGTGCCGGATCCGGATGAGCGTCGACGATCTGGGGTGGCCGGTGATGGTGCTCGGGGTGCTGGGCGCACCGTTCACGGTGGAGTCGCCGCCCGAGTTGCGTGAGCACGTCGGCAGGGTGGCCGAGACCCTGCTGCGGGGCGCCCGGCCGCCGGACCGACGCGCGGCGGGATGACCGGCCTCGGGGCATCGGATGGGGAGGGGACTCCGATGCCCCAGGCCTGCTCGCCGACGAGGCCGCCGGGCCGGTCGCGTGCCCGGCGGGTCCCGCCGTCCGGGCACGGCCGAGCAGCGCCTCGCTGTCGAGCGTGGACGGACCGGTGCCCCCGTGGCGCCGGTCCGCAGGAGAGAAAGTAGCGCCCGGGTGCGACAATTCCGCGTAAAGTTATGACTCCACGCTTATATAAATCTCAAGTCATTTCGGCGAGAGCCGGCGGAGCAACAGGACCGACCAGACGTCCTCGGCCTCGCTGGAGCCCGCGGCCCGGCGGCGGCCGATCGGCGTGAATCCCCGTGCCTGGTAGAACGGGATGGCCTTGGTGTTGCCGGCCAGGGCGGCGGCGCCGATGGCGGTCGCGCCCCGGTTGCGCAACTGGCCGGTCACCCGGTCCAGCAGGAGGGTGCCCAGACCCCGGCCGAGGTCCTCGGGGTCCAGGTAGAGCACGTGCAGCTCACCCAGGACCTCCGATGGGGAGGTGGGGAAGGCCGACGCGGGGACCAGGCCGCCGGCGGCGAACCCCCGGACCCGGCCGGACTCCTCGACGACCTGATATCCCAGCCAGCCCGGCGGTTGCGCGGCGATCGACTTGGCCACCCGGGCGGGGGTGTAGTGCTCGGCGAGCATCCGGCGCCAGTACGACTCGGGGGCGACGCCGTCGTAGGTAGCGACGTAGGCCCGCAGGCAGATGTCGTGGATGTCCGCGACGTCGCCGTCGTGCGCGGCCCGGACCGATGCCATCGCGCCGGGCCTCAGGCGCCCAACTCGCGACGCCGGATGTGGTCGTCGTGCCAGTCCGAGCCCACCAGGAAACGCTTCGTCCCGACGATCGCGAAGTCGTGCTTGGTGTAGAACCTCGCCGCCCGCTCGTTCTGCTGGTTGACGCCCAGCCAGCAGGACCGCGCGCCGATCTTGGACGCCACGTCGAGTGTCTCGGCCATCAGCACGCTCGCCGCGCCGCTGCCGTGCGACTCCTCGGCGACGTAGAACTTGCTCAGCTCGACGCTGGTCGCCTCGTCGATCACCGCGGTGACGTCCGGATCGGCGATCGGGCCGAGGACCAGCATGGAGTAACCGACCACCTGATCGCTGTCGGACACCAGCAGGATGATCCGGTTCGGGTCGGCGAGGTAGTGGGCGAAGTTGTCCGCGGACAGGTGCGCCGCGAGGAATTCGTCGATGTCACTCTGCGCGGTGCCGGGGGGACATGCCAGACCGAACGTTCGTGCCGCCAGGTCGCGCAACAGCTGGTCATCGCCGATGACGCCGTGACGCGTGGTGATCGTCATGGCAAAACAGTTTAGAGTCCTGGGAGTGCCTCTTCCGACGAAGCAGCTAGGCGATGTGATCCCGGTCCCGGCCGTGGTGCGGCCGGTCACCACCACGACATTCACCATCGTTTCGAGTACGAGGGTGAGCACGGTCCCCGAGGCCGAGGCGGTCGCCGGCCGTCTCGCCGCCGGCCTGAGCACGGCGACCGGACTGCCGGTCACCACCGGTGACGGCGGATCGATCCGGTTGTCACTGGATCCGGGTCTGGGCGCCGAGGCGTACCGGCTGGAGATCACGGCCGGCGCGGTGACCCTGACCGGTGGCAGCCCGCAGGGGCTGTTCTGGGGCGTCCAGACGATCCTCCAGCTGGAGTGCGGTGGCGTACTCCCGGGTGGCGTGATCGAGGACCGTCCCCGGTTCCCGTACCGCGGGGCGATGCTCGACCTGGCCCGGCACTTCTTCACCGCCGACGAGATCAAGGCGCACATCGACCAGCTCGTCCCGTTCAAGATCAATCACCTCCACCTGCACCTGACCGACGACCAGGGCTGGCGGCTGGAGATCCCGGGGCGGCCCCGTCTGACCGAGATCGGCGGCGGACCGGGCACCGGCGTCGACGGCGCCGGACCGGGCTTCCTGACCACCGCGGCGTACGCGGAGGTCGTCGCGTACGCCGCCGACCGGTTCGTCGGAATCGTCCCGGAGATCGACATGCCGGGCCACGTCAACGCCGCCCAGGTGGCCTACCCGGAACTCACCGCGGACGGGCAGCCGGTCGCGCCGCGCACCGACACGGCGGTCGGATACAGCTCGCTGCCGGCCGGCCCCGAGACGACGTACGCCTTCGTCGAGGACGTCATCCGCACGGTCGCCGACCTGACCCCGGGGCCGTACCTGCACATCGGCGGCGACGAGTGCCACTCCACACCGGCCGCCGACTACCGCGCCTTCCTCGAACGGGTCCTGCCGATACCGGCGAAGTACGGCAAAACCGTCATCGGCTGGCACGAGATCGCCGCCGTGGACCTGCCGGACCACGTCGTCGTCCAGTACTGGCGGCCGGAGGCGGACGACGCGGGCACGGCCCGGGCCGCCGCCGAGGGCCGGCGCGTCATCATGTCCCCGGCCGACCGGGTCTACCTGGACATGAAGTACGACGCGGACACCCCGCTCGGCCTGGACTGGGCCGGACTGATCGGGGTCGAGCGGGCGTACGACTGGGACCCGGCCGACCGCCTGCCCGGCGTGGACGAGGAGTCGCTGCTCGGGGTCGAGGCGCCGCTCTGGTCGGAGACGCTGCGCAGCGTGGACGACGTCCACCGGATGACGTTCCCCCGGCTGCCCGCGGTCGCCGAGGTGGCCTGGTCGCCGCGGGCCGCCCGGGACTGGCCGTCGTTCCGGGAACGGCTCGCGGCGTACGGTCCGCGCTGGGACGCGGCCGGGGTGGACTACTACCGGTCGCCGGAGATCGACTGGCGCTGACGGGCGGCGTGGTCCCGGGCCGGCGCCCAGTCCGGGAAGACCATCTGGATACGGTCGCGCGGCCGGGCCGGGATCCGGCTGAGATCGATGTCGGTGTTCTGCGGCGGCAGGTAGTGGTCGAGCCGGGCCAGCCGCGGCAGCAGGGTCTCCAGCAGGGCGATGGTGATCTGCTCGCCGGGGCAGCGGTGCCCGGTCCGCGGATCGCCCCCGCCCTGCGGGATCAGGTCGAACTCGCCGAGCACCCGGCCGGCGAAACGCTCCGGCCGGAACAGGTAGGGGTCCTCCCACAGCTCCGGGTCGTGGTTCTGGCCGTAGACGTCGAGCAGCACCAGCGTCCCGGCGGCGATCGGCTCGCCGCGGAAGTACAGGTCACGGGTGGCGCGCCCACCGAGGAACGGCGCGAACGGGTAGAACCGGCGCACCTCGTGCACGAACGCCCGGATGTGCTCCTCGTCGCCGGCCCGCAACGGTTCCAGATGCCGCGGCCAGCGGTCGAGAGCATGCGCGGCGAACGTGACGAACCAGGTCACCGCCGCGGTCGGCCGGATGATGTTGAGCAGTTCCACCGCCGCGGTCCGTGGATCCAGCAGTTCGCCGTCGTCGGTGTGGTGCGCGATCACCGACAACGGGTCCGAGGTCGGGGGCGCGGAGCGTACCCCCGCAATGATCTTTGAAAAGCGGTGCTCCTGCCGCCGCCGCGCGATCATGGCCCGCGCGGCACGCGGACCCACCGTGGCGAAACCGTCCACCATCGCGATCAGATCGGAGGCCAGGACGGCACGCTCACGCTCCTTCTGGGGTACGCCGACCCAGCGCGACACGGCCGTCGTCAGGACACCGGCCGTCGCGTCGAAGAGCCGGACCGGCGTCTCGCCCCGCCATCGCGGCGCCGCCTCGTCGAAAGCCGTACCGGCCAGCCCGGCCAGCCGCTCGATCCCATCGCCGAGCAGCAGCGACGTGAACAGCGCCTTCCGGTGCCGGTGCGCCTCGTCGTCCAGGGTGTGCACGGCACCCCGGCCGAAGAGCGTGCGGACCACGAGCCCGGGCAGCGCCGAGTGCCGCTCCAGATTGCCGTGGCCGTAGAAGAACCGCGCCGCGGAGGCTCCGCAGATCACCACGGCGGGCTGCCCCATGATGCGGATCCGCACCGGCTCGCCGGGCGAGCGGCGGCGCAGATCGGGCAGCCAGGCGTAGCCCTTGAGAGCGAGCGCGAGAGTCTGATCCAGGTCGGCCATATCGCTCGTATTTCCTGCTGCGCGGACGCGAAACGCGCCGGGCAGACCGGGCACCTACCCTGGGGGCCCGGTTCGAAGGAGGAGAGCGGCTTGAGCAACGACGCACGGGCGGCGGCCAGGTCGGCTGCCGCGCTGGCCGGATTCCTGGTGGTCGCGGGGCTGCAACTCGCCCTGGTGCTGCTCGCCCTCTGGATCGTGTTGAAGCTGCTGCCGAGCACGTTCGCGCTGCGTGCCGGCGTGCCGCTGAGCATCGCCACGTTCGGCGCACTGGCGTACGCGACCTGGCGTGCCGTGCACACCCGGATGCGGGTGCCGGCCGGTGCGGTGGTGCCCCGGGACCGCGCGCCGCAGCTGTGGGAACTGATCGACGGCGCGGCGAAGGCGGCGGGTGTGCCGGCTCCCGACGGGGTGACCGTGGTGGCCGACGCGACCCTGGTGCTCGGCGAACGCGCCCGTGCCCTGGGACTCGTCGGCGGGCGGCGCGACCTCTACCTCGGTCTGCCCCTGCTGCAGGCGTGGGAACCGGCGACGCTGCGGGCCGCCGTGGCGCACGAACTGGCGCACGGGTCGCCGAAGCTCGGACGGTGGGCGCCGCTGGCGTACCGGGGGCGGATCGTGGTGGGCCGGAAGGTGCCGCGGATCTCCCGGCGCAATCCGGCGGGGGTGGTGCTCCGGGCGTACGCGGGGTTCTACCGGCGGGTGGACGCTCCGTTCAGCCGGGCCCAGGAGCTGGCGGCGGACCGGATCGCCGCCGCGCACGCCGGGACGGAGGCGGCGGTCACCGCGATCCGGGACCTGCCGGCGCTGGCCGGGATGCAGCGGTTGTTCCACGCCGAGTACCTCGGGCCGGGCTGGCAGGCGGGTTACGTGCCGGACGACGTCTTCGGCGGGTTGCTGCGGGTGCTGGCGGCCCGGACCGGCGAGATGGAGATGCTGCGGACGCAGCAGCCGGAGGCGAACGGGGCGTGGGACACGCATCCGTCGATGGCCGAGCGTCTGGCGGCGTTGACGGCTCCCGCCCCGGAGCCGTCGGGCGCTGTCTCCGATCCTTCCTCTCCTCCCTCCGCCCCCTCTCCCGCTCCCTCTGCCTCCTCGGAATCCGCTTCCTCGGAATCCGCACCGGAGAGCTCGGCATCGACATCGGACGAGACGGCCGAACCGGCCGGGGACCTGGTGCCGGACCTACCCGCGCTCGGCCGCGCCCTGCAGGCCGTGGCGTTCCCGCCGCGCGGGCGTACCGTCGTCAGTTGGGACGAATGCCTCAGCGTGGCGCGCACCACCGAGATGGAGCGGGAGGCCGACGCCGCGCTCGCCACCATCTCCCGGGCCGCGGGCACGACGGTCACCGACGCCGCGAGCGTCCTCGAACTGGCGGCCGACGGGCGACTGCGCACCGCCGCCGAATCGATCTTCCCGGAGGAGCCGGCCGAGCAGACCACCGAACGGATCGTGGAACTGCTCGGGCTGATGTTCGCGCTGGCCGCCCTGCGCAGTGGTGTGGTCCGGTGGCGGCACAGCTGGACGGGTGCCGCCGAGGTGGTCGGGGCGCAGGGTGCCTACCTGAACCTCGCCGAGTTGTCCCAGGCGGCCGCGGTGCCGGAGATGGTCGGGTCGGTGCGGGAGTACTTCGCGCAGATCGGGGTCGACCTGGCCGCCCCGGCGGGTGCCACGGCCGCGGCCCGGGCGCAGGTGCTCGGCGGTCTGGTCGGGTTGTCGGCGGACGGGGAGCGGACCGATCTGCTGATCACCGACCGTGGTCTGTTCCTGGTGCCGGGGCTGCCGCGTGGCCGGGTGATCGAGGCGAAGAAACGGCTCACCCGGATCGCGTCGGACGGGGTGCCGTCGTCACCCGGGGTTCCGGCGCCCACCGAGCCGAAGGCCGGGAAGGAGTCGGACCCGAAGACCGAGGTGACGGACCCGAAGACCGAGGTGACGGACGGGCCCAAGGATGTGCCGAAGGACGAGCCGAAGCCCGAACGCCACGGAGACGGCCGATTCGTGCCGTTCGCCGACGTGGCCGGGGTGACCACCCTGCCCGGACGGCGCAAGGGCTGGGTGATCGGACTGCGGGACGGCGGGAGCATGACCCTGAAACCGGCTCTCGACGCGGACGAGTTGCCGGGCGGGTGGGCCGCGTGGGACGACACGGTCGCCTATCTGACCGGATCGCGCTGAATCGGGTGCCCTGATCGGGGGCGCCGGTGAACCCGCCCGGGGACCGGTTTCGTACACCGGAGTGAGCCGAGTCGTGTCTGCGACGCAGGAGTAACTCTTACGTCACTTTGGGTCACAATAACCTCGGCGATTGTTCGCTTCGGCATTGCCCGGAATGGGTAGCACGGTCCCGGGTGAGGCGCGACGATCGTCTCGACGTCCGGGGAGGCGCTCATGGAGCGAGGGCCGTTGCTCGCGTTCGGGACCATCGTGGCGATCGGAATCGGTCCGGCTCTCTGGCTGGGCGCCCAGTTGGGCACCGTGACCATCGCGCCGGATCAACGTCCCAACACGGTCGGCGAACAACTGCAGGACAACGACAGGGACTTCGGCGGGGTCGGGGCCGGGGAGACCGCCGACTCGATCGACGCCGTCACGGACCACACCGCCCGCCCGTCATCGGCGACACCGCGGGCGCGGGCGACGACGCCGCCCCCGGCCCGGCCGTCCGCCTCGCCGACGGTGTCGGTGTCGATCACCCGGAGCCCGTCGGTGTCGCCACCGGTCTCCGTCTCGGCGTCGGTCCCGCCGTCGAGCAGCCCACCACCCGCACCACCGGAGCCGTCGGCGTCGTCCGGCCCGGTATCCACCGGGCCCACCTCGGCGGAGCCGGCCTTCTCGGCGGAGCCGGCACCCGACGTCCAGGAGTCATGAAAAAGGAGCCCCGAACTCGGAGCTCCTTTTTTCGGCTTCCGTGCCGTCGATCCTCCGTCGGCCGGGGATCGGTGGCGGTCCTCAGAGACCCAGCAGGCGGTCCAGGATGTCGCGGTAGCTGCGCAGCTCGACCCGCAGACCCTCGGTGTCGTCCTCGCCCTTGACGACCGCGCCGCGGTGCTCCTTGAGCGCGGTGGTGAGCTTGTCGACGGCCTCGTCCACCAGGGTGGCGGCGTCCGAGGTGGCGGCCTTGGGGTCGTCGACGAACCGCAGCTGCACGTCACGCCAGCGCTCGCGCAGGGCCTGGGTGTCCGACTCGGGGAAGAAGGGCGCCGGACCGGAGATCGTGGTCTCCTTCGGGGTCTCCGCAACCGGGGTCTCCTCGACCGGCGTCACCGGCGTCACCACGGCCGGGGTGGTGTCGACCGGCGCGGGGTCCTCGACGCGGTCCTTCGGGGTGTCGTGGTCGTCGAGCGGCAGGTCCACCGGCTCGTCGTCCCGCTTCGCCTCGTCGGCGTCCTTGACCGTGGAGTCCTTGACCGTGGAGTCCTTGACGCCGGCGTCCGTGACGCCGGCCTCGTCGGGGTGGGTGACCGTCGGGCCGGCCCACGAGGTCCCGGCGCCGGTGTCGTCGGCGTCGTTCTCCTGGCGGTGGCGGCCGTCGTTCAGCGGAGCGGTCTTGTCCACGTCCGCGTCCGCGTCGGTCCGGTCGGTGTCGAGCCGGTCCGTGACGGTCCGGTCGGTGTCGAGCCGGTCGCTGTCGTCGCCGGTGTCGAGCCGGTCGCTGTCGAGCCGGTCCGTGTCGCTCCGGCCGGTGTCGTTGATCGCGACGGTCGGATCCTGCGAGCCGGCCCGGTCCTGCGCCGCGCCGCTGCTGAAGGCGACGGTCCGGTCGTCCTGCTCGTCCTTGACGGCGCTGTCCGCCGGGCCGTGCTGCCACGGGGAGCCGGCGCGCTGCTGCGGAACCGTCGACGGCTCGGTGCGCAACGGCTCCGTGCGATCGTCGTCGGTGCGCTGGTCGGTGTCGTTGTCCTTGGCCTCGTTCGAGAAGAAGCGCATCGTGGGGCTCCTCAGCGGCTGGTGGCGTCGGGCCGCGGGCGGGCGACGCCGGATTCGGTGGAGGTGTTCTCAGTGTCGTGCACGACGCGCGTGGTCGCACCGGTTCCGGGCGTGTCCTCTGTGGCCGGTCGCGGCGCCGGGGTGGTGGACCGCACCGGTTCCTCGCCGAGCAGGTCGGCGAAGAGCGAGCGGTAGTGGACCAGCGCCTGGCGCAGGTCCTCGGTCTCGGTCTCGTCGTTCTTGCTGCGCGCGGTGATCTCGTGCGCGGCGCGGTAGTGCTCCAGGGTGGCGGCGTGCTCGACGGAGAGGTCGGCGAGACGCTCGTCGTAGTCGCCGGTCGGGTACCCGCGCTCGGCGATCAGCCGGGTGACCAACTCGTCGGCGGTCTCGGCGGCTTCCTTCGGGTCGTCGACGAAGCGGATCTGCACTTCTTCCCAGGCGGCCGAGTACTTCGCGCGGGACTCCGCGGAGAGCGGCGTGAGCTCGAGCTGCGCGTGCCGCTTGGTGCGTTCGAGCAGTTCGCGCTCGGCCTCCGTGCGGTTGCCGGTGTCGGCGACCACGCGGTCGTACTCCGGGCCGAAGGTCTGCTGGAGCCGGCGTCGCCGCGTGGCCCGGACACCGAGGACGATCGCGGCCAGCACCAGGAGAACGACGATGATCAGGACGATGGTGGCGGTGGCGGACATCTGGTCCCTCCTTCTTCGTAAGGAGGTATTCCCACCCGCACCCACTCACCAATCCCTATCGACGAAACCCGTCAGAAGTCGGGCGGGTACATCACGGACGGTGGCGCTTTGTTGACGCCGCCTCGCTCCGCTGTCGTAACCCCGACGATCTCGCAAAAAGATCGCGTGCCAATCTGGCTGGACAAACGGGATCTAAGCCTAGGATCTGGTGTCACCGAGAGCTAGCTGAGATGGACGTCATTACGTATTCTGCCGGAGCGCGTCACTCAGACGTGTCGACCGTCCCTTTCTGATCGGTCCGCACGCCGGCGGGCGCGTTGATCGTTTCCTGCCGAACCCCTCGGGCGGAGCCTGATGAGAAGCCGCAACTGGTCGATCCGTTCGAAGATCATCGCGATGAGCGCCGTGCCGCTCACCGCGCTCTTCGCATTGTGGATCTTCGCGATCGTGGCCACCTCCGGTCCGGCCGTGACCCTGCTCAACGCGCGGGACGCGGTGCAGCAGCTCGGCGACCCGGGCCTGCGCCTGATCGCCCAGCTGCAGCGGGAGCGGCACTTCTCCACCATCTACATCTCCGCCGAACGCCCGGCCCGCACCGAACTGGCCCGTGAGCGCGCGGCCACCGACACCGTCGGCGCCGAGTTCCGCAAGGCGGTCTCCGGCGCCGACCTCGACGAGGCGGTGCAGAGTCGGGTCACCGACCTGCTCGACCGGCTCGAGGACGTGCAGGACACCCGCACCGAGATCGACCAGCGCAGCATCACGCTGCTCAACGCCGTGCAGGACTTCAACCGGGCGATCGACGCCGGATTCGAGGTGTTCAGCACCGCGGCGGTCTTCTTCGAGGAACGGGTCGACCGTGAGGTCCGCGGCCTGATCGGCGCGCTACGCGGCCAGGAGTACCTGAGCCGGGTGGACGCGGTGCTGGCCGGCGCCAACACCGAGGGCCGCATCGACGCCGTCGCCCGCGAGACGATGATCGAGGACATCAGCACCTCGCGATACCTCATCGCCTCCGGTGTGGCCGACATGCCCGCCGACGCGCAGGGCGACTACTCCCGGTTGATCACCCATCCGACCTTCATCGAGCTCGACATCATGCAGAACATGCTGATCGGGCAGAGCTACGCCGGTGGCGCGCCGCCGGTCTCCGGCTCCCGCTGGCAGCCCACCTACGACTATGTGTCGCAGGAGCTGCGCAACTTCGGGACGCGCGTGGTCGGCGAGGTCTCCCAGGACGCCATCCCGGTGGCCTTCAGCGTGCTGCTCTGGCTCGCCCTCTCCGGACTGCTCGGCCTGGTCGCCCTGGTCCTGTCGATCTGGGTGTCGGTCCGGGTCGGCCGCTCGATCGTCGGCCGGCTGATCCGGCTCCGCCGCGAGGCCCTGGAACTGGCCTCGGAGCGGCTGCCCTCGGTGGTCCAGCGCCTGCAGCGGGGCGAGGCCGTCGACGTCGACGTGGAGACGCCTCCGCTGGAGTACGGCAGGGACGAGATCGGCCAGCTCGGGCACGCGTTCAGCGACGTACAGCGGACCGCCGTGCAGTCCGCGGTCGACGAGGCCAACGTCCGCCGCGGCATCAACGAGGTGTTCCTCAACATCGCCCGGCGCAGCCAGACGCTGCTGCACCGCCAGCTCTCGCTGCTCGACAAGATGGAGCGCCGGGAGACCGAGCCCCGGGAGCTGGAGGACCTCTACCGGGTCGACCACCTGGCCACCCGGATGCGGCGGCACGCCGAGGACCTGGTCATCCTGGCCGGCGCGGCACCCGGCCGCGGCTGGCGCAACCCGGTCCCGGTGATCGACGTGATCCGCGGCGCGATCAGTGAGGTGGAGGAGTACAAACGGGTCGACATCCGGGCCGTGACGTCCTCCGCGCTGCTCGGCCGGGCCGTCGGCGACGTGATCCACCTGCTCGCCGAGCTGATCGAGAACGCCGCGTCGTACTCGCCGCCGCACACCCGGGTGCAGGTGGTCGGGCAGGTGCTGCCGAACGGCTACGCGATCGAGATCGAGGACCGCGGGCTCGGCATGGAGCCCGACGCGATCACCGAGGCGAACCGCCGTCTCGCCGAGCCGCCGGAGTTCGACCCGGCCGACAGCGCCCGTCTCGGCCTGTTCGTGGTGGCCCAGCTGGCGAACCGGCACAACATCCGGGTCTCGATGCGCGCGTCGGCGTACGGCGGTGTGACCGCGATCGTGCTGGTGCCCGGCGAGCTCGTCACCGCGGGGCCGCGGACCGGGTCCTCCGGCGGCCCGAGCGGCCCGGAGAAGGGCTGGAACGCGCCGCTGGTCGGCACGGGCACCAGCGACCCGGCCCGGGGCTCTCTCGCGGAACTGCAGTGGCAGGGCGGCGAGGAGCTGCAGGAGGTTCCGGTCAACGGCAACCGCGCCACGGCACAGGTGCCGACGCCCGTTCCGGCGGTCGACCCGACCGGCCCGGCGCCGAGCGTGGTCGCCCCCGAGCTGAGCGCCGACGGCCTGGTCCAGCGGCGCCGGGTGAAGCGGGTTCCCCAGCAGATCGAGACCGAGCCGGTGGAGGACACCGAGGCCCGGTCGGTGCCGCGCAACTCGGGGACGGCGGCCGCCGTGCCACCGCCACCCCGGGCCGTTCCCCGCGGTTCCGAGTCCGCCGCGGCAGAGGAGCCGACCATGGTGCAGCCGGTGCGCGCGGTTCCCCGCGGTTCCGGGCCCGCCGCGATCGACGAGCCGATCGACGAGCCGATCGACGAGCCGACCGTGGTACAGCCGTTGCGTTCGGTGCCGCGGGGCTCCGAGCCTGTCGCGGCCGGGGAGCCGGACGCCGGTCCCGGCGAGCCGGACGAGATCACCGCTGCGATGCCCGTCGCCGCCACCGACGACAACCTGCCCCGTCGGGTACGCCAGGCCAGTCTCGCCCCGCAGCTACGCCAGCCGATGGCCCAGCCGTCCGCTGCCGCGCCGGCCCGGTCCCCGGAACAGGTCCGCACGATCATGAGTGCACTGCAGCTGGGCACCAACCGTGGCCGTGTCGCAGCAGCCCGTGTCGAAGCCTCGACCCCCGCGCCGCAGGGCACCGGAAACGCCGCCGATCCGGACGGAACGGCATTTTCCGCAGCGGCTACCGTCAGTTTCCCGGCCCTCGTGGATGTCGCGGCGGCGCGGGAGAAAGCACCATCCGGGACGGACACGGGCGCGGCCGGCGACCGCGCCGGCGATCCCGGTGAGAATCTCAGGCTGGAGAAGGACGCATAGTGGCACAGACGAAGCAGAGCGCGAACCTCACCTGGCTCCTCGACGACCTCGTCGAACGGGTGCCGACGGCACAGCAGGCCGTGGTCCTCTCGGCCGACGGGCTCATGCTCGGCGCCTCCGCCGCGATGGACCGCGAGGATGCCGAACACCTGTCGGCCATGGCGGCCGGCTTCCAGAGCCTCGCCAAGGGCGCGAGCCGGCACTTCCGGGCAGGTCAGGTCCGGCAGACCGTGGTGGAGATGGAGGAGGCCTTCCTCTTCGTCACGGCCGCCGGATCCGGAGCGTGCCTGGCGGTGCTCGCCTCGGCCGACGCCGACCTCGGCCTGATCGCGTACGAGATGGCCATGCTTGTCACACGGGTGGGACAGACGATGAGCGCTCCGGAGCGGACGGTCTTCGCACCGTCCGATGCTCTCTGAGCAGCCGCGTGTGACCCCACACGACTGGCTGGACAACGACGCGGGCCCGGTGGTCCGCCCGTATGCGATGACGCAGGGCCGGGTCGCCCCCTCGGACGGGGAGTTCGACCTGGTCGCCTTCGTCGTCGCCACGGTACCGGACCTGCCGGCCGGCAGTCCGTCCCTGCAACCCGAGCACCACGCCATCGTGGCCGCCGCCTGGGAGCCGATCTCGGTCGTCGAACTGGCGTCTCAGCTGGACCTCTCCATCGGCGTGGTCCGGGTGTTTCTCGGTGATCTACGCTCAGCGGGTCTCATCTCGCTGTACGAACCCCCGGCGGCCACCCAGCCGCACGACGTCGACGTACTCAAGGCGGTTGTCAATGGACTCCGTGCGCTCTGACCGCAACGGCGGCTCGTCGCGCATCCCCGTCGCTCTGAAGATCCTCATCGCGGGGGGTTTCGGCGCCGGAAAGACCACCATGGTCGGGTCGGTGAGTGAGATACGGCCACTCCAGACCGAGGAGGTCCTCACCGCCGCCGACGGTGCCGACGACGTCTCCGGCGTCGAGGGCAAGACCACCACCACGGTCACCATGGACTTCGGCCGGATCACCATCACCGACGACCTCCAGCTGTACCTGTTCGGCACGCCCGGGCAGGACCGCTTCTGGTTCCTCTGGGACGAGCTGTCACAGGGCGCGCTCGGCGCGGTGGTGCTCGCCGACACCCGCCGGCTGGCCGACTGCTTCCCGTCGATCGACTACTTCGAGCAGCGGGGCACGCCGTTCGTGGTGGCGGTGAACTGCTTCGACGCGATGAACCGCTTCTCGCCGGACGCGGTGGCCCGGGCGCTCGACCTGGACCCGGGTGTGCCGGTCGTGCTCTTCGACGCCCGTGACCAGGCCGCCGCCCGCAACGTGCTGATCGAACTGGTGGAGTACGTCGCCCGCCGTCAGTACGCGTCGGCCGCCAGCCGCTAGACACGTTTCGTGGTCAGCGTCCGTGTGGTGACTGGGGATGCCCGGCGCGGCTGAAGTCACCACGCTCCACGTCGGGTGTGGTGACTGGGGGTGCCCGGCGCGGCTGAAGTCACCATGCGGACGGGCTTCGGCGCCCTGACCTCGAAACATGTCTAGACACCTCGCCCGGACGGATCCGGCGGTACGCAGATCAGCCACCGCCGGATCCGGTGCAGCACCCGCCGCGGCAGCAGTCCGCGATCGGCGACCTCCTCCGGCCGTGTGTACGGCCGCCCGGCGACGATCCGGCGTGCCGGCCCCGGCCCGACCCCGGGCATCCGGGCGATCTCCTGCACCGGCGCGTGATTGAGGTCGACCAGCCCGCCGTCGTCGAACGGCCGCAGCAGGTCGGGGCGCCCGATGCCGGCCTGCCGCGCACCGGCCGGGTCGGTGGCGGCGAAGTGCCGGGCCAGTTCCCGCCGGGCCCGCGCCTGATGGTTGTCGCCGGGGTGCGCGGCGAGGACGACGCCGTGTGCCGAGGCGGTCAGGGACAGCACCGGGACCAGCAGCAGTCCGATCTCCTCGGCGCGGCTGAGGTCGCTGCTGTCGACCGGGCTGGGATCGATCAGGAGCAGCACCAGGACGGTCACCGATCCGGCCAGGTAGCCGGCGGCGAACAGAAGTTCCCGCAGACTGCGGCGCTGCGCGGCGGCGTACCCGAAATAGATCCAGGATCCGAGGGCGCAGAGCACGATCGGGGCCAGGGCGGCGGCGGCCATCTCCAGCCAGGGCCGGCCTCTCTCCGGCTGATCGGTCTCCCCGAGCGGCGCGCCGGGCCTCTCCTCGGCCGGGGTGAACGCCTCGGTGCGCAGGATCCGGCGGTGTTCCGCCTGCATCCGCGCGCCGGGTTCGGCACCCAGCTCGTCCAGGAAGAACTCCCGGGCGTCACGGAACGCGGCCAGCGCCTCGGCCTGTCGGCCACTGCGCTCCAGCGCGATCATCAACTGCACCCGCAGACCCTCGTGCAGCGGAAACTCCTGGATCATCCGGTTCAGCCCGGCGACGACGGCGGACGCGTTGCCGCGATCCAGCTCGATCGTGGACCAGAGTTCCCCGGCCGTGGCCCGTTCCTCGGCGAGACGGATCCGCGCCGACTCGAAGACCGGCCCGGTGAGACCGCCGAGCGGCTCGCCGTGCCACATGTCCAGGGCACCCCTGACCAGCCCGGCGGCGTCCGTGAGCCGGCCTGCCCGGTGCTGTTGGGCGGCCAGGGTCAGCGCGGACCGGAACGCGTCCAGGTCCAGGGCGCCCTCCGGAACCCGTAGCAGATAACCGCCGTCGGTCAGGGCGAGCAGTTCCCGGTCCGGTTCCAGTGCCCGGCGCAACCCGGCGACGTATTTCTGCACGACGTTGGTGCCGTTCTCCGGCGGGCCGTCGCCCCAGACCGCGTCGACGATCCGGCGGACCGGCACCGGACGGCCCGGCTCCAGCAACAGGACGGCGAGCACCGCGCGCTGTTTCGCCGGCCCCAGATCGAGGGCCACCGGGCCGCGGAAGGCCCGCACCGGGCCCAGGATCTCGAATCGCGGGCCGTCACTCACCAGCCCATCCACCCCCTGTGACCAGCACTGACGTGACATGGCAGCGGAACGGCAGTCTGCCGCAGCATAGCCGCAGAGCGATGGCAGCGGGGGCGTCGAGTCTTCGATGCGTCAGGCACCGTTCACCCCGTTGGAAAGAGACGTGGACCGATGAACATTCGGACCGTACGCATCGCTCTGCTCGCCTCGGCGGCCCTCACCGGCACCGTCCTCACCGGATGCGGCACCGTCGGCGAGGTCGTCGAGAAGGCGGCGAAACCGCCGACCCCGGCCGAATCGCTGCTCGCTGCCGTCCCCCACGACAAGACCCCGATCTTCCGGTACGCGGTGAAGGGCACCGCCATGCCGCAGCGGGGCGTGCTGGACATCGCCGGCGGCATCGCCAGTGTCGAGTACAGCGAGAAGATCGCCGATGCCGGCGGCATCCGGTTGACCACCAAGGCTGTGCTCACCGCCGACCGTTCCTGGGTGAAGATCGCCTTCACCGACGTGCCGGACGGCGTGGACCTGCCGAAGTTCCCGAAGAAGTGGATGGAGCTGGACCGCACCCGGCTCAGCCCGGAGATCGCCGAGGACGTGACCTACCGGGGTGAGACCGATCCGGGTTTCGTCAGCACCCTGGTGGAGGCGTCGGCCGGCCTGGCCGAGACCAGCCCGGGCCACTTCGCCGGCACCACCGACCTGAGCCGCTCGATGGAGGCGGAGATCATCGACGAGAAGCAGCTGGCGGCGCTGGGCGACGCGGCGAAGTCGGCCCCGTTCGAGGCCACCGTGGACGACCAGGGTCGGCTGCGGACGGCAGCCGTCACCATCCGGCTGAAGAAGACCGTCACCTACCGGGTCACCTACGACCGGTACGGCGAGGCGGCCGCGCCGAGGATCCCGTCGAACGTGATCGCCGCACCGGACGTCGTCTACGAGACGGTGGCCGGCTGATCCACCCGGACCGGTGGTGGCGTGGAGCGACGGGGGTCCACGCCACCACCCTCGGCTTGACGGCGTGGGTACGCTCTGCGCCGTGCTGGGTGGACGGGTTGACAAGCGGTTACACGGTTCGGCGACGACGGGCGGGGGTTCCGGCCGACGGCTTCCGGGTCGGCCGGTGTGGTGGGCGGCCGGCGCCGCCGGTGTGCTGGTGGCCGCCGGGGTGCTGACCTGGGCACTCTGGCCGGGCACCGAGCGGCCGGATCCGCGGTCCCGCGTCTACACCGAGGCGTCGGCGTGCCTGCTCACCCCGGCTGCGGGCGTGGTGGACGAGGCGGTCGTGCCGGTGTGGGCGGGCATGCAGCAAGCCTCCACGGAGACCAGCGGCAAGGTCAGCTACCTGGAGGTGGACGGCCCGCAGACCAGCGAGAACGCCTCGACGTTCCTGGCGACTCTGGTGCAGGGCGACTGTGATCTGGTTCTCGCCGCGGGCGCGGCCCCGGCAGACGCGGTGGTCCGGTTCGCCGGCCAGTTCCCCCGAACGAGGTTCGTCGCGATCGGGTCGTCGCAGGACCGGGCCCTGTCCAACGTGGTCCGGGTCGACGAGACCGATGCCGCGCAGGTGACGGCCCGCGTTCACGATCTGGTTGCCGAGGAGTTGCGTTCGGCAACCGAGTGAAACCCTCGAGCATGCGCGGTTCGGCTGTGAGGAACCTGTCATCGCCCAAGGTCGTTTTGGGGTGGGCTGAGTGTTTACCAGTGGGAACGTCCTCGGGGCCACGTATTCGATGTGACCGACCTCTCACCTCGAACGGGTTTCCGGATCGTCGGGGCGGCGTCCTGGCCCGGAGGTTCTCCGGAGGGTAAGGGGATCGTCGCAGGTGGCGGCATTGTCCAACGTGGTGCGTGAGAGTAGTGGGATGGTGGCCGGGAGTGGTCACGGTGATCACTCTCCGGCTGTCGAAGATCCGCTATCGGTCACCGAGGGTTCGTCGCCCATCCATTTAAGTATTCAAGATCTTTCGTAGCGTCACCTGATCGTGCACACTGCTCCCCGCTGTTGATGTTGGCGGGGGGATTCGGCGATGCGCCGGGGTACGAATCGGATCGCGGTGTTGTCCGCGATCGTTCTTGCGTTGACGGTGGGTGCACCCGTCGGCGCCGTGGAGAAACCGGAGCTTCCGGTCTCCTGGCTTCTGTCGCTGCTGGAGGCGAGGCCGCTGCTGGCCGGGCCGCCGCCGGCACCGGAGCAGCAGGAGGGTTCCGCCGAGGGGCGGGACGCCACCTATGACGACACCAAGGAGCCGGGTGGCGCCGGGCGGGCGGCGACGCCGGTCAAGAACGCGCTCGACGCGTACGAACCGTACGACCCGAACAAGCCGAAGAAGACCACCGGCGAGATCGTCGAGGGTTTCGACGAGAAGACCAGTGAGCAGGACGAGAGCCTGTCCACGCAGCGGTCCGAGGTCTTCGACAACGCCGACGGTTCGGTCACCACGAAGACGTACCCGCGCCCGGTGAACTTCCAGGACGGCGACGGCGAGTGGAAGCCGATCGACGTCGACCTGGAGCGCCAGTCGGACGGCCGTCTGCACGCCGCCGCGAACAGCCTGGAGACGTCGGTCGCCACGGCGGTCGAGATCCCCGAGGCGGTGACGCCGGCCCCCAGTGCGAGCCCGAGCGAAAGCCCCAGCGCGGCTCCGAGCCCGAGCGAGACCCCCGAGGCCGAGGCCGAGGCCGAGGCCGAGACCGGGACCCTTCTCTCCAACCTCGAACTCCCCACCGGCGAGAGCGTCGGATACTCCCTGGTCGGTGCCGCCCCGGTCACCGCGCGGGTCGACGGCAACGTCGCCACCTACCCCGGCATCCTGCCGCAGACCGACCTCGAACTGGAGACCTTCGACTCCGGCATCAAGGAGACGATGGTCCTGCAGTCGCCGCAGGCCGCGAACTCCTGGATCTTCCCGCTGACCTTGAAGGGGCTGACCCCGCGGGCTGCTGCCGACGGTGGCATCGAGCTGCTGAACAAGGACGGCAAGGCGGTCGCCTGGTTCCCGCGCGGTTCGATGAAGGACTCGCTGGTCGACCCGAAGTCGGGTTCGCCGGCCGAGTCGACCGCCGTCGCCTTCGAGATCATCGAATACCAGGGCGGTTCCGCCCTGAAGGTCGAGGCGGACCGGGCCTGGCTGAACGACCCGGCGCGCGTCTATCCGGTACGGGTCGACCCGACGCAGACCACCGGCACCACCGGTGACGTGATGATCGACAACGACTCGAGCACCGACAACAACGGCGACAACCTGCCGGTCGGTACGTACAACGGTGGCACCACGAAGGCGCGTTCGTTCATCCACTTCGACGACTTCGCCACCGACGGTTTCAAGGGCAAGCGGATCACCGCGGCCAAGCTGAAGCTCTACCTGACCTGGGCGTACAGCTGTGACACCGACCGGGTGTTCCAGGTGCGGGAGAGCACCGAGAAGTGGACGGTCGCGGACCTGGCCACGAAGACGTCGGTCAGCCAGTCGCCGTCCTACTCGGCGGCGATCGGCACGCTGACCGTCACCGACCCGGGCGCGGCCTGCACCAACTCGGCCGCGAACCGCAGCGTCGGCAAGTGGGTCACGGTGAACTTGGACGCCGCTGTCATCGACGGCTGGTCGAAGGGTGAGGCCAACTACGGTCTGGCGCTGACCGCGTCGGAGACCGACAGCTACGCCTGGAAGCGGTTCACCTCGGCGAACCACAGCTCCGGTACGTACAAGCCGGTGCTGGAGCTGACCTACAGCAACAACGTGCTCCCGCAGGTCAACGTGCGGTACCCGGCGAACAACGCGGTGCTGTCGACGCTCACCCCGGAGCTGCTGGCCAAGGGTTCGGATGCGGACAAGTGGCCGAACAAGGGTCTGACCTACGTCTTCACGGTGCTGGACACCGACGGCAAGACGATCGTCACCTCGCCGGCGGTGACCGGCGCCTGGACGGTTCCGGCGGGCAAGCTGTCCTGGAACAGCACCTACCTGTACACGGTCCGGCCCTATGACCAGGTCGGCTACGGTTCTTACACGCCGGCGTACGCGTTCTCGACGAATGTTCCGCAGCCGGTGGTGACCGGAAACCTGGCGCAGAACGGCGGCAAGGGTTTCGACTCCAGCATCGGTAACTACACGACGTCGGCGACCGACGCGAACGTGGCGACGGTGGGCCCGTCGCTGGCGATCGAGCGGAGTTACAACAGCCTGGACACCCGGCGGAACACCGCCTTCGGCGTGGGTTGGGCGAGCATTCTCGACGCCAAGGCGTCGCAGGTGGTCGATGCCGCGAACACCATTCAATCGGTACGCGTGACCTACCCGACCGGTTCCGAGGTGGCGTTCGGCCGTACCTCGACCGGCACGTACGTTCCGCCGTCCGGTCGCTTCTCCACCTTCGTCGAGACGAAGAGCGGCACCACGGTCACCGGGTACACGCTGACCGACAAGGACGCCACGGTCTACACCTTCGGGCGGTCGGCCGGCTCGGGTGTCTTCCGGCTCACCGCGGTCACCGACGCGAACGGTCGTTCGCTGACCATCGGGTACGGCACGGACGGCAACCCGTCCATGCTGACCAGCGCCTCCGGCCGGAAGCTGACCGTCGCCTGGTCGACGCCGGTGGGTGGGACCGCCCCGCGGGTGGCCACCATCGCCACCGACCGGGTGGACGCGGCGAACCCGGACAGTGCGAACACCTGGAAGTACTCGTACACCGGTGACCAGCTCACCGAGGTGTGCCAGCCGAACGACTACACCAAGTGCTGGAAGTACGAGTACGCCGCCACCTCGCAGCACGGCAACACGGTCCTGAACAACGACCCGACCGCGTACTGGCCGCTGAACGAGGCGGCCGGCAAGACCGTGGCGCAGAGCCGGGTGCTGGCGAACGCCGGCAAGGACTCGGCCCGGTACAACGCGGTCACCCTCGGTACCGCCGGTGGACCGCTGGCCGGCAGCACCGGCACGGTGGCCACGTTCAACGGCACCAGCTCGTACGCCCAGCTGCCCGCGAACCTGATCGGTGACGGTCAGTACCAGTCGGTCAGCATGTGGTTCAAGACGGCCACCGCCGGCGGTGTGCTGCTGAGCTACAACGCCGACCCGATGAGCAAGGGCACCACCACCAGCAACTACACGCCCGCGCTGTACATCGACAAGAACGGGAAGCTGCGCGGCGAGTTCTGGATGGGCGCGGCCACGCCGATCACCTCGACGATCGCGGTCACCGACAACAAGTGGCACCACCTGGTGCTGGCCGGCGACGGCGACAGCCAGCGGCTGTACCTGGACGGCGCCGCCACCGGTGCGGCGCTGACCGGCACGATCGCCTCGTTCGCCAACGGCTCGTTCGCCAACATCAACGTCGGTGCGGGGTACGTCGGCAACAGCTGGCCGGACCACGCCAACACCAGTGTCACTCCGGCCAAGGCCACCTACTTCACCGGCCAGATCTCCGACGTGGCGTTCTTCAACCAGACCGTCACCGCCGGGATGGCAGCGTCCCTCGCCCAGTCCGGGACCACCGCGCAGCCGGTGCTGACCGGTGTGGTCCGTCCGAGTGGCGGGGTCACCGCGAAGGTCGCGTACGACACGGTCTCCGGCCGGGTCGCGAAGGTGACCGACGAGAACGGCGGCGACTGGGTCCTCAGCGATCCGAGCGTCGTCGGCAGCAGCCTGGTGTACGCGGGTGCGGTGCTCGGCGCCAAGCCGCGGGACTACTGGCGGTTCACCGAGACCGACGCCGCCGAGGCGGTCAACGAGGTGGCCGGCGGGACCGCCGTCTACAACGACGTGACGCTCGGTGGCACCACCGGCAGTGGACCGTTCGCGGACACCACCGCCGCCCAGTTCAACGGGACCTCGTCGTACATCGAGCTGCCGACCGAGGACATCCCCGGCACCGGACCGCACAGCGTCGAGATGTGGTTCAAGATGCCGTCCGGTTCCACCAAGGGCGGTGTCCTCTACGCCTCGCAGATCCAGCCGACCGACGAGGCCACCACCAGCGGCTGGACCCCGGCGCTGTACGTCGGCATCGACGGCAAGCTGCGCGGCGGGTTCTGGACCGGCTCGACGGCCAACCAGGCGGTCACCACCAAGACGGTGAACGACGGCAAGTGGCACCACGTCGCACTGGCCGCCACCACCAACTCGCAGACCCTGTACCTCGACGGTGCCAAGGTCGACACCAAGTCGGGTGCACTGGTGGCGTACGGCGCCGAGCACGCGTACATCGGCACCGGCCGCTGGTCGGGCGGCTGGCCGTCGCACGGCACCGCGGACATCGGCTGGTGGCCGGGCGCGATCGCCGAGGCCGCCGTCTACGACAGCACGCTGACCGAGGCGCAGATCGTCGACCACGTCGAGACGGTCAAGCAGACCGTGCCGGTGGCCATGACGATGATCTCCGGGACGGCCAAGGCGATCGCCATGCCGGTCTCCCAGGTCACCGTCACCACCCCGGCGAAGGCCACCCAGATCTCGCACTTCGACCTGGTCAACGGCAACCGGATGGTCGCGCAGACCGACGAGCGGGGCAAGACCACGCAGTACGGGTACGACGTCGGTGGCTTCTCCAACATGGTGTACGACCCGAACGGTGTGCTGACCCAGACGTTGCAGGACGTCCGGGGCAACACGATCCAGTCGATCACCTGTCAGGACCAGAACGCCAAGAAGTGCTCGTCGGTGTACTTCTCGTACTTCCCGGACGCCACTACCAAGACGCTCACCCCGAACCCGAAGAACGACCTGCTGCTCACCACCCGGGACGGTCGTTCGTCGTCGGCCACCGACAACACCTACCTGACCACCAACGAGTACGACGCCAAGGGCAACCAGACGGCGGTGACCGACGCGCTCGGACGGGTCACCCGGACCACGTACACCGACGCGACCACCGTTGCCGCCGACGGGGGCACCCCGCCCGCCGGCCTGCCGCTCACCATGGTGACGGCGGGCGGCGCACGGCAGTCGGTCACCTACTTCAAGTCCGGTGACGTCGCCCAGGTGACCGAACCGAACGGGGCGATCACCCGCTTCGTCTACGACGCGCTCGGCCGGGCCGTGACCCAGACCGAGGTCAGCAGCGCGTACCCGGACGGGGTCGTCACCACCAACACCTACGACCGGATGGACCGGCTGGTCACCCAGCTCGACCCGCCGATCACCAACCGGGTCACCGGTGCGGTGCACACCCAGCTCGCCACCACGGTCTTCGACGCGGACGGCAACGTCCTGGAGGAGCGCGAGGAGGACACCACCGGCGGTGACGACCCGCGGGTCGAGAAGCACGGATACAACGGGTACGGCCAGGAGATCACCTCCACCACGCCGGGCGGGGCGACCACCACCTTCGCGTACGACTCCTCGGGCCGGATGACCCTGCAGACCAGCCCGGACGGCACGGTCACCTCAAGCGAGTACGACGCGGCCGGCAACGTCGTCAAGACGTGGCTGCACGACTACACCGGTGACCCGAACAACCCCTCGTCGCCGGAGAAGCACCTGGTCGAGGAGAACACCTACGACAACGCCGGACGTCTCTCCACCGAGATCGACGCGATGAAGTGGGTCACCACCTACACGTACACCGACAACGGGCTTCCGGCGAAGACCGTCCGGTCGAACGGCGACGAGTCCTTCGTCCTGGAGGACAACTCCTACGACGCCGACGGCAACATCCTCACCGAGGTCACCAACAACGGCCGGACCGTCGTCGCGCACACCTGGGACGCTGCCGGGCGGGAGACCTCCACGACGTCCGACCCCGGTGGCCTAAACCGCACCACCGTCAACACCTACGACGTCGACGACAAGGTCGTCCGGGTCGAGCAGAAGGACGCCTCCGGCACGGTCCTCTCCAAGATCGAGGCCCTGTATGACAAGGCCGGCCGAGTGCTCGCGCAGACCTCGTACCCCTCGAAGGATCAGGGTCCGGTCGCGCGCTGGAAGCTGAACGAGGGCACCGGCACGCGGCTCGCGGACAGCGCCGGCAACAGCACGCTGACCACCAGGGACGGTGTTTACTGGAGCACCGAGCGCGGCGGTTCCGCATACTTCAGCGACGAGACATCGATCACGACCACCGGACCGGTCGTCGACACCCGGCGCGACTTCACCGTCTCCGCCTGGGTGAACCTGTACTCCACCGGCTGGACCCAGCGGATGGTGTCCGGTGGTGGTGGTGACCAGCAGTCGCCGTTCGACCTCTCCTACGACGAGGGTCAGAAGGCCTGGCGGTTCGCCACGGTCGGCGCGGACGCCGCGAACACGTCGGCCATCAACGTCGCCAAGTCCACCACCGCCCCGGTGGCCGGGCAGTGGACCCACCTGGCCGGCACCTACGACGCGACGGCCGGCATGCTGCGCCTGTACGTTAACGGCAAGGCCGAGGGCACCGACACCGGTAAGGCGTTCGGTGCGAACAGCTCGATCATCCTGGGCGCCGCGGACTGGAACGGCGCGAAGGGCGACTTCCTCGCCGGTGGGCTCAGCGACGTCCAGCTCTACCAGCGGGCGCTGAGCGCCACCGAGGTCACCGCGCTCGCCGCGGGCACGCTGACCGCGGCGGACAACCGGACCAGCCGGACCAGCTACACGTACGACGAGAACGACGACGTCACCTCGGTGACCGACCCGAACGGCCACACCAGCTACACCACGTACGACCAGAACGGCGGCGCGGAGAAGACGACCGCACCCGCCGCGATGGCCGAGTCCCTGGAGAAGGGCGCGTCCCTCGCGAACGCGGTCTCCTGGACCGGGTACAACACGTACGGCGAAGTCACCGACACCAAGGACGCCCTCGGCAACTGGTCCGTGACGTACTACGACGCGGACGGCCGGCCGACGCTGCAACGGGCGCCGACCTACACACCGCGGGACGGCTCGGCGCCGATCACCCCGGAGACGATCTACACCTACACCGCATCCGGTGAGGCGAAGACGATCACCGACCCGATGGGCAACGTCACCCGCTTCGAGTACGACCAGCTCGACCGGATGTCCAAGACCGTCGCGGCGGACGGCAGGGAGACGACCTACACGTACGACAAGGTCGGTGATCTGCTCTCCACCACCGACCCGACCGGCGCCGTCTCCTCGATGACCTGGGACTACCTGGGTCGCCAGGTGACCAGCAGCGATCTGGTCCGGCAGGACGGCAAGACCTACACCACGACCAACGAGTACGACCAGTACGGCCGGCAGACCGGTGTGGTCTCGCCGGACGGCATCCGCCAGACCACCGAGTACAACGCCCTCGGCGAGCCGGTGTCGGTCAAGGACGCCGCGAACAACGTCACCAAGGTCGAGTACGACGGGCTGGGCCAGGTCGTCAAGACGATCCTCGCCGACAACAGCTACAGCACCACCACGTACGACGCGGTCGGCCAGCCGGTCGCCGCGGCCTCCTACTCCGCCGCCGGCGCGCGGCTGAGCGGCACCAGCACCGAGTACGACGCGGCCGGCAACACGATCGCCGTCACCGACGCCCGGGGCACCCGGAGCACCTACGAGTACGACGCGACCGGCCTGCTGGTGGCGGAACGGCAGCCGATCAACGGCTCGGATGCGATCGAGACGTCCTTCGGGTACGACCTGGAGGGCAACCAGACGCGGTTCACCGACGGACGGAAGAACGCGTTCTGGTCCTCGTACAACTCCTGGGGTCTGCGCGACGCGCAGATCGAGCCGGAGACGGCGGCCCACCCGGCACTGGCCGACCGCACCTTCACGACCGTGTACGACGCGGGCGGCCGGGCGGTCAAGCAGATCCAGCCGGGCGGCGTGACCGTCACCAACAGCTACGACATCCTGGGCCAGCTCACCGGCCAGAAGGGCGCGGGCGCGGAGGCCGACACGGTCGACCGTGAGTTCCAGTACGACGCCGGTGGGCGGATCAAGGAATTCTCCGGGGTACGGGGTTCGAACGAGATCACCTATGACGACCGCGGTATGCCCCGGTCGATCAAGGGAACCTCGGGCGACTCGGCCTTCACCTACACCGGCGACGGGTCGCTGAAGTCCCGCGTCGACGCGGCCGGGACGACGAAGTTCGACTATGACACCGCCGGCCGACTGTCGAAGACGTCGAACGCCGACAAGAACGTCGACCAGACGTACACCTACAACAACCTCAACGCCGTTACCAAGGTCCAGTACGGGACGGGTAACAAGCGGTCGTTCACCTATGACGCGCAGCAGCGTCTGACCGGCGACGAATTGACGTCGGCATCGGGTGCCTCGCTGGCGAAGATCGAGTACGGATGGAACGCCAACGACAGCATGGTCTCGAAGAAGACCACCGGCTTCGGCGGCGCGGCGGCGATCAGCAACACGTACACGTACGACCTGGCGGACCGTCTGACCTCGTGGAACGACGGGTCGAAGACCACCGCTTACGCGTACGACAAGTCGGGTAACCGGCTCCAGAACGGCGACCACCTCTTCACCTACGACGCCCGGAACCGCCTCCTGACCGGTGACGGATCCACGTACACGTACACGGCTCGTGGTTCGCTGCGGTACGCCGGTTCGGCCGAGACGAAGACCGACGCGTTCGGCCAGGTCGCCTCCCAGGCCGCCGCATCCGGCGGAACCGTCCAGAAGTACGAGTACGACGCCCTCGGCCGGGTTGTCAAGGACGGCTTCTCGTACACGGGCAGCGACAACGACCTCGCCGCGGACGGCCAGTCCACGTACGTTCGGGGCGCGGCCAACGAGGTGCTCGCCGAGTCCGGTGAGGCCGGCACCCGGTACGCCTGGACCGATCTGCACAGTGACCTGGTCGGGCAGTTCACCGCGACCGGCGCGTCCCTGGACGCCTCGGTGGTGTACGACCCGCTGGGCAAGGTCGTCGGCAGTGCCGGCGGCATGATCGGCAGCCTGGGCTATCAGTCGGAGTGGACCGACACGACGACGAGCCGGGTCAACATGATGGCCCGCTGGTACAACGTCGACACCGGCCAGTTCGACACCCGCGACACCGCCTCCAACAGCCCGGTCGGCAACTCGGTCGCCGCCAACCGCTACCAGTACGGCGACGCCAACCCGCTGACCACCATGGACCCCACCGGTCACTGGGGCTTCAGCTCGATGATCAAGAGCGCGGTGCGTTCCGTCTCGTCGACGGTGTCCCGGGCCACCAGCTACGTCTCCTCGTACACGGCCTCCGCCTACAGCTACGCGCGGAGCACGTACCACGCCGCCAAGACCGTCGTGAAGAGCACGTACAAGGCGGCGAAGAAGGTGGTCAAGGCCGTCCACAAGACGGTCAAACGGGTCGCCAAGGCGGTCTCGAAAGCCAAGCGGTACGTCCACAAGGCCATCAAGAAGGTCAAGGCGGCGACGAAGAAGTTCGTCAAGGCAGCCGTCAAGAAGGCCGCCAAGATAACCAAGGCCGTCGTCAAGAAGGCCAAGGCAGCCGGCAAGCTGGTCAAGGCCGTCGCCAAGCGGGTGGTCAAGAACCCGGTCGCGGCGATCAAGGACGCGGCGAAAGCCACCGCCAAGTTCGTCGTCAAACACAAGGACACCATCCTCGAGGTGGCCGCCATCGGCCTCGGCGTGGTGGCCGGCCTGGCCTGCACGGCCGTCACGGCCGGCGTGGGCGCGGTGGCCTGCATGGTCGGCGCCGGCGCCCTGATCAACCTGGCGAAGGACGCCGCCCAGGGCGACATCCACTCCATCGGCGACGCCCTCGGCTCCCTCGGCACCGGCGCCCTCTCCGGCCTGGCCGGCGGCGCCGGCGGCGCCATCGCAGGCAAGGTCGGCACCCTGGTAGCCGGCAAGGTCGGCACCGGCCTGATGGGCCGCGTAGCCACCGAGGCCGTCGAAAACGGCGTCGAGGACGTCGTGACCCAGGCGGTGACGACCGGCCGGGTGAACCCCAAGGCCGCGGTCATGGGCATGGTCCCCGGCATGAGCGCCCTGACCGGCGGAGGCAAAAAGGGCGGCAGCTCCGGCGGCGGCCTGCAAATGGCCACCGGCACGATCAGCCTCGGCCTGAACTTCACCGGCGGCGCCTCCTGCCCGAACACCAGGAAGCCCAAGCACAGCTTCGATCCCGATACGCCGGTTCTGATGGCCGACGGTTCAGAGCGCCCGATCGAGGACGTCAACGTGGGCGACGAAGTCGTCGCCACTGACCCGGAGTCGGGTGAGTCGACGTCGCAGCAGGTCACTCAGTTGCACTTGAACACCGACCACGAGTTCACGGACCTGACGGTCGTCGACCAGGACGGTAAGTCCACGGTCCTCAACACCACTCAAAACCACCCGTTCTGGAACGAGACGGATCAGGCCTGGACCGACGCTGAGAATCTGGAGCCGGGCGACCAGCTCAAGGTCATCGGCGAGGGAACCGTCACCGTTCAGAGCGTCCGTAACTACGAGGACAGCAAGGAGATGCGCGACCTTACGGTCGCCGTCGTCCATACGTACTACGTACTTGCTGGTGACGAACCCGTTCTTGTCCACAACTGTGGCAATCAAGATGCAGGTCACGGTACGGGATGTAGATGTGAAGAAGGGTTTAGTCCTACCGATTCGAGAGGTCACTTCCTTCCGAATCCGAATGGACTGGTGGCTGGGGAACTTAATGATCAGGGCCTCATGCGCGGAACCAATGCAACCGGCTTCAACTCAAGCCGAGGAAGTTTCCGTGCGGATACGGTGGACAAGGCCTGGAAGAGCGGTACGCCCGGTCCTACAGGTGGAATTATGTGCCCGAGGCAGGGTCCGAACTGTGTTGGTGAAGTCTTCCAGAATCCGTCCGGTGATCAGAAGACGGGCGACTTGGGGCATTATCCCATTGCTCACACAAACCGCTGGTATCCGAACGATCGCGCGAAGGCGTTGGATCTTTATAATCAGGATATTCGGATTGAATGCATTCCGTGTAACCGGGGTGCTGGCAACCGTCAGGACGGTGTAGTGTGAGCGGGTGCCTTTACTTGTAGATCATCTTGAGGGTCGCCTGGGGCGGCTTGAAATGAGCTGGTCCGGGTCGCCTCAGGAGGGTCTTCCGACCTTCAATGTGGGCTGCTTCGCCGGCGGCGTCTTTGCTGGCGTCGCCGGCTATTCCACGCTGGGGCTGAGTAAGTTGCCCTTGCATGAACGCGGTCACAGCAGGCACTTCTTCATCGAATTTATTTCTGCTGTACGCAGTTCGAATGAGACCGTGCGTGACTCTCTGCTGGGGGTGTTCGAATTCATTTGGTCGAAATGCGTCGATTCTCGCGAAGTTGTACTGCGTGGAGATGTGGTGAAATTGCCCGATGGTCTCGTTTTGGGAGAAAGATTCACTCATCTTTATGCGGCGTTGCCGGTCTACTATGACGGTGACTTCAAGTCGGTCGTGGTGGAGGATGGAAAATCGGTCGCCATCGTGTGGCTGATTCCCATTGCTGCCGACGAGGCAAGAATCGTTGCGGAGCAGGGTTGGGAGAAGTTCGAGCAGAGGTTAGTGGAGCGGGATCCTGACTTGATGGATTTCGCGAGAGATTTGGTTAGCTGAACTCTCTGAAGGGATCCGGCGAAAAGGAATGCGCGACTGCGGTTCGCCGATCTCTGATCCCTGTTCGCCAGCCAACCGTTTCTGTCAGCGAAAACAGTGCCTTCCTACTTGCTGCGGCGTGCCCTGGAAACCGCCCTCGAGCTGTGGCAGCATCTGTTCTGCACCGCTGATGACGGTATGGCGGATGAAGGAGTAGAGACGCGATGTCGGCGTTCAGTTTTGCGGAGGCTATCTGCGGGCAGTTCGACTATGAGCTGATCCGCGCGGGTGGCGTCTCGGTCTGTGCTGATCCCGAGACCCTGGCGAGGTTCGTCGAGCGGCTGTCCGAGCTTGGGTACTCGGTCGCTGAATCCGTGTATGACGGTGTGTCGCTGGTGTCCTTCTCGAACAGCCTCATCGGTGCGATCCCGATGTACTCGCATTACGAGTACGGGCCGGGGAATTTGAACTCCCTGCACGGGATGCTCCAAGACTTGGAGGTTGGCCGAGGCCTCGGACTGCTCTTTGTTATTCGAGGCTTCGACCAGGCATTTTCCGCCGACGCGAAATGGGCGGTCGACTTCCTGGACATCCTGCAACTCGCCTCCTACGACCGCCTGCTCATGGGGCAGCGGCTGATCATCCTGGTCGAGTTGCTGGACGGGTCGATCAAGTTGCCTCGGCTCGGCGGGTTCGAGCCGGACCGGTATCCGTCCTGATCGGAAGTGTCCGGAAAGTGCGCGCCGATTTCGCGTCGTCGCTGCGTGGCATTCCGTCACTGATCGGTGTGCGGGTGACCGACCTGGATGTGGCGGACGCCTGCCGCAGGTTAGAAGCCGGAGGCTACGAGGTTCGGCCTGTGCTGCGGGAGTTCATCGAGAACTTCGGGGAGCTGACGTCTACGGGAATCTCTTCGCGCTTTCTCTGCGAGATGCGGACGCGGGACCGTCTGGTTCTGGGACCACGAGGAGGAAGCGGACGAGGGCGAACCGCCGACCGAGGACAACATCGAGCAGATCGCGCCGAACTGGCCGGCCTTCCTGCGGCTAGGGTCGGTGCGTGATCGGTGACGTGGACTCCTTCGAGTGCGGGGTGCCCTGGGGCGTGCTGCGGATCGAAGGGGTGGGGTCCGGGAGCCCGACCCCTGAGCTGGACATCGACCACGCCATGACCGCCGCCACCGACGGATGTCTACTTGTGTCCGTCGTGCACCACGACATCGGGCGGCTCGCCGTCTCCATCACGAGGCGGGACGCCCCGGACGGGTTCGTGCGGATGTTCTCCGGGGAGCTGACTGCCCCGGAACTCCTGGTCGAGGTCGGTGATGTGGTCGGGGACGACTTCGCCTACCGCTACCCGGTCAGCACGGACCCGGTGACGGTGGCCGTCTTCGCCGACGACTGGGCGGAAGCAACAGAAATCTGCCTGGTGATCTCCGATGTTTCCCTATGAACTGATCCGTCTGTCCGACGACGAGAACGAGGTCGTCGTGACCGTTCTGGCGGCGGAGAGCCCCACGCTCTGGGAAGCGGAGATCGCTGTCCGTAGCATGTTCGTCTCCGGGCGTACCCTGTTGATGTTGTTTCCCTCGAAGTTCGAGGAATGGGCGGCGGCGCTGGACAGGCTGGCGGCCGGCGAGGACATCGCCTGGATGGCGAGGCACAACGGCCCGACGATTCGCGTCTTTCTGGACGGCGCCCGCGACTGCCCGGACGTCGAAGTCGACGACGAATCCCTCTCGATGGTCACCGTGCGGATCCCGATCGCCCTCGAAGGCGACTGGATCGGAGACCATCGGGCACGTCTGACCCGATTCCTGGCGGGCTGATCCGTTGGACGGAGTGCCGTTCGTGGACCACGCGGCCATCGGCGCCCATGGGTCCGTGGTGGCCGTGGTGGAGAACGGGCGGCGGTGTCTGGTCCGGGACGTCGCGACCGGGGCGGTGCTCGCCGACGAGGACCGGGGTGAATCATCCGCCGGGCCGGTGGTTGTCACACCCGCCGGTGAGGTGGTGACGGCGTGGGCCTACGGCACGGTGTCCGGCTGGCCTCAGGCCTTTCCCGCATCGGCGCGAGCCATCGAAATGGTGAAAAATGCGATAAAAGCGCACCTTGCGGTCGCGGGCAAGGACGGCAAACTGTACGTCACCGGCCCTGACGCGACGACCGTGATCGACTGCCGGGACGTCATGCCGTGGAACGCGATCCGGACCGTCGCCCTCGACAGTGACGCGCGTCTCGTCGCCGCGGGCGGGCAGTACGGCCGGGTGGTGATCGGAGACGTCGCGTCGGGGGAGCTGATCACGGATCTCGGCCGATGCCCGCGCTGGGTGGGTGCGCTGGCGTTCTCCCCCTCCGGTGAGCACCTTGTTTTCGGGGACGGCGACGGGAACCTCCACACCCACGAACTGCGGACCGGGCAGACCCACACCTTCGGGCAGCACCTGGACGGGGTGTTGGCCGTCGCGTTCAGCCCGGACGGACGGCGGCTGGCCACCGGCGGCCAGGACCGGAGCGTCCGGCTGTGGGACACCGGCGACTGGTCACCGGTCGCGGACTACGCCGTGCTCGGCGGTCACATCCGGGCGCTCGGCTTCGACGAGACCGGCACCCGGCTGGTGGCCGTCGACGGGGGCGGCGAGATCGCGTCGTGGGGAGTCGACGAGACGCGGGTGCTGCCGGACGGCGACTGGCGGACCCTGAACTGTGTGTGCGGGCGTGGGCCGCGGCACGTACCCGAAGATTTTGATCTTCTCTTGGCGGGCCGCAACCCGGAGGGTGCGGGCCTGCTCGACGACCTCGAGGTGGGCGGGTTGCTGTTCTCGGCGATCGTCCCGGTGACGCGGATGATCCTGGCCGCGTTGCCGTCCACCAGCGGGGTGACGCGCCGGACGATGCTGGACATCCTGCTCTCGGCCGTCTCCGGGGAGAGCCATCACGGGGAGCGCGACCTCGGCGAGACCTGCCGGGATCTCGTCCGTCCCCACGTGCCCCTGATCAGGACCATGCGGGACGAGGAGCCCCTGCTCGTCACCGAGATCCTGAGAGAGTTCCCGGAGTGAGCGTGCACCACGCGCGGTTCCCTCGTGTCTGCTCGCTCTGCGACCGGGTGGTGCTCGGACTCCCCGGCCACGACTGGCTTGTCGAGCCCTACGCCGTCGCCCGCGACGACGTCCTTCCCGGCTTCTGTCACGTCTCCTGCCTGTCCGACCTCGGAATCGCGGCAGACTGGGCCGACGCCGTCAGCGATCACTACCGGACGAGGTGGCCGGTCTGGATTGCCGGTGACGGATGGCGCCTGCACTACGGCCAACCCCGGAAAGCCTTCCACCTCTGGGGTACGAACGCGCGCATGCTCGACGTCGGCGCCCCCGCCTTGTTCGCGAACACTGCCGTCGCGCTGCTGGACATCGACGTCGAAGGCCCGCTGACCGGAGTACTCGAAACCCTGCGCCTGACGGACCGCTATCCCTTGATCCGCGGGGGCGAGGTCACCCGGCGGCGGGTCAACGCCGGTACCGCGCGTAGACCGGAGTGGCTCGACCTGACCGAGTGTCCCGTCCCACTCCTCCTGGACCCGGCAATCCTCGAGGCCGCACGCTCCCTCACGGCAGCCCGCTGACCCGCAGGATGAGCCGGCCGAGGCGGTGTTCCCGGGCAGACGAGGAGCTGCTGATCGCTGAGATCCTGCGGTCGATGCCGGATCCGTGAAGTCAGGCGATGGCGGCGATGTTGCCGTCATCGAAATAGATCGCCTGGTGCAGTTGGCCGCCGAGAGCCGCGGCATAACGAGCGAGCACGTCCTGACCGGAGATCTTGCCCTGCTCGATCTGGGATACGCGGCCCTTGGTGACGCCCATACGGTCCGCGACCTGCTGCTGGGTGAGGTTGCGGGAGCGGCGGATCTCGGCGAGCCGGTGTCCGACGACGGTGGCGAGCAGCTCCTGCTTGCCGGTCTCGACCGCTTGCTCGCCGCCGGCCCGCTCGACATGCTCGGCGCGGATGTCGCTCCACCGCGTGTAGCTGCTCATGGCGTGCCGTCCTCCTCGCTGCGTTCTTTCAAGTAGACCTCATAGCGCTGCTCGGCCAGGGGGATGGCTTCGGTGTACCACTCGTTCCAACGTCCAGCCTTGTCGCCGGCGACGAGCAGGATGCTGCAGCGCCAAGGGTCGAATGCGAACAGGATGCGTACGGTACCGGGGCGAAGTTCCTTGAGGTTGGCGATCGTCGAGCCGTGAATCGTGTCGACCAGCGGCCTGCCGAGTCCCGGCCCGACCTCGGCCAGCAGGTCGAGCACCTGCACCACGCGCTCGTGTGCAGCAGCGTCGAGATCGTCGATCCAGTCGCGGACCTCATCGACGAGGAAGATGTTCCATTCATCGGCCGCAACCCCGCCGAGTATAGCGAAAGGTAAACATGATCGCTGGTGCCGGAGGTCATCGCGGCGGCGCGGTGCTTTCCCTGATCACCAGGGTTGTCGGCAGGCGTACCTGTGGGGCCGGATCGTTGCGTCCCTGACGGATCGCCTCGATCAAGGCGGCGGCTGCCACCCGTCCCTTCTCCGCGACGTCCTGCCGCACGGTGGTGAGGGCGGGCTGCAGCTGAGTGGCCAGCGGCCCGTCGTCGAAGCCGACCAGCGACAGGTCGTCCGGCACGCGCAGCCCGAGGTCGTCCGCGGCCTGCCGGACCGCGACCGCGGTGACGTCCGAGAAGCACAGCACCGCCGTCGGCCGGTCCGCCCCGCCAAGCAGGGTCCGGGCGTCCCGCCGGAGGTCCTCGGTCGCCTCCAGGGGGTGCCGGACGATGACCGGGTCGATGCCGGCCGGCCGGAGTTCGTCGAGCCAGCCGAGGCGTCGCTCGCGGGAGGCGTAGCCCTCGGCGTGCGGGTCGGCGGCGCTGACGAACCCGTACGGCCCGTTCTGCCCGTTGGTGACGATGGCGATCCGCCGGTGGCCCAGGTCGAGCAGGTGCCGTGCGGCGGCCCGGGCGCCTTCCCTGTCGGCGATGTTGACGCTGGGCACGTCGTCGGCGGGCACCTGGTCGACGAAGACCATCGGCAGGTTGCGCCGCCGCAGCCAGGAGACCGCTTCGGAGGTGGGGTCGCACGAGTAGACCAGCGCGCCGTCGATCGCCACGTCCCGGGCCGGGATCAGGTCGCCGGAGCCGGTGGAGGTGAGCAGGGTGATGGCCAGGCCGGTGGGGGTGAGCTCCTCCGCGATGGCGGTCAGGAAGACCCCGGCGACCAGGTCGTTGAAGGCGTAGCGCAGCGAGTCGGTGAGCAGGATGCCGACCGCGCCGGTGGTGCCTTTGGCGAGGGCGCGGGCGGTCGGGTCGGGGCCGACGTAGCCGAGGTCCTGTGCGGTGGCGAGGATCCGTTCGCGCAGGGCGGGGGAGAGCTGGTCGGGCCGGGAGAAGGCGTTGGACACGGTCATCCGGCTGACGCCGACCTGATCGGCGATGGTCTGCAGTGTCACCCGGGGCATTCGTTCACCGTAGCTCCGGGTCGTGCGGCCGTCGCCCGCCGGACGGTGGGGGAGACGGCCGCACGACCGTGTGGAGGAAGGTTCAGGGTGCGACGGCGATGGCGGCGCGGTGCAGGACGCGGGACAGGGACAGGCGGATGCGCGGGGCGCGGGCGGTGCGTTCGACGTGCGGGACGACCGGCGCGTCGGGCCGGGCGCTGAGCACCTCACGGTTCATGTCGCGGAGGCTGGAGAGGTACGCGGTGGGCAGTTCCATGACCGACTCCCTTCTGTACCGGTACAGTAACCACGGCTCTCTGTACCGGTCAAGATGCCAGACATGCCATGCGGGTGTGGTAAGGATCGGGGCATGGGATCGAACGATGAGTACGTCTTCGTCGGCTGTTACACCGGTGACAAGGGAGGCGAGGGCGACGGCATCACGCTGGCCCGCCGTGACCCGTCCACCGGGGAGCTGACCCGCCTGGGCCTGGCCGCCCGGACCCCGTCCCCCTCGTTCCTGGCCCGGCACCCCGGCCACCCCGTCCTGTACGCCGTCAACGAACTCGACCAGGGCACGGTCACCGCGTTCGCGGTCGCCCCCGACTGCTCACTGGTCCCGCTGGTCACCCGGTCCACCGGCGGCTCCGACCCCGCCCATCTGGCGGTCACCGGCGACGGCCGGCACCTGGTGGTGGCCAACTACGCCACCGGCTCGGTCGCGGTGTTCCCGTTGGGCGCCGACGGTGTCCCGGGGGAGCGCAGCGACCTGCTGACCCTGAGCGGTTCCGGGCCGGACGCCGAGCGGCAGGCCGGCCCGCACGCCCATCAGGTGGTCCCGGATCCGAACAGCGCCGATGTGCTGATCTCCGACCTCGGCTCGGACCGGGTGTGGCGGTCGCGGCTGGACCCGGTGTCCGGACGGCTGGGTTCGCCGGTCGAGGCCGTGGTGGCCGAGCCCGGCACCGGTCCCCGGCACCTGACCCGGGTCGCGGGTGGCGGTCTGCTGCTCGCCGGCGAGTTGTCCGGCACGGTCGGCTGGTACGCCCCGGCCGGTGGCCCGACCCTGGAGCGCCGTGGTTCGGTCGAGGCCAGCACCTCGCGGGGTCAGGTCTATCCGTCCGAGATCCTGATCGGGCGGGACGGCCGGTTCGTCTATGTCGCCAACCGCGGTCCGGACACCGTCTCGGCCTTCGCCTGGGACGGGGCGGCCGCCACGCTGATCGCCGAGGTGCCCACCGGGGGCGTCTGGCCACGGCACATGGCCCTTCTTGGAGATCACCTCTACGTAGCCAATCAAAGATCACACAATGTGACCGTCTTTCGTGTCGATCCGGAGACCGGTATCCCCGGATTGCAGGGCGAACCGGTCGGTGAGCCCAGTCCGACCTGTCTGCTCCGGTGGCACTCTCCGATGATCAGGTCATAGGCGACATCCGACTCCGCGCCCGTGCGTGATCTTTGCGGGCGAAATCCGGCGGCGGCCGACACGTACCGAGACAAGATGATCACGGAGCGTGTTATTTGGATAGGAAAACGCCAATCCGAGTAATTTTCGGCCGAACGTATATGGCATTCAGCTTCGGAGATGCGCACTATGGATCGCGTGTCTGGCCGCCATCGGAGAAATTTCAAAGCAAAGGGAGCCGGCGTCGTCGGGGGTGCGATGGCGATAGTCGTCGTAATTGCCGGGACTTGGCTCGGCTATCAGCAGTTCGCCGCAACCGGTTGCACCGGAGCGGTGAAGCTGACCGTCGCCGCCGCTCCCGAGATAGCCCCTGCCGTCGAGCAGGCGGCGCAGCAATGGGTTCGAAGTGGCGCCGAGGTCTCCGGCACCTGTGTCGCGGTCGAAGTCACCCAGGAGAACCCGGCGAGCATCGCCGGGGCGGTCTCCCGCGAGCACAACGTGACCCTCGCCGGTCTCGGGGTCGCGCCCGACGCGGTGCAGATCCCGGACGTGTGGATCCCGGACTCCTCGACCTGGCTGCTCCGCCTGCAGAAGGAGGCCGCCGGCTTCATCCCGCCCAAGATCTCCTCGATTGCGCAGAGCCCGGTCGTGCTGGCCCTGCCCGAGCCGGTCGCCGAGCAGTTCGGCCTGCCCGACAAGAAGATGACCTGGGACACCCTGCTGGCGCAGTTCGGCACGGACAAGAGCCTGTCGGTCGGCATCGTCGACCCGGCCAAGGACGCGTCCGGCCTGACCAGCCTTCTCGTGCTCAGTCAGGTCGCCGGCACCGACCAGGCCGGCCTGCGCAAGAAGGCCCAGGCACTGACCGCGCTGGCGCAGAACAGCTCGGCCCTGCGGGAGGACCTGCTGCAGCGCTTCCCGAACTCGAACACCGCGGACGACCTCGCCACCAGCCTGAACGCGGCGCCGCTGTCCGAGGAGGACGTGGTGGCGTACAACGCCAAGCGTCCCCCGGTGCGGCTCACCGCGGCCTACCTCGAGCCGAGCCCGGCCCCGCTCGACTACCCGTACGCGGTGATGCCACAGGTCACCGAGGCGCAGAAGTCGGAGGCGGCGGACGGTCTGTTGGCGCAGCTCAGCGACGGTGTGTTCAAGGAGAGGCTGGGCTCGGCGGGCCTGCGGGCGCCGGACGGCACCTACGGCTCGACCTTCCAGGCCCCGATCGGCGCACCGCAGGCCTCCCCGGCGGTCGCCGCCTCGGCGGCCGGCGGCGACGTGGGCGGCACGGCCGGTGCGGGCACCGACGCGGCCGCGCTCAGCCGCGTGATCGGTAGTTGGGTGGCGACCACGCGGCCCGGCCGGGTGCTGGCGGTCTTCGACGTCTCCGGCTCGATGACCACCGCGGTGCCGACCGCCGGTGGCGCGACCCGTGCGAAGGTCACGCAGGCCGCGGCACGGTTCGGCCTCGGGCTGTTCAGCGACAAGTGGGCGGTCGGTGTCTGGCGCTTCTCCACCGAGCTGGACGGCAAGAAGGCGTACAAGGAACTGGAGCCGATCCAGCCCCTGACCTCGGGCCGGGCCGAGCTCAACGCCTCGATCGACCAGCTGACCCCGGTGAAGGACGGCGGGACCGGCCTCTACGACACCATCCTCGCCTCGTACTCCTACGTGAAGCAGGAGTGGCAGGCGGGCAAGGCCAACTCGGTCATCCTCTTCACCGACGGTGAGGACTCGAACGCGGGGATCACGCAGAAGAAGCTCCTCGCCGAGCTCGAGAAGATCCAGGATCCGAAGAAGCCGATCCGCCTGGTGCTCATCGGCATCGGCAACGAGGTCAACAAGGCCGAGCTCGAGACGATCCAGAAGGTGGTGCCCGGCTCCGGCGTCTTCATCGCCGAGGACCCCGCCAAGATCGGTGACATCTTCTTCGAGGCGATCGGCAGCCGTACCGGCGCGAACTAGAGAATGGTCACACCGTGCATTGACGGCCGTCGCCCTCACGGGCGGCGGCCGTTTTTGTGCCGGGTCACTCCCGGCGGTTTGCTTTCGTTTCTTAAGGGGTACGAGTGAACGCGTTCAGCTTCGGCGGAAAAGGCGTCATCCCGCTCTGCGGAGCCAGTCGGCCGGATCGTCGCGTACCCCTCGGATGATGGCGTCCGCCGCCCCGCGCATGGCCGCGTCCGCTCCGAGGGCCGCCGGGCGCAGTTCGGCCGGGGCGAGGCCCGCGGTGAGCACCCGCTGCCGCAGTTCGGTCCCGATCCCGTCGCGGAGACGCTCGAAGACCGGTGCGTAGGCGCCACCGAGCACGATCACCGGTACGTCCAGCAGGTTGACCACCGCGGCCAGGGCGATGCCGAGGGCGGACGCGGCCAGCTGCTCGTCGTCGGCGAGTGCCTCCTGTCCCGCGTACTGCTCGAGGCAGCCGCGGGCGCCGCACCGGCAGAGCCGGCCGTCCGGGAAGACGGTGAGGTGCCCGATCTCGCCGCTCCAGCCGCGTACCCCGCGGTACAGCTCGCCGCCGAGGACCAGGCCCGCGCCGATGCCGACCTCGCCGGAGACGTACAGGAAGGTGGGGTCGCCGCCGGTCACCCGCAGCTCGCCGAGGGCTGCCAGGTTGGCCTCGTTGTCCACCGCGATCGGCAGGTCGGCCAGTGCCGGGGCGCCGCGCAGCAGCGCCGGGGCGTCGACGTCCTGCCAGCCGAGGTTGGGGGCGACCCGGACCAGTCCGTCCTCGGTGACCAGGCCGGGCACGGCGAGCGCGGCGCCGGCCAGGATCAGGCCGTCGGCCTCGGCGCCGGCCCGGGCCCGGGCGGCGAGCCCGCCGAGCGCGGTGAGCGCCTGGCCGGGGTCGGCGGGCCGCTGGTCGGCGCGTTCGACGAAGCGTTGCCGGACCGCGCCGGTCAGGTCGACCACGCAGGCGGCCAGGTAGTCGACGTTGATCTCCAGGCCGAGGGCGGCCGGGGTGTCGCCGAGGACGAGGCCCACCGCGGGGCGTCCGGCGCCTGTGCGCGGCGCCGGGCCGACCTCGGTCAGCAGTCCGCCCGCGATCAGATCGTCGACCAGCGCCGAGACGGTGGCCCTGGTCAGGCCGGTGGTGGCGGCGACGGCGGCCCGGGACGGCCGATCTGCGTTGTTTGCCACGGTGTGCAGGACCAGCGCGAGATTATGGGCTCGAACGCTCGACTGCCGGACGGGGGCGCTGGAACGAGTGGACAGGCGGGCCCTCACGCCCTTGACAGTGCCACATCCCCGCCAAATAATTCAACCAATAAACAAATCCACTGCGTTTCCCGGAGGTAACCGTGTCGCTGCAGGCCACACGTGATGACAAGTTCTCCTTCGGTCTCTGGACCGTCGGCTGGCAGGCCCGTGACGCGTTCGGTGACGCCACGCGTCCCGCCCTCGACCCGGTGGAGGCCGTGCACAAGCTCGCCGAGGTCGGCGCGTACGGCATCACCTTCCACGACGACGACCTCGTGCCCTTCGGCGCCGACGCGCAGACCCGCGACGGCATCATCGCCGGGTTCAAGAAGGCCCTCGACGAGACCGGTCTCATCGTCCCGATGGTGACCACCAACCTGTTCACCCACCCGGTGTTCAAGGACGGCGGCTTCACCAGCAACGACCGTTCCGTGCGGCGCTACGCGATCCGCAAGGTGCTGCGCCAGATGGACCTCGGTGCCGAGCTGGGCGCCAAGACCCTGGTGCTGTGGGGCGGCCGCGAGGGCGCCGAGTACGACTCGGCCAAGGACGTCGGCGCCGCCCTCGACCGCTACCGTGAGGCCCTCAACCTCCTCGCGCAGTACTCCGAGGACAAGGGCTACGGCCTGCGCTTCGCCATCGAGCCGAAGCCGAACGAGCCCCGCGGCGACATCCTGCTCCCGACCGCCGGCCACGCCATCGCGTTCGTGCAGGAGCTGGAGCGTCCCGAGCTGTTCGGCATCAACCCGGAGACGGGCCACGAGCAGATGTCGAACCTCAACTTCACCCAGGGCATCGCCCAGGCGCTGTGGCACAAGAAGCTCTTCCACATCGACCTGAACGGCCAGCACGGCCCGAAGTTCGACCAGGACCTGGTCTTCGGCCACGGTGACCTGCTCAACGCGTTCTCCCTGGTCGACCTCCTGGAGAACGGCCCGGACGGCGGCCCGGTCTACGACGGCCCGCGTCACTTCGACTACAAGCCGTCGCGCACCGAGGACTTCGACGGCGTCTGGGAGTCGGCCGCGGCCAACATCCGGATGTACCTGCTGCTCAAGGAGCGGGCCAAGGCGTTCCGCGCCGACCCCGAGGTGCAGGAGGCGCTCGCCGCCAGCAAGGTCGCCGAGCTCAAGACCCCGACCCTGAACCCGGGCGAGAGCTACTCGGACCTGCTGGCCGACCGCACCGCGTTCGAGGACTACGACGCCGACGCCGTCGGTGCCAAGGGCTTCGGCTTCGTCAAGCTCAACCAGCTCGCGATCGACCACCTGCTCGGAGCTCGCTAAACATGGCGCTTGTTGCCGGGATCGACAGCTCCACCCAGTCCTGCAAGGTCGTGATCCGCGACGCCGAGACCGGCAAGCTGGTCCGGCAGGGACGGGCGAGCCACCCGGATGGCACCGAGGTGCATCCGGACGCCTGGTGGGCCGCGCTGCAGCAGGCGATCGAGGAGGCGGGCGGTCTGGACGACGTCGTCGCCGCCTCGATCGCCGGCCAGCAGCACGGCATGGTCGTGCTGGACGAGAACGGTGACGTGGTCCGCCCGGCGCTGCTGTGGAACGACACCCGCAGCGCCGGCGCGGCCGCCGACCTGATCGAGGAGCTCGGCGGCGGCGACAAGTGGGCGGAAGCGGTCGGCATCGTGCCGGTCGCCAGCTTCACGCTGACCAAGCTGCGCTGGCTGGCCCGCAACGAGCCGGAGAACGCCGCCCGCGTCGCCCTGGTCTGCCTGCCGCACGACTGGCTGACCTGGAAACTCTCCGGGTCCACCGACATCGCGGACATCAAGACCGACCGCAGTGACGCCAGCGGGACGCTCTACTGGTCGGCCAAGACCAACGAGTACCGTCTCGACCTGCTCGAACTCGGATTCGGGCGGCGCATCCGCGTACCCGAGGTGCTGGCACCGACCGGCATCGCCGGGCGTCTTCCGAACGGCGCCCCGCTGGGGCCCGGCGCGGGTGACAACGCGGCGGCGGCGCTCGGCACCGGAGCGGTGCCCGGCGACCTGATCGTCTCGATCGGCACGTCCGGCACGGTCTTCGCCTCCTCGGCGGTCGCGCCGGTCGACGGCAGCGGCACGGTGGCCGGGTTCGCCGACACCACCGGCCGGTTCCTGCCGATCGTGGTGACGCTGAACGCGGCCCGGGTGCTCGACGCGGCGGCCAAGCTGCTCGGCGTCTCGCACGACGAGCTGTCGACGCTGGCGCTGTCCGCTCCGGCGGGCGCCGACGGCCTGGTCCTGGTGCCCTACCTGGAGGGCGAACGCACGCCCAACCGGCCGGACGCCACCGGTGCGATCCACGGGCTCACGCTCAAGACCTCGGACCCGGCCCACCTGGCTCGGGCCGCCGTGGAGGGCATGCTCTGCGCCCTCGCCGACGGCCTGGACGCATTGGTCGTCCAGGGGGCGGTGGCCAACCGGATCGTGCTGGTCGGCGGTGGCGCGCGCAGCGAGGCGGTCCGCCGCATCGCACCCGCGCTCTTCGGCAAGCCGGTCCTGGTCCCGCCGCCCGGCGAGTATGTCGCCGACGGTGCGGCCCGGCAGGCCGCCTGGGTCGCGCTGGGTGGGGACACGCCGCCCGCGTGGTCGGCCGAGACCCCCGAGGTGTACGAGGACGCGCCCGTCCCGCTCATCCGTGAGCAGTACGCGGCCGCCCAGAACGCGGTGATCGACCGGGTTCGCTGACCGGCCGTTTCCGACGATGACGGCGTCGCCCTTGCGGGGGTGGCGCCGTCATCCGTTCACATCGACCTCGCCCACTGTCCGGCCGTCCGGTCCGCACCCGCGACGTGGTCACCCGTGCCCTCCCGTCGCCGCACTCCTACCCGCGCCCCTGACCAGGGAAGCGGATAGCCTCTAGCGCGTGATGGACAGGGGCGGGACCGTGCACCGCGCGTACAGCGTGGTCGTGTTCGTCGTGCTGGCCGCCCTCGACAACGTCGCCATCGGGATCGTGCCGCCGCTCTACGGCAGCATCGGCGCCGAGCTGGCGGTCACCGAGGCGCACATCGCGCTGGCCACGACGGTCATGTTCCTGATCAGCGCGGTGGCCGCGATCGGTTTCGCGTACCTCGGGGATCGCACCGACCGCAAGCCGGTCCTCGTGGCGGGCACCCTGATCTGGGTTCTCGGCACCGGTGGCAGTGGCCTCGCCGGGTCCTACCCCGCCTTCCTCGCCGCCCAGATCGTCGCGGCGTTCGGGCTCGGCGCGGTGGCATCGGTCAGTTTCGCTGTGGTCAGCGACCTCATCTCGCCGAAGCGGCGCGGCCTGGTGATGAGCTTCTGGGGGCTGTCGCAGGGTGTCGGCACGCTCGCCGGGACGCTCGTCGGCGGCCTGCTCGGGCACGCGGACTGGCGGCGGCCGTTCCTGATCACCGCGGTGGCCGGTCTGGTGGCGATGGTGGCCTACCTGCTGACGTACAACGTGCCGCGCGGGGACAGCCAGCCCGAACTGGCCGGTGTGGAGTACGACGAGCGGATCCACCACCAGGACCTGCCGGTGATCCTGCGGCGCCGGACGAACGTGTGGCTGATCCTGCAGGGCGGCACCGCGCAGATCGCCTTCGGGTCGCTGGTGTGGCTGCCGATCCTGTTCCGGGCCCGCGCCGAGGACCAGGGTTACTCCGCCGGCACCGCGGTGCTGATCGGCAGCGTGTTCGCCACGCTGTTCCAGCTGGGGGCGGCGCTGTCGATCGTCGGTGGCATGGTCGGGGACCGTCTGCAACGGCGTACCCCACGAGGGCGTGCCCTGGTCGCGGCCGTGGGTGTCCTCGCGGCCGTGCCCTTCTACGTGGTCCTGTTCTTCGTGCCGATGGAGATCACCGTGGCGGACGGGGCCGGCACCGGTGCGGTGGTCCGGGGCGTGCTGGTGAACGTGGTCACCGAGCCGACCGTCGGGCTGTCCCTGGTCACCGCGGTCTTCGCGTTGATGCTGACGTCGGCGAACTCGCCGAACTGGTTCGCGATGATCGCCGACGTGAACCCGCCGCAGCATCGGGGAACGGTCTACAGCCTCGGCAACCTGATCAACGGGGTGGGCCGGGCCGGCGGCAACGTGCTGGTCGGCGTGGCGTTCCGGGGGCTGTCCGGGGCGTTCCCGCCGCCGCTGAACTACGCGGTCGGGCTGGCCGCCTTCCAGGTCTTCTTCATCCCGACCGGGATCATGTACTGGCTGGCCAGCAGGACGGTGGCGGCGGACATGGCCGACACGCACACCGCCCTGCTGCAGGCAGCGTCGCAGACGTCAGAGCAGGGCCCAGACGGTGACGTCGGTGGGCACCCGCCCGTCGGCGTCGAGGGGTTCGCTGCTCAGCAGGACCCGGGCACCGGACGGTAGCGCGGCCGGCGCGTCGCCGAAGTTGGCCAGTACGACGACGTCGCCGTTGCGGAACGACAGGGTCTGCCCGCCGGCGTCCAGCCAGGTCAGCGAGCCGGTGCCCAGGCCGTGCCCGCGGCGGGTCTCCAGCGCCGAGCGGTACAGCTCGTACGTCGATCCGGGCACGTCCACCTGGCGGTCCAGCGCGTACTCGGCCCAGACGGCCGGCTGTGGCAGCCACGAGGCGTCCGCCGGGCCGAACCCGTACGACGGGGCGTCGGCCTCCCACGGGATCGGCACCCGGCAGCCGTCGCGGCCCCGCTCGGCGTGCCCGGAGCGTTCCCAGGCCGGGTCCTCGCGGTACTCGTCGGGCAGCTCGGTGTGCTCCGGAAGCCCCAGCTCCTCGCCCTGGTAGAGGTAGGCCGATCCGGGCAGGCCCAGCATCAGCAGCGTGGCGGCACGGGCCCGGCGCAGGCCGAGGGCGATGTCCGGCTGCGGGTCGCCGATGCCGATGCCCGGCTTGCGGGGCTCACCGGCCGGGAAACCGAGCCGTGAGGCGTGCCGCACCACGTCGTGGTTGGAGAGCACCCACGTGGTGGTGGCACCGACCGTGGCGTTGGCGGCGAGCGACGAGTCGATCACCTCGCGCAGCTCGGCCGGCTTCCACGGCGCGTCCAGGTAGGGGAAGTTGAACGCCTGGTGCATCTCGTCCGGTCGCACGTACCGGGCGAGGCGTTCCTCGGGCTGCACCCAGGCCTCGGCGACCAGGATGCGGCCGCCGTCGTACCCGTCGAGCACGGCCCGCCACTCGCGGTAGATCTCGTGCACGCCCTCCTGGTCCCACATGGGCGGCGGCGGGCCGGCCGGCGCCAGTCCGCCCAGGATCACCGAGGGGGCGGTCCAGTCGGTCAGCTCGGCGTCCTTGATCAGCCCGTGCGCGACGTCGACCCGGAACCCGTCCACACCCCGGTCCAGCCAGAACCGCAGGATGTCCAGGAACTCGGCGCGGACCTCGGGGTGGTCCCAGTTCAGGTCGGGCTGGGAGACGTCGAACAGGTGCAGGTACCACTGGCCGTCGGGGAGCCGTTCCCAGGCCGGGCCGCCGAAGACGCTCTGCCACGAGTTGGGCGGCAGCTCACCGGCGTCGCCCTTGCCCTCGCGGAAGATGTAGCGATCCCGTTCCGGGCTGCCCGCGCCGGCCTTCAGTGCCGCCTGGAACCAGACGTGCTCGCTCGAGGTGTGGTTGGGCACCAGGTCGACGATCACCCGCAGGCCCAGCTCGTGCGCGGTGGTGATCATCTTGTCGGCGTCGCCGAGACTGCCGAACCGCGGGTCGACGCCACGGTAGTCGGCCACGTCGTACCCGGCGTCGTGCTGCGGGCTGGGATAGAACGGTGACAGCCAGACCGCGTCGACGCCGAGCCGGCGCAGCTGCGGCAGGCGGGCGGTGATGCCGGGCAGGTCGCCCATGCCGTCGCCGTCGCCGTCGGCGAAGGAGCGGGGGTAGATCTGGTAGATGACGGCGTCGCGCCACCAGGCGTCAGTGGAGGGCATGCAGCCCAGCGTAGGCGGCGGTTCCGGCCGATCAGTCCAGGATGGCCGCGAAGCGCTCCTCGGCGAGGTCGAGCTGATCGAGGATGTGTTCCTTGGCCTGGGTGGAGAGCGGAGTGTCCGGACGGCCGACCAGCTCACGGAGCTTCGGAACCAGCGGGCGGTACTTCTGGGCCGACCGGTAGGCCTTGTCGAGGGTCGTGTGGATCACACCCACCCCGTTGTCGGTGAAGTCCGAGATCTTGATGATCCGGGCCCACGGATCCCGTTCCAGCTTCTCGGTGACGTGCTCCCGGTACTGCTCGTGGCGGTCGCGATCCGGGTCGTACTCCGGGTTGGTCACCGACCGGACCAGATCGGCAACCCGTGGGTTGAAACGCCGGGCGATCTCCGCCAGCGCCGTCTCACTGGCTCGGGGGTACGGCGTACCGGCGTCGACACCCCCCAGTTCGGCGGGGTGGTCCTCGACGGCGTCGTGCAGCAACGCCGCGACCAGCACGTCGGGGTCACGGATCCCGTAGTACTTGATGATCCGGATGGCGACCCGCAGCAGATGGTTCATGTAGGGCTCGCGGACCCGGCGGTCGTCGGCGTGCAGCGCGCTCGCCAGGGCGAGGGCCTCCTCCAACTGTTTGCGGTGGTCGTCGGGGAAGGACTCCAGTTCGAGGGCGAGCCGGTTCCGCAGACCCTCCTCGCCGTACACCTCGGTGATCGCGTGCAGGGGCATGGACAGGAGGATGCGGGGCGCCATGCGCATCAGATATACCGGATCTCCGGCCGGACCGGGGGACGCGTCAGGTGCCGGACGCGCCCGGTGGCGCGGCGGGTGCCGGGCGGGGGGTGGCCCGCGGTGCCGGGGACGGCCGGGGCGCGCTGCTGCGCCCGGTCGCGACGGCCCGGGCGGCGGGGGAGAGCCGGATGTCGGTCATGGTGTTCTGCTTCAGCGTCCAGGGTTCGGCCGGCTTGCCGGATGCGGCGCTGCCGGCCCCGAGCGCCAGGGTGCCGGCGCCGTCGCTGAACTCCTCGTCGGTCATCGCCTGCAGGGCGCTCAGCGCCACGCCGACGATCACCGCCGCGGTGATCAGGGTGATCGGCACGATCATGGTGAAGGGCCGGATCCCGCCGACCGCGGGCGACGCCGGGTCCAGCTCGATCGACATGGCGGCCATGCCGGTGTAGTGCATGCCGCAGACCGCGACCGCCATCACCGCGGCCGCGGCGGTGACCCGCAACCAGCCGCTCACCGAGGTCGCGCACCACAGCGCCACCGTGCTGGCCGCCACCGCGATCAGTGCCGAGGCGACCACCAGGACCGGCGAGTAGTGGACCGTGCCGGGCAGCCGCATCCCCTCCATGCCGGTGTAGTGCATGGCGATGACGCCGCCGCCGGTGAGCAGCCCGGCGGCCAGGGTCTTGGTGGTGCTCCGTTCGCCGTGCCCGACCACCAGCAGCCCTATCCCGACGGTCAGCACCGAGAGGACCAGGCTGATCAGGGTGAGCGGCAGGTCGTAGCGCACCGGGCTGTCCGGCACCTCGAAGCCGAGCATGGCGGAGAAGTGCATCAGCCAGATGCCGCCGCCACCGATGGCGAACGCGGCGATGACCAGCCACCGGTTCCGACGCCCGCGACTGCGCGCCTCCCGGGCCCGGCCGGTGCAGAGCAGCCCGAGGAGCGACCCGAGGAACGCCAGCAGGTACGCGGCGACCGGGTTGAAGGCTCCGTAGGCGAAGTGGTGGACGTTGGTCACTGTCAACCTCGCGAATTTTCGTCGTACGTTCGCGGGGATTGAGTCAGAAATCAGCGGCCGGACAACGCACCCGGTGTGCGGTGGACCCCAAAGAGAACCGGGGCCACCGTCGTCCCGTCCGCATCGGACGGGTCGGCGGCGACCCCGGTTCCCCGGGTCGTCGGGATGGTTCGCCGGCGCTCGAGCAAAGCGCCGATCAGGTGAAGATGCTGACGCCGCCGGGACCGACGAGCAGGCCGACGATGATCAGCACGACCCCCCAGAGGATCTGCCGCCGGAACAGCGCGAGGATGCCGGCGACCACGAGGATTACGGCGAGAATCCAGAGCAGTAGGTCCATGTCGATCGATTACCCGGGCGCCGGAATCCGGAAACCTATACGGACACCAGATCGGCGTCGACACTCTCCGACAGCAACTGGTACACGTTGTAGGCCTGTTTGATCACCGGGTGCGCGACGTTGCGGACCGGCACCCCGCCGGGCGTCCGGCCGCGTTCCGAACCGTGGTGCGCGTGCCCGTGCAGGGCGAGTGAGGTCGGCGCCGTGTCGATCGCCTGTCCGAGCTGATAGCAGCCGAGGAAGGCGTAGATCTCCAGCGGCTCGCCGGCCAGGGTCTCCGGAATCGGGGCGTAGTGGGTCAGCGCCACCAGGGCGTCCGCCTCGACCGAGCGCAGCGCCTCGCCGAGCCGGCCGGCGATCTCCTCGGTGTGACCGACGAAGTCCTTCATCTCGCGTTCGCCGAAGTTGCTCGCGCAGGCGCCGGCGAATCCGCCGCCGAACCCCTTGGCGCCGGCGATGCCGAGCCGGTGTCCGTTGATCTCGAGGACGGTCGCCGAGCACTCCAGCACGGTGATGCCGGTGTCGGTCAGCACGCTCGTCACGTCGTCCTGCAGGTCGCTCTGATGGTCGTGGTTGCCGAGCACCACGACCACCGGCACCGACAGGCCGCCGAACTCCTCGGCGAAGCAGCGGGCCTCCTCGACCGTGCCGTGCCGGGTCAGGTCGCCGGCGACCAGCAACGCGTCGGCGCGGTCCGGGAGCTCCTCCAGGGCCGGCCGGTACCGGCCCACCACGTCCTTGTCGACGTGGACGTCCCCCACGGCGGCGATCCTGATCATGAAATCTCCTCCACCTCGCTCGGTGCCTGTGCCCGGGTGATGCCGATGTCACAGGTGATCTCGATCTCCGGGTACCGCGCGGTGATCTGGCGGCAGATCTCGTCGCGGCGCTGCGCGCTCTCCACCTCGCCGCCCAGCACCACCGCGTTCTCCCGGCGGTGCACGGTGATCCCCTGCTCGGCGATCCGGTCGTGCTCGGTGAGCAGCCGCTGGATCTCGGCCTCCAGATCGATCTGACTGGTCATCTCAACCCCCTACCCTCAGTGCTGGCTGGTCCGGATGGGGCACGACGTCGAGGCGGTCGAGAAGCACGAAGAAGGCCTCGGCGTACGGCGACGCGCTGGTCTCGCTGCGGACCCTCTCCCAGTCGATCTGCTCACGCAGGGAACGGGCGACCGGAAGCCCGGTGGCGAAATCGCAGTAGTGCTGGCTGTAACTGAGCAGCTTGTGCACCATCAACCGGGTGGCGGAGAGCACCGGCATGTAGATCGCCTCGACCGAGATCTGCTCGGTGTCCTGAAGCGTCTCGTCGGTGACCGGCGACTCCACCGGGCGGTAGATCAGGTCGGCCATCCGGCCCTCGTCGTAGACCTTGACCAGCCAGTCCTCCGGCGGCTGCTCGGTCTCGAAACCGACCGCGGCGAGCTCCTGCAACGCCCGGTCCTTGTCCTGCTCCCGGATCAGGAAGTCCACGTCGTGATCACTGGAGTACCCGCCGCGGGCGTAGACGGCGAAACTCCCGCCCAAGGCGAAGGGTATGTCCGCACCCTTGAGCGTCGAAGCGACGCGCTTCAAAGTGACGGCCAATCCTTCGTCCACACGGTGTGGCATGGCGACCTCCTGTCCCGAACCGATCTGTGAACGACTACCCGGAGTGGCGACACCTTGAACCCCCGCGGGCCATTCTGGTACGTGGGAGGGGCACGGTGACGGGGAACGCAACGTGCACACCCGGGCTACCGTCAGTTGGTATGGCTCTCCTCGCGCAGTCACCCCCGGTACACGCCGGCGTACGCTCCATCGCCCTCGTCGGCATCGACGGCTCCGGCAAGACCACCCAGGCGCACCGTCTCGCCGACGAGCTCGCCGCCACCGGGCTGCCCGCCGAGTACCGCCGCAACGCCGGGGGACGGCGCTGGGTCGGCCGTCTCGCCGCGGTCCTCGGCAAGGCCGACGCCCACGGCCGGGCCGACGCGGAGGACCTGATCGGCCGGCGGGCGATGCTCGGTGTCGAGTCGGTGCTGCGCTGGTTCGCCATCCTGCGCACCCTGCTGGTCCGGATGGTCAGTCCGGGCCGGATCACGGTGCTCGACCGGTACGCCGCCTGCCAGTTCGCGAGTCTGCGGGCCCGGGGCGCCCACCCGCGGGCGGAGCGGCGGGCGCGTCTGGCGTACCGGCTGTTCCCCGCCCCGGACCTGACGTTCTACCTGTCCGTCGACCCCGAGGTCGCCTACGAGCGGATCGAGCGCCGGGGGTACGACCACGAGACGATGGCCTATCTGCGGGCGGCGGTGGCGGCGTACCGCTCGCTGCCGGAGCACCGTGGTTTCGTGGTGATCGACGCGAACGGCACCCCGGACCAGGTCAACGCCGCGATCCGGGCCGCGCTGGCCGCCCACGCCCGGGTGGCGCCGGTCCCGGTGACGGTGCCGGCGCAGCGGTTCCCGCTGGTCCGCGCCCGGACCCTGCTGCTGGCCGCGGCCCCGCTGCTCGCCGGTTTCGCCGCCCTCAGCTGGCAGCTCGCCGAGGTGCTCTGACCGGTCGTGGTCACCCGTACGGGTGTGTGCTCTTCCTCACGGATGGGGTCGAACCGGCCGTCACCTGGGAATGTCTCCGGCTTCGGGGATGTCACCCGAGTGGGCGAGTGAACTGCGGCGCGGCGTGGCGCATTGTGGCCGATGGTCCGGTCCGCCACCGGTGGGAGATCTTTCCGGCGGCTGATTGTTTCAAGCTCGTCGAGGCTCGGCCGATGCTGCACATGAACCCCGGAGGCGTTAATCCCGTACTCCGGGGTGACGGACGTCGCGAGGCCCAAGGTGATGCCCGTCGCTGTGACGACTGGAGGCCGATGGTGTTATGAGTCGCGCGAGGGGTATCCGGCTATCGACGTGATGGACATCCAACGATCGCACTCAGGTACCGCGCACGGGGTTCTCAGGTGACACCCAGGCATTCGTGACACTTTCGATCCACCAGCCGGAATCAGTGCGAGCAGCAATTTGTTACGTAGATGTCAGCAACCGCAATGCACGAGCTGCGGACGTTACGGGAGAGGGCTGATGGACGCAGGTAATGCCCGTAACAGGGTTAGTGACGGCAATGAGGGGACCGTGGGCAACGTGGAGAAGAACACCGTGATGCGTACCGACCAGGTCGCCGAAGAACGCGACCTCGTCGGAGTCTACCTGCACGAGATCTCCCGGACGCCGCTGTTGGACGCCGCACGAGAGGTCGAACTCTCCAAGGCCATCGAGGCGGGACTCTTCGCCGAGCACCTGCTCGAGAGCGGCGAGACGCGGCGCGGCGTGAGCCGGGAAGAGCTGGAACGGCTCGTGACCGAGGGCCAGCGCGCGAAAGACCTGTTCATCCGAGCCAACCTCCGCCTGGTCGTGTCGATCGCCCGGCGTTACGTGCGGTCCGGCATGCCGATGCTCGACCTCATCCAGGAGGGCAACACCGGCCTGGTGCGGGCCGTCGAGAAGTTCGACTACGAGCGTGGTTACAAGTTCTCGACGTACGCCACCTGGTGGGTCCGCCAGGCGATCTCCCGGGCCATCGCCCAGCAGGAGCGGACCGTCCGCCTCCCCGTGCACCTGGTCGAAGACGTCAACCGGATGCGTAACGTCACCCGTCAGCTCGTCCGTGAGCTCGGCGGCGACCCGGAGCCCGAGCAGATCGCCGCGGCCCTGGGCGTGACCGTCGAGCGCGTCAACGAGCTCACCCGCTGGGCTCAGGACACCGTCTCGCTGGACACCCCGGTCGGCGACGACGGCGACACCAACCTCGGCGACCTGGTCGCCGACAGCGATGCCCCGTCGCCCGAGGAGATCGTGCTGAGCGCCCTGGAGCGCCAGCGCATCGAGGGCCTTCTCAACCACCTGGACGACCGCTCCGCCGGCATCATGCGGGCCCGCTACGGGCTCGAGGACGGCCGGGAGCACTCGCTGACCGAGGTCGCCTCGCGCTTCTCGCTGAGCCGCGAGCGGATCCGTCAGCTGGAGATCCAGGCGCTCGGCCGGCTGCGTGAGCTGGCCCGGGCCGAGGGCCTGCAGGCCGCCTGAGACCGGCCGGCCGGCTCCCCGTGAGCCGGCTTGGCCGCGCGGCGGCGGAGTGAGCCGGCCGGACTGAGAGCGGCAGACCACCTGACGACACCGCCACCACGACGAAGAAGGCCGGTACCCCGCGAGGGGTACCGGCCTTCTGTCGTACGCGGGTGTTACTTGACCCGGCCGTAGCCGTTCGGGGTCATGATGTTGATCGTGCGGTGCAGCACGTCCCGGCCCGCCGACGGCGCGTCGATGATCATGCCGCCGCCGACGTAGATCGCGACGTGCGCGTTGGACCGGTAGAAGACCAGGTCACCGGGCTTCAGATCGGCCTTGCTGATCCGGGCGGTGGCGCTGTATTGCGCGGCCGCGTTGTGCGGCAGCGACTTGCCGGCCTTGGCCCACGCGGCCGAGGTGAGACCGGAGCAGTCGTACGAGTCCGGACCGGCGTCACCGAAGCCGTACGGCTTGCCGATCTGGTTGAACGCGAAGGTGACCGCGGTGCCGGCCGAACCCGCGATGGTCGGGATCGTGCCGGTGTAGCCGCCGCTGCCGCCCTCGGTGGGGGAGCCGTAGACCGTCTCGCGCATGTCGTAGAGGTCCTCGAGGTCGCCCTCGATCTTCTCCTTGCGGTCGGCCAGTTCCTTGACCTGAGCGGCCTGCTTGGTCTCGGTGGCCTTGAGGGCCGTCTGCTTCTCGGCGTACGTCTGCGTGGTCTGGGTGAACGCGTTGATGTCCGCCTGGTTCGCCTGGGAGATCTGCTCGAGATAGGCCATCTTCTCGAGCATGTCGTCCTTGCCGCCGCCGAGCAGCACGTTGACCGCGCCGACCCGGCCCTGGATGTAGGACGTGGAGGCGATCGTCTGAACCTTGGCGGTCGCCGAGGCCAGCGCGACCTCCGTGGGCTTCAGCGACTCCTTGAGCTTCTTCGCCTCCGCCTTGGTGTCCTTGAGGTCGATCCGCATCGCGTTGTACGACTCGGTGACGTCCTCGAGCTTCTCCTCGGCCGTCTTGATCTTCTTCTTGAGCTCAGACGCGGAGGGAGCCGCCTGTGCGGCCGTGGCGCCGGACGCGGCGACGGCGAACGCGGTCAACGCGACCACGAGCGCCCGGAGCCCGGTTCGGGGGTGTGGCACTGGTAAGGGGCCTTTCTTCCGCTTGGCCGCCTACCGGGTTAGCTGACGGATTCGGGCTGGAAGAAGTAGCCCTACCGCTTGCGCGGATTCACCCCACGTAGTGGTTCCCCGGCTCGCTTTTCACGGCAAACGGCGCCCACGGGGAGGGCGCCGGGAGCCGCACGTGATTCGGCGGCGCTGGCCGGTGCCACCGAGGGTTTGTGGCTGCGGACCGGACCAACCGCATTAACTTATCGAGGCGGGAAAAGAAATCAAGGCCCGGGGGCCGGGTTTCTACCATTAGCCGGACTTGTGTGGTTAATCCTGATAACGCGCAGTCATTTGATCACCGCTAAGCGTTAAAGCCGCCCGCCGGTAACACTATTCGCTCAGTGCCGGTTCCAGCGAGTGAACGATCCAGCTCTTGGTGACCCGGCGCTCGGCCCAGAACGAGAAGAACGGAATCGTGCCGGCCAGCATCACCAGGATCATGCGGGGGAAGGCCCACTTCGCCCGGCGCGCCAGATCGAAGGTCAGCACCAGGTAGACCATGTAGAGGAAGCCGTGGAACGGGCCGACCGTCTCGACGACGACCGGGTTGCCGCCGATGTACTTCAGCGGCATGCCGATCACCACGAGAAGAATCAGGACGACGCCGACGATCCAGGCAATGGTCCGGTAACGGGTGAGGGCTCCCTGCACGGCGAACGGCTCCTTCTCGATATCTGCCGGTGAAACGGCTATTGGGGGATGCGACCGGGATAGTCGGCCGGGCGGGCGCCGGGGTGGGCCGCCAACCAGGCGAGATAGTCGTTGTACGCGGTCAGCTCGGGATCGTCGGCCGCGGGAGTGGCCGTCCGGGCGGCGACCCGGACCGGGCGTCCCAGCGTGACCGGCGCGCCGGGCGTGCGGTCGGCGGTGGCCGGCGTGGGCGTCTCCGCCACCGGCTCCTCGACCACGCCGCTGACCTTGTGGCGGGCGAGCTGCACCTCACGCCACCAGATGAAGATCACGAATCCGCCGAAGGCCGGCCACTGGAGCATGTAGCCCCAGGAGACCGCATTGCCCGAGGAGGCGCGGCTGAACTGCCACCAGCCGAGAAGCAGGCAGCCCACCGTCAGGATCACCGCGAGCAGGTGACGGGCCAGCCAGGCCGGGGTCCACAGCCCTTTCATGCACCCGAGCGTACCGGCGTGTCCCCGGTGTCCGTCCGCTCGGTCCGGCCCGGAGACGATCACCATGGTGCTGATGTGATTCACGTCACGATGACTGCCGGAATCCCGGTGGCCTACCGACAGTTGTGAACAGATGCCGGTGTGCCCAGTGTCCCCGGGCCTCACCCTTCGCCTGCACGGAATACCAGTTCGGCTGGAGCCGTGTTGAGCCTTTCGCCGCGAGGCGACCTGCACACCGGCATCTACCTTCGGCGCCGCCCCGGATCATCCGGGGCGGCGCTGCCGGTCTACCGCCCGGCACCGCGGCCCGGTTCCGTCTGGCCACCCACCCCCCCCCCCCCCCCGGGCGGCCCCCTGGCCCGGCTGGGCTCCCCCCCCGCGCGGCCCCCCGGTCGGGCTGGGCACCCCCCCCGGTGTGTCCGGGGTTTCC
>NZ_JZKF01000150.1 GCF_000962825.1 Actinoplanes rectilineatus
GGCCCGGCCCGGCCCGCCCGGCCTGCCCGGCCCGGGATGCGGCTGCGGATGCGCCATCCACCAGGGTTCCCGGACCGCTGTCAGGAGTGGTCGGCGGTCGACGCCGGGTGCGCCTACGAGACCTCTCCTGCTGGGCACTCCGAGTCGTTGGGGCCGCGCCGGAGAAGCAGGGCCGGAGAAGCAGGGCCGGTCGCTGCCCGGTTCGGGGCGGCGAGCGACGGCGCGTAGCGTTTCGGGCGTGAGTGAACCGCAACTGCTGTCGGCGTGGGCTGGGCACTGGACCGGGGACGGGACCGGGGTGACGGTCATCCTGCCGCCGCCGGGGACCGTTGCATCCGGGGAGGTGCGGGGCGGGGCTCCGGCCACTCGCGAGTTTGCGCTGCTTGAACCGCATCGCCTGGTCGACCGGGTGGATGCTGTCGTGTTGTCGGGTGGGTCGGCGTTCGGGCTGGCGGCCGGGGACGGTGTGATGCGGCTGCTCCGGGAGCGCGGGGACGGGCTGGCGACGCCGTTCGGGCCGGTGCCGATCGTGGTGGGGATGTCGATCTTCGACGGGTCGGTGGCGGGGGAGCCGCCGGGTGCTGCGGAGGGACGTGCTGCCGCGCTTGCCGCTCTGAGCGGTGAGGACCTTCGCTGGGGTACGGTCGGAGCCGGTGCGGGCGCCCATTCCGGCAAGTGGCGGGGTGGCCTGGCGCCGGGAGGTATCGGCACGGCGGAACGCGCGGTGACCACCGGCGGCACGAGCACCGGCGGCACGAGCACCGGCGGCACGAGCACCGGCGGCACGAGCACCGGCGGAGCGACCGACAGCGGGACGACCGTCCGGGTTGCGGCGGTGGCTGTGGTCAATCCGTGGGGGGACGTTCTCGGCGTCGACGGGCGGCCGCTCTTCGCCGCTGATGGCGGGGGCGAGATTGCCGCACCGGTGTTCGGGCGGGGAAACACCACCATCGCCGTGTTGATCACCAATGCGCGGCTCAGCAAGACGGACTGCTTCCTGCTGGCGCAGAGCGGGCACACCGGGTTCGCCCGGGCTGTTCATCCGGCCCACTCCCGCTATGACGGCGACGCCGTGGTTGCCCTGGCCACCGGCGAAGCCGGGGAGACCGATCTCGACCTGTTGCGGGCGACGGCTTCCGAGGTGATGGCCGACGCCATCCGCGCCGCGGTCTCCTGAAACGACCCGCGACCCACGACCCACGACCCGCGACCCACGAACAGGAACGTCGGCCGGAAGCAGCAACAAGAAGCCCGACCGCAGGCAGTGGTTGCCGAGCGGCCGCACCGCTTATCGGGAATCCGGATGACTGGGGTGGCGTAGGACGCCGGCCGGTGTGCCGGTGCACGGCGAGGCGTGGATTCAGCGTCCCGGCTGATGGATCGGTTCGCGGGTTAGGGTGTGGCCATGCTCGTGGACGTCACCGCTGCGGTCACCGCCTCACCCGACGACGTCGAGGAAGCCGCGGTGCTCGCCGAGGCTGACGGCTTTGACGGGTTCGCCGCCGCCGAGACCCGGCACGACGTCTTCACCGTGTTGACCCTTGCCGCGCGGGCCACCACCCGGATCTCGCTGCAGTCGGCGATCGCTGTCGCGTTCGCGCGCAATCCGATGAGTGTCGCCGTGCTCGCCAACGACCTGCAGCTGATCTCCCGGGGGAGGTTCCGGTTGGGGCTCGGTTCGCAGGTCAAGCCGCACATCGAGCGCCGGTTCGCGATGCCCTGGGGGAAGCCGGCCGCCCGGATGGAGGAGTTCGTCGCCGCTGTTCGCGCGATCTGGGCGGCGTGGGAGACCGGGGACCGGCTGATGTTTCGTGGCGAGTTCTACCGGCACACCCTGATGTCCGACTACTTCAATCCGGGGCCCAACCGGTTCGGCAATCCGCCGATCGCGCTCGCCGCCGTCGGTGACCTGATGGTGCGCGCGGCCGGCCGTGTCGCCGACGGTCTCCTCGTGCATCCGTTGACCAGCGCCGACTATCTCCACGGGCATCTGGTGCCGTTGCTGCGGGGCGCCCGGGGCGGTGATCTGGACGGATTCTCCCTGGAGATGTCGGTGATGGTGGTTCTCGGCGCGGACGAGGCCGCCCGGCGGGAGGCGGAACGGGCGGTCCGGGAGCAGATCGCGTTCTACGCTTCGACGCCCGCGTACCGTCCGCTGCTCGAGGCGCACGGCTGGGGTGAGCTGGCCGACCGTCTTAACCTGCTGTCGCGTCGGCAGGCGTGGGCGGAGATGGCCGCTGCGATCGACGACGACGTGCTCGACGCCTTCGCGGTGGTGGGGGACCCGGCCGTGGTCGCCGCCGCCCTGCGCAAGCGGTTCGGCGGTGTTCTCGACCGGATCTCCCTGTACACCCCGTACGAGGTGGACCGTCAGCTGGTCGCCGGGGTGACCGCGATGCTGTCGACCCGGTCGGGGTAGAACGCGACGTGCCCTTTCACCGCGGCGACCGCCTCGGACGGGTCCTGGTATTCCCAGACCGCGTCCCTGCCCTCGGTGACCGCGTAGTAGGTGGCCTCGCCCTTGTAGGGGCACCACGTCGTCGTGTCGGTGCGGGTGAGCAGGCTGGTGTCCACGTCACTCAGTGGGATGTAGGGCACCGGCGGATAGTTCGCCTCCTGCAGCGTCAGGGAGGCGCGGGTGTCGGCGACCACGCGACCGCCGGCCGTCACGACGATGTGGTCGCCGCTCGGGGTGACGGTGATGGGGTGGTTCGGTCCGGGGGTGAGTCTCGGCTTGTCGGCCATGAAGGCGAGCCTACCTCGCATCGTACGATGATCATTGTGAGTAGTCCGGCCATCGCCGCGGTGACCGCCGCGGGCATCGCACATGACGTCGTCCGGCACGGGCCGGTCAGCAGTGTCGCCGAGGCGGCGGCCGTCCATCAGGTCGAGGTCCGTGACCTGGTGAAGACCCTGGTGGTGCGGCGCGCCGCCGGCGACTACCTGTTCGTGCTGGTCCCGGGGGACCGGGTGATCTCCTGGCCGAAACTGAGGGCGCTGCTCGGTGTGAACCGGCTGTCCATGCCGGACGCGGCGACGGCGAAGGACGTCACCGGGTACGAGCGGGGCACGATCACCCCGTTCGGCGCGTCGACCGCCTGGCCGGTGATCGCCGACGAGCGGACCCGTGGGCGGTTCGTCGCGCTCGGCGCCGGGGAGCGTGGTGTCGCGCTCCGGGTCGGCGCCGACGCGGCGGTGGAGGCCCTGCGGGGGACGTTCGCCGACGTCACCGACGAAGCCTAGGGGTTCCCGGGCGTCCCGGTGAGGAGGGGACGCTCAGCCCTTCAGCTCGGTCGCGATCGCGTCGTCCAGCGGGGTGGACGGGCGGCCGATCAGGCGCTGCAGGTCGGTGCTGTCGGTGTCCAGTTCGCCGTCGACGACCTTGCCGTCGGTGTCGGCGAGCAGGCCGGCGAACGCCTCCGGGAGGCCGGCGCCGACGAGGGCGGCCTGGAAGTCAGCGACGGAGAGGTTGCGGTATTCGACCGGCTTGCCGGACTGCTGCGCGATGGCGGCGGCGAGCTCGCCCTTGGTGAACGGGGTGGTGCCGCCCAGTTCGAAGACGCCGGTCTCGCCGGAGATCAGCACCGCGGCGGCCGCCTCGGCGTAGTCGCCGCGGGTGGCGGCGGCGATCCGGCCCTCACCGGAGGCGCCGTAGATCGCGCCGTGCTCGATGTCGCCGGCCAGGTTGCCGGTGTAGTTCTCGATGTACCAGCCGTTGCGCAGCAGCGCGTACGGGATGCCGGAGGCGGCGATCAGTTCTTCGGTGGCCTTGTGTTCGGGGCCGAGGCCCAGTGTGCTGGTGTCGGCGCGCAGCAGGCTGGTGTACGCGAGGAAGCCCACGCCCGCCGCCTTGGCCGCGTTGATCACGGCGGTGTGCTGCGGCACTCGCTGGCCGACGGCGTTGCCGGAGATCAGCAGGAGCTTGTCGACGCCGGCGAACGCGGTGGTGAGTGTCTCCGGGGCGTCGTAGTCGGCTACCCGGACCTGCACGCCCCGGGCGCTCAGGGCCTCGGCCTTGGCGCTGTCCCGGACGACGGCGACGATCTCGGACGGCGCGGTGCCGCGGGTGATCAGTGCCTCGACGACGAGACGGCCCAGCTGTCCGGTGGCTCCGGTGACGGCGATGCTCATGGTGACTCCTTAGGTGGGGACTTGCCTGCCACGAGAATGCACTAACTTTTGGAAAGTGCCAACCAGGGGTGAGCACAGTCACGGGGAACAGTGCGGTGTGCCTAGGTATCGTCTATGTCATGGACGAACCCGATGACGAGCTGATAACCAGCGTTTTCGCACGGGCGTGTCCGTCCCGCGGAGTGCTGGCCGACGTGACCGGCCGCTGGGGCGGTCTCGCTCTCGCCGCCCTCCACGAGGGCTCCTACCGATTCAACGCCCTGCGCCGCCGCGTCGACGGCGTGAGCGAGAAGATGCTGGCCCAGACGCTGCAGTCGCTGGAACGCGACGGTCTCGTGCGGCGCGAGGTGCAGGCGACCATCCCGCCGCGGGTGGAATACAGCCTCACCCCGCTCGGCGCGCAGGTCGCCGAACGGATGCAGGCCCTGATCGACCTGCTCGAGGGCGAGATCGTCCAGGTCGTCGAGGCGCAGCAGGCGTACGACCGGACACACGCGTGAGATAGGTTTCCGGGCGTGACGAGCCCCGAGATCCGAACCGATGTCCCGCCGTCCGGCACCGGCTGCGCCGACTGTCTCGCCGCCGGCGGCTGGTGGTTCCACCTGCGCCGCTGCACCGAGTGCGGCCATGTCGGCTGCTGCGACTCCTCCCCGGCGCAGCACGCCACCGGCCACTTCGCGGCGACCGGCCACCCGGTCGTCCAGTCCTTCGAGCCCGGCGAGGACTGGTTCTGGGACTTCAGCAGCGAGCAGGCGTTCACCGGCCCCGAGCTGGCCCCGCCGACCAGCCGCCCCGAGGATCAGCCGGTCCCGGGCCCGGCCGGCGCGGTCCCGGTCGAGTGGCGGAGCCGCCTGCACCGCTGAGCCCCGGACAGGCCGTTCCTCCGCCGGAACAGAGGCCGTGACAGGAGCCGGATGCCACGGTGGGAGCTGAAGCGCTTCCTCAGGTGATCCGCGTCACGGTCGATGGGCAGGTGACGACGGACGGTGGAGGGCGCATGAGCGGCTTGCAGGACATCGGCCTGGCCAAACGGCTGGGCATCATCGTCACCACCGGCGCCCTGGCGCTCGGTGTGTCCGCGGCGATCACGCTCGCCGGCCAGTCCCGCCTGGCCGGCCAGGCCGAGGAACTGCGCGCCCTGGAGGCCGGCCTGGCCGCCCTCAACCACCTGAACAACCGGCAGAGCGAGCTGAAGGTCGACGCCTACCGGGCGGCGCTCGGCCAGGACGTCACCGGCGACGTGAAGGACGACGTCGTGTCGGCCACCGAGGCTGCCGACGCCGTCGAGGCCGCCGGCCTGCCCGCCGATCTCCTGGCTGCCTTCGAGGGTTACCGGGCGGACTTCACCGACTTCAACACGTTCATCAGTGACTTCGTCACCGCGGGCGTGGCGAGCCCGAAGTCGGTGATCGCCCGGCTGGACGAGATCCCGGAGGCCAACGACAAGACCGACGGCTATCTCGACGACCTCACCGGCAAGGTGGAGGCGGCCATCGAGCAGCAGAAGACCGACATGGCCACCACGGTCAGTTCGGTCCGCAACACCGCGATCGTGGTCGTCCTGCTCGCCCTCGGCCTGCTCATCGGCATGGCGATCCCGATGGTCCGGTCGATCCTCGGGCCGATCCGGGTCCTCGGCGCGGTCCTCGAGGCCCTGGACCGGGGTGACCTCACCGCCCGCAGCAACATCACCAGCAGAGACGAGCTCGGTTCGATGGCCACCGCCCTGGACCGGTCGCTGGAGAAACTGCGCAGTTCGATGGGCACCATCGCGCACGACGCCGACCGGCTGGCCGTCGCCTCCAACGAACTGGCCGGGGTGTCCGGGCAGATCGCCGACGCGGTGGACAAGACCGACCGGCAGAGCAACTCGGCCGCCACCGAGGCCGAGGAGATCTCCCGCAACGTGCAGTCGGTCGCGGCCGGCTCGGAGGAGATGGGCCTGTCGATCCGGGAGATCTCCCGCAACACCAGCGAGGCGGTGCAGATCGCCGGGATCGCGGTGAACGAGGCGGCCCGGGCCACCGACACCATCCGGCAGCTCGGCGAGTCGTCCGCCGAGATCGGCAACGTGATCAAACTGATCACCAGCATCGCCGAGCAGACCAACCTGCTCGCGCTGAACGCGACCATCGAGGCGGCCCGCGCGGGCGAGGCCGGCAAGGGGTTCGCCGTGGTGGCCAGCGAGGTCAAGGACCTGGCCCAGGAGACGGCGAAGGCCACCGAGGACATCGGCGCCCGGGTCACCGCCATCCAGCACGACACCAACGGCGCGGTCGAGGTGATCAACCGGGTGTCCGAGGTGATCGCGCAGATCAACGACTTCCAGACCACCATCGCCTCGGCGGTCGAACAGCAGACCGCGACCACCGGCGAGATGAGCCGCAGCATCGCCGAGGTGGCCGCCGGGTCCAGCCGGATCGCCGCGAACATCAGCGACGTGTCGGACGCCAGCAACGCCACCGTCACCGGCATCAACCAGACCAGGGAGGCCAGCGGCGAGGTGTCGCGTACGGCCGAGGAACTGCGCACCCTGGTGGGCGGGTTCCGGTTCTGACCGATGCTGATCGACGAGTCGCTTCGGGCGCGGCGCCGGGCCTCCGAGACCGCGAGCCTGGTGACCCGGGCGATCGGGTCGATCGCCACGGCGCTGTTCGGTCTGGGTGTCGGCGGGATCGGGCCGGCGGACCCCGCGCCGCAGGTGGAGCAGGTCTGCGTGGTCGTGGCGGTGCTGCTCGCGGCCACCTGCGTGCTGTCGTTCCTGAACCGGCGCAGGCCGTCGGCGGACCGGTACACCGGGTTCAGCATCCTGCAGACCGTCCTGGACACCGTCACGGTGACGGCGTTCGTGGCACAGACCCAGCGGTACACCGGTCAGGCCACCTGGCCGCTGCTCGCCCTGCCGATCGTGATCGGCGCCAGCCGCAACCGCCTGCCGGGCGCCATGGCGGTCTGGGCGGCCACCTCCGCGGCGCTGATCGCCCCGGTGGTGCCGATCGCCGCCGAGCGGACCGGCGCGATCTTCCTCAACCTGATGATCGCGGTGATCACCGGCAGCCAGTCGTCGGCGCTGGCCCGGCACCTCGCCGACCTGCAGGAGACCCGCCGGGCGCTGCAGCACCAGGCCACCCACGACCCGCTCACCGGACTGCCGAACCGGGCGCAGCTCGCCGGGTACGCCGACGACTGCGCGGCCCGGCCCCTGGTGGTGCTGCTGCTCGACCTCAACGGCTTCAAGAAGGTCAACGACACCCACGGTCACGCCGTCGGCGACCTGCTGCTGCACGAGATCGGTACCCGCCTGGTCGGCGTGCTCGGCGCGGCGGGGCTGGCCGGGCGTCTGGGCGGTGACGAGTTCCTGGTCCTGCTGCCGGAGACCGGACCGGATCAGGCCGCGCCGATCGTGGAACGCCTGCGCGCGGCGATCCGGCGGCCGGTGGAGATCGGCACGGACCGGACGGTGACGGTCGGTGTCAGCATCGGGATCGCGTCGCGGCCGGCGGGCGGTGCGGCCGGCCTCGACGTGCTCACCGCCGAGGCCGACGCCGCGATGTACCGCGACAAACGCGGCCCCATCGCCGCCGAGACAGCCGCCTGATCACCGCCGTCCGGTCATTTCCAGCCGGCCAGGACCTCGGTCACGGTGGTCGCCTCCCGCACGGCCGGTTCCTTCACGGGGGTACGCGAGAAGCGCGGTCCCGGCCCCGGCTGTACCACCCCGCCCACGTCGACGAAGGTGCCGCGGGCGACGTTGTGCGGATGCCGTGGCGCCTCGGTGGGGGAGAGGACCGGGCTGACGCAGGCGTCGGCTCCCGTGAAGACCTGCTCCCACTCGTCCCGGGTGCGGGTCCGGAACCGGGCCGCGAACAGCCGCCGCAGTTCCGGCCAGCCGTCCCGGTCCTGCTGTTCCGTCGCCGGAACGACCTCGAGCCCGCGGAGCAGCGCGGCGTAGAACCGGGGTTCCAGCGCGCCGACCGCCACGTACCGGCCGTCGGCCGTCTCGTAGGTGTCGTAGAACGGCGCTCCACCGTCGAGGAGGTTCCCGCCCCGGCCGCCGGACCACGCCCCGCCGGCGATCATCCCGTGCAGGAACGTGGTGAGCAGCGCCGAACCGTCCACCATCGCGGCGTCGACGACCTGTCCCCGCCCGGAACGCTCCCGCTCCAGCAGTGCCGCCAGCACCCCGACCGCCAGCAGCATGCCGCCACCGGCGAAGTCGGCGAGCAGGTTGACCGGCGCGTGCGGGCGTTGGCCGGGACGGCCCAGCGGTTCCAGCGCCCCGGCGACCGCGAGGTAGTCGATGTCGTGCCCGGCGTCGGCGGCCAGGGGCCCGCTCTGACCCCAGCCGGTCATCCGCGCGTACACGAGACGGGGGTTGAGGTTCTGGCACACGTCCGGACCGAGACCGAGACGCTCGGCCACGCCCGGCCGGTGTCCCTCCACCAGGACGTCGGCCCGGGCGGCGAGGCTGAGCAGTTCGGCGACGCCGTCCGGGGACTTGAGGTCGAGGGTGGCGACCCGGCGGTTGCGCTGCAGCGGACCGTCGAGTCCGGTGCCGCCGGGCCGGTCGACGAGCACCACGTCGGCGCCGAGATCCGCCAGCAGCATGCAGCCGAAGGGCCCAGGGGCGAGGCCGGCGAGCTCGACCACCCGGATGCCGCTCAGCGGGCCGGTCCGGTCGTCAGAGGGCACGGGCGATCAGCTCCTTCATGATCTCGTTGGTGCCGCCGTAGATCTTCTGCACCCGGGCGTCGGCGTACATCCGGGCGATCGGGTACTCGGTGGTGTAGCCGTAGCCACCGAAGATCTGCAGGCAGCGGTCGACGACCTCGCACTGCCCCTCGGTCAGGTACAGCTTGGCCATCGCGGCGGTGGCCACGTCCAGCTCACCGCGGACGTGCCGGGCGATGCAGTCGTCCAGGAAGACCCGGGAGACGCGGGTGCGGGTGGCGCACTCGGCGAGCACCATCCGGGTGTTCTGGTGGTCCAGCAGGACCTTCCCGAAGGCTCTTCGATCCTTGGCGTACGCGGTGGCGAGCTCGACGGCCCGCTGCATGGCCGCGACGGCCCCCACCCCGATCACCAGCCGCTCCTGGGGGAGCTTCTGCATCAGCTGGACGAATCCGGCGCCTTCGGTGCCGAGCAGGTTCGCCGCGGGCACCCGGAAATCGTCGAAGAACAGCTCGGCCGTGTCGTTGGCGTGCAGACCGATCTTGTCGAGGGTGCGGCCCCGCCGGAAGCCACCGGTCTCCGTGGTGGTCTCGGCGACCAGCAGGGAGATGCCGCGCGCCTTGGCGGACTGATCGGTCTTGACCGCGAGGACCACCAGGTCCGCCATGTGCCCGTTGGTGATGAAGGTCTTGGCGCCGCTGACCAGGTAGTCGTCGCCGTCGCGGACCGCACGGGTCCGTATCGCCTGGACGTCGGAGCCGCCGTCCGGCTCGGTCATCGCGATGGCGCCGACCAGCGCGCCGCTGCACAGGCCCGGCAGCCAGCGCTGTTTCTGCTCTTCCGTGCCGAAAGTGACGAGGTATCCGGTCACGATGCCGCTGTGGACCGCGAGACCGAGGCTACCCTCGCCGGCCATCGTCTGTTCGTGCAACAGCGCGGCCTCGTGGGTGAAATCGCCACCACCGCCGCCGTACGCCTCCGGGACGGACAATCCGAGAAGGCCCAGCTCGCCGGCCCGGCGGTAGTGCTCCCGGTCCGGATGGCCCTGGGCCTCCAGACGGGCGGTGTGGGGGAGAACGTCCTTGAGGAAGAAGGTCCGGGCCATCTCGGCCAGATCGTCGTGTTCCGGTTCGCGCCACGGCTCGGTGTAGCCGTGCAGTCCAGGCGTCGGCATCGACACACCCTGAAACACTGTTGGCGATGTGTCAACAAG
>NZ_JZKF01000151.1 GCF_000962825.1 Actinoplanes rectilineatus
CCCCCGGGATACCGCGCCCAGCCCGTCCACGCCTGGCAACACGACCTCGTCACCCAGCGATACCCCCACCTCTACGCCGACGGCACCCTGCAACCCCTCGACGGCCACCTCGACGCCGTCCCCACCGCCGCCCTGCGCACCCTGCTCACCGACACCGGCCACTACCTCAAGGTGTCCCTCGACATCCAAGTCACCTCCACCCGCCGCAGCATCAGCATCGCCAGCACCCGCAACGGACCCGCCCTCTCCACCCTGCTACACACCCTCACCGCCGACGAACAACACCTCATCCTGCTCGCCGAAACCGCCGGCGCCGCCGTACCCGCCGGCAGCGGCCGCGACCTCTCCGCCATCCTGCGCACCGGACTCACCGGCCGGCTCCAACCCGGCGAACACGCCGTCCCCGGCGGCGCCCTCCCCGCCCACGACCCCACCACCGGCCGCACCGTGCTCGCCGGGCTCCTCGACGACTACGACGGCACCGCCGCCCAATGGCTCGACGACTACACCCGGCTCCTCCTGCCACCCCTGCTCCGGCTCGCCACCAAAGGCATCGCCCTCGAAGCCCACCTGCAGAACTGCCTCCCCACCTTCCTCAACGGACGACCCCACCGCCTCGCCCTGCGCGACTTCGCCGGACTCCGCCTGCACCCCGGCCGCCTCGCCGACGCCGGACACACCATCGACCTCTGGCCCGGATCCGTCATCACCACCGACGACCCCGACATCCTGCGCGCCAAACTCGGATACACCGCCCTGCAGGCCCACCTCGGCGAACTCGTCATCAACCTCCCCCTCGGCGAGGACCACGCCTGGCGCATCGTCCGCGACGTCGTCGACCACACCTACGACACCCTCGGCGGCCACCCCGACCACGCCGCCTTCACCGCACCGACCGTCCCCCACAAAGCCCTCGTCCGCATGCGCCTCACCGGCGAAGGCGACCTCTACATCCCGGTCAGGAACCCCCTGCATGCTGCCTGACAGCCTCAAAACGCCGGTCTGCGCCTACATTTACGACAAATCAGTGTTGAGGGCCCGCGTCGCGGAACTCCGCGCCAACCTCCCCACCGGAACCACCCTCCTGTACGCCGTCAAAGCCAACGGCCACCCCGACGTCGTCCACACCCTCGCCCAGGAATGCGACGGCCTCGAAGTCGCCTCCGGCGGCGAACTCGACCTCGCCATCACCGCCGGCGCCCGCCGCATCGCCTTCGGCGGCCCCGCCAAAACCGACCGCGAACTCGCCGCCGCCGTCGCCGCAGGCGCACTGATCAACGTCGAGAGCGCCCACGAACTCCAGCGCCTCGCCGGCCTCGGCCTGCACACCGACATCTGCCTGCGCGTCAACCGCCGCGGACCCACCCTCACCGGCAGCCACACCATGACCGGCACCGCCACCCCCTTCGGCATCGACGAAACCCAACTCGACGACGTCCTGGCGACCATCCCCGACGGCCTGAGAGTCATCGGATTCCACCTGCACGCCGTCTCCAACAACCTCGACGGCCCGGCACACGCCCGATTCATCACCGACGCCATCACCTGGTCCCAGCGATACGGCCCACAAATCCGCGTGGTCAACGTCGGAGGTGGCATCGGCATCGACTACCGCACCACCACCTCCATGGACCTCACACCCCTGAAACAGATCACCGTGCCCGCCGGCATCGACCTGATCCTCGAACCCGGACGCTGGCTGACCGCCGACGCCGGCCGCTACGCCGCCGAAGTCATCGACCTCAAAACCACCCACGGACGCACCTTCGCCGTCCTCCGCGGCGGCACCCACCACTTCCGGCTCCCCGCCGCCTGGGGCTACAGCCACCCCTTCACCATTCATCACGTCGACACATGGAACCGGCCCTACCCCCGGCCCGAAGTCACCGACGTGACGATCGACGCGGTCGGCGAACTCTGCACCCCCCGCGACGTCCTCACCCGCGACCAGCACGTCGACCACCTCCGCGTCGGCGACGTCCTGATCTTCGACCGCACCGGCGCGTACGGCTGGGACATCAGCCACCACGACTTCCTACGCCACGACCCACCCCAATTCGTCATCCTCTGAAAGCCCACGGCACCCGCCTGCCGACACCGACTCCACGAGGACCCGTGCCCGCCAACACCCGCCTGCCCCTCCTCGTAACCGCACTGTGCCTGCTCGCCGCCGGCACCACCGCCTGCGAGCCGTCCGGTGACCACCACGCCCGGCCCACCACATCCGGCACCACCCCGGCATCCGGCCGAGTGAACCTGCTCGCCGAAGACTGGAGCCACCTCCCGGGCGGAACCGTCGAACCCGGCGGCGTACGCATCCACGGCCTCGGACGACAGATCGTGCTCCAAGACGGCACCGGCGGACAACCCCACCCACCGGTGAACCTGCGCGGCCCACAACTCACCGTCCACGGCGACTTTCACATCCGCGCGACACTGCACCGCCCCGCCGGCCAGACCGCCTCCCTGTACCTGTACGGCGAAGTACCGATCGTCTACGACGAATGGCTACAGAACCGGCAAGGCCTACGAATCACGATCACGGAACACCAGCTGAACCTGACCGTCTGGGACGGCCACTCCGCCACCCCGGCCACGAACCGGACCACGCCGGTCACATCACCCACCACGATCACCGTCACCCTCGAACGTCACGACGGCAACCTGACGCTGACCACCGACGACACCCACATGTCCGCCCCGGATCCCGGAGTCTTCGACACGGGCACCGTCACCTTCGGCGCCGACGCCGACCCCGACGCACCGGACTGGACCCTCAACACCCTGGAAGCGACAGCACGCAACACCGGCAGCGTCACAGTCCGCGACACCCGGACACCAGCACAGCAGACCCCACCCCCGGACTCCCTGCGCGCCCTGGCGGAGACCACCAGCCGCCGGCTACCCATCGGGGCCGCGATGGCAGCCGAACCACTGGTCAGCGACGACGGCTACCGCGCCCTGGCCACCACCCAGTTCTCGATGCTCACCACCGAGAACGCCCTCAAACCCCAGTTCGTCCACCCCGGCCCGAACACCTACAACTTCGCGGAAGGCGACCTGCTGGCCGACTTCGCAGCCGCCAACCACATGACGATGCACGCACACACCCTGGTCTTCGGCGAGGCCAACCCACGCTGGATGCAACAACTCGACCCCGCCGACCGGGAACGCGCGATGACCGAACACATCAGCACCGTCGCCGGCCACTACCGCGGCCGGGTCGCGGAATGGGACGTCGTCAACGAACCACTGTCACCCGAAGACGACGGACCCGACGGCCGCCCAGGCCTGCGCGAACACCTCTGGCAGCAAGCCATGGGCGAGTCGTACATCGACAAGGCGTTCACCGCCGCCCACACCGCCGACCCCGACGCCACGCTGTACCTCAACGAGTTCGGCGCCGAAGCCGACGGCCCCCGCTGGGACGCCCTGTACGACCTGGTCGCCCGCCTCAAGGACCGCGGCGTGCCCATCGACGGAGTGGGCTTCCAAAGTCACATCCACGAAGCCGGCGACCACATCGACCCCGCCGTACTCCGATCCCACATCGCCGACCTGGCCGAACTCGGCCTGTCCGCGCGCATCTCCGAAATCGACGTGTACGGCGAATCACCCCGCGTCCAGGCCACCCAGTTCGCCGGCGTGCTCAGTGCCTGCCTGTCCGAGCCGACCTGCACCTCGTTCACCACCTGGGGCATCACCGACCGCTACGGCTCCACCGCCGAACACGACAGCTACCCACTGGAACCCGGCGACGAACTGCCCTGGGACCAGCGACTACGCCCCAAGCCCGCCGTCGCCGCCCTGCAGAACACCCTGCGAGCCGCCCGCCGCTGACACCCCCAGTGGTCAGCGTCCCCCTGCACAGCCGGCCGCTACTGCGACACCTACTCGGGCATAGCGTTCGGCGATGTCTTCTGGCATCGGGGATCGCATGAGTACAAGTTCGTAGAAGATTGGCGCGCAGGAGGCGATCAGAACGGTTCGTGCGTCGATGTCTTCAACGGCCTCACCTCGGCGGACTGCTCGTTCGATGGCGACAGCAGCGCGGGCGTAGCGGTTCTCCCAGAATGACCGGAGCGCGTGGGCCGCGGCCGGTGAGCGGAACGACGCCGCGACGAGTGCCCGGGTGATCGATGGTTCTTCCGTCAAAGCGGCGGCGATCTGGCGGTTGATGGCGACCAGGTCGTCCAGTAATGAACCGGTGTCCGGCGGTTCCCACGGGTGTTCGCGGGCGGCGTCGAGGGAGTCGGCGAGAAGGCTGCCGGTGTCGCGCCAGCGGCGGTAGACGGTGGTGCGATGGACTCCCGACAGCGCGGCGACCGCGTCCATGGTCACGGCTTCGTAGCCGCCATCCAGCAGCAACGACGCGACGGCGTCGAGTACGCGTTCGCGCGTGCGGGCGGTTCGGCCGCCGGGCCGGGTTACTCCGGGGACCGCGAAAGGGACTTGCGCATCCGACGCCATGTGCCTAATGCTACATCCGTAGCATTTAAGGAGGGAAGCTGATGCCACCGCCTGAGACAGCGCTGTGCCGCGAGATAGTCCTGCCGTCGGGTTGGGCACCGTACGCCGTGGCGGGGGACGCCACCGGGAACTTGTGGATGACGATTCTGACTCCCCAGGGACTCGCACGATTCATGCCTGCCGAAACCTCGGTCGACGGTGAGGCAGATTTCACGTTCCGGCACGAGCGCCTTCCTCGCAGTGACGGTCATCCGATGCTGCTGGCCGTCGCCACCGACGGCGCGCTCTGGTGCACCCGCACCGACGATCGGCTGAGCCGCCGAGACGCCTCCGGCGACCACACGGTGATCGACCTGGCATCCGGATCGGCGCCTTACGGCATCGCCGCTGCGCCTGACGGAGGAGTCTGGTTCACCGCACCGGGGCTCAACCAGATTGGCAGGGTGGTCACCGCCTCGGGCGACTTGACCATGCTCGACCTGCCGGTCCCCGACGCGCGGGCGGCGATGCTCACCGTCGATGTTGCAGGCCGGCCGTGGGTTGCGCTCAACGCCGCCAGTGCCCTCGCTTACGTGAACGACGGTGCGGTGCAGATTGTCGAACTACCCAGTGGCAGGGCGCCTGCCGCGCCGGTCGGCATCGCCGCCTCCGAGGCGGGGATCTGGTACGCGGACATCGCTGGAGGGTGCGTTGGTCGTGTCGATCCGTCCGGCTCGGTAGAGAAAATCAGCTTCGCCGACGCCGCATGCCGGCCACACGCCGTCGCGGCCGACACCGACGGCGGATGCTGGGTCACGCTGTGGGGCTCTGGCCAACTGGCCCGGATCACGGCCGACGGTGACGTGACCCTTCACCAATTACCCGGACGAGAGCCTCATGGGTTGTGGGTCGAGGACTGTCTGGTGTGGGTGGCGATGGAGAGCGGCTCCTTGGTCGCGGTCGAGAAGGGCGAGAGCGCGTGAGCGAAGAGATCTCTTTCGAGGTTGACGGCGGCACAGTGGCCGCCCTGGATCACGGCGGCGCCGGGCATCCCGTATTGCTCGTGCACGGCAGCGGGCACAACGCCGCCGCATGGGAAGCGGTAGTGGCAGGCCTTCTGCCACGACATCGGGTGATCGCCGTCGACCTACGCGGCCACGGCCACAGCACCGCCGAGTCGAAAAACGCAGAACAGTACTGGCGTGATCTGGCCGTTGTCGTTGCCGCATCGGGTTGGGAAAGTCCGTTGTTGGTCGGTCACTCCACCGGCGGCTACGCCGTCACCGCGGTCACTGCCGCAGGCCTCGTCGAGCCCAGCGGGATCTGCATCATCGACGGGCTGGTCCTCGACGACCGGCAGACCGCCTCCCGTACTCTCGGGCAATTTCGCACCCCGCAGGCCGCCGAGGAACTGCGGCGTACGTTCGGGTACGGCCGCCGTTTCGATGCCGCACAACGTGACGCCTGGGTTGAGGAACAGGCGGCCGGCGCCGCAACCGACTGGCTCAACGCCGGCGCTGATCCCGAACTCGTACGCGCGGTCGGTGCACGAAGCTTCCTCAGCGATGGCGGCGGCGTGTTCACCCGAAGGCCCACGACAGAAGAGATCGCGGCCACGACCACCGCGCCACCGGACGCGCCGGTGTATCCCAGCATCGACGTCTACGAACGGATCACCTGCCCGATGACCATCGTGCTGGCCCGCCATGGCTTCTACGCGGACCGGCGCGACAAGATCACCGCCATCGTGCAGACCGCACCTCAGCGACGCCTCGTAGAGATCGCATCCGGACACAACATCGTCATGACACACCCCCAGGAACTGACAGCTGCCATTACGGCCATGACGACCTGAAGGCACGACAATCGGCCCCCCGGCTGAACGGCTCGCAGCGCCGTCGCCGCGGCAGAGAGATCTACGCGATCGACGATGCGCCCGGCAAATCGGGTCGGCATACGGACGGCGTCTCGTCGGGGTTGGGGGCTCCTTAACGGATGCGCGACCAGGGATCAAGAAGTCGATCTAGGAAGTGGTCGCGGCGTCGACTACAGGTTCTCGATGTAGCCGGCGGCGATGTCCTCGGGCGGGTGGGTGTAGCGGTGGATGTAGCGCTGCGACTGATGGCCGAGTCGGCGCTCGAGTTCGTAGGCGTCCCTGCCGGTGGCCTCGGCGAGCGCGAAGGCAAAGCTGTGCCGAAGGTCATGGGGCCTGAGCGGGCTGATGTGCCGGGCTGGGTCGCCGTGTTCGGCGTCGTGCCAGCGGCCGATTGCTCGCAGATCGGATTGATCGAGCGCGGGGAGAGCCGGCCGTCGGGGCGCCGTGAGCCGATCGAGGCGGCGGACAGGAACAGCGCGGCCGGTCCGGCGTCGGCGGGGCGCTCGTGTGCGAGGTAGTCGGCCAGGGCGGTGCGGCCGTCGGCGCCGAGGAACACGGTACGGCTGGTGCCGCCTTTGCCTCGTACGCCGCTGATCTTCGCCTTCTTGGCCGCGCGCAGCTCCTGCGGGATGTTCGGGGTGATCTGGTCCAGGTCGAGGTTGACCAGTTCCTCGCGTCGTAGCCCGGTGCCGAGCAGGATGTGCACGATCGCGCGGTCGCGCAGCGGCCGGGCGTGGCCGTGCAGCTCGCCGACCGCGCTGCGGCGGCGGCTCTTGTGCTGGTGGAAGCGCGGCAGCCGGTCGAGCACGTTCTTCAGGGTGCGGACCTGCCCCGGCGTCAGCGCGCGGGGTTCGAGTGGCGGCAGCGGCAGGTCGCCGACCTTGGCGCACGTCACGGCCAGGCAGCCGTCCGGCACCAGCGGTGAGTCAGTCATACGTACACCGTGCCTGACATAGCGGCCAGGGGGTGGCCGCTATGTCAAGTCCGCACGTGTACCGAATCCCGGCACCTGGACCGATCTGGTCGGTCGGCGAAGCCGTCCTTTGGGTTTGAGGTGCGGCTTGCCGCACTACCCCTAAACCTTCCTAGGATCATAGTTTGAAGGGGGAGGGCGTCCTGGGGACGCCGGTGATGTCAGTAGTCCTCGGTCTGACTGCGGATCACCCAGAGGGTGCCGCCGTTCGACGACTGGGCGCGCGTCTTGGCGTTGTAGCCCAACGTCCAGAACCAGCCGTCAGCCGGCTCGACCGTGCTCGGGTTCGCCTGGTCGTAGAGGCCGGAGTCGTACAGCGGCACCGGCGTCCCACTCCAGGTGCCCGCCGGGTTGTCGATCATCATGCCGAAGGTGGGGCGGACGCCGTCGCTGGCACGGTTGCCGTAGGTGAACAGCACCTTCCCCGACGAGGTCTTCAACAGGTGATGCGAGCTGGCCAGCACACCGGTGAAGGACTGGAACGTGTAGGACGGCGTCGCCGCGTACGCGTTCCAGCGCGCGATGATGACCGGGCTGGCGTGCCGGTACGACGGGTTCGCGGTGTCCAGATTCTCCGACCGGACCGCGGTGACCACCGTGTCGCCGATCTGCACGAAGCTCGGCTCGGAATACCGCCGGCCGACCGGATTGTCATTCGCGATGATCTTGTGGAAGCCGGTGACCAGCAGGCGGGGCGCGACGGTCGCCCGCCAGGTGGCCCGCATGAAGAAAGCCCCACCGGCCGCGCCGTCCTGGTAGAACGGGATCAGCACCTGATCGGTCTGACCGCCGCTGTCGGCCAGGGCCAGCACCGCGCCATGGCTGGCGATGCCGGTCGGCGCCCCCGGATAGGTCAACTGCTCCGGCGCGGTGAACCGGGTCCAGCCCGGCTTCCACACCGAGTAATACACCTTGCCCGCCGTGAAGAACGTGAGCACCACACTGCCGTCGTTCATCCGGCCCAGTTTCGGGTCCCGGGTGTCCCAGCCGTCCACCACACTCGGGTCGGCGAACGCGTTGGCCGGAGCCGACCAGCCATTGCCGTCACTCCAGAACGACAGCTGGATCGTGCTCTCCACACCGGCGTGCTCGGTGGACCGGTGCCACACCGCCATCAGCCGCCCGTCGGCCAGCTTCACCACGTCCGGGAACCGCGCCTCGAACGGATCCTCCTCCTGCGTGATCTTGTGAATGATGTCCACCGCGGCCTGCGCCGGCCGCGGTGCCACCGCCACCACCAGAACCGCCGCCGACACTGCCGCCACAACCCGGAAAAGCTTCCGCATGTCTCCCCGCTCGATCGACCGACATCGTGATCGACACGATGCCGGAAAAGAGAGAACCGACGATGGCCAGTGGCGGAACCCCGACTGAATCACCGGTCCCGCCGAACGCGGCGATGCGCACGGTATCCCCGAGGACGTCACCTGGTTCCCCGCGCTCTGCACCGCCCACACCATCACGCTGTGAACCCGAAACCTTCTGCCGGCCCCTGGGCGGTGACACCCACCCTCGACGACACGCCGCCGAACGAGTGACGATCCGGTGCGTGTCGGCAGCGGCCAGCGATCGTGCACCACATGATCAAAACTAGGTTCGCCGCCGTCTTCGCCCTGGTCACCGCCCTCGCCGGCACGCCGACACCGGCCACCGCCGCAATCGGCACCGCCCCCACCTGCCCGATCGTGGAGGACAGACTCACCGCCTCCGCCGTCGCCCCCAAGGAGATCGCGCTCGACCGGATCACCCCCGAACCGGTCTGGCGGGTCAGCTGCGGCACCCTCTACCGCAGCGACAGCCGCGGACCCGACGTCATCTTCGCCGCCGGATTCACCCCCAAGGACTGGACCGCCGGACAGTACGACGTCGCCAAGTACGTCCTGGTCAACCAGCCCTCCCCGTACGTCTCCACCTCCTACGACCACGACCTCTACAAGACCTGGTACAAATCCGGCTGGAACTACTACATCGACGCCCCCGGCGGTATCGACGTCAACAAGACCATCGGCGACACCCACAAATGGGCCGACCAGGTCGAAGTGGCCTTCCCCGGCGGCATCAAACGCGAATACGTCATCGGCGTCTGCCCGGTCGACAAGACCACCAAGACCGAGAAGATGACCGACTGCCAGAGCAACCCGCACTACAAACCCTGGCACTGACCCGGGCCCACAGGGATGCAGCACATCCGACGTCCCATCACATCTCCACTGATGGACAGCGACCGGAAGGCATCCCGTGATCTTCGAGGAATACGTCAGGCGCCGGGGCCAATCCCTGATGCGCCTGGCGTACCTGCTCACCGGCGACCCCCACCTCGCCGAAGACCTGACCCAGACCGCACTGACCGACGCCTACCGC
>NZ_JZKF01000152.1 GCF_000962825.1 Actinoplanes rectilineatus
AACCGCCACTGCCCGCACCCGCGCCGGGCGAACCGGCACCCGGCATGCCCGGGATCTGCGGCGACTGGAAACCACCGGTGCCCGGGGTGGCGCCCGTCGACGAACCGGGCACCTCGATCCCACCGAGCGACGGCGACTCCCAGTCCGACGCGTCCCCGCCGACCAGGCCCTTCGAGTCCGGGGCATCGGGCACACCGGAACCGCTGTTGCCCGCGCCCGCACCCGGCGAACCCGCGCCCGGCATACCCGGGATCTGCGGCGACTGGAAACCACCGGTGCCCGGGGCCGCACCGGACGACGAGCCCGGCACCTCGATCCCACCGAGCGACGGCGACTCCCAGTCCGACGCGTCCCCGCCGACCAGGCCCTTCGAGTCCGGGGCGTCCGGCACACCGGAACCACCACCGGAACCCGCACCGGGCGAACCGGCACCGGGCATGCCGGGCATGGACGGCGACTGGAAACCGCTGCCGCCGGTCCCCGGGGAGGCGCCACCCGGCGAGTCCGGAATCTCCACGCCGCCGATCACGCCGGGCTTGAAGTCGTCGTTGTTGCCGAGCAGGCCGTTCGCGTCCGGGGTGTCGACCTGGCCGGACCCGCCGCCGCTGCCGGTACCGCCACCTGAACCGGGCGAGCCGATGCCGGGGATGCTCGGCGCGGTGAAGCCGTTGCCGCCGGTGCCGGTGCCGGTGCCGCTGCCGGTACCGCTGCCCGGGGTGTCGAACGTCGGCGTCTTCACCGCGTTGCCGCCACCGGAACCGCCGCTGCCATTGCCGGTGTTGCCGGAGGTCGGCGCCTTGATGGTCGGCGGGATGACCGAGCCGGTGCCGAGACCACCGGTACCCAGACCACCGGTCGATCCGGGGGCGCCGATCTCCGGCGCCTCGAAGCCGGGAAGGCCGGAGCCGGTCCCGCCACCGGAACCGCCACTGCCGGAACCGGGGGCGTTGATCTCCGGCACCTTGACCGCGGAGTTGGTGCCCGAGCCGTTGCCGAGGTTCGGGCTGCTGATCGAGGGCGTGGTGATCGCCGAGAAGTTGCCGTTGCCCGGCCCGTTGCTGTTGAACGACGGCGTGGTCAGGTTGCCCGGACCGCCGTTGACGGTGGGCGTGGTGATGCTGTTCAGGTTCGGCGTCGTGATCGTCGGCACCGTGATGTTCGGCGGGGTCGTGATCACCGGCGTGGTGACACCGCTGATGTTGGGCGTGGTGAACGTCGGCGTGGTGAGCGTCTGGGTGGTGAAGGCCACGGTCGTGATGTTCATCGTGGTGGTCTTCGGCATGGTCGGCGTGCTGATGCCGGTGGTCGGCATGGTGATGCCGGATGTGCCCGCCTTGTCGGTGGCCATCTTGTACTGGGTGGCCACCGTGTCGACGACCTGCGCCATCTGCTTGGCCATCGGCACCTCGTACTCGCTGCCACTGATCGGCACCGGGCCGTTCCCCTCGCCGACGCCGTTCTGTCCGGCGATCGTCGCCCAGGCGCGGTCCAGGTAGTCGACCGTCTGCTGGCCCCAGGACAGGTAGTTGGCGGCGTCGTAGAGCTGCGACGGCAGCGAGTTGAGGTTGGTCGACGAGTTGATGTTGTTGGCGGCGGTGGTCGAATCCGGGATCGCGCCGCCGGCCAGGTGCTCGGCCTGCTTGCCCAGCAGGTCCGAGTAGTAGTTCATCTTGTCCTGGAAGGCGGTGGCCGCCGGGCCCTTCCACGCCTTGTCGTCGCCGATCATCGACTTGGTCGCGGCCCGGATGGTCTGCTCCATCCAGATCAGCAGGTCCTGCGTCGCCTGGAAGGCCCGCGCGGCCTCGACGACCGACGCCACGCTGACCCGCTCGGCGGCCTCGGTCGCACCCGCATCGGTGGTGATCGCCGCGCCACCGGTCAGGGACGCCTTGAGTTTGCGCCAGCCCCGGGTCTCGGTCGCCCAGGTGTTGTAGTCGTACAGGTCCCCCACCGGAACCACCTTCGGCGGGAAAGTGGAGGCCGGCTCCGCCGGGTCGTTCCACCCGTCGAGCTTGCTGTCACCGAGACCGTTGCCCATACCCTGTCCTCAATGCGAGCACTACCCAAAACGGCTCAACGCCGACGAACCTGTGAGACTGTACGACCCGGCTAGTTGCCGTCGGTCTTGACAGTCTTCTGGCCGTACGTGCTCAGGCCGTCGAGACCCTTGAACGAGTCGCCCATGATCTCGGTGAGTTTCTCGGTGGTCATCGAGTTGAGTTCTTCGAGGTTCTTGTACTCGCCGGCCATCTTCAGCAGCGCGTCGGCCACCGCAATGAGCGCATTGTTCATGTTGTACAACATGTCCGCCATGTCGCCCCGGACGCCGCCGTCCTGGCCGGTCGCCCCGACGATCGCCTGGCGCAGCACCTCGGCCCGGGCGAAGGCGCCCGGCTTGGGGTCGATCGTCTTCAGTTGCTCCATCGTGGAGAGCAGGATGTTGCCGTTGCCGGTGAGCTTCTGCAGCACCTCCTTGGCGAACCACTCCAGCGCGGCGGTGTTGACGGCCACGCCGTTGGTCGACGCCGCGTCGCCGGTGAAGGTGCCGACCGCCGGCGGCTTGAAGCCGGAACCGGTGGGCGTGGCGTTCTCGTCGATCCAGTCGGACTGGTCGTTGAAGCCCGGCGGCTTCACGTTCGACGGGTCGGTGATGTTTTCCTTGTACTCCTTGACCAGGTTCTTCCAGCCATCGCCCACGATGTTCGTGGAGTACCAGTCGCGGGCCTCGACCCACTCCGGGTGTTCCGCCCGGACCTCGTCCTTCCAGTTGTCGAAGTCGACGCCGCTGTGGTTCGGGTTGTTACTCGAGTGCTTGTTGTAGTACGCCATCCACGAGTCGTACGCCGCCTGGGTGGTCCCGTCCGGGTATCCCTTGTCCGAGTCGTGTGTGGAATAGGCGTGCATAGCTTGGATTGCTTCGTCGTTCGGGTAGCCCCAGTCGATACTGCCCATGGCGTGACTCCACTCGTTTTCAGCGCACGAAAGAAATGCGGAAAGCCCAGCGGCCCGGGTCGTCTAGCACACCGGGCCGGGGTAGGACACTGAGGCTGTCGCGCCGACAGGCGCGACAGCCACGCGACGGGGGATCAGCCGCCGCGAACGTCGTTCCAGATCATCGAGTGGCGCTGCTCGGTGGTGCCGTAGTTGTCGGAGATGGTCAGCAGCGTCTGCCGAGCCTGCTCCAGGTAGATCACCATGTTGTCGGCGGCGCTGTTCCAGGCCTGCTTCGAGACGTAGTACTGGTCCCGGGCGGCACCGGTCCACTCCTGAAGGCTGGACTCGACCGTCGCCTCCATCTCGTCGAGCGAGCTCTGGATCTTCTTGTTGATGTTGTTCATGTCGGTCAGAACGGCGTCTGCCTGCACGAAGTCGAAGGTGTAGTTGGACATGTCAGTCCTTTCGGGGGATCAGGGATTCAGGCTTCGGCGCCGGCTCAGAAGCCGGGCAGGGCGGAACCGAACGACTGCGCCACGTTGGCGGCCTCGTCCTCGGCGGCCTGGTAACCCTTGGTGGTCACACCCATGACCTCGAGCATCTTCAGGAGCTCGTTGATGACGTTCTGGAAAGCGCGCTCCCAGTTGTCCATCGCCTGGTTGAAGCCCTGGGACGCCGAACCGGTCCAGGAGGCGAGCAGGATGGCCATCTGGCCGTTCACCGAACGCAGATCACCGGTGAACAAGGTCGCCTTGTCGGAAAACTCCTGGGCAGCCCTCTGCATACCCGGTTCGGTAGTACTAACGGCAGGCATCGTCACGGCCGGACTCCTCACATCGCGAACTTGGCAGTGAAGAGTCTTGATCGAAGGACCCACCCGACCACAACTCGGTTCCGGCCCCGATGTCCGAACGTCGCCGAACATTGCACGGCAACGCCCACCATCGGGCAAGCGGCCGGTCCGGGCGCAGGTCCCGACCCGGGAACGCGGGAAGACCGCCTGCACTTTCAGGCACTAAGAGGCTTCCCACAGTTCCGGTGGCAACAGCAAGGATCTTCACTAGACTGCGACGTCTTCACCAGACGGCGACGTCGAGGGAGTGGTCCGGGTTGAACTACAGCGAACGTATCGAAAGCCTGTTCCAGGAATACGAGAAGCAGCGCAACAGCCTCACCGACATGCAGGCGAAGATGAGCGCTCTCTCGGCCACCGCCATGTCACCACGACGTGAGGTGAGCGTGACTGTCGGGCAGAACGGCGTGCTGACGGACATCCAGTTCCCCACTTCCGCTCACAAACGCCTCACCACCGCCGATCTGACGAAGCTGATTATGGAGACGTACGGCGACGCCAAGGAGCAGGTGATGAACCAGGCCGCCGCGGTTCTGTCGCCGATGCTCCCGGACGGACTCGACGCCCAGAAACTGGTCCGCGGTCAGGCCGGTGCGGACGCGTTCCTGCCCAAGGAACCCCGCATGGTCACCAGCGTGCGGGAGATCCTGAACCGGGGCGGAGGCATCGAATGATCAACAACAATCCCGGTGGGCGCCTCTGGGTCGACCCGGACGGCGTGGAGGGCCTCGGTCTCGCGTACGAGGGCCACGTCGACCTCTACGAGTCGTACCTCGCCCAGGTCCTCGCTCTCCGCTCCCGGTACGCCAACGCGTGGGGCGACGACGACATGGGCCAGCAGTTCTCCACCAAGTTCCTGGAGGGGCTGGACAACCTCGAAGCGATCATCGGCGGGGTCAAGGGCACCCTGGCGTACACCGCTGAAGGTCTGACCGTGAGCGCCCGCGCCTACCGGGAGGCCGACGAGGCCGCCGCCGAGGGCACCAGCCAGCTGGAACGCAACTTCGAGAGCCTCGGAACCACCCAGGGTACGACCACCACGCCCGAGGAGACGCCGAAGACCGTGCTGCGCGGCGGGAGGGTCACCTCGTACGCCAACGAGGCGATCCCGCTCCAGCCGATGATGCGGGCCCGGCTGCCCCTCGCCGAAACCGACGAGGACGGCGAAGTCCCGCTCCAGCCGGCCATGCTGGCCCAGCGGACCCGCGCGGTCACCGCCGAGGACGGCACCGTCCCCCTCGAGCCGATGCTGGCCGCGCAACGCCCGCTGGAACCGCGGATCGACCCGGAGACCGGGCAGCCCCTGCTCATGCGGGCGAGGACCGTCCAGGGCAAGACCCTCCTGCCCGAAGGCGAGGAGGAGATGCACCCGCTGGAGCCGACCCAGTCGTTCCTCACGTCGCGGCGGCCGGCCGAACCCGGGCTCGAACCCGAGTTCACGCCGCAGATCCCGGCCGAGGAACGCGTCGCGATGCAGCCGCTGCTCCCGGCACAATCGAACTCGTACAGCGCGTCGACCCCGATGATGCCGGCCATCTCGTCGATGTACATGCAGCCGTCGTACTCGACCGCGTACGTCGGCGGCGAACCCCTCCCCCAGGGCTACCAGCTGATCTCGCTGAACCCGTTCGAGGACGGCAGCACCCGCGTCGACGCCAACCTGTACGACACCATCACCCCGCTGAGCGGCACCGCCGTCACCAACCCCGACGGGAGCACCATCGACCCGGGCAAGGGCCAGTTCTTCGTCGTCAAGGAGAACCCGAACGTCGACCCGACCGCGACGGGCTACGAGCCGTTCGTGCTCAGCTACGCCCCCGACGGCACCCCCACCCCGATCTACGCCGGCTCCTGAGCCGCCGACCCACCCGCGCAGGACATGCCCGACTTTCACATCCCCAACGACCCGCAATGGCAGTGGGCGTACGACCTGATCCTCGTCGCCACCGGCGGTGAGTTTCCGAAGGCCGACCCCGCCGCCCTGCGGGCCATGGGCGACGAACTGAACACGCTCGCCAGCACCATCATCAACGGCATGGGCGCCACCGCCAACCTCGGTTACGGACTGGCGGGCAGCCTGCAGGGCCCGGCGATGGACGCGTTCCAGCAGTACCAGGTCGGCATCACCAAGAACATCCCGGCGGGTGGCAACATCTCGCTGGCCCTGGGCGGGTCGGCGTACAACTTCGCGCTCGACTCCGAGAACACCCAGTACAACATCATCATCGCGGCCTTCACCCAGGTCGTGGAGATCGCCATCGCGATGGCGACCGGCTTCGGCGCGGCAGCGGTCCCGGCGCTGATCAAGATCGGCCAGCAGATCGTTCAGACGCTGATCGACTTCCTCCGGATGCGCCTGCAGAACATGCTGGCGAGACTCGCCTGGGAGGCGTTCCAGGAGGGCCTGGAGGAGCTGTGGCAGAGCGCCGCCGCCAACCTGGCCCAGATCGCCGAGGGCAACACCAGCACCATCCGGTGGAAAGACCTCGGCATGTCCTTCCTCGGTGGCGCGGTCATCGGCGGCGGTGTCAGCGGCTTCCACATGATCGGCGGCAAGCTCTACCCGAACATCAACAAGAACCTCTTCACGCGGGAGGCGCTGTCCGCCGGCGCCGAAACCTTCATGGAGGGCCTGTTCACCATGATGGTGGGCGGCGGCGGCTTCAACCCGTGGGCCACCGTCACGTCGTCGCTGATCGGCGGTTACGCCCACCACTACGCCACCGAGATCGGCAACAGCTACGGCCCGAACGCGGGCGGCAACAACCCGCCCTCGATCGACTCCCCCAACAAGATCAATGTCCCGCCCGCCAACACCCCGCCCGCCACAGGCGTAGACGGTCCCGCAGTCCCCTCCGGCACCGGCACCCAGACCGGCGAAGGCCCTCAAACCGGTGGCGGCACTCAGACTGGTGGCGGCACCCAAACCGGTGGCGGCACTCAGACAGGCGGCGGCACCCAAACCGGTGGCGGAGTCCAAACCGGAGCCCCAGAGACCACCGGCGGCCAGGCAACCACCGGAACAGGCACGGGTGCCGGCGTAGGAACCGGCGTCGGGACTGGCACTGGCACTGGCACTGGCACTGGCAGCCAGGTCAACACCGGAAACCAGACCGGGACCAACGCCCCGGTCAGCGGCGGTACACAAACCGGAACCGGCGCTCAGACCGAAACGGGCACACAAACCGGGACGGGAGCACAGACCGGAACGGGCGCCCAAACCGGAACGGGCGCCCAAACCGGAACGGGCGCACAGACCGGAACGGGAGCACAGACCGGAACGGGCGCCCAAACCGGAACCGGCGCTCAAACCGGCGGCCAGGTCACTACGGGCAACCAGACCGGAACCCCGGCCACCGGCGCTGCCCCCGTCGCAGTCGGCGGCACCACTGCCCCGCAGACGGGTGGCGGTCTCCCCGGCTTCGACAGCGCTTCTCCTGGTGCTGCGCCTGCGACACAGCCTTCCACCAGCCCGGCCACCGGAGACGCCTCCACCGGTAACCCGGCCACCAACGCACCCACAACCGGTGCTCCCACAACCGGCAACCCGGCCACCAACGCACCCACAACCGGTGCTCCCACAACCGGCAACCCAGCGACCAACACGCCCGTCACCGGCGCCCCCACCACGGGCAACCCCACTACAGGCAACCCCACTACCAACGCACCGGTCACCGCCGAAACTCCGGCTGCGAGTGCCCCCACCACAGGGAACCCGGCCACCAACGCACCGGTTACCGGCAACCCGGCCACCAGCGCACCCGTAGCCGAGGCTCCGACCACAAGTGCTCCCACAACGGGAAACCCGGCAACCAACACACCGGTCACGAACGCACCCACCACGGGAAACCCGGCAACCAACACACCGGTCACGAACGCACCCACCACGGGTAATCCGGCGGCGAACGCGCCTGCGACGGGGACACCTACGACCGGTTCCCCGGCGACGAATGTTCCCTCGACGAATACGCCGGTAGCGGCACAGCCCGCACCCCCGACCGCCGATGTCACCGGTTCCACCCCCACGTCGGTGCCGTCTCCCGTCGCCCAGACGCCGACAGTCCAGACCCCGGCCACTCAGTCCCCCAGCGTCGAGACCCCCACAACGCAAACTCCGGCTACCCAGACTCCGGTCGCCCAGACCCCTGTCAGCCAGACACCCAGCACTCAAACGCCCAGCACTCAAACGCCCAGCACCCAGACCTCGCCGAACACCCAACCGGCGTCCAACACCCAGACCTCACCCAGCACCCAACCGGCCTCCAACACCCAGACGTCGCCCAACACCCAGACCTCGCCCAGCGTCCAGACGTCGCCGAGCGTCCAGACGTCACCCGACAGCACGACCGATCGTTCGACGCCGCCACCAGCGCAGGCTCCGACCGGCGGCTTGACGGTAGACGTCCCCACCAGCGTCGACACCCCGGTAACGGCAGCCCCGACAACGGAAACCCCGACCACGCAGACCCCGGCCACCCAGGTTCCCGCGGTCCAGACCCCGACGGCTCAGACCCCCACCACGAACACGCCCACGACGAACGCCCCCGGAACCCAGGACAGGTCCCCCGCCCAGGACAAGCCGGGCACCCAGACTTCCCAGACTCCGCAGGCTCCCCCGTCGGCCCCGACAGCACCGACGGCCGTGCCCACCTCGGTGGACATCCCCACGGAGGTTGCGCCCGCCACCGACCCGAAGATCGAACTGGAGCAGCAGCCCGCCCCGGCCACCCAGATCGACTTCAGCGGCGACACCGGCACGGACACCAGCAGCGACACCGACTCGATCTTCAGCAACGACAGCGACGTCGACAGCGACACCGACTCGATCTTCAGTCGGGACGGCGACTCCGACATGGACAGCGATCTCGAGTCGCTCTACGACAGTGACGACGACGCGGTGGACACCGCGCCGGAGACCAAGGCCGGCCCGATCGCCCCGCCCCCGGCCGTCAACGTCCACACCCCGTCGCAGGCGCCCCGGCGCGCCGCCCCCACCCCGGCGGGTCCGCGTCCGTCGACCCGTCCGATGCCGCAGGTTCTGGGTGACCGCGGTGGCCGCCCGTTCCAGAACTCCCAGAACATGTACCAGTTCAAGCAGGTCGGCGACCCCGTCACGCTCGGACGGCTGGGCCCCCGTAACGATCACACCGCTGACAAACCGGCCTACCTCGCCACGGTTCCGGTGGTTCCCGGGGACAACGTCGGCGACATCATCAACACGTACGCGCAAGGTTTCTCCCCGGACACGTCGAACGGCCGTTTCGGCCTGGTCATCGGGGTGAACGGTTTCGCCCGTCCAGGTTCGGAGTCCTCGGTCGAGTCGCGGATCCAGCAGACGATCGATCAGGTCCGTGACTCGAATCCGCCGTTCCCGGTCACCATTGTCGGCTTCACCTGGAACAACTCGCGGATCGGGCCGAACGATTCGCCGGGTCAGGACACCATCCCGTACGCCGCGATCCGCGAGACCCTGGTCCGGCACCCGCAGTCCGAGCAGTTGCTGAACAGTCTGCAGGAGCAGGCCGGCGACAACCCCACCTTCATTCACACCGGTGACGCCGACGTCGCCTCGATGACGAATCTGTTCAACAATGCCGACACGGCCATCAACAGCCGGCCCGATCTGCAGATCATCAGTGGTGGTTACACCCTGGACAGTGCGCCCACCCCGGCCGCGAATCAGGCGAACCATCGGGATCAGCAGGTTCGTCAGGCGATGGCCGGTGTCGATCCGCGTTCGGTGTACATGCCCGAGCCGAACACGTTCGTCCGGGTCGACAATTCCAGCCTGGAAACCGACATCACCTTCGGCGTGCGTAACGACCCGCAGGGCGAC
>NZ_JZKF01000153.1 GCF_000962825.1 Actinoplanes rectilineatus
AACTCCATCTTCACCGATGTGATCTCACCCGCCGCCTTCGCCTCCACAGAGGCCACTATCCCCGTGAATCACCAGGTCACGGCCTCGTCATCAGACAACTCAATCGCCCTGCCTATAGCACGCTCCAAGGCCATTCAGAAACAGATCCAAATAAAATAGAAACGACGCCCGTTATTCGTCGACCCCCGGCTTGATATTCATCAACCATGTTGAACTCCTGATTGCCAACATATGCGAATCCCATTGCATCAATAAGAGCAACCGGACTCCCCCCTCGAAGAACACACCAGAATCTCGCCGGATCCGGGTCTTGCTCGAGTCCATTAGTTACCCTTGGAAACATTTCCAGAAAACCCCGCCTCTCAAAATTTTCACCACCCCGGAGAATAATTTCATTTCTAACTTCCGCAGGGAGAGGGTTGTTCTCGGTAGCCCGGACCACCGAAGCCAGCACAAGTAACGCCAAATCGTACGCCGTCCCAGGGCGCTTCAAAGACCGCACATCAAGACCCGCGGCAGCCTCTAAGAGATCACGCCTTTCCTCATACCTACCATCGGGGCCGTCAATGAAATCGATAGTAGGTATTGGCACAAAATCAGGGCAGCCGGGTACCAGCACGTAGCCACATCGATCTATGTCGACAACACACTTGCCATCACGCATTAGCAACAGTCGATCATCGTCAGATGACCGAGATTCGACAACTTTGAGGCCCGGATGACGACGGACCAAAATCATGGCAAGAATCCAGGACTGAACCTGAGTCGAGCGTCTCATGAAGCAATACCACCGTCTAGACCGTTAAATACGATACCCATTTCGCCGCACACAAGGTGATACATCACCTCGATTTGCAACGCCGGTCAACAACTTTATACACGAGGCTCCGTTCAGCGAGCGGCAAGCCGAGCCAGGACCCAATGCCGTTCATTTTAGGGCATCGGTGCTGGTCAGCGTGGTGAGCTGACCGAGGCCTGAACGGCGGGTGCGGTCTTCGGCCGTGACTACGTCTGTAGTGGAGCCGTCGCGGCCGCAGGGCCGGTTGACCGACCACATCGCGTTGGATGTGTTGTCGTCCCGGTTCGGTCGGGACCTGCTCGAGGAGCTCCTCAGTCGCAGCGGACGGCGAGAGAAGCGGATCCGGCGGCTGCCCGCGCACGTGATGATGCGGTACGTGATCGCGATGGGCCTGTACTTCGACGAGTCGTACGACGAGGTGATGCGTCGGCTCGTCGGTAACCTGTACAAACTCGGATCCTGGGACGATGGCTGGCACCTCGCGGTGGCCGGGCGCGCGTACGACCGGCACGGCGAAGAGGGAGCCGGTGCTGGCGCGTACGGCCTTGGGGTCGTAGGGGTCGGCTGCATGCCCGGTGGTGATCACGCCGGACGCGCTGAGGGCGTCGGCGGAGCGGATCAGCGTGCCGATGATGCCGGGGCTGGTCGGCCGGTCGAAGACCGCGAGCGGCAGGCCGGGGCGGACCGGGATGCGGTCGAGGTCGTCGGCGGGCTGCCCGACGACGGCGAGCGGCTGCGGTCCGGCCGCCCGGCGTGAGCGCCAGGTCGAACACGTCATCGCGGGCCAGGTCGTAGGAGCCGGGCCCGGCCGGGCCGAGTGCGCCGCCCGTGCTGACGGTGTAGGCCCACAGTCGGGCCGGGCTGAGGCCGTAGTCGCTGACGAGCAGGATGCCGGGGTTCGTTCGGGCGGTGGCCGGCAGCGGCGGGGTGGAGAACTTCTGTCCCGCCAGTTCGAGGGTCGCCGTGCCCGCATTGCCGCGCAGGTCGACCCGGCCGAGGTCACTGTCCTACTGGCGCCCGCCCCGATCAGGAGTGGAGGGCGCAGTCGACTGCCATGTACAGGGTTGCGGTCTCGGACCGCAGGATCGAGTCCTCGGCCGGTAGGGCCCGTTCGATCGACAGTCCGTTGAGGACTGTGGCCAGAAAGCGGACCCGGTGCGTGTGGTCGCCCTGGGGCAGTGCGCCTTCCTCGGCGAGCACGGTCAGCCAGTACTCCATCCGGCGCAGGCCCTCCCGTTCCAGGGCGAAATAGGCCGTGCGCACCTGCTCGGTCGGTTCGGATGCGATGTACGTCTGGTAGGCCCGCGTCCACGCCTCGCGGGCACGCTCTCCGACGCCGGCCGGTGCGAGCACCTGCCGCAGGCAGTTGACCAGCCGGTCCCGGGCCGGCAGCGACCGGTCCCGGATCGGGTCGTCGGGGAACAGGCTGTCGTAGATCCGGCCGAGTACGGCGTCGCGCAGGGCCCGCTGGGTCGGGAAGTGGAACCGGAGCGATCCCGTGCTCACCCCGGCGCGGGCGGCGACCGCCCGCACGCTCAGCGTCGACGTCACATCGTCGGCGAGCATCGCCGCCGCGGCTGCCAGGATCCGTTCCCGTGAGCCGACGCCGTCCTGGTCCTGTGTCACACGGCACCTCCTGTCACATCGTACTAGTACGCAGTGCTAGCTTCTTTACTAGTACAGCGTGTTAGTAGTTCGACGTGCTCCAGGAGGCGAACGAACATGATCGACAACTGGCGGCGGCAACGGGCGGTCAAACGGATCCGGCCGGGCGACGGACGGCCGTTGAAACCGCTCCGCTGGTGGCAGCTGCCCGTCCGCGCCCTCTTCTATCTGCCGCTGCCCGGGCCGGACGGCAGGTCGACGGTCTACGCCGTCGACCTGCCCTATCGGGCCGACACCGGCAGCGGCAAAGCACGAGCCCACCTGTACGTCGACGGCCGGCACCGTGCCGAGACCAGGCTCCCGGCGGCGTTTCCCGTGGAGGGCGGCACCATCGAGGTGGCGATCAGCGCCTTCGGGGTCAGGCGCAGCCGCTACGTCACCGTCGACGGGATCGAGCGCCCGCTCGTCCCGGATCCGCGGTCCGCCGAAGGACGCCGGCTGCGCCTCACCCGCGACCATCCGGCGCTGAGCCGCGCCCTCGCGGTCCTCTCGGTGCTGCTGCTCCTGGTCGGCGTGGGCCTGAACCTGCTGCAGCTCGCCGAGCCCCTCTCCCACATCCCGGCGATCGCCGAGAGGGCCGGGACCTTCGAGTCACCCGTGCACCTGCCGATCTGGCTCAACTTCGCCCTCGCCGTCGGGGCCGCCCTCGCGAGCACCGAACGGGCGTTCCGCCTGCGTTACAACCTGCTCGACGTCGCCGGCCGATGATCATCTCTGGACAAGGGCGTCATGATCACCACCGTGACACCGGACCGGCTCCGCACGCCGGAGGACATCGGCGTGCGGCGGATCGGGCGCGGCCTCCTCGCCGTCGTCCCGCTGCCGGCCGGGCTGGCTGTCGTCCCGGCCGTCGTCGGCCGGGCCACCGCGTTCATGACCTGCGAGCCGGCCACACGCTTCCAGCCGGCCTCCGCCGCGCGGGGGAGACCGGCCGCCGTCGGATCAGTTCAGGCTGAAGCGCTGGTTGGCCTGCCCACTGCAGTCGTAGATCTGCACCTGCTGGCCGTTGCCGGTGCCCCACACGTCGAGGCAACGCCCGGACTGCACGCCGGTGATGGTGCCGTTGCTGTTGACGTTCCACTGCTGGTTGCTCTGCCCGTTGCAGGAGTAGATCTGCACGGCCGAACCGTTGCCGGAGCCGGCCGCGTCCAGGCAGCGGCTACCGCCGTACACCGTCAGTTGTCTGCTCGAGGTCAGCGTCCAGGCTTGGTGGGACTGGCCGTTGCAGTCGTAGAGCTGGACCCGGGTGCCGTTGTTCTGCGACGCGTCGGGGACGTCGATGCATCGGCCGGACTGGGCGCCGACGATCCGGCCGCCGCCGGCCGGCGGGGTCGAGGTGGACGGGGACGGCGAGCCGGTGCCGCCACTGGGCGGCGGTGAGGTCGGGCCGGCCGCGTTGAGGGTGTTGAGGACCGAGTTGTACGCGGCCTTCTTGTTGCCGCCGCCGTCGAAGAGCAGCGGGCTCTCGCTGGAGCGCCACGAGTCACTGTCGCGGACACCCCAGACGGTGATGCCGATGCAGCGCGGCACGTTCAAGCATGCCTGGGTGAGGCCGGAGTACTGCGCGGTGGACGCGTTGGTGACGTCGACCTCGGTGAGCGCGACGTCGACGCCGAGGGCGGCGAAGTTCTGCAGGGTGGTCTGGAAGTTGCCGGGCAGCGAGCTACCGCCGGTGAAGTGGGTCTGCAGGCCGACGCAGTCGATCGGCACGCCACGCGACCTGAAGTCGCGGATCATGTTGTAGACGCCCTGCGTCTTGCCGTAGGACCAGTTCTCGATGTTGTAGTCGTTGTAGCAGAGCTTGACCGACGGGTCGGCGCTGCGGGCGGCCCGGAACGCCGCCTCGATCCAGTCGTTGCCGGTGTTCTGCAGGTTGGAGTTGCGGCGGCTGCCGTCCTCGTTGAACGCTTCGTTGACGACGTCCCAGGCGGCGAGTTTGCCCCGGTAATGGGCCATCACGCCGTTGATGTGGTCGATCATCGCCTGGCGCAGGCTGCTGCCGCTCAGGCCGCCCCACCAGCTGGGCTGCTGCGCGTGCCAGGCCAGGGTGTGGCCGCGGACTTTGAGGCCGCGCTGGGTGGCCCAGTTGTAGATCTGGTCGCCGGCGTTGAAGTTGAACTGGCCACGCTGGGGTTCGGTGGCGTCCGGCTTCATCTCGTTCTCGGCAGTGATCATGTTGAACTCGCGGGCGGCGATCGTCGAGTAGGTCGAGTCGCCGAGGCGGCTCGCCGCGATCGCGGTGCCGAAGTAGCGGCCGGACTGGGCGGCGGCGGCGCCCAGGGTGCCGGCCGCGGCGTCGGCGTCGGGGGCCATCACCACGGCGCCGAGGGCCGCGGCGAGGGCGGCGGCGCCGGCGAGGAGTGCTCGCCTTCGCGCCGAGCCGGTGGACCTGTTCGGGGATCTGGTGGACACCAAGGCCTCCCTCTCGGCGCTACGCCGGTCATTACGGGGGATGGGCGCAGCGCCATCGTCAAAGACGGACTTCAATGCAGCGATGCTGACACGGGTAACACTGCCGAAACAAGTAATTCCGCAGATTTTCCGAAACTACCAAAGCTGAGATCGCAGCGTACGGCGTTAGAAACAGGCGCTTGAGCTGCCAAGATGTCGACCATGCCGCATCGTCGGATGTTCCACGATTCATCTCGTGCCAATCGCTGAACTCGATCTACCGAAAGTTTCGGAGAGAAATCCGAGAATGGCATCGGCCCGACCATCGAGGCGTCCACGGCATAACCGAAAAAACAGAATCCACGGATCGTGAAAAGGAGAACGATGCAGAGCCGACACGAGACCCGGCCCGGTGCGCGGACATCCCCGAAGCGCACCGGGCCGGTATCCCCACCGGAAGGGAGGTCCTACCTCTGCAGGGTCAGAACGCCCGGCCGGTACGGCAGCAGGGGGTAGTCGATGCCGTTGGAGCTGGGCGAGCGGCCCTGGTAGAGCAGCTGCAGGTTGCACGGGTCGATCGTCATGGTCTGGTCGGCGGTGGCCCGGACCAGTTCGCCGTGGCTGATGTCGTTGGTCCAGGTGGCGCCGCTGTTGGCTTTGCCGGCGAACGGGTTGCTCTCGGTGGCGGCCTGTGGGGTCCACGAGCCGTTCAGGCTGGTCGCGGTGAACGACCGGAAGTAGCGGCCCTGGCTGCCGATCGCCTCGACGATCATCAAATACTGGTTCTGGCCCTGGACCTTGTAGACCTGCGGCGCCTCGAACAGGTTGTTGGTGGTGTCGCTCATGATCGTGGTGTAGGAGGAGCCGAAGTTGCCGGGGAAGTTGCCGATCGGCATGCTCGCCCGGTAGATCTTGCCGTTGTCGCCGGCGAAGAACAGGTACATGGTCGTGCCGTCACCGATCAGCGTCTGGTCGATCGGGCCGGTGCCGGAGCCGGAGATGCTGCCGGTGAACAGGGTCTGCGCCGCCGACCAGCCGTTCGGATCGGTCGGATCACTGGACGTCTTGTAGGAGAACGCGGCGCCGCCCCACTGGTAGGTGAGGACCCAGATGTTCTTCGGGGCGAAGTAGAACAGGGTCGGCGCCACCGTGCCCTGGCCCATTGCGTTCTGGCTCGCCGAGGCCATGTCGGTCCAGTTCGTGAACGGGGTGAAGTTCATCGAGCCCCAGCTCGTCCCGGTGTCGTGTGTGGTCGCGTACACCAGGTGCCGGCCGTTGTAGGGGACGACGGTGAAGTCCTTCAGCGAGACCCAGCCGGACCGCGGGTTGGCCAGGACGCCGGTGGACGACCAGCGGTAGGTCGACGGCAGGGTGCACGCGCCGCCACCACCGTCCGAGCCGAGTTTCACCAGCTGCCACTGCTGGTTGGTGCCGTTCCAGTCGGCGTACTGCACGACCGCGCCGCCGTCGCTGGTCGACGCGCCCTGCACCTCGACCGCCTTGCCACTGTTGCGGTTGATCAGCTGGATGTAGCCGTCGACGTCCTGAATGCTGAACTGCTGGTTGGTGGTGTTGTTGTCGGTCCACTGCACGATCGCGCCACCGTCCGCGGTCGACAGGTTGTAGACGTCGAGGACCTTGCCCGAGTGCTTGGACTTGAGCCGGTAGAAGCCACCACCGGAATCGACGAACTGCCACTGCTGCTGGACCTGATCGTTGCGTGCCCACTGAACGATCTTGGTGCCGTCGGTGGTGGCCAGGTTGTAGACGTCCAACGCTTTGCCGCTGTTGCGGTTGACCAGCACGTAGGAGGCGCTGGTGTCGATCGTCGCGGCGGACGCCGGCGAGGCGGTGACCGCGACCCCGCCGGCCGCCACGAGGGCGATCGTCGCGACGAACACTTTCAGCCGTGATGCCATGGAGGTTCTCCTTGGGGACGGGAAGGGGAGAGGGCCGTACGTCAGGGGGTGGTGATCTCGAATCGGTTGATCGTGGCCGCGCCACCGAGGGCCGGGGTGGCGTAGTCGAACAGTCCGAAGCGGTGGCCCATGAGGAACTGACAGGCGTTTCTTCTCCCTGGGGATCGGGGACATGTGGGTCCCGGCGCCGGGCGACGGCCGAATGGGAGCGCTCACATTCGTGGGCAATGTTGCCAGACGATTTCATGGCTTTCAATTCTTCAACCCTGCGACCAGCGCAAACACCTGCGCATAACAGTTCCGCGGAATCGTCTGCGGCAATTGGCGCGAAAAAACGATGCGCCGGTTCTGTTATGTGCGGGCCGGTGCCGCGGTCAGGCTCAGCCGGCCAGCGGCGGGCGAACCACGAACGATGCGTCGGCGCGGAACGCCGTGCCGCCGTCGAACTGGTCGACCCACAGCTCGTCACCGCGGTGACGTAGGAACCAGCCCGGATAGTTCGACGACTCCAGAACGATCGACCCTGCGCTCGCCCCGGGGCCGGGGCAGAACGTGGCGTCCCCGCGGAACAGGTCGCTGCCGTCGGCCGGGTTCAACTGCAGCCGCCACGAGGCGTGCCGCAGATAGCCGCCGCCGGACGCACGGAACGAGAAACAGGTCGCGTCGTTGAGCCCCGGCACCGCCAGGAAGCTGGCCTGCCGCCGAGCGGTCACCGTGTTGCTCGCGCTCACCTGGGTGAGCGTGCCGAACGCGCGGTCGGACGCGGTGACGAACCGGCCGGGCACGCCGGCCGCCTCCAGCGACAGCGGGCCGGCCCGCAGCACAGCGGCACTGGCACCGGCACTCGGGCCGGCACTCGTACTCGCGGCGGCGCTCGCATTCGCACTCGCCGGCGCGCCGGAACGGGCCGGGGCCGGCGCGGCCGCCGACCTCGGCTGCGGGGTCTCGGCGATCGTCGCCGGCCGCGACGGCGGGTCAGTGAGCGCCACCGCGCCCGCGGTCGCCCCGGCCAGCACTGCACCGGCGGTGACCGCGGCCAGCACCGGATGCGCGCCGGCCAGAGCGGCCAGATGACCCAGCGCCCCGGCCTGGCCGGCCACGGCCACGGTGACGCTGGTGACCGCCGTCCCGGAGCCCTTGGCCAGCACCGCCGCCGTCACCGTGGCCGGCACCGGCACCAGCGCGAGACCGGGCAGCAGCCGATCCGGCGGCAGCAGATCCGCGGTCGTCCGGGCACAGATCGGGCAGTCCCGCACGTGCCGGGCCAGCCGTTTACGCCACCGCGGGCTCGGTGCGCCGGACCAGCCGGCCATCTCGGTGCTCAACCGCGGGCAGCGGGGCCGGCCGTCGAGGGCGGCCACGATCGCCCGGCTCACCTCCAGCTGCGCCCGCATCCGCTGCACCCGGACCCCGGCGTGCACGACGGTGACGCCGAGCGCGGCCGCGAGCTCGGCCCGCGACAGCTGCCCGACCACCTCCAGCCACCACAGCGCCAGCAGCGCCCGGTCGTCGGCGTCGAGCCAGCGGCCGGCCCGCTGCACCTGCCGGCGCTGCGCCGACAGCTCGACGCGCAGATCGGTGAGCCCTTCGAACCGCGCGTCGGCGTCGGGCAGCTCCGGGGCGTCCTGCAGCGGGGTGACCCGCGCCGCGTCGCGGACCAGCCGGTGCCGGTGCGTGCTGACCTGCCGCAAGGCGATCGCCACGAGCCAGGAACGGAAACTGGACGGTGACCGCAGCGACGGCAGCTGCCGCAGGGCGCGCACCATGATGTCCTGGGTGACGTCGTCGACGTCGGGATGCCCGTCGAGGGCCTGCCGCACGATCGCGTAAAGCATCGGCAGGTGGGTCGCGACGAGCTCGTCCAGCGCGGCCCGGTCACCGGCCTGAGCAGCGCGCACCAGGTCGGATCCGCTCGTCCGGGTCACTCCCATGGTCGTCCCTGCCGCCGTCCTCACACGCTGGAAACTCCACTGTGCACCATCGGCGATCCTGCCCTACCGCATCGACACACCGGCGAATCCTCGCCAGTCGAGATTGAACACGTGTCCACTGCCGCCGGTGAACCGCAGATACAGATCGCGGCTGCCGGTGGCGCCGCCGTCCGGCCAGCCGACCGTGGTCCAGTTCGTGCCGGCATCTGTGGGGCAGCGCGACAGCGCAAGTACCGTCAAGCGGTGGTGCCGCTTGATTGGTACCGTCCGATCATGTCGTCGCGAACCCGCGAGCTGCTCCAACTCCTCGTCGTCGTCAACGCCCGGCTGAGTGAGGACGTCTCGCTGCCGGCCCTGGCGCGGTGGGCGCATCGGTCGCGTTTCGATTTGCACCGCCGGTTTCGGCGGCTGACGGGCCAGACGCCGAAGGCATACACGATGCGGGTCCGGCTGGCCCGTGCCGCGGGCGACCTTGTAGCCGGCGATCATCGAGTGTCGGTAATCGCATTCGACCACGGATTCGGCAGTCATCAGATGTCTCCGTGGATACTCCGGCCTTCAGGCCGGAGAGGAAATGGACTCCTGCGGAGCAGGTCAGGGGTAGCCGATTCGCCGTCAAGGCGAAGTCGGCGTCTACCGGCAGCCTGCCCGCAAGATCGGTTACAAACAAGCGTGCTAACATGTGAGGTATGTCCAAGCGTACGGTGAAGCGGGCTTTCAAGTTCCGCTTCTACCCGACTCCGGAGCAGGCTGACCTGCTGAACCGGACGTTCGGCTGCGTGCGCAAGGTCTACAACCTG
>NZ_JZKF01000154.1 GCF_000962825.1 Actinoplanes rectilineatus
TCGACCGCCACACCTACAAGGCCACCACCAGCATCAACGTCGTCACCGACGAGCCTTGACGCATGAGCCATCCGCCTAACTGAACGGCGTTGCGACTAGCCGGGCCACGACCTCGTAGGCACGATCGGCGTCGACCGGGTCGAAGTCGGGGCCGTCCACCGGGATCGGGGTGCCACGGCGCAGCGCGGTCAGCGGTGCAGTCGGCGGGCGGGCCGGCGGGTCGGCCGGCGAAATGGTGGGTGGGCCGGCCTGCGGAACCGTGAGTGGGCCGGCCGGCGGAGCGGTAGGTGGGCTGGATGGCGGAACCGTGAGTGGGCCGGCCGGCGGAACGGTAGGCGGGCCGGATGGCGGAATGGTGAGTGGGTCGGTGAGCAGCGGCATCAGACGGTCGGCGGCGGTCGTGGTGGAGGAGGCGAACAGGCGGGCGGCCACCGCCAGCAGCGTGCGGGTGGGCTGCCGCAGGTGCCGGTGCAGGCCGCTGTCGACGAACAGCGGGTTGTACAGGACGTACCGGATGCGGCTGGTCGGGTCGCGGCGGGTGAAACCGGCGCCGAGCAGGTCGTTCATCCGGGTGCCCTGCAGGACCGCGCGCATCATCCGGTACTCGCGGGTGAGTTGCAGGTCGTCCCAGTGGATGACGCCGCCCTTGATGCCGCCGGTCCCGGTCAGGCTGAGGATCATCGGATGGTCCGCGCGGTTCAGGGCGGGGCGCAGGCCCTCGGCGAGCAGGTACCGGGCCAGCACCATGATGGCGAAGGACCGTTCGAAACCTTCGGCGGTCTCCACACGCTGCGGGCTGAACGCCCCGGCGGACAGGACCAGGGTGTCGATCCGGTCGGGGAGTCGCCGGATCAGGGCGTCGGTGGCGGCGACCGAGGTGAGATCGGCGTCGGCGCTGCCGAGGGCGATCACCCGATCACCGCGTTGTCTCAGGCGGGCGGCGAGGGCGCCGCCGATGCCGCGGGTCCCACCCGCGATGACCACTGTGCGCATACTGCGATGGTGGACAACGCGACGGTGGTGGCGAAAGAAGGCACATTGATGTCCCCGGTGATCGCGCTGCCGGTCACGCCCGCCGACCGGCAACGCTGCCCGGCGACGGACGTGCTGGCCCGGGTCGGGGAGAAGTGGACGATCCTGCTGCTGGCGATCCTGCGGGACGGGCCGCGCGGATTCAACGAACTGGACCGGCTGGTGCAGGGCATCAGTCGGCGCATGCTCACGCGTACCCTCAGAAGCCTGGAATCTGATGGTCTGATCAGCCGCCGGCAGGTCGATCAGCGGGTGGAATATGCCCTGACCGGTCTGGGTCGCTCCCTGTTGCCGCTGGTCGTGGCGGTGGGGGAGTGGGCCGTGGCGCACGCCTCCGAGATCGACCAGGCCCGCGCGGCAGCCGGTCAGCGGTGAACACAAAGCCGGTCAGCGGTGAACACAAAGCCGGTCAGCGGTGAGCCCAGAGCCGGTCAGCGGTGAACACAAAGCCGGTCGGCGGTGAGCCGAAGCCGGTCAGCGGTGAGCCGGAGCCGGTCAGCGGTGATTGGTGGGGCCGCAGACGAGGTGCCCGTCGCGGTCGAAGGCGTAGACCCAGGCACCTTTGGTCGTGTCGCGGTCGTCCTTCCACCTGACGAACAGTTCACCGGGCCGCCCGTGTGTGGCGGCGCTCCATGGTGCGGCCTCGTCCGGGCCGAGTTCGCGAACGCCGGACAGCCGGTGCCGCCGCACGTTGCGATCCCGCGATCGGGTCGTCCGGTATGCCCGGTTCAGATGCTCGAACTGTGGTCGATCCGCGCTCATGCACCCCACCCCCGTGCCGAGAAGTGTCCTCAGCCACCATCCAAGAGCGCCACGTCAAGTCCTCGATCCGTCAGCCGGCCAGGGCTGCTCCCAGAAGCGGCGGTAGGGGGCCAGCCACGCGTCGATCTCGGCGAGAGGGGCGGGGTTCAGTTCGTACCACCGGCGTTGGGCCTCGGGCCGGACCCGGACCAAGCCCGCCTCGCGCAGGGCCCGCAGGTGTTTGGACGTGCCGGGCTGGCTGAGGCCGAGCTCGGCGGTCAGCTCGCCGACCAGGCGCGGCCGGTCCAGGAGCAGGTCGAGGATGCGGCGGCGGGTGGGGTCGGCGAGCATGTCGAAGGTGGTGGACTGCACCCACCGCAAAATACCGGTACAGCTATATAACCGCAACGGCATTTATGCCCACCGCGGCGGGTACGTCCTCCGGGTGCACCGGCCGGCACAGGTGATAGCCCTGCCCGAGATCGCAGCCCAGCGCCCGGACCGCCTGCCGCTGGAACTCGGTCTCGATGCCCTCGACGACGGTCCGCAGCCGCAACGTGCGGGCCAGGTCCACGACCGCCCGGACCACCGCCAGGTCCTCACGGGTCGGCTCGGCGCGGCTCAGGAACGCCCGGTCGATCTTCAACTCGTCGACCGGCAGCCGCCGCAGGTACGACAACGACGAGTACCCGGTGCCGAAGTCGTCCACCGACACCCCGACCCCGAGCGCCTTGAGATCACTGAGGCAGGCGATCGCCGCCCGCGGGTCACTCATCAGCACCGACTCGGTCAGCTCCAGGATGACCGCCGAGGCGGGCAGACCGCGGCGGGCCAGGATCCGCTCCACGTCCTCGGCGAACACCGGGTCGGTCAGCTGCCGGCCGGACACGTTGACGTTGAGGGTCAGCTCCGGCATCGTGGCCCGCCAGCGGACCGCCTGCTCCCCGGCGGTGTCCAGCACCCACCGGCCGATGTCGCGGATCAGCCCGTTCTCCTCGGCCATCGGCACGAAGTCGCCCGGGGACACGTACCCGCGCTGGGAGCTCTGCCAGCGCACCAGGGCCTCCACCCCGGTGGCCTCGCCGGTGGCCAGCGCGAACAACGGCTGATACTGCAGGCGGAACTCGCCGAGTTCGACGGCCCGCTGCAGGTCGCCGTCGAGGGTGAGCCGGGCCAGCGCCTCGGTGTGCATGTGCGGCGCGTACACCACCACCTGCCCGGCCCCGGCCTGCTTCGCCCGGTCCATCGCGATGTCGGCGCTGCCGAGCAGGTCGCCGGCGGACGTCCCGGAAGAGGCCGTGGCCACCCCGATCCCGGCGCCGACGAACACGTCGTGCCCACGGACCGGGAACGGCTGCCGGATCGCGTCGACGATCCGGTACGCCACCGGCAGCGCCTCGTCCGTGGTGGCGTCCGGCAACAGCACCGCGAACTCGTCCGAGCCGAGCCGGGCCGCCGTTGCGTCCGACGGCAGGCAACCGCGGATCCGGGCGGCGACCAGGCCGAGCAGCTCGTCGCCGGCCGGATGCCCGAGACTGTCGTTGACCGCCTTGAACCGGTCCAGGTCGACGAAGAGCACACTGACCGGGCCGTCCGTGCGTAACCGCTGGTCGAGCGTCGCCAGGAACGCCGCCCGGGTGGGCAGTCCGGTCAGCGCGTCGTGGCGTTGCCGTCCGCCGCCGGTCAGGGTGCGGCTGTGCAGGGCCAGGACGAGGCTCTGCGCCATCGCCTGCAGCAGCTGCCGTTCCCGGGAGGCGAACGGTTCCGCGGCCCGCGCCACCAGCAGCGTGACCGGGCCGAACCGGGCGGACGCCAGATGCAGCTCCCGCCCGTCCAGGTGCAGCAGCGGCCGGTCACCGGCCGCGGCCAGGGCGGCGCCGAGTGCCTCGCTCCCCGCGCCGGAGGAGAAGCCGCCCGCGCCGGAGGAGAAGCTGCCTGCGCCGGCGGCGACCAGGCCGTTCCGCAGTACCGCCCCGATCTCGCCGGCCAGTGTCTCCGCCGCCTGTTCCGCGGCGACGGTGAACGCGGCCTGCTCGCCGGCCTGCTCGCAGACCGCGGCGAAGAACGCGGTGAGCCGGCGCGCCGACCAGTCGCTCACGGAGGGGTCACCCGGAGTTCGACGGCACGTTCCCGGACACCGCCGGACTGTTCCGGTGCCCGGTGTCCGATCGGGGAGCTCATACCGCTGCGAATCGGCAGCCGGATCCAGGAGCTGAGGCGCACAGCAGATCCGGCCCACCCGGCGTTCTCCTCGTGGCGCCCTCGACACCCACGGCCTGGTCGAGCACGCCCAGACCCGGGCGGCGGGCATCCGCCGCCGCCGGCGTCTCTTCGCGGGTACGGCCACCGCACTCGCCCTGGTTGCCGCCGGTGTCACCGTTCCGCTGGCACTCGGTGAGCAGAACCGCACCGGACTACCGCCGGCCGCGACCCCGGTGTACCGCACCCCATCGCAGTTCACCCTGGAGATCGCCGCCGGCTCCGGGTTCCGGATCATGAACCGGGAGAGCCAGCGCGGCGTCGAGTCCGCCATGGTCCGCAACAGCGCGATGGTGGCCGCGGACCGCCCGGAGAACGTGCCCGGCTACGCCGGCGCCGACGTCTTCGCCTTCGACCCCGGTGCCTTCGACCCGGCTGCCCTGCAGCGCGGCGAGAAGATCACCGTCGGGGGCCGCCCGGCGTTCTTCACCACCGGCCTGACCCTGCCCGACGGCATCAACGGCAACATGGTCGTCGGCGCCACCACCGGCGTCGGCTGGCAGACCGACCAGAACGCGTGGGTGGTCGTCGCCGGCGACCCCGAGGACACCCGTGAGCAACTGCTCCAGGTGGCCGAGGGGGTCCGCCTGCACGCTCCCGAGGAGGCCCGTGCCCCGTTCCGGTTCACCGGCCTGCCCGCCGGCCAGGAGCTGACCTTCCTGTCCCTGACCGGCGTGCACGTCCAGATCGGGTTCGGTGAGGGCGGCGTCCCGTCGGTGGCCGGTCTCCCGCGTCAGCTGCCGCTGTCGGCTCACGTGTATCCGACGTCGAACCCGGACTGGTCCGCCATCAGCCACGACCTGGGCGAACCGACCGTGATCGGCGACTTCGCCACGTGGTACCCGCCCCGCCCCAACGGCACCTACGGCGGCACCGACACCGGCGCCGACATGATCGTCCGAACGGGCGGGTGCGTCCTGGAACTGCACACCGACAACCGCATGCAGATCACCCGGCAGGACCTGACCGCCGTGGTCGAACACACCACGATCGGCGACTGCACCGACCCGGCCGGCTGGCTGCCCCTGATCGGCTGAGTCAGCCCCGCTGACTCCACAGGGCCTGGCCGGACCGGTCGCGGATGGTCACCGCGGGCGGGCCGGCCAGGTCGATCTCCACGTCCAGGTGGTCGTCGCCGGAGCGGGAACGGGTGCGGTAGACGTAGCGGGTGTTGGTCAGCTCGCGGCTCTCGGTGGTCGCGGTGGTCAGCCACGGGTGGCGGCGGCGCAATCCGATCAGCTCCTGGTGCGCACGGTGCACGTCCTTGCCCCAGTCGGCCAGGCCGGCGGGCTGTTCGGGGAACTCCGGGCGCACCGCGTCGTCGCCGCCGATCCGGTCCTCCTTGACGCCGGTGAAGCCCTGCTCGTCGCCGGCGTACACTGACGGGATCCCGCCGACGGTCATCACCACCGCGCAGGCGGCCACCGCCCCGTCGGCCCCGGCCAGGCTGGCGATCCGGGTGACGTCGTGGTTGCCGGCGAAGGTGTTCGGCACGAAGGTTTCCAGGAAACCGTTGTGCCGGGTCAGCGCCCAGTCCAGTTCGAACAGGTTGCGGTCCCGCAGGCTGGACCAGAGGGCCTTCCACAGCTCGTACTGGGTGACGGAGTCGACGCCGGACGCCGCCACGAACCCCGGGTAGTCGCCGTGGATGACCTCGCCGAGGAACCACGCGTCGGGGTGCTTCTCCCGAACGCGGGGCAGGACCCGGGACCAGAAGGCCGGATCGACCGAGTACGCCGCGTCCAGCCGCCACCCGTCGATCCCGCGGTCCAGCCAGTGTTCCAGGACCGCGGCGGTGTAGTCCACGGCCTGCGCGGACCGGTGGTCGAGCCGGGCCAGGCCGGGGTGCCCCTCGAAGAGCCGCGGCGTGCGGGCCGCCCAGTCGATGTCGAACAGGCCGGCGGCCGGGCTGTCCGGGCCGTCGCGCAGCGCCCGCAGCAGCTCGGGGTGGTCGCTGCCGACGTGACTGAAGACGCCGTCGAGCACGATCCGCAGCCCCCGCGCCCGGCAGGCCGCCACCAGGTCGTCGAAGTCGCCGTCGTCGCCGAGCCGCGGGTCGATCCGGAACTGGTCGAGGCTGTCGTATCCGTGGGTGGCGGCGGCGAAGACCGGTCCGAGCAGCAGCCCGGAGGCGCCCAGCTCGATGGCGTAGTCCAGCCAGGGCAGCAGGCGGCGCAGCCGGGGTGCGGGGGACGGGCCGGCGTCGCGGATCGGCGCGCCGGTGAAGCCGAGCGGATAGACGTGCCACCAGATGGCGTGGTCGACCCAGGACATGGCGCCTCCTATTGAACCGGATTCACTAACGTTAGTGAGGCTAGTTCAATAGGCGCTAGGATGCCACCGTGGCACGTACCGACCGGCAGCCCCGCCAGCGACTCGACCCGGACGAACGGCGGGCCGCGATCCTCACCGCGGCCGCCGTCGAGTTCGCACGCCAGGCGTACCCCCAAGTCAAGATCTCCACGATCGCGGCGCAAGCCGGCGCCTCCGACGCTCTGGTGTACCGCTACTTCGCCGGCAAGGACGACCTCTACGCGGAGGTCGTCCGCCGCGCCCTGCGGGAACTGCTCGAACGCCAGGACGCGGCCCTCGCCGCGCTGCCCGCCGGGGTGCCGGTGCGAGACCGGGTCCGCGCGATGGTGATCGTCCACCTGGACCACGTCGCCGAACAGCCGGCGTCCTGGGCGCTGCCGCTCAACCACCCGTCCGTCGTCGACGGTGTCCGTGCCGAGGCCCGCCGCGACCAGGTGGAGCACCTGCGGAGCCTGCTCGCGCCGAACGAGCAGCTGCGGCACGCGTACGCGCTGTGGGGCTGGTTCGGTCTTCTGGATGCCGCCTGCCTGCACTGGGCCGGCCGGGGCTGCCCACCGGACGACCGCTGGTCCCTGATCGACGCCGCACTGGGCGCGCTGGAAGGCGCCCTCGGCGACTGGGCGGCCTGAATTCATGTCCGATCTCGGACTGATCGCGCAGTTGATGTCCCAGTTGTGAGGAAATGATCCTGCGGCGCCCACTCGTGCCAAGCGGGCGCCGCCTCCGGATCGCTCAGAGAACGGTGCAGGCCGTCCCGTTCACGGTGAAGGCCGTCGGCGCCGGGTTGCCGCCGGTCCAGCTGCCGAGGAAACCGGCCGTCGCCGAGCCGCCGCCCGCGACCGCCCCGTTCCACGACGTGTTGGTGACGGTCACCGCCGTCCCGGACTGCGCCACCGTGCCGTTCCAGAGCTGGGTGACGGTCTGCCCGCCGGTGAACGCCCATGTCAGGGTCCAGCCGGTCCAGGCCGTGGTCCCGGTGTTCGCGACCTTCACCTCACCCTGGAACCCGCCGGTCCAGCTGCCGGTGACCCGGTAGGTGACGGCACATCCCGAGGTGCCCGGAGGTGTCTGTTCGATCTTGGACGGGTCCACCACGCCCCAGTATGCCGACTTGGCCTGGAGCACCGTGTCGAACAGCAGCGGCGCGTCCTTGCGGGTCACCGGGAACGTGTCCAGCCAGGTGTTGTCGTCGGCCAGTCCCCACAGCGTGACCGAGGTGATCTCCCCGGCGAACTCGCGGAACAGCGCGAACATGTCCCGGTACACGTACGCCTGCTGCAGCAGCCGATCGGCCGGCGGCGCCGGGAACGACTCGCCGCTGCCGGTGTAGATGCTCACGTCCATCTCGGTGATCTGCTGCTCCACGCCCAGCGGCACGAACTTCTGCAGCATCGCCCGGGTGTCGGCCACCGACGGCCAGCTCACGTTGATGTGCATCTGGTGCCCGACGCAGTCGACCGGCACACCCTCCGTGCGCAGCTGCGACACCAGGGCGAACAGGGCGTCCCGTTTGGCCGCGACGTTCGTGTTGTAGTCGTTGATGCACAGTGTCGCGGCCGGCAGCACCTCCCGGGCCACCCGGAACGCCGTCCGGATGTAGTCCAGACCGGTCACCGTGAACCAGGTGCTGCGGCGCATCCCGTCCGCCTGGCTCTCGTCGATCACCTCGTTGACCACGTCCCACACGCCGATGTCGTCGCCGTAGTGGCCGGCCACGTTGCGGATGTGGTTCTCCAGCCGGCCGAGCAGGAGTTCCTTGTCCTCGGCGGTGGCCGTCATCGGCTGGCCGTCGGCGCCGAGGAACACCCAGGCCGGTGTCTGGTTGTGCCAGACCAGGGTGTGCCCGCGGACGGCGGTGCCGTGCGCCTTCGCCCAGGCGATCAGCGGGTCGGCCTGCGTGTAGGTGAAGGTGTTCTCGCTGGGTTCGGTGGCGTCCCACTTCAGCGCGTTGCCCGGTGTGACGCTGGCGAAGTGCTTGGCGAGCAGCTGACCGTGTTCGGTCACCGTCTCGGCCCCGGTGATCGCCGCCCCGACCGGGAACTCGGTGACCACGTCCTTGACGCTGGGGATGTCGGTCTGGATCGGCAGCGCCGGCACGTAACTGGCGGTCACGTCGTCGATGAAGAACGCGCCGGTCGTCGACGCGGTCTCCACGTAGATCCGCAGGAACTCGACGTCGGTGGCCAGGGTGTAGCGCCCGGTCAGGTTCGTCCAGCCGCCGGAGGTGACCGCGGTGTTGCCGGCCACCTGGTCGTAGGCGGCGACGCCACCGGTGCGGCGTTCCACGCTGAGCCGCGCGTTGTCCGAGCCGGACGCCGTCCGTACCCACACCGAGATCGTGTAGGCGGTGCCCTTCACGAACGTGTCCAGCACGTCGAGCGAGGGTCCCTGCCAGGTCGCGGTGCGCCCGCTGACCGACAGGCTGCCGGTCCCGCCGTGCGCGACGGTGGTGCTGGGCGCCAGCGTCTCGGCCGAGCGTCCCGCCCAGCCCTGGACGGTGCCGTCCTCGAAGTCACTGGTCAGGACGGTGATCGGGGTGGGGTCGGCGACCGCGCTCGCGGCCGCCGTGACGGCGGTGAGAGGAGCCGCGACCAGCAGGGTGGTCACGGCCAGCCGCGCGAGTGCGCGCATGTGCCGGCTCCTTCTTCTCCGGGGGTACGCCGGAAGCCTCTCCGGGGACACAGGAAATTCATCGACAGTCATCGTTGCATGGGAGCGCTCCCGTTACAACGGCGTGAACGGCGCGTTTCCGCGGCGCTGACGGACTGCCGGGGAAATGCGGATGCCCCGCCCGGCCGTGATCACTAGCCTCGGCCCTTCGTTAAGGGTGTCCAAGGACTGGGCCGGAAATAGAGAAGTGCCCTCTGGTCAGGGAAAATAGGGCTTGTCGAGAGTCCTGTTAA
>NZ_JZKF01000155.1 GCF_000962825.1 Actinoplanes rectilineatus
CTGGACACCGTGGTCATCCCGCACGTCCAGGACCACCCCGACGACGAGTGGGCGCAGCTGGTGCTCGGCCAGCTCGTCGGCGTCAAGACCGCCCTCACGCTGCTGGCGCGTGACGAATGAACGCCACGATCACGGCCCTGCCCCGCCGTCGCCGCTACCCGTCGGACACCACCGACACCGAGTGGGAGGAGATCCTCGCCCCGCTGCTGCCGGCCCCGGCTTCCACCACCCCGACCGGCGGGCACCCCGAGGCGCACCCGCGTCGGGAGATCGTGGACGCGATCCGTTACGTGGTCGACAACGGCTGTAAGTGGCGTGCCTTGCCGTCGGACTTTCCGCCCTGGAAGACCGTCTACGCCGTTCTTCGCCCGCTGGGCCAAGAACGGCGTACTCGACCACGTCCGCGATCAGCTGCGCCGTCAGATCCGCGTCGACGCCGGCCGGTGCCCCCGCCCGGTCACCGCCATCATGGACTCCCAGAGCGTCAAGGCCGCCGAGACCGTCAGCCGAGATACTCGCGGGTTTGACGGCGCAAAGTTGATCAATGGGAGGAAGCGGCACCTGATCGTGGACACGAAGGGCCTGTTGATGACGGTGAAGGTGACCGCGGCGGACGTCACCGACCGCGACGCCGCCCGGGAGATGCTGCCCGAGATGCGCGAGCGGAACCCCGAGTTGACCCTGATGTGGGGCGACAACGGCTACACCGGACTGGCCGACTGGGCCCGCAACGAACTCGATCTCACGTTCAAGGTCGTGAAGAAGCCACCGAACCAGGTCGGCTTCAAGGTGCTACCACGCCTTCTGTGGAATCTGTTTGTCAAGTTCGTGGCCGTGGAGCATGGGGTTTGGCCCGTTCGCAGGCATCGGTAACAACGAGGAACGCCGCTGGCGCCGCATCCCTCGGATGCTCACGAGGGTCAGGCTGTGGATTGGAGCCTTCCGAGCGCGACCATACGGCGCATGACCGGGATCGGGATGACGGGGTTGCGGGCAGCGTAATCCGCACTGTCCGCATCGAGCAGCAGCGTCACGAGGGCTTCGAGCGGCATCGAGGGATTGAGCCAGGCTCGCCGGCGAACGCCTTGGTCGGTGTCGGCAGCAAGTCTTCGGAGCGATTCTGGCGAGAGGCGTTGGTCCTGGCCGGCGGCTCTGCGCACGATCGGATCGGGGTCGCAGCTGAGCTGCTCGGCGAGCGCATTCGTGGAGGCCGGGTCGGTGAGGGCGAGGGCCCGCAGACGAGGGTTCGGGTCTGTCACGTAGTGCAGCAGATCGTCGCGGGGGAAGTTGGGGTGATTGTGCGGTCGGCCGGGGAAGGACAGGCTGCCTTCCCACCACGCGGCCACCTCCAGGAGCATCTCGGGTGGGGCGTCGTCGCATGACTCGGCGAGGAAGAGCCGCACGACGCGGTCCTGGTCGCGGGCGAGCGCGGCCGCCACGTCTGTGGGCAGGCGAGGTGCCCTGGCGACGCTGCGTCGGATCAGCAGTTTTGGCGAGGCCGCGAGTTGGAGCATGGCTTCGGCGTTCTCATGCAGGGCGCCGATCCACCAGAGCGCCACCGTCCGGTCGCCCGGGTCGATGTCAGGCGCTTCGGCGGCCATCGCCGCGATCTCCTCCGGCGTCTGGGGCGGCGTAGCGTCGGGGTGCGGAGCACGGCCGACACCACGGCCGCCGCGGGAAAGTCGCCGTGCGGCCAGTTGCTCCGCCGCGAAGCCCGCGAAGAGTTCTCGCTGCCGCGGATTCGGCGTGGTGGCGACAAGCCGGTCCCACTGCGTGGCGGAGAGGTGACCGGAATCCGCCGCGATGGCGCGCACGTCCCCGGCATTGTGGATGACTGCGGCATCTACGACCTCGGGCGGTACGTCTTCCCGAAAAAGAAAGTTGGCCTCGCCGGCATCCAGGAGGCTGAGGAACACGTCGACAGGCGCCGCGCGGTTGAAACCGAGCCCAGAGAGCCAGGACCGGGCTACTCGCCGGTCGAGGTCGGTAGTGGCAGTCAGCCTGGTCCAAGTCCCGTCAGGCGCGTCGGCAGGCTGCATGTCGGTCATCAGTCAAAGGCTAGAACACTGGACCGCCAGCCGACCCGAGGCCCGGGCGCATTGCGAGCAGAGCAGCGGACTTGCATCGGCCGCGCCACGCCGGCGCAGCGCGGGTGACAGGTTGCGTCCGGATCGGTGCCGGCTCAGGCGTGTCCGTGCCGGACATCGATGATCGGCAGCAGCGTTGCCGTGGCGGGGATGCCGATCTGACGCGGCGTCGGCCCCGCCGGAGTGGGCACGTCGGTCAGTCGTTCCAGGAGTTGGTCGAGCGCGGCCTGGCCGTCGTCGACCGCAGCCTGCTCGTCGTCGGTGAGTGGGATGCTGGCCAGCATCCGCTGAAGGTTGTTTTTGGCCTCCAGAAGCTGGCCCTTGCTGGAGGCTTTCGGCGTGTAGAAGTCGCAGCGGGCGCAGGCCATGCGGTGCTGGCATTGCTCGAAGAACGTGTAGGTGCAGTAGCCGTGCCCCATGTCGTAGTACTGCCAGGGCTCGCCGGCGGCTGCCGTGCCGCTGGTGACGGCGTCTCGGTCGACGAGGACCTCGATGGTGCGGACGTTGCGGGCGAAGTAGCCGGCGTCGTTATAGGCCCTGGCCAGCGTGTTCGGGGTGATCTTCGCGTAGTGCTGGGTGGATTCGGGGCTGCGGTGGCCGAGCCAGGCTTGCAGCTCGAACAGGGTCATGGGTTCCTTGGCGTTGTAGAGCTGGCTGGCGATGGTGGAACGTGCTCGGTGGCTGGTGATGTTGCCGCGGACATCGGCGGTGGGGACGCCGGCCTTGCGGCAGAGTGCCGGGATGATCGTGCCATTGAGGTAGGTGTTGGCGACTCGACGGGCTCTCATAGCGAACAGCAGGTCGACGTGCTCGCTGGTCTTGCGGTCCAGCATGCGGGGTTGCTGCGGCCGGAGGCTTTGCCATGTCTCGATTGCCTTGCCCAGGAGCGGGTCGACGGGTTTGGTGAACGAGGTGCCGGTCTTGTGGGCGGGGACGTCCAGCAGACAGACCGCGTCTCGTGCCAGCACCTCGTCGGGGTCTCCAGGAATCGGGAAGCCGTCGTGCTGCCAGCGGACGCAGCCGACGCGGAGGCGGACGATCTCGTTGCTGCGCAGGCCGCTGAACAGCCAGGTCAGCGACAATGCTCGGAGGAGTTCGAGCGGGTAGCGCAGGTTGTTGAGACTGGTAGGCAGATCTTCAGGCTCGATGTTGAGTCCGGCCCACAGCAGCTTGGCCCGGATGTCATCGGCGATGACGCGGGGATCGGGTCCGAGCATCGCGTGGATCGTTCTGGGCGTGGACAGGGCCCGTACGGGGTCGAACCGCCGGGGGATCCACTCCCATTCCTGTAGGTCGCGGAAGAACACTCGGGTCGCGGTGAGGTAGCCCGCCTTGGTGTGCGGTGCGACCGGCTGCCCCACCCGTTTCTCGTGGGCGGCGAGCTGCTGGACGTAGTCGCCGACACGGAGGCTGTTGACCGCGGCGACCCAGGCCGCGCAGGTCTGCCGCGTCCATTGGGCCGGCTCTGTTATCTGCGGGTGTTCGGCGGCGAGCCAACGTCCGACCTTCGACAGCACGGAGCGGTGGTTGCTGCGGACCTTGGGCGACAGCGTGGAGGTGGTGTGCCAGCGTTCGAGCCATTCGGTCCACGAACTGGAGGCGCCCTCGATGGCGGGCATCCGCCGGCGGTTCGGAGTCGGCGGCGAGGAGCAGTGGCCGAGGGCGGCCGCCGCCCGCTGGATCCCGTACAGAGCACCAAGAAAGGCGCTTCCGCGGTGCCGGCGTTCGGATAGGCGTCACTGTGACGGTCAAACGAACGCCTGCGCCGTATCCCTGCGGGCTGATACTGGCGTCACCTGCAAAAACAGGTTCAGAGACAGCCACTGACGGCGCTTGGCAGCTCGTCCATCGTGGTGAAGATGTGCGCGGCGCCGGCGTCCAGCAGGACCTGCGGGGTGTTGTGCGACGGGCTGTCCGGCGGGCAGTAGCCGAACACCGTGGCGCCGGCGGCGACGCCCGCGCGTACCCCCGTCGGGGTGTCCTCGACGACCGCGCACCGGGCCGGGTCGACGCCGAGGGCCGCCGCGGCTGCCAGGTAGACGTCCGGGGCGGGCTTGCTGCGCGGGGTCTCCATGCCACTGAAGATCCGGCCCTCGAACACGTCGATCAGGCCGACCTTGGTCAGCTGCAGCTCGACCTTGTGCCGGTCGGCGCCGCTCGCGCAGGCCAGCATGCCACGGTAGGAGCGGTCGATCTCGCGGACGGCGGCGACCGCGCCCGGGATGGGCAGCAGGTCGAGGGCGAGGGCGTCGTTGCGACGCTTGCGGAACTCCTCCAGCCACTCCTCGGTCACCTCGAACCCGGTGTGCGCGAAGATCACCGCGGTCTCGTCGCGCAGCGCCCGCCCGACGAACAGGCGGAGACTGTCGGACTCGGAGACGAACCAGCCGAGTTCGTGCAGCATCGTCCGGAGCACGGAGTTGGTGATGCGTTCCGAGTCGACGAGCACCCCGTCACAGTCGAAGAGCACAGCGGCGTAGGGAAGAACCATGCCGGTGACCCTAACGCGCCGGGCCGGACCGCTGGAAACGTCCGCGGGCAGGGGTGCGAAGCCCGTCCGCATGGTGACTTCAGCCGCGCTGGCCACGCTCGTAGTGGGGTGTGGTGAATACGGGCGTGCTGGGCGCCCCAAGTCACCACACCCGCCGTGGAGCGTGGTGACCGGGGTTAGCCTCAGGACGTGATGACCGTCGGACGGCTGTCGGCTCTCTGCACCGGCGCCGGGCTGCTCTTCGCGATCTCGCACCTGACGGGTGTCGCCACCACCCTGACGGTCGTGCTCGGGGTGGCCGCCTACTGCACGGCGCTGGGTGCGGTCGCCGTCGGCGTCCGCCGGCACCGCCCGTCCGCGCGACTGCCGTGGCTGCTCGTCGCGGGCGGGTTGTTCGGCAACCTGGGCGGGGCCTCGACCTTCTACGTGTACGCCGTACTCGGCATCGCCCCGCCGGGTCCCGGACCGCAGGACGTGTTCTTCCTACCCGCCTATCCCCTGTTCGCGGCGGCCCTGGTGCTGTGGCGGGTGCGGCGCGGCGGCCGGGACACGGTCGCCGCTGTCGACGTGACCATCGTGATCGCGGTGGTCGGCACGCTCGCCTGGCTGACCCTGATCATGCCGTCGTCGTCGGCGCCGGGCCTGTCCACCGGGCAGGTGCTGATCGCCACGCTGTACCCGTGCGGCGATCTGCTGATCATCGCGGCCGCCCTGCGCATCCTGCTGAGCGCCGAACGTCCCCCGCCGGCGTTGTGGCTGATCGTCGCGGGTGTCACGAGTTTCCTGATCACCGACGTCGGTTTCGCCGTGAACACCGTCTACCTGGGTGCCCAGCCGGAACTGATCGTGCTGTTCAGCACGTTCAACTATCCGGCCTTCGGACTGATCGGGGCGGCCGCGCTCCACCCGTCGATGGCGACGCTCGACCAGCCCGCCGCGGCGCGCAGCGACGGCCAGACGCGCGCCCGCCTTCTTCTGCTCGCGACCGCGTTGTTCCTCGCACCGGTCGCCCAGTTCGTCTCCTACCTCACCGGGGCCACTCAGTTCGTACCCATATATGCGTTTTTGTCAATGGTGTTGTCGGCCCTGGTGATGACGCGGATGTGGCTGATGCTCGGCGAACAGCGCCGCCTGGCGGTCACCGACGGCCTGACCGGGTTGCACAGCCGCCGCTTCTTCGAGGAGGCACTGGGCACCGCGACCGGCCGCCGCACCGGAGTCATCGGCGTTCTCCTGGTCGACGTCGATCACTTCAAGAAGATCAACGATGGGTACGGGCACGCCGCCGGTGACGCGGTGCTCCGGGAACTGGCGCACCGGCTGAGCGCGTCGGTCCGCACCCAGGACGTCGTCGCCCGTTACGGCGGTGAGGAGTTCGCCGTCCTCCTGCAGGAGGTGGACACCACCCTCGCCCGGGCCGTCGCCGAACGACTCCGCGAATCGGTCGCCGCCACCCCGATGGACGTGGGCGACGGAGTACTGATCCCGGTGACCGTCTCGGTGGGGGTCTGCACCCAGCCGGTCGCCGAGGGCATCGGTGACCAGGTCATGGTGCGTGCGGACCGGTCGCTGTACAGCGCGAAGGAGCACGGTCGCAATCAGGTGGTGGTCGCGGACGCCCTCGCCGGGTGACGCCGCCGGCCGTCAATCGCCGCGGTCGTCCCCGGCCGGGCCGGACGAGCCGCCACGGTCGTCCCCAGCCGGGCCGGACGAGCCGTCGCCCAGGCCGGACGGGGCTCTCGCCAGGTCGGACGGGTCGCCGGTCGCGCTCGTCGCGGTGAGCGCCGCGGCGAACAACAACAGCTGGTTGACGGCGCTGAGCAGCACCAGCAGCCCGACCGAGCCCGCGACCAGCTGGTACACCGGGTTGTCCTCGGCGGCCCGCACATACTTGCCGCCGAGCGTCTTGAGCAGTTCGATGGCCACCCCGGCCAGGATCGCCGGGCCGAGCAGGCGGCGCCATGACATGCGTACGCGCGGAAGCCCGGTCAGCGCCCCGCAGGCCAGGACGGTGTTCACGCCGGCGCCCACCAGGAACCCGACCACGCCCAGCAGCAGCCGCGACCATCCGTCGCCGGCGTCGGTCTGCGCGGCGATCCGGCCCGCGACGACCGTCGTCGCGTACGCGACCGCCAGGGACGCGACCAGCAGCACCGCCAGGCCGGCGAGCACGAGCAGGTCGATGAGCACCCGGGTCGGCAGCCGGCCGGGGTACTCGGGGAGCCGCCAGATCCGGCGGATCGAGGACCGGTACGCGTCGATCCAGAACCAGCCGGTGACCGGCAGGCCGACGAAGGCGATCACCCCGGCCGTGGTCCGCGCCTCGCGCAGCGCCTGCACGTCCAGGCCGGTCAGGTTCTGTCCCACGTACCGCTGGACGGCGTGCAGCACGGCCGGGTCGTCCAGGACGAAACCGAACACCGCGAAGCCGGCCAGCCACGCCGCGAAGGTCCCGAAGAACGCGTAGTACGTCACCGCGGCGGCCAGCCGGCCCCCGTCTGCCTCGTCGTACCGGACGGCGGCCCGCGCCAGATGGTCGACGCTGGGGTGACGCCGCCGCAGCCGTTGCCAGCGCGCCGCGATCCGTGTCATCGGCGTTCCGTACCCCCTGATGAGCGGGTCATGCCCGGTCAGGACATCTGCCACATCACCTCGGGCTCGGCGGGCGTCCCGATGATCACGCGGTCCGCGTCGGGAGCGGCGAAGACGAGGGAGCGGAAGGCGCTCGCCGGGTCGAAGTTGGTGGTACAGGCGGTGATCGGCGTGGACGCGGTGCCGTCGGCTGACACCAGGCTGAAGGCGTCCGCCGGCAGTTCCGTCGCCGACGCGGGCTGCACCCGGAGCGCGACCGCCACCACGGTGCCCGGCGCGCACGCCACCGTTCCGATGGTGGCGCCGGTCACCGTCACCCGGACTGTCGCCTTTCCGGCGTGCAGGGCGACGGACTGGCCGGCCGACTTGTTCAAGGCTTCCGGGTCACTGGTCCAGACCCCCGCCTCACCCACCAGGATCCCGGTGCCTTCCGCCCGCCGGCCATCGGTGCCGGCGTCCGCCACCGTGGTCGCGGGCTCCGCACGCCGCAACGAGCTGCCCACCACGACGATCACCACCACCGTGACCGCCAGGAGGAACAGTAGGCGCAGCACCTGCGCCGGCGTCAGCGAAACCGTGTCCCGCTCGTCCACGTCAAACCCCCATGATCATCGATATCGACGCACCGCATGGTAGCTAGGCTCCCGCTCGCATCCCCACCGCGCCGAGGCAGCGAGGTACCCTTCTCTCAATCTCCGTATTGTGTACGGAGTTAACCGCCTGGAGGTCCCATGAGCCTGAACCACCGTCTGGACCGCCTCCTCGAGGCCGGACTCGCCGACGCCACCGGCCGCACCGAGGCGGAACTCGCCGCCTGCGTCGCGGCTCTGCCCGACGAACCGAGGAGCATTCTGGCCGTACACCCCATGCTGGCCGGCGCCCGTCGACTGGCCCCACTGCTGCGCCGCGGCGACAAGCCCGGCTTCGTCGTCGAGGACATGACCGACCTCGACGAGTTCGCACCCATCGACGGGGTCACCCTGCCCGACAGTCCGCTCTACCTGCTCCGCGAACCCGAACGCGGCGACGACATGCGCAACTGGAGCCCCGACGAGGCGCTCCCGGCGATCCTCGGCCGCGGGCGGACACCACTCACCGTCGGCGAGGGCATCAGCTGGCTGCTCCAGGAACCGGCGACGCTCGAACCCGGCCACTGCTTCATGACGATCGGATCCCGCCGGGCGGGCGACGCTCGTACCCCCGCGCTCTGGATCAGCGGCGGAACCGGCCGCGACGGCCGGGCCCGCCGCGGCGCCCCCAAAGTCGGATGGTGCTGGGCCGGCAACCGCCACACCTGGCTGGGTTTCGCCTCCGCACTGTCGCGCTGACGCAGCGTACGCGCCGACCCCCGCCGACGGTTCCGGCACCACGAACGGTCCGGGCCCGGTGACTGTCGGCAGCAGGGTAGCGAACGTCACCTGACCTGGGCTTTCGTACCCGATGGGCGGCGTCGTACCGTGCCGTCGTGGTTTTCTTCGACGACGCCGACGCGGTCACCGTTCAGCACCCGGACACCCTCACCGACCGGAAGACCGTCCGCGGTGCCGCGAGCCGGCTGGCGGCCGGTGTCGGCGCGGCCTCCCTGATGCTTCTCGTCCTCCTCGCCGCCGGGGCGGCGACCGTGGCCATCACGTACCAGGTGTCGTAAGGGCGCTACGGCGACGCGTTGACATCCTCGCCGCCCTAAAGGACGGCGATTCCAGCCACGCTGCGCGTGGCACGCGCGGCGTTCTGGCGGGTTACCGCTTCACTGCGCGGTGCCGGG
>NZ_JZKF01000156.1 GCF_000962825.1 Actinoplanes rectilineatus
ACCTCACTGTTCGAACCCACCGGTGGTGGTCTCCTCGCTCGCCCTCAACTCAACGTTTCAAGAGTAGATCTTGCCTCTCATGATCTTGGCACAGAGGGGCGGCACAAACTTGAACCAGACCTTGATCAGGTCATCCGATGGCCGTTCATGAAGATCCGCAGTTGTCACGCCAAGAATGATTCACGACCACGAACGGCGCCGTGAGCCAGGCCAGCTATGCAAGATCAGCCGTACTCGGCTCTGCACTTCGGGGAGTACCCCGACAGGTAGCGCGGGAAGGTCGCCGGTGGCGGTCTTGCGGACGCCGGTTCGTGGCCGACCTGTTCCTGGACGAACCGGGCGTCGTGGCCGAGGAGTGGGCATACTCGATCACATCAGGCTCTTCGTCAGCGTTACTTGTCGTTGCCGGTCGACGTGAAGTACCGGATCAACTCCGCCCGGTTGATCTCCGGGAACCCCGAAGCCGCGCCAGGTCCTCCGCCGAGAACATGTCCTGTGTAGCCATGAACCCACCACCTGAGCATCGACCGTCACCAAACGGGGACGCTAACCGCCGGCCCGCAGCCGCGCGTTGTGGTCGGCGAGCGCGCCGACCACGTCGGTGAGCAGCCGTTCCATCTGCTCCAGTTCCGCGTCGTCGTATCGGCGCAGTGCCGCGTCGAGACGTTCGGCGCTCGGCGTGAAGAACGTGGTCGTGGTGGTGTGCGCCTGCGGTGTCAGGCGGAGCCGCACCACACGCCGGTCGGCGTCCTCCCGGCTGCGGACGATGTGGCCGGCGGCTTCGAGGCGGTTCAAAAGGTTCGCCGTGGCGCCGGAGGTCAGGCCCACCCGCTCGGCGAGCGCCGCCGGCGACAGCGGTTCCCCGGCGGACGAGGCCCACAGGATCTCCGCGACCGCGACCGCGTCCGTGGCGTGCACCCCGAGCTCTCGCGCCAGGTGGCGGGTCATCTCCAGGTGCGCGTCGGTGTAGCGGCGCAGCAGCTGGAGCAGATCGGTCCCGGGGAGCACGAGATGCACTTTACTCGACAATGAAGTACCTTCATCGCTGGTAACACTTCACTGTGAAGGTATAGGGGTATGGCATGAGAGTCCTGGTCACCGGCGGCAGTATCGCGGGCCCGGCCGTGGCATGGCAGCTTCACCGGGCCGGCTTCACCCCGACGCTGCTGGAACGCGCGCCCGAGCCCCGCGGCGCCGGCCAGAACGTCGACATCCGCGGCGCCGGCCGCGACGTGCTGCGCCGGACCGGAATGTACGAGCGCGTGGCCGCGGCGGTCACCGGCGAGACCGGGACGCGCTTCCTGCGGCCGGACGGCAGTGTCTACGCCAGCATCCCGGTGCACGGGCGTCCGGACGGGCCCACCGCCGAGCTGGAGATCCTGCGCGGCGAGCTGTCCCGGCTGCTGCTGGAGGCGACCGCCGGCAAGGTCGAGCACCGCTACGGCGACCGCCTGGTCCACCTCACCCAGGACGAACGCGGCGTCGGCGTGGTCACCGAGACCGGCCGCGAGGAGCGCTACGACATGCTGGTCATCGCCGAGGGCCGGCGCTCGTCGACCCGGGACCTGGTCTTCGGCGCCGAGGTCACCTACCGCGACCTCGGCGAGTACGTCGCCTACGGCACCGTCGACCGCGCCGCCGACGACGACGGCTGGTGGCACTGGATGACCGCGACCGACGGGCGGATCGCGTCGCTGCGCCCCGACAACGTCGGCACCGCCCGGGCGGCGCTGGGATTCCTCGCCCCGCCGATGGGCCTGAACCGCCTCGACACCGCCACTCAGCTGCGCGTCCTGCGAGAACGGTTCGCCGGTGTGGGCTGGAAGGTGCCGCGCATTCTGGACGGTTTCGCCGCCCGGCCGCGGGAGTTCTACTTCGAACGCGCCGAACAGGTCTTCGTGCCGCGCTGGTCACACGGCCGGGTCGCGGTCGTCGGCGACGCCGCCTGGGGCGGGCCGACCGGCATGGGTACCACGTTGGCACTGCTCGGCGCGCACGTACTGGCCGGCGAACTGGCCAGGGCGCCGCACGACCCGCCCGCCGCGCTGCGGGCCTACGAGACGCTGCTGCGCTCCTACGTGACGAAGACGCAGCGGCTGCCGCCGGGCGTGCCGGCGGTCGCGCTACCGAGGACGCGCCGCGGTCTCACCATGCTGCACGGCCTGCACCGGCTCGCCGCCACCCGCGCGTTCCGCCGCCTCGCGGACCGCGCGCCGGCCCCGATCGGCCTTCCGGACTATCCGGCCCTGGGCTGACGATCTTGCGGGACTGGCGGTACGGCTGGTCGGAGGGCCTGCGGCGCGCGGATTCCGGCTCGAGCATCGCTGGCGGATCGGGGACTTGATTGAGGACGTGGTGCCGCGTGCGGCGGTGGCGCTGCCCGGGTTGGATCCGGAGCATGAGTGGCAGGCAGCGCTGTGCGTACGACTGCCGGCCGAGACGATCGAGTTCGGGGCGGCCGCCGATGCCGCCGCCGCGCTGATCGCGGTGAAGGGACTGCCCGACCTGCTGGAACGGCGTGTGAGGCCTGGCGGTCCCGTCGGCGCCGTGCGAGTGCCGGGCGGCGGTCAGATCATCGAGATGACGATCTTGCCCTTGGTCGCGCCCTGGGCGATGTGGTTGAGAGCTTGCGGTGTGGCGGAGAAGGGGAAGACACGGTCGACGACGGGGCGGATGTTTCCGTTCTCCACGAGGGTGGTGATCTCACTGAGTTGTTTGCCGCTGGCTCGCATGAACAGGAACGAGTAGTCGACCCCGAGCCGTGCGGCTCTGCACCTGGTCTGCAGGCTGAGCAGGCGGGTGGCGATCTTGAGGATGGGGTTGCCGCCGATCTCGCGGGCGAAGTCGGGGTCGGGGGGTCCGGCGATGCCGATGACCTTGCCGCCGGGCTTGAGGATGCTCATCGACTTGGCGACGCTCGCGGGGCCTTGACTGTCCAGGACGACGTCGTAGCCCTCCAGCACCGTGGCGAAGTCCTGGGTGCGGTAGTCGATGACGATGTCGGCGCCCAGGTCCTTGAGGAAGTCGGCGTTCTTGGCGCTCGCGGTGGTGGCCACGGTGGCGCCGAGGTGTTTGGCGAGCTGGATGGCGATGGTGCCGACCCCGCCGGAGCCGGCCTGGACGAGGACTTTCTGGCCGGGGCGCAGGTCGGCGCGTTCGACCAGGGCCTGCCAGGCGGTCAGGGCGACCAGGGGCAGCGAGGCGGCTTCGGTCATGGTGAGGTTCGCCGGTTTGCGTGCGAGGTCGTCCTGGCTCACGGTGAGGAACTCGGCGAAGGTGCCGATCCGGTTCTTGTCGGGGCGGGCGTAGACCTCGTCGCCGGGCGCGAAGGCGTGGACTCCGGCGCCGACCCGGACGACGACACCAGCGAGGTCGTTGCCCAGAACCAGGGGCAGCCGGTAGGGCAGGATGAGCTTGAACTCCCCTTGCGCGATCTTGGTGTCGAGCTGGTTGACGCCGGCCGCGTGGATGCGGACCAGGACCTCGCCGGCGGCGGCGGTGGGCTGGGGCATTTCGGCGAGCCGGACGTCCTGCCGGCTCTGGTACCGGTCGATGACGTAGGCCTTCATGGCGTTCTCCTGGTGGGTGTCGGCGCCGGGTGGCCGGTACTCCGTGTTCCCGGCCCGGTCAATTGTAGTATGGTCATAATTTAAATGGGCCGGAACATGATGCGAAGCACCCGTCGGGCAAGGGAGGAACCGTGGCGCGCTACGGCAAGGAGCACAAGGAAGCGACGCGGCAGCGCATCGTGAAGGTCGCCGGCCGGCGGCTGAAGAAGGACGGCCTCGACGGCTCCGGCGTGACGACGTTGATGGCCGACGCCGGGTTGACCAACGGCGCCTTCTACGCACACTTCGCGTCCAAGGATGCTCTGGTCGCCGCGACCATCACCGATCAGCTCAAGGACCAGCAGGCGCTGTTGCGGCGGCTCGCGGACGAGCCAGACGGGTTCATGCGTTTCGTGCGGGCGTATCTCTCACCTGAGCACCGCGACGACGCCGAAGGCGGCTGCCCGTCCGGAGCCCTGCTCGACGAAGTGGCCCGCAGCTCGCCGGAGATCCGCCGGGCCTACAGTGGCGGCATCCTCGGCGTGGCCGACGACCTGGCCACGCTGATGGCGCCGGGCACCCCCGCGGCAGGGCGGCGCCAGGCTCTGGGATGCATCGCCATCCTCGTCGGGGCGCTGCAGCTCGCCCGGGCGATCGACGACGCGCAGGACTCCGAGACGGTGCTCGCCGAGGGAGCGCGAGCCATCGCCGCCCTGCTCGCCACTGACTGACGAGGGTCTCCGGATGGCAGGTGCAGGTGGACCTGCTGGGCCTCTCCCTCGGCGGCATGGTCGCCCAGGTGATCGCCCACCGCGAAGCGCACCTGGTCCGCAAGCTGATCCTCGCCGGCACGGGCCCGGCCGGCGGCACCGGCATCACCAAGGTGACCCGCCTGTCGAACCTGGCCCTGCTCCGCGGTGCTCTGGCCCGCCAGGACCCGAAGAAATACCTGTTCTTCACCCGGACCGCGAACTCCGTCCACCTGGCCGAACGGCTACCGAACAGCGAACTCGTCCTCTACCCCGACGCCGGGCACGGCGGCATCTTCCAGCACCATGCCGCCTTCACCGCCACCGCCTTGGCCTTCCTGGCCCGCTGACCACCCCATGGCATCGCCAGGCTGGCGATGACCGCCGAGCGGAGAGCCGGGTCGTCGCCCAGCACACGCGCGAGGCACTATCGGGACAGGAGGTAGTACCGAGACTCTCCGCGACGCGTACCAGAAGGCAGGCAACGCCGAGCAACGGTGACCCAACGCGAGACGGGACCGCCGCTACCCTGAGCGCATGCCTACCGAGATCAGTGGCCTGCTCGACATCGCGGCTCCCGCCGCCGCGGGCCTGGTCAACGCCGTCCGCGACGACCAGCTCGACGCGCCCACGCCGTGCGCCGAGTTCCGTGTCCGTGACCTGCTCAACCACCTGTTCCAGGTGACCGCGAACTTCCAGCTGCTCGCCACCGGCGCCCCGGCTGACTGGGCGAGCACGCCGGACGCGCTCACCGGTGACTGGCGGGCCGAGTTCACCGAACGGGCCTGGGACGTCACCGCCGCCTGGTCCGAACCGGCCGCCCTCGAAGGCGTGTCGGCCGGGATGGGCCTGCCGCAGCGTACCGTCGGGCTGATGCTCGTCACCGACCTGGTCGTGCACGGCTGGGACCTGGCGCAGGCGACCGGTCTGCCGTTCCGCGCCGACCCGGCGCTGCTCGCCGCGGTCGCCGAGTTCCTCGATCTGATGGGCGACGCGGGCCGCGCGATGGGCGCGTTCGGTGCGGCCGTCACCGCCCCGCCGGGCAGCGACGACCTCACCGTTCAACTCGCCCGCACCGGCCGTGACGTCACAGCCTGGGGATGAGCACCCGCTCCTCGTAGTCGAGGTGGTCCAGCACCTGGGTGGTCAGCCGGTCGACCTCGGCGCGCAGTGTCGCCGCATCCAGGCCGGGGTCGGCCAGCACCACCGCCAGTTCCTCGATCAGCGCGGCCATCCGCTCGTGCTGGTCGCGCAGCAGGGCCATCGCGTCGGCCAGGTCCGGATGCTGCGACGCCACCCACGGGAACAGGCCTTCGTCCTCGCGGACGTGGTGCCCGCGCAGCCCCGCGCACAGGCTCAGGCAGTTGACCCGCAGCTGCGCGCCCAGGCCCGCACCCTGCTGGTCCACCTCGGCGCGGATGATCTCCAGTTCGCGCCGGAACGCGTCGTGCACCAGTTTCAGCATCTCGCCGGGGCCGTCCGCGCGGGTCCGCGGCGGTCCCGGGATCGGCACCAGCGCCACCACCGGCAGCGTGCGGCCCGAATCCGCCTCGTACGCCGACCAGCCCGGATTGGCCTCGGCCGCCCGCCGGAACGCCTCGTCGCGCTGCGCCCCGGTCAACTCGACCGCGGTCGCCTCGTAGGTGAAGGTGCCGTCCTCGACGGTCACCACCGGGTGTGCCCGCAGATTGTGGAACCAGGCCGGGGCTTTCGGCGAACCACCCGCCGACCCGATCACCAGGACACGTTCGCCACCGTCGGGAAGGTAACCCAGCACCACCGTGTGCCGGCGGCCGCTGCGGGCACCGGTGGTGGTCAGCAACAACAACCGCGCACCGGCGAACCAGCCACCGACACGGCCGTTGTTGGCCCGAAACTCATCAATGACAGCCTGCATGAAACTCCTCATCGTCGTCTTCGCTTCTCTTCCAGCCCGGGGAGAAGGAGACGACGGAGGAGCGCGGATCACCCGTTGGCCGGGTGCCCCACTCGGTAATGGCCCACGGCCGACCCGGCAGTCACGAACGACACCTTACAACCTGTCCGCCCAATCGGCGACCACCGACAGCACCGGCGCCCGCCCCGCCAGCCGCTCGGCCATGCCCCGCTTGTCGTAGCCGGCCCCGGTCACAGCCGCATCGACACGCGCCACCATGATCGGCGCCAGCCAGTAGTACTTCGCGACCCCGGTGACCCGGATCGCCCGCCGCACCACGTCCGCGTCCACCGCACCGTCCATACCCCGCACGTAGGACTCCGTCACCACGTCCACCGTCTCCTCCAGCAGACTGATATCGATCAGCCCGTCGAAGAACGCGTCGAGCGCCAGGTTCGCCGCATCCTCCCCCACCGCCCCCGGCCCCACGAACGCCCAGTCCAGCAGCACCGGTCCCCGATCCGCGCCGATCAGGTTCATCGGCCACACGTCGTGGTGGCACATCGTCCGCGGTAGCGCCCGTGCCAGGGCCGCAACCCGCTCCCGGCCCTCCCACAACGCCCGCAGCCGCCGGCCCAGCGGCCCCGGCCAGGCCTGCACGACCACCGGATGATCCCAGTCCAGTTCCTCGGGCACCGGCTGCGCCGCCGGATAGTCGGCGAGGAAGTCCCGCGCCAGCCAGGCCACGTCCGGCGGCGGCCTGCCGACCCAACCGGCCTGGGCAACCCCCATCCGGTACGCGGCCCAGCCCAGTTCCGCCGGCCCCCACGAGGTGGCCGCGACGCCGTCGACATCCTCCAGCCACAACGCCACCGACCCGTCCGCCCGCGGCGTCATCGACAGCAGCCGCGGCGCCGACACCCCACCCGCGGCGAACAGGGACTCCGGCAGGCCCGCCTCGTACGCCAGAGGCTCACGCCGCCAGTAGTTGAAATGCCCCGGGTCGTCGCTGGCCGCCAAGTGCGGCAACGCACCGTCACGCCGCGGCGTGACGATCTTCAGTACGGCAGGACCGTCGTCGCGCGACACCCGCCAGACGCCGCCGGTGATCTCGTTCGCCGTGCCGAACTCCAGAGGCCGCACCGTCCAGTGCGGCGCCACCAGATCCGCTATCGCCGTCATGCCGTTCATGCGGTGAACCTACCGCCACCGCGATCACGTTCACGGCCACCACCATCACCACCCCGGCCCACTCGTGCAGGTGCAGCACCTGTCCGAGAAGGACCAGCCCGGCCAGGGCCGCGAACACCGGGTGCACGCTCATCACGATCCCGAAGTAGCGGGTCGGCACGCGACGCAACGCGATGATGTCCGCCGAATACGCCACCACCGAACTCAGCAGCCCGGCGACCACCGCGTACCCGACACCGGTCCACGACATCGTCAGCAACACCGGCAGACTCAGCAACGCCGCCACCGCCGACGCGGCCGCCGGCGCCTGCAAACCGGGCAGCCGCGCCCCGACCAGCCGGTTCAGCACGATGTACGCCGCCCAGCAACCGGCCGCGAGCAGCCCCGCCCCGACACCGAACCAGTCACTGCTACCCGACGGCAGGACCAGCACGTACACCCCGGCGGCCGCCCCCAGCGCACACCACAGATCCCGGCGCGTCCGCGACCCCACCAACGCGACCGCCAACGGACCCAGGAACTCCAACGTCACCGCCAGGCCCAACCCGATCCGGTCCACCGCCGTGTACAGGCCCAGGTTCATCGTCGCGAACACCACCCCGAGCAGCAGCGTCGGCCACCACTGCCCCCACCCGAACCGCAGCGGGTTCGGCCGCGCCACCGGCAACAGCACCAGCGCCGCCACCCACTGACGTACCGCCACCACACCGACCGGGCCCAGCGTCGCGAACGCATGGGCCCCGACCGCCGCACCCGTCTGATTACTGGCCGCGCTCCCCAGCATGATCGCCAGCCCGGCGGCCCGGTCCCGTCCACTCATGACACCCAGTCTTCGCCCCGCACCCGCCCGGCCGGAAATACGCACACCGCCACATCTATACGCTCACCGTATGGATCCGCAGCTGCGCCACCTGCGCACCCTCGTCACCGTCGTCGACACCGGCACCTTCACCGACGCCGCCGCAACCCTCGGCACCTCCCAAGCCGCCGTCTCCCGCGCCATCGCCACCCTGGAAACCGACCTCGGCGCCCGCCTGCTCAACCGCACCACCCGCCGGCTCAGCCCGACCCCCACCGGCACCCAGGTCCTCGCCATCGCCCGCCGCATCCTCGACGAAATCACCCACCTGCAGCGCATCGTCACCGACCAACGCGAATTCACCGTCGGGTACGCCTGGTCCGCCCTCGGCAAACACACCCGTCCCGTCCAACGCGCCTGGACCGCCCGCCACCCCGCCATCCCCCTCGTCTTCGCCCAAGTCAACACCCCCACCGCCGGACTCAGCGAAGGCACCACCGACGCCGCGGTACTACGCCGCGCCATCGACGACCCCCGCTTCACCACCACCCTCATCGGCACCGAGAACCGGTACGCCGCCGTCGCCACCGACAACGCCCTCGCCCGCCGCCGCACCCTGACCGTC
>NZ_JZKF01000157.1 GCF_000962825.1 Actinoplanes rectilineatus
CCGCCCTCTCTGGTTTGCTCAGCTCGTCAGCTCGTCAGCTCGTCAGCTCGTCAGCTCGTCAGCTCGTCAGCTCGTCAGCTCGTCAGCTCGTCAGCTCGTTGCCTGCTGGCTCGCGGTCGGCCGTCCGTCGATTTCGCGTCTGTCCGTGGGTTGGTCCGCCGGTCGCCCATGCGTCGGTTCGCCCCCCACGGCGTCGGCAAGCTGGCACCCATCACTCGGTTGAACAACCTGGCTGGGCGTCGCAGGTCTGCCTTGTGCCGGTTCGTGGTTTGATCGGAGTCGGGTTCCGGCCGCGTTGGTCAAGGCAGGTGGGTGTCGCTTTCGTCCGTTGAGCGCGGGCGAATTTGCCGCTCAGCCACTGCTGGCTCGAGCTTGGGTCGGTTCCTCCGAGCCGGCCCGGTTTCGTCGGCCAGGTTTGGCGCGGATTTTGTAGCTCGGCCGGTGTCCGCTCCCGCTCGTGCCGGTCGATCAGGTGAGTGCTGGCTCGTCGGTCGGGTCCGCAGGGCTTCACGACCTGATTGGTGTCAGCTCCCGCTCGTAGGTCTGGCCAACCAGCTCTGCGCCGAAGCTCTGATGCTTCTCCTCGGCGACCAGCTGAAATCCGCGCTTGAGGTAGATGTGCCGAGCCGCCACCAGCGGGTCGTTGGTCCACAGGCGCATCCGGGAATATCCGGCCTGCTCTGCGAACTCGAGACACCTGTCCACGAGACGCCCACCGAGCCCCGACCCGCGCGCGTCCGGATGCACCAGCAGGATCCGCAGCTGCGCGGTCCCGCCATCGGTCCCGCCGCCGGTCCCACCGCCGGTCCCGCCCTCAGCTGCGCCGCCATCGACGCAGAAGACGCACCCGACACGCCGTCCGTCGGCCTCGGCGATCCATGCGGCCTCCCGCTGCGGGTCGTGACTCCCCGCGTAGTCCGCCACGATCCGCGCCACCAGCGCCTCGAAGGCGGTGCCCCACCCGAACTCGTTCGCATAGACCTCGCCGTGCGCCTGCACCACCCAGCCGAGGTCGCCCGGCTCGCCCAGTGCCCGGATCGTCACGTCCATGGCGATCACCTCCCGTTACTGAAACAGTCGTTTCAGTTGGCATACTAGCCCGATGGTCGAACCGTCCACAACACCCTCGCCGAGGCGCTCCGAACTGCTGGAACTCGCCTACGACTACGTAGGACGCCACGGCCTGGCAGCCCTGTCGCTCCGCCCGCTGGCTGCCGAGATCGGCTCCAGCCCCCGAGTCCTGCTCTTCCTTTTCGGGAGTAAGGAGGGCCTGATCCGGGAGCTGCTGGCCCGCGCCCGCGCGGACGAGCTGGCCATGCTGCGCAGGCTGGGCACTCACGCCTCGTCCGATGCGGGCGGCGGGGAACCGCTGCCCGGCGAGCGGTTGCCGCAGCCCGACCTTCTGGCGGTCACCGCCGAGCAGATCTGGCTCTGGCTCAGCGATCCGGCACATCGATCCGTACTCGTCCTTTGGACCGAGGCCTACGGACAGTCGCTGGCCGACCCTGCCGGTCCGTGGTCGGGCTTCGCCGCCTCGACCGTCACCGACTGGCTCACCATGCTTGCCGACTCCCAGCCCGATGCGGAGCGGCACACCCCGGAGGGCCTGGCTCGTCGCACCGCCGTCCTCGCTGTTCTCCGCGGCGCGATGCTCGACCTGTTGGCCACCGGCGACCACACTCGTGTCACCGACGCCGTGCTCCAGTGCCTCCATGCCGTCACACCAGCCCGGCATCGTGGGTGAGTAGAGCTATCTGCACCCGGTTGTTCACCGTCAACTTGATGAGTAGCCGCGACACGTGTCCCTTCACCGTCGGAACACCCATCCGCAGTTCGGCGGAGATCTCCGCATTGGAGCAACCCCGGCCGATCAGCACCGCCACCTCGACCTCTCGATCGGTGAGCACGGCCAGCCGCTTCCGGGCCAGTGCCTGCCGGTTGCCCGCAGCCGGGTCGGCGACATGGTCGATCAGCCTCCGGATCACCATGGGGGAGAGCATCGCTGCCCCGGCCGCGACGGTCCGCACCGCGGAAAGGATCTCCAGGGGCGGCGTGTCCTTGAGCAGGAACCCGCTTGCCCCGCCGCGGAGGGCCTCCAGCACGTACTCGTCCGCGTCGAACGTGGTCAGCACGATGATCTGTGGCGCCTCTGCTCGGCTGCGGATGCGCCTCGTCGCGATCAGCCCGTCCACCCGGGGCATCCGGATGTCCATCAGCACGATGTCCGGCCAGTGCGCGTCCACGATCTTCACCGCTTCTGCTCCGTCCTCCGCCTCGCCGACCACCTCGATGTCCGGCGAGCCGCCCACCAGGATGCGGAGACCTGCCCGGACCAGGGCATCGTCATCCACGATCGCCAAGCGGATCGGCCGTCCAGCGCCGTCCTGACCTCGACGGTCGCCATGACGGGCGGCCTGTTGACCGCGCCCATCGGTGATCGGCTGGTCCTTGCCGGTCGGCTTGCGGTTCACGCCCGCGGCACCGTCGTCCACCGTGTCACTCACGCCGGCCACGGCAGCTCCGCCTCCAGCCGGAACTCACCGTCGTCCGTGGTGTACCGGACATCGCCGCCGGCGAGCCCCACCCGTTCACGGATGCCGACCAGGCCCAGCCCGTTGCCGGTGGACGGTGCTTCGGGCGTACCGGAAAAGGGGTTGATGACGGTGATCCGCAGACCGTGACCGGCCTCGCCGGCAACGCGCACCCGCGCGGCAGGCCCCGATCCGTGCTTGCGGGCGTTGGTGAGTCCCTCCTGCACGATCCGGTAGGCCGCACGTCCCAGGACCACCGGTGGTCCGTCGGCCGGCACCCCGTTGGTGTAGTCGACTGTCATCCCCGCCTCCCGGGCGCTCTCCACCAGATCGTTCATGTCGGCCAGGCCCGGTTGTGGTGGCTCCGGCCGTGCGCTCTGCGCCCCCACCACGGCGCGAAGCTCCTCCAGCGCCTCGTGGGCACTGGTCCGGATCGCGGCCGAGGCGATCGACAACTCCTCCGGCGTCACCTGCCCGCGGACCTCCAAAGCGCCGGCATGCAGGCTGATCAGCGACATGCGGTGAGCTATCACGTCGTGCATCTCGCGGGAGATCCGGGCGCGTTCGGTCAGGCGTGCTCGGTCCTCGCGGAGTTCCTGCTCGGCCTCGAGCCTGGCCGCACGCTCCCGCAGTGACGTCGTGAGCTCGCGGTAGGACTGGATGAAGAAACCCCACCCGAGCGCGGACCCGGTGACGAAGATGCGGACCAGGGCATCGATCCAGGCGTCATAGGGCGGGTCGCCTTGCAGGAAGTAGTAGAGAAGGCCGGTGACGACGTTGACGACGCCGAGGATGAGCACCGATCGTGGCCTGCAACGCACCGCCGCGGTGAACAGGGCCACCGCGATCGCCCCGCCCACGGCTACCGAGATCCCCCCGAACGGCACCAGGGCCGTAGCCAGGACGAAGGGGTGACGCCGGCGAACCACCAGAGCCAGCGCGCCCAACAACCCGATGAGCAGGTCGACCTGCCATGGGAGGAACGCGCCGGGCGCCTGAGCGTCACCGACCTTGACCATCATCGACCCGTAGCCGAAGGCCAGCACGATCGCGATGCCGCCGATCAGCCGATTGCGCGTGGCGGTGCCACGGTTGTCGGGCACCAGCGAGGGGAGTTGCATGCGGCAAGAGTAGGAGGGCGGACTCGCCCGGTGGGACCTACCAAAGTAGGGTCACTGACCCTTCTTGAGAAGGGTGTGGGCCGGCACCGCCGTGGTGGATCGTCGCGGCATGCGATTCCTCCCCGCCGTTATCCTCCCGATCGTCTGGGCCGTGCTGTCCGCCTGGTGGACGCCGCGCGGCCCGCTTACCAACGCCGAGGCTCTCTGGTCGATTGCGATCAGCGCCGGGGTCGGCGTCCTGGCCGGCCGGGCGGTCCGATCTCGCTGGGTGATCCTCTCAACCCCTCTGCTGTACGCGTTGACGCTCGAACTGGCCAGGCTGCGGGTGTCCGGTCCCTCCGTGGACATGCCGCAACCCACTTCGTTCGGCTTTCTCGCCCTGGTCACCGGCCGTGGCGTTCACGGTCTGCTCACCTTGCTTCCACTGGTTCTCGGCGTGATGCTCGGCAACGGCCTGCGGCGCCGGTGGAAGCAGGTGGCCGTGGTCGTTCCTCTCCTGGCCGTCGCCGTGGTCGTCGCGATTCCGGCACGCACAGCCCCGATTCCCGGTGGAGTCGCCGAACTGGCCATGGTCTCGGCCGGTGATCACGAGCTGGGCGTGATGATCCGCGGGCGGGACGAGAGCGCACCCGTCCTGCTGTTCGTCCCGGGCACCCCCGGTGGCTCGGAGAAGGCGGCGATGCGCCGTCACCTGGCTGGGCTCGAGAAACACTTCGTGGTCGCCACGCTGGACCGGCGTGGTGGGGGAGCGTCCTACCAGGCACTGGACCCGACGGTCACCGTGACTCTCGATGATGCGGTCGCCGACGTGACGGCGGTGACCGATCATCTGCGCGGGCGATTCCGGCAGGAACGGATCGTCATGCTGGCCTTCTCCGGAGGTTCGATCCTCGGAGCGCTCGCGGTCAAGCAGCATCCGGAGAAGTATCGCGCCTACGTCGGTACCGGACAGGCTGTCGACCTGGAAGCCAGCGACCAGATCTTCTACGACGACATCCTGGCCTGGGCACGTGCCGGTGGCCGTGCCGAGGTTGCCGACCAGCTCGCCGCGCAGGGGCGACCACCCTATGCGGACTTCTGGTCCTACGAGCCGTTCATGCTCTACGAGAACCAGGTGTACGACCAGGGCGACCCGGTCCTCGAGATCTCGGCGGACGAGCTCACGCTGCTGGAGAAGGCCCACACCATGGTCGCGATCATGGACACCTGGTCGGCGCTGTACCCCCGCATGCAGGACACCGACCTGCGCCGTGACGTGACAAGTCTGGAAGTACCGGCCTACTTCATCCAGGGAGGCAACGAGATGCGCGGTCTCAGCGAGGTGTTCGCCGAGTGGTATCCGGCGCTGGTGGCCCCCGACAAACGCCTGATCACCATCCCGGGCGCGGGACATCGGGCGATGTTCGAGCGTCCCGACGTCCTCGTCGCCACCCTGGCCGAACTCTTCCCCCGCCGATGACCCCCGTCGACCGGTCAGGCCAGCGCCAGCCCCGGATCCGGGTCGGGATCCGCGGCCGGGGCCGGGATCCGATATTCCTCGGTCAGCGTCGTCATCGGCCCCGGCCAGGTCGCCTGCGCCACCTCGATCGGTTTCCGCGTCTCGTCGAAGGCAACATGCAGCAGATGCAGTACCGGGGTGTCCGGCCGGATCTGCAGGATCTCCGCCTCCTCGCGACTCGGCTGCCGGGCGCTGATGGTGTCGGTCGCCGAGTCGTACCGGCGGTTCAGCACGTCCTCCGCCTCCTGATAGAGCGGACGCCCGAATGCCTCCATCCGTTCCAGCGAGGTGCCACTCACGTCGTGCACCCGGAACCAGGAGGCACCGACCTCCACGGTTGCGTCGTCGGCGCGCACCAGATGCCGCCGCACCAGCAACTCCGTGCCGTCCCGCACACCGAACGCGTCCGCGACCTCCGGCGGGGCCGGCTCCCGGCCGACTGCGGTGAGCTGCTGGCGATAGCGGGCCGCCAGATCGGCGTGATACCCGCGGTGGCTGCCATACCGGCCACGGGACAGGCGGTTGAGCCGCCGCCGAGTGCCACGGACGTAGGTGCCGGAACCCGGCTTGGTGATCAGGATGCCCTCGACCCGCAGCTGGTCGACGGTGCGTTGCACGGTCTGCTTCGCCACTCCGAACATTTCCGCCATGGCCGGGATGGACGGCAGCCGCTCACCGGGTTGCCAGTCTCCGCGCCGGATACGTTCACGTAGCTGAGCCGCGATCTGCCGATGCGGAAACTCGGCAGCGCCCGGGTTGATTGCCATGCTGACCTCCGAACCCTCTAGCTAGGTTCCTAGGATGCGGCAGATGCAGTGCTCCATGTCGGCGACACACCGAGAAGTCGACGGTTCCCCATGCTCGAAAGCGTCGAAGCCGAGTGCTGACGGCCTGACTGACGACATCTAAGCCACCTCCAAGCCCGAGCGCCGTCCGTGTGCCAGAGGTCTGTTGGTGGAGGAGGTGAGGCATAACGACGAGGTTTTCCGCAGGACGGGGAGTCGCGACGGGAACGTCAGGATGTCTCTACCTCTGGAGGCGTCGAGGGTGGTGCTTCGCGAGGGTCGTGCTTCGCGAGGGGTTCGTCCCCAGTGGTGAGGCGCTTTCGACGTTGACCAGTGCGTCGGCTTCGCGGTCCTCGGGGTTCGGGCGCTGGTGTGTGGTGGTGCGGTCCCGGATCAGGCCGGGACCGCGACCCCGTTCACCAGGAGCCGGCAGTCGGGCCGGCCGAGCCGCCGCGACGGCGCAGGTATTTCTCGAACTCGCTGGCGATCTCGTCGCCCGTGAGGGGCTGGATGCCCGCGTCACCGACGCGCTCCTCGAGCTCGCGCACATATTCGCCGAGTTCGGCGTCCTGCTCGGCGGCGGCGCGGACGCGCTTCTCCCACTCGTCGGCCTGCTCGGCGAGATCGGCCATCGGCACCGGCAGGTCGAGAACGTCCTCGATGCGGCTGAGCAGGGCGAGCGTCGCTTTCGGGCAGGGCGGGTTGTTCGCGTAGTGCGGGACGTGCACCCAGAACGACAGCGCGTCGAGCTCGGCGCGACTGCCCGCCTCCTGCAGGACACCGACTATGCCGGTGGGGCCGTCGTAGCGGGTGGGGACGACCTTGTACTTCTCGGCCATCTCGGGGTCGGACGCGCTGCCACTGATCGGAAGCGGGCGGGTGTAGGGCACGTCGGCCAGCAGGGCGCCGAGCAGGACGATGCGGTTGACCTCGAGACTGTGGCAGATCTCCAGGACCGACTCGCAGAAGGTGCGCCAGCGCATGCTCGGCTCGATGCCGCGGATCAGGACCACGTCACGGTCGGCGCCGGGCGGACTGGCCACCGTGAACCGGGTGGTCGGCCACTCGATCTTGCGGGTCTCGCCCTCGGCCATGGTGATGGTGGGCCGGCTGACCTGGAAGTCGTAGAAGTCCTCGGGATCGATGCTGGTGACCTCACGGGCCTGCCAGACCTGCTCGAGGTGTTCCACGGCCGCGGTCGAAGCATCCGCAGCATCGTTCCACCCCTCGAAGGCGGCGATGGCCACGGGAGAGCGGAGCAGCGGGAGGCCGTCGAACTCAGTCATGGGAGACAGCCTACGTGCGGGGTCCGACACGCACCCGGCGGCCGCGCTCGGCGTGCCGTCCCACAGGCCGGACGGAGACCGCGATCACAGCCTCGTCCGCCCGGGGAAACCCGCCTTTGCGTGCTCTGAGCGCCTTACTCGTTCTTCGTCGACGGTACGCCCACCGACCCCGAAACCGTCTGCCCCAGCCGGCCCATGCCCCCGCCGCCGAAACCGTCCGCCTGGTCCGCCTGGTCCGCCCGGTGGCGTCGGGGTGGAGTCAGTAACCGGCGGTGCTGGCGGGTGATCCCGGCGATGCCGCGTTTCCGCATGATCCACTCGTCGTCGAGGGTTCTCGTGTTCGCGGGTTTCGGCACCACCGCGGGACTGTGGCGCTCGGGCTGGTTCCTACGCCAGAGCGGCTGCGAATACGGTTTGGAAGCGGGCCACGAAAGCCTTCTCCGCCGAGGTCCACGCCAACACCTCGGTGGGCGGGGGTCCGGAGATCACGGGTGGCCCGTTGGAGGCGCGTGCGGTCCAGAAGTACTCGTTGCGTACCAGGCGTTCGTGGACGGCGTCCATGAGTCGAGCGCGTTGAGCTGCGGAAAGTCGGTAGGCGTCGGCCAAGACGCGGACCTGATGCGCTTGGCTCGCCACGTATCCTCGTGTCGGCTTTGACGAGATGCACCAGGACCAGGCCATGTAGGCGACGTCGTCGAGGGGGTCACCGGCGGAGGCGAAGTCGAAGTCGATGAAAGCGACCGGTCGGCCGTGACGGAAGACGGTGTTGTTCGGCCCTGCGTCGTTGTGGCAGATCACCGGTCCGCCGCCGAGGCGTTCGGCGAGAGCCTGGCTCGCCTCATGGAAGCGGCGCAGCAGCGAGCCGGCAGCCGCGACCTGGTCGTCGGTCAGTGCGCGCCACTTCGCAGGGACATCACCCGGCAGGAACTCCAGGATGTCCCGGTCGAGTTCGTCGCGGCCGAGATGCTGCGGGACGCCGTCGAAGCCGGCCTGAGCAAAGTGCAGCAACAGCGTCCGTGTGAAAGCCGACTTCGGTCGTCGCACCGTCTGACCGATCTTGACGATGCCGGGGGTCAACCGGCCGCCACCCAGAATCATTTCGGACGGGTCCGCTTCCTCACCGGCGACCACTCGCTCAGCCTATGCGCACTGGCCGCTGCCGAGGCGACCTCCATGGTCGACCCGTGGCGCGGACAGATCCTGAAGACGTGAGCTGACCGGGCTAGACACCTAATCGCAGTCAGGGTCTGTCTCTGTGGTGATTTCGGGCGCTCAGCACGCCCGAATTCACCACACTCACAACAGCGTGGTGATTTCGGGCGTCCAGCGCGCCCGTATTCACCACACTCACAACAGCGTGGTGACTTGGGGCGTCCAGCGCGCCCGTATTCACCACACCGCCACGGGTGTGGTGACTTCGGGCGTCCAGCGCGCCCGAAATCACCACGCGGACGGGCTTCGCAC
>NZ_JZKF01000158.1 GCF_000962825.1 Actinoplanes rectilineatus
AGGGCAGCCAGCTCGGCAGCGGGCAGGGCAGCCAGCTCGGCAGCGGGCAGGGCAGCCAGCTCGGCAGCGGGCAGGGCAGCCAGCTCGGCAGCGGGCAGGCAGTAGGGGCGACACCGGCCGGTGATCGTTCGGACGAGAGACGCCAACAGGAGGCGAAGATGGCGAAAGGTGAGCTGAGACCCCAGGTCGCCGTTCCCCCGGCGACGCACGTGGAGCAGTCACGCCGCCTCGCCGTCTGTGTGTGCGGCAAGGGCATCGTGGGGAGCTGCTTCGGCTGGGTCCACATGCCGAACATGTGGATCGCCACCGACTCGTGCGGCGGTGCGAGGCCGCGAGCAGCATGAGGTCGACAGGCGGGTGCTGCTCCGTGAGGACAGTCTGCTCCGTGAGGAAAGGCTGCTCCGTGCGGACAGTCGGGTCCTACCGGGTGGGGACAGACCGATGCTGCCCCGTGAGGACGGGACGGTTCTGCACCGTGGGGACAGCGGGGTCCTGCGGCGTGGGGACAGACCGGTACTGCCGGCTCGGTGGCCTGCTCGCCCTGGCACACCGGTTGGGCCCCGCGAGGACGGGACGGATCTGCCTCGCGGGGACCGGCCGGACCTACTCCGCAGGGATCCGGCGGACACCGTCGATCACCGGCGGGAGGTCGTCGTCGCGGAGGGCGGTGCAGGTGACCGCCCGGGAGACGGCCGCGTGCAGTGCTTCACCGATCTCCGGACCGGAGGCCTCCAGCAGCTCGTCGGCGACATGCTCCAGGATCGCCGCCGGATAGGCCCAGCCGCGGGCGGTCGCCTCGCTCAGGAACCGCAGCGCCCGGCCCGGGTCGTGCCGGAACAGCAGCACTGACAGGTCGGGAAGCAGGTCGTCCGGTATTTCCTGGCCCAGCGGCCGGTGCAGGAACGGACCCCGCTCGGGATCGTCGAGCACCCGGTCGAGCAGCGGCCCCGGATCGCCGTAACCGGCGGCGGCCAGAATCAGCAGCGCTTCCACGTCCTCCGAGGCACGCCCGGAGCCGGAACCGCCGGAGTGGGGAGCGTCCGAGCCGGAGCCGCCCGAGTCGGGAGAGGCGGAGCCGGGACCGTCCGAGCCGGAGCTGGGACCGCCGGCGTTGGGAGAGCCGGAGCCGGAGCCGGTACCGCCGGCGACGGACAGGACCGCGGCGGCCAGCTCCGTGACCACCGGGCTGCCCGCGTTGGCCCGGACGATCTCGGCGTACGCCGGCAACCGCGCACCGTCGAGCTGCCCCACGCTGACCGGGACGCCCGGCCGGCCGGTCAGCGCGGCCCGGGTCGCGGACGCGGTGACCCGGGCGTACAACCGGTACACCGGATCCGGCACGTCCAGCTCCGCGCCGCCGAGGACCTGCTCGTTGACCGACACCACCGCGGCGAGCACCGCCGCCAGGACCGGCTCCGGCAGAGCCCCGGCCGGGTCGCGGCGGACACTGTCGTGGATCTGGGCGGCGCTCGGGTCCGGGTCGCGGCCGGCGAGACGCTGCGAGGTGTACAGCGTCGACGAACCGGCCGCGAACGCCAGCTGGAAGACCATGCTCAGGGCCGGCAGGTCGGTGAGCATGGCCAGTCCCGGGTCCGCCTCGTACGGCAGCAGACTCACCGCCGCGTCGAACCGGGACCGGTAGTCGGGCCGCAGATAGGCCAGGAAGTCCCGGTCCGCCTCCGGTCCGGCGGACGCCCAGCGCTGACCGGGCATCCGGACGATCAGGTGCCGCAGCGACTGCCAGGCCCGCTGTTCGCCGTCCGGGTCGCGGGCCAGGATCGCGGCGGACACCAGGGCGGCCTGCGCGACGGCGGCCTCGCCCGCGTCGTCGATCAGGGCGGCGAGAGCGGCCGCGCGGGGCGGGTCGGTGCGGGACAGGCGGTCGGCGTACACCCGCAGGGTTCTGGCCAGGGAGTGCGGGGTGCCGATCGACGCCGGCCCGGGCGGCAGAGATTGCAGCAGGTGGGCCGGGTCGGTGTACAGGCGCCGGTGGATGCGCCGGCGCCACTGGTTCTCGATGTTGAACCGGTACTGCCAGTGCAGCATCGCCCCCAGCGAGGCGGCCTCCTCCCCGGGGTGGCCGTCGGCGGGCGCCCACGGCACCCCGACGTCCGGTTCGCGCAGCGGCGCCACCCACTCGGAGCGGGTCAGCAACCCGCCCAGCAGGGTGCGGGCCCGGTCGGTGCGGCCCGCGTCCAGATGCCGGTGGGCGAGGCCGGCGAGGACCGTCGCCGGGTCGGTCAGGAACGGCGAGTGGTGGTCCTCCGGCGCGTGCAGGGCCAGTTCCTCGGCCCGGTCCGGGTCCCGGTCGAGCAGCAGGCGGGCCACGTCGGCGACGGCGCTGCCGCGCTGCATCACGGTGATGAGGTCCCGGGGTGGCGGTGCGGTGGCCAGTTCGGTGGCGAGCTGGTCGACGAGGCGGTGCCCGCCGTCCGGGTCGAGCGGGACGAGCGCCTCGGCGATCCGGATCCGTTCGGCCTGCGGCGGGTTCTCCATCAGGCGCAGGAACAGCAGCAGGCGGCCCTCGTCCGGGCGGCCCAGCGCGGCCAGTGCCCGGGCCCGGTGCTCCGGCACGGCGCGGACCGCGGCGAGCCGGTCCAGCAACGCCCGGGCCAGGGCGTCGTCGATGCCGGCCAGCGCGGCGGCGGCCGTCGCCAGGGCGACCTCGTTGGGGTGGTGGCGGCCGACCTCGAGCCGGTCCGCCTCGCGGCGCAGGGCGTCGCGGTGCCGGAGCGCACCGGCCGGGTCGAGCCGGGCCAGGCGGGCGAGTGCGGTCACCCGCTGCTCGCCGGGGAGCAGGTCGAGGCCGGACTCGGCGAGCAGCAGCAACGCGGACCGGCGCTGCGGATCGGCGGTCGTCTCCGCAGCGTCCAGGCAGGCCGCGGTACGCCCGGCGGCCATCCGGGCGAACAGCACGGGGTCGCCGGCGGCCGCGTACACCGGATCGGGCGGCTGTGGCGCCCCGGCCTTCGCCCACAGGGCCAGGGCGCGGTCCAGGTCGTGCGGGGCGAGCAGCGCGGCGGCCTTGACGGCGGCGTCCCGGAACGTGTGTCCGGGCAGGTCCTTGAGTGTGGACGCCTGCGCGGCGGCCAGTTCGGCCAGTTCACGGCTTCGGCCGGCGGGTGCGTGCGTGGCGATCTCGGCCAGGGCGGCCGCCTGTTGCGCGGACGGCGGCAGCGCCCAGGCGTGTTCCAGAGCCTCGTCGACCCGGCCCAGCCGGGCGGCCAGGCCGAGTACCGGGGGGCCGAGACGGCCGCCGGCCCGGGACAGTTCGGCCCGGGTGACGCTCAGGAACAGCACGTCGGGCAGGGCGGACAGGTCCGTGGCGCGGTCCAGCGACCGGGCCAGGGCCAGGTCGACGACCCGCACGAAGTAGCGGTCGTTCGCGAACCGGGCCCGGACCGCCCGCCGTAGACCGGGCGAGACCAGGCCGGGCAGTTCGGTGTCGCGCCCGGCGGCGGACAGGTGGTCGGCGACGTGCACCAGCTCGTAGTCGCCGGCCGCGGTCCAGTCCACGTCGGCCAGGGTCGGCCGGCCGCCCCGGCAGGCCCGGACGATCTTCTCGTGCCACTCGTGCGGGTCGACCGACCAGTCCATGCGGGCGTCCGGTCCGGCCAGGAACTCGGCGATGGACGCGTGGTAGAAGGCGAACCGGTCACCGTGGGTGCGCAGCAGCCAGCCCATCCGGGACAGCACGGCGCCGACGACCCGCGGCACGGCGGGCAGCCCGGAGAGCCGGGCGATCTCGGCGGCGGACAGCGGCGCGCGGGCCACGGCGAGCATGCCGAGCACGGTACGGCCGACCGACTCGAACACCTCGGCGGTCCACACCCCGTCCAGCTCGACCCGGCCCAGACCGTCGACGTCGCGGCGGATGGTGTCCAGGAAGAAGGTGTACAGACCCGGCAAACCGGGTGCGATGCCACGGAAGCGCAGAAGACCGGCCAGGAGTACCGGGTCCCGGTCGCGGGTGGAGACGTCCGTCAAGGCTTTGGCGTACGCGGTGAGCACCTGAAAGTTGCCCGCGGCATGGTCGGCCGTCGCGTCCAGGAAATCAGTCCAGTCCTGACCGTCGGCGGCGACCGCCGTCCGCACCGCGGCGGTGTCGAGGGTGCTCCGGGCGTACCCCAGAAGATCCTCCCGAACCTGGCGGGAATCCGCGGGAATGACCACCTCGGTGAGCTCGTCGAGGGGACGCGGGGTGCCACGCTGGGCGGGAACCGGCGGCGTCCGGGCCGACCGCAACGCGGCCAGGTCGGTGACCGGGCGGGCGGCGAGCACCAGCCGCACGTTGGCGGGCAGCTCCGGACCGCGGATCAGCCAGTCGAGCAGCCCCGACCGCGGATCGCGGACCAGCTCGTCGACGGCGTCCAGCAGGATCACGATCCGGGCCTGCGGATCACGCTCGGCCAGCAGCGCGGCCGGCGCGCCCAGCGCCAGTTCGGTGAGCACCCCGGCCTCGAGCAGCCGCGGCTCCACGTGCGCGCGGCTGATCGCGATGCCGGTGACGTCACCGTCACCGCGTCGGATCTCCTGGTCGACGTGGTAGCTGGCGGTGCGGTGGAACGGCGAGGCGATCAGGTCGTCGATCCGGATGCCGGTCACCCGGGAACCCGCCCCGGCGGTCTTGACCCGCTGTTTGACGACCAGATCGAGGGGTTCCGCCTCGAACAGCTCCGGCCGGGACCGGGCCAGCTGATGGCCGATCTCCAGCAGGAAACCGGTCAGGTCGGCGCCGACCAGGGCGGTCACGCTGTCCCGCCGGACGAAGTAGGGCAGCCAGTCCGGATGCCGCTGCGCGAGCCCGGCCAGCACGGTGGTCTTGCCGGCGCCGGGCTCGCCGGTCAGCAGCGTGAACCGGGACGCCACGACCGACTGCTCGATCGCGGCGGTCAGCCAGGGGCGCTCGACGTAGCCGGTTCCGGTGCGCTCGGCGACGAGATCGTGGAAACCTGTCGCGGGCATTCAGCGCTTCGTCTCGTCGACGCCGAGGATCTCGCCGCCGGCCGTCACGTTGTCGATCTCCTGGCGTACGGTGGCCCGCTTCCCCTGCCCGCCGGTGCGCCGCAGGCCGGTCACCGTGCCGGCCACCCGGCGGGCACGCTGGTCGATCGTGTCCTCCTCGCTGGTGCCGCCGTCGTCCTCGGCACCGCCGGCCCGCCAGAACTCCAGGGCCACCCAGGCGATCACGGCCACGACCAGCGCCGCGACCACCGCCAGGGGCCAGCCGTCGGTGGCGATGTTGGTCAGCACCCCGACGACCACGCCGAGAAGGGCCGAGCCCGCCGCCGTCACCTGTGACCGTTTCATGTATACCCCTCGCGTTTCGCCGATCACCGGAATGCTACCGAGGACACGGGAGGGTGGTGGGACCGCCGACTGCCGGACAGCGTCCCGGGCCGGAACCTAGCGTGCGGGCTGTCCACAATCTCTCCTTCCCTCTCGTGGAGGCAGTCATGGCGTCCCGGCTCAACCCGTACCTGTCGTTCGACGGCGACGCCCGCGCGGCGATGGAGTACTACCGCGAGGTGTTCGGCGGCGAACTCACCCTGAGCACGTTCGGCCAGTTCGGCTCGCCCGACCCGGCGATCGCCGACAAGGTGATGCACGCGCAGCTGACCACGCCGCAGGGGTACACGTTGATGGGGTCGGACACGCCGCCCGGGATGGCGTTCCACCCGGGGGACACCATCACGGTCAGCCTCAGCGGCGACGACGGGGACGAACTGCGGGGAGCGTGGGCGAAGCTGTCCGACGGCGGGACGGTGAAAGTGCCCCTGGAGAAGCAGATGTGGGGCGACGAGTTCGGCCAGCTGGTCGACCGGTTCGGCGTGCCGTGGATGGTGAACGTCGTGCAGTCCTGATCGCCGCTTCCCGGGCCCGGGTCTCACGGTCCTGCCGCGCCGACCGGACCTCCTCCTGTGGCCGGCGCTGTCCGTATATGACCGTGGTTCGGCCGGTATCGCGTACATGAGAATCGATTTTCACAGGCTTTTCCCAGTTAGAAAGCCGGTGGTGTCGAGCATCCGACAGCACCATTTCAGTAGGACGGATCACAGCGGGTGTGATTTGCGTTTCGCCAGTTCGGGAGGGGTTCGTCAGTGGGCGGTGATAGTCGGTGAATCGTACGAAAATGGCGATCTTGCGGAGGTGTCCGACTGTGGCGATCGACACGAATTCGATTACTCGGGGTGACACCGGGAACGAGGGAGTGCCTAGAATCGCGGCTTAACCAAGCGTGAAGCGTGTTACGCACGCCGTCCTGATGAACACGCAACGTCACCGTAGGGGGATACGTGACTGTCGACCGGCCGATCCGGCAGTGGAACGGCCTGATGATTCCGGATCCGGGTGTGTACACACTGGACGAAGCTCACAAGCGTCTCGGATTCGTGGCTCAGCACATGATGGTCAGCCCGATCCGCGGCGAATTCGCCCAGGGTTCCGCCACCATCGTCGTGGACCACGACCCGTTGCATTCGTCGATTTCCGCCACCATTCAGGCGAACACCGTCAACACCCACAACGCGGAACGCGACACGCACCTCTCCAGTGCCGACTTCCTCGACGTGGAGCGCTACCCGACACTGGAGTACCGCAGCACCGGCGTCACCTGGCTCAACGACGACGAGCCGATCTTCAAGTGGGCGCGGCTGCGCAACAACCCGCTGAGCCGCCGCACCGCCGTCACCGACCTGCCACCCGCGGCGACCCGCGCCTCCGGCCGCTTCCTGATCAGCGGCCTGCTGACGATCCGCGACGTGACCCGCCCGATCGACATGACGATGGAGTTCGGCGGGGCACGGCGCGACCCGTACGGCCGGGACATCTTCGGGTTCAGCGCCTCCGCCGAGTTCGACCGCGAAGCCTTCGGCCTGGTCTGGAACGTGCTGCTCGAAACCGGCGGCGTCCTGGTGGGCAAGAAGGTCCGCATCGAGCTGGCCGGCGAGGCGATTCGCGAGTCCTGACCGCCCGCTCGTCGTTTCGCCTGGTCGCCCGCTCGTCGTTTTGCCTGGTCGCCCGCTCTTCGTTTTGCCTGGTCGCCTGGTCGCCTGGTCGCCCGGTTGTCCGCTTGGTCGCTCGGTCGGCCGGCTGGCCTTTTAGTGGTGGCGCCCGGTCGCTTGGTCGTTATGGCGGCGGGTCGTCTGGCTGGCCGCGATCCGTGGCTCGTCGTCTTCGGTTCGTTCGTGCCGGGCTGGAATGTGCGGCAGTTCCGGCATGCGTTGCGGGCGTTGCGGGCGTTGCGGGCGTTGCGGGCGTTGCGGGCGTTGCGGGTGCTGCCCGCTCTGCGGGTGTGGTCCTTGGCCCGCTCGTGAAGTGAAAGCGGCCGTTGATGACGGCCGCAGGCCCTGCAGTGCCGCTTAGCTTAAGTTGATCAACGCCGTGACCGGTAACCATGCGATCCCCTTTGCCGCGGCGACTCGTCGGCCGTTGACGGTGGTCGTGGTCGTGGTCGTGGTCGTGGCCGGGGTCGTGGCGGTGGCCGTGGCGGTCGCATCAGCTCTGCTCAGCTGTTTGTCGCAGCGCGGGGTCACGTCCATGATCAACTTAAGCTGGGTGGCGAGGCGCGACCGTCGGCCGTCGCTCACGGTCGTTTTGGGTTCGGGGATGGACCGCAGCTGACGGCCGGGCCGGTCGAGCCGTCGGCTGCGGCTGTTCGGGAGGGCGGCAACCAGCCGTGAGCGACGGCTCGAGGTCGCCCAGCCGTCGCTCACGGTCGCTTTCGGCTCGCGGATGGACCGTAGTCGGCGGCCAGGCCGGTCGAGCCGTTGGCTGCGGCTGTTCGGGAGGTTGGGAGTCAGCCATCGGCGACGGCTCGGGGTCGCCCGGCCGTCGCCCGCGGTCGTTTTCGGTTCATGGGTGGACCGTGGCCGACGGCCGGGTTGGCCGGAACGCCACCGAACCCATTCCGAATCTCGGCGACGGCCCTGGTGGGGCAGCGAGTTGCTGAACGGCACCGACGCGCGGGGCGACCGGAGACGGCGCCCGGCAGACGTGGTCGCAGCCGCGGCGAAGTCGACGGTCAGAATCATGATCCACTTAAGCCGAGTGGTGTTGGCAGGCCCTGAGCCGTCGTCGGTGGTCTGTTCTGCGGCCGGGCTCAAACCGTGAGGGGCGGCCGGGTTCGGTGCCCACGTCGCTCAGTGAGTGCCTGTATGCCAGCGTCGATGCCCCTGGCTCTCGTGCCGGTGGTCGGTCTTGTCGCCTTCGTGGCCGGGCCGTGGGTGCTGGTGCCCGCCGAGTTCGGGGAGACGGTCGCCTCGCCGCGGGCGGTGGCCACCCTGCTGGTTCCCGCCGCGGCCGTCGCCGCCGGCGTGGTGGGCACCCTTATCTACCACGCCTGAGCCCCGGCCCGGGCGGAAACGCGTGGCTCCGGCCCCGGACCGAGAAGGCGTGGCTCCGGCCCCGGACCGAGAACGTGTGGCTCCGGCCCCGGACCGAGAAGGCGTGGCTCCGGCACCGGACCGAGAACGTGTGGCTCCGGCCCCGGAC
>NZ_JZKF01000159.1 GCF_000962825.1 Actinoplanes rectilineatus
CCGCTCACCCAGCCCGCACCCCCACCCGCTCAACCCTTCCGGGCGGCACGCGCACCCATGCCCGCGCTTGGGTGCGCCCACCACGTGGAAGTCCCAACCCGGCCGGTGAACGCCCCCAATCAAGCCCAACCCAAGCGGTAAGCGCACCCGATCAAGCAATTGGGGGCGCCCACCGCCCCAAACCGAATGGCGACGGCTCCCAAAAACATGATCGGGGACGCTCACCATCCCGCAGCTCCCACTCGAGCGCCACCAACACCCGATCAAGCGAACGCGGGCCATCACCGCCCCAAACGGGAAGGCGACAGTCCCCGACCACTTGATCGGGAACGCTCACCACCCCACACCACCAACCCAAGCGCCACCAGCACCCGATCAAGCAAACGCGAGCGGCCACCGCCCCAATCGGGAGGGCACCCGCACCCAACCCCTTGATCGGGAGCACCCACCACCTACTTCGGCCAGACGGCAACGACGAAGCGGCAACAGCGGTAACGACCGAGGCACCAGTACTGGCACCGCACCGCACCGCACCGCACCGCACCGCACCGCACCGCACCGCACCGATCATGCACATGGGTGCGCTCACCGCCCCAAAGGGAACGGCGACGGCACTACCCGCTTGATCGCGGGCGCTCACCATCCCGCAGCTCCGGCTCAAGCGGCACCAGCACCCGATCAAGCGAACGGGCAAGGACACCACCCCAAACGGGGCGGTAACCGCACCCAACCCCTTGATCGGGTGCAACCATCACCCACTCCGGCTCCGGCTCCGGCTCCGGCTCCGGCTCCGGGCGGCAACGGCAACGGCCGACGGGCGACGTCGATACGTCGATACGTCGATACGTCAGATTTCATCGCTATGCCCGAGCTGGTCGAGATCCACGCGGACGAATCCGACCCGCAGCCCGATCCGCGCCGGTGGAGATCGCGCTGCGGCGCGCTCCCGCCGCCTGCCAGGAACCCGCGGTGATCATCGAGGAGGCGCGTCGAGTTCCCGGCCTTCGATTCTCTGACCCTGGACGTGACGCGCTGACCCCAGCGCACGGCCTGACCCAGCCAGCGCACGCACTGAAGCAACCGGCTTGCCGACGGGGCGTTTCCCTGTCGGCAAGCCGGCGAAGCGTAATTCGGTCAGGCGGCCTGGCGGACCAGACCGCCGTAGGCGTGGGTTGTCACGGTGACAGGTGGCGAAGCGTGATTCGGTCAGGCGGTCTGGTGGACCAGGCTGGGACGCAGCGCCGGGGCGGCGGCGCGCTCACGGCTCGGCAGGTAGCGGGCCAGGGCTGCGGCCCGGACGGTCGCCTCGCCCGCCTCGCGGCGCAGGCTGTCGCGGACGGCCACGGCGAGTTGGGCGTCGTGCCACGCCGACTCCTCGGCCTCGGTCGCCTGCTCGAACATGTGCCGGCGGACCGCGGCGGTCGCCATCTGCAGGACCAGTTCCTGCTCCACCGGGTGCAGCATCGGGTTCCAGCCGCCTTCGCCGGCCGCCAGGTCGACCAGCACAGTGGACGGCAGGTCACCCCGGTCGACGGCCTTCGCGGCGGCGCGGTGCAGGAACTTCTCGTTCTCCGCGTACTCCGAGGGGGTCTGCAGGAAGTGCGGGGAACGGAAGGCGGTCGCCGCCCGGGTGCGGGCCAGCTGCTTCTCGGCGTCCTGCCAGGCCTGCCACGCATCGGCGGCATATTCCTCGGACTGCGCCCAGAACTCCTGCCAGTTGCGGGCGGAGTCGCCGGCTCGCGCGGCCGCCACGTGGATCTCCTCGGCGAACCGCCGGGCGTCGACGGCCTCGGTACGGCGTGCCGCCCGCGACGTCCGCTGCGGTGCCGGACGGGTGCGGCGTGGCTTCCGTTGCTGCGAACCGCCGCTCAGCGTCAGGGCGGTCAGGAACAGCACCGCCAGCACGACATGCGAGGTCATCGCGGCTACGAGCTTCTTCGCCAGCACCTTCACGATCAGGGAGTCCTCACTCGCTCGGTCCCGGCCGTCGGCATGGCCAGGAATGTGGTCCCGGCCGTCGTGCTGGCCCGGGACATCGTCCCGGCCGGTGACCTGGCCAGGAACATCGTCCCGGCCGGTGGGATGACCGGGGACTTCGTCCCCACCGGTGACCGGGTCGGGAACTTCGTCCCGGCCGACGAGGTGGCCGGAGTCTCGGTTCCGGCCGGTGACGCGGCCGGAAAACGGGGTACACGGGATCTTCCCGCGGTGAGCGTCACGGAAACGAGAAATCCACAACTGTCGGTTCGACCGTACCGCTCTGGAGCGGATCCCTCATCCCGAGTGAGGCGTGACGTGAACCATGTTGCCGATCGCACACCCGCCGTGATGGCCCCAGTTCAGTCCGCCCGGACCGACATGTGCAGCGCCTCGGCGAGGCACACTGCCTGTTCGGCGGTGATGACCGCACCGCACCGCTCCACCTCCCGCGGATCGAAATCGGTCAGGCCCCCGCAGGTCGGTGTCGGTGAAGTCGGCCCCACGCAGATCGGCGCCGCCCAGATCCACGTCCCGGAGACCATCGCGCCGACCGGCAGGCCCGCCGTCTGCAGGGCGGAGCGGTGGCCGTCGAGGCGTGCCTGGCAGTAGAGGTGCCCCGGCCCGCTGATCATGGCGATGTCCCGGTGGCCGAGGCCGGTCAGGTGCCGGGTGGCGGAGCGTCCGCCGGCCCAGTCGGCGGCGCCGGCGAACGGGACGTCCTCCGGGAATTCGGTGGACGGGCCGAGGCGATGGTGACCGGTTTCGTCACGGGACGACACCAGGCAGGTAGTCGAACCAGTCGAAGTGCATCGTGCCGGAGGCCGCGTACATGCCGATCACCCGCCCGGTGAACCCGCCGGCCACCTCGGTCGACAGGTACCGCCCGTCGAGCCGGGCCAAAGCGTGGAACTCCCCGTCCGCGGTCTCGTACCCGAGGTGCAGTCCGTCGGGCCCGCGGGTCGGTGACCAGTCGCCGGTCGTGGCGAGCACGTCGACGCGGAGCACGACCGGCCCGTCCGGTAGGGGCACGGAGTCCACGGTGTGCCGGATCGACCCGATGCGGGCGGTGACCTCGATACTGCCCGCCCCGGCCGTGACGTCGTAGTGGTGCTGTTCGTCGAGGCGGACGGCCAGACCGCCGCGGCCACCGGTGGTGTCGGCGCTCACGCGTACCCGGCAGGAGGGGTGTTGCTGCCGTCGGCCGACGAAGGTCACGTCCGGTTCGTCGGGGGACGCTCCGCGCGCGTGCAGGGTGAGCCAGCCGGGGCGGTCGCTCGTGGACCAGCTCGACTCCGGTCGGGACCGCACCGACACCCAGCGCGGGTGCAGGTCGGCGCTGTCGAAGTCGTCGCGGGCCGGCTCCGGGGCGGGCGGTTTCAGCGGCCACGGCACGGTCGACTCGGTGGCCAGCTCGCCGACGACCGGCCAGCCGTCCACCCAGGTCACCGATGTCAGATAGGTTTCTCTGCCGAGGACGTGCCAGCCGGGGGTGCCGCCGCCGGGGCGTACCCCGAGCAGCACCATCCACCAGGAGCCGTCCGGGCCTTGGACCAGGTCGGCGTGGCCGGTGTTCTGGATCGGCCGGTCGGTGCCGCGGTGGGTGAGGATCGGGTTGGCCGGGCAGGGCTCGAACGGGCCGTCCGGTGAGGTGGCGCGGGCGATCGAGACGGCGTGCCCGCGTTCGGTGCCGCCCTCGGCGATCAGCAGGTACCAGTGGTCGCCGATCCGGTAGAGGTGCGGCGCCTCCGGGGCCTGCGCACGGTGGCCGCCGGACCACAGTCGGCGGGGTTCGCCGAAGGTCTCGCCGGTGGCCGGGTCGACCCGGACCTGGTAGACGCCCGCCCCGGTCAGCCAGCAGGTACCGTCGTCGTCCCAGGCCAGGTCGGGGTCGATGCCGCCGGCCTCGCCGCGGACCGGTTCGGACCACGGGCCGGCCGGGTCGTCGGCGGTCACGATCAGCGCGCCCTGGCCGGGCGTGACGTTGGTGGTGATCAGCCAGAACCGGCCGTCGTGGTGGCGCAGGGTGGGCGCGTAGACGCCGCCGGACGCGGGTGTCTGCGGGGGCAGGTGGAGCTGGGACGGCCGGTCCAGAGCGTTGCCGATCTGCTCCCAGTGCACCAGGTCGCGGCTGTGCAGGATCGGGACGCCGGGGAAGTACTCGAAGCTGGAGCAGGCGAGGTAGTAGTCGTCGCCGACTCGGCAGACGCTCGGGTCCGGGAACATCCCGGGGATCACGGGGTTGACGAAGCCGGGCATGCGCCGATTCAACCATCGGTTTCGATCAACCACCATGCCGCGTCTCCGCCGCTCATCGGAGCGTCTCCCACCAGTGCCCCACGATCGGGGTTCGCATGGGTCGATGTTGTCGTTTATCGGCCGGACCACCGGATTCCACAGTGGTTGGTAGCATCCGAAAATTATTTTCCGCCCGGCATGGAGCGATTTGTGAACGATCACAGCAGGCCCCGATACGGCCCGCTACAGCACGACGATCCCCGGCAGATCGGCGCGTACGAGGTGATCGGACGACTGGGCTCCGGCGGCATGGGTGTCGTCTACCTGGCGCGCGACCGTACCGGACGGCAGGTCGCCGTGAAGGTCATCCACGCTGTGGCGGCCTCCGATCCGGTGTTCCGCAGCCGCTTCCGCGACGAGGTCGCCAGCGCCCGGCAGGTGCCCCCGTTCTGCACCGCCGAGGTTCTCGACGCCGACCCGGACGCGCCGCACCCCTACCTGGTCGTCGAGTACGTCGACGGTCCCACCCTGGGTGAGGCGGTCCGCACGAACGGACCGCTGACCGCGGCGAACCTGCACGGACTGGCGATCGGCGTGGCCACCGCGCTCGCCGCCATCCACGGCGCCGGCGTCATCCACCGCGACCTCAAACCGGGAAACGTGCTGCTCGCCCCGGGCTCCCCCAAGGTGATCGACTTCGGGATCGCCCGCGCTCTGGAGGAGGTGCAGAACCGGCACACCCGGACCGGCATCTACATGGGCACGATCAACTACATGGCGCCGGAACGGTTCGACGGGCCTGCCACCGCGATCACCCCGGCCGCCGACATCTTCGCCTGGGGATGCGTGGTCGCGTTCGCCGGCACCGGGAAGGCGCCGTTCGAGGCCGGCTCCCCGATGGCGACCATGGCCCGGATCATCAGCCGGCCGCCCGACCTGGCCGGCCTGCCCGACGGACCGCTGCGCCGCATCGTCGAGCAGGCCCTGTCGCCGGATCCGGCCCGGCGGCCGACCGCCCAGGAACTGCTCGCCCGCCTGCTGGGCAGCGGGTCGGCCGAGGCGTTCGCCGGTCAGCCGGACCTGCGCAGTGCCGCCATGGAGGTGGGTGTTCCGCGGCTGGAGGTGCCGACCGGTCCGACCGAACCGTCCCGTCCGCCGCGGCCGGCTCGCTCCCGGTGGGCCATGCCGGTTCTGGTCGGTGCGGTGGTGGTGCTCCTGCTGGCGCTGGGTGGCGCGGTCGGGCTGATCGTGAACAGCCGGCGACCGGTGGCTCAGCCCGGCGCCCTGCCGCCGCCGGCGCCCGCCTCTTCTTCTTCGCCCTCGCTGCCACCTTCGCCGTCGGCCTCCCCGTCGCGGTCCGCCACGAGCGTCCCGCCCTCACCGGCCGTCACCACCGCGCCCTCGAAGAAGAAGAACAAGACGAACAAGACGACAGCGCCGGCGGACACCGACGGACTGCCGCCGATCAAGGCGGCCGCGGTGAGGGACAAGAGCTACGGGCCGTTCTTCGTCCAGAACGCGACGACCGGCTTCTGCATCGACCTGCCGGACTTCGGGCCGGGCACCCCGGACGGGCCGGTCCGGCAGGACGTGTGTCACCCGACGTTCGAGGACAACCAGGAGTTCCGGTTCGTCCCACGTGGCACCGACGGGTCCGGCGACCAGCTGTACTGGATCCGCAACGCCGTCGACAGCCTGTGCCTGGACGTGCCCGGCGCGGGGACCGTCGAGCACGGCACCCCGGTCACCGAGACGTACTGCGTCGAGGACGACAACCAGGACTACCGGCTGGAGTTCCGGTTCACCTCACAGGGCCGGCGGTACCACCGGATCGTCAACGCGGCGTCCGGCCTCTGCCTGGACGTGTTCGGCACCGGTGACGGCGGCCCGGCGACCGGCCTCACCCTGGCCACCTGCGTCACCGGCGACGATCACGAGTGGGCCCTGATCACGAAGTCGCGGTTCTGACTCAGACCATGCCGCCGTTGGCGTAGACGGTCTGCGCGTTGACCCAGCGGCCCGGACCGGCCAGGAAGGCGACCACCTCGGCGATGTCCTCGGGCGCGCCGAGCCGGTGCATCGGGTTCATCTTCGCCATCCGGTCGATGGTCGCCTCGTCCTTGCCGTCGAGGAACAGGTCGGTGGCGGTCGGGCCGGGCGCCACCGCGTTGACCGTGATGTCCCGGCCGGCCAGTTCCTTGGCCAGCACCAGGCTGATCGCGTCGACGGCACCCTTGCTCGCCGCGTACGGCGCGTAGCCGGGCAGGCCCAGCTTCTTGACCGAGGTCGACAGGTTGATGATCGCGCCGCCACCGCGGACGTGCCGGGCGGCCTGCTGGTTGACGACGAACGTGCCGCGGATGTTGGTCCGGTGCATGCGGTCCAGCACGGCCAGATCGAAGTCGGCCACCGGCGCCAGCGCCATCATCCCGGCCGAGTGCACGACGACGTCGACCCCACCGAACCGGTCGGTGGTCTCGGTGAACAGCGCGGCCACCTCGGTCTCTTCGGCGACGTCCGCACCGTACGCGAAAGCCTCCCCGCCGTTGTCCTTGATCTCGGTGACGACCGCCTCGGCGGCGTCCTTGTTGCCCGCGTAGCCGACGACGACGGACTGGCCGGCGGCGGCGAGCCGGAGCGCGATGGAGCGCCCGATGCCGCGGGAAGCGCCGGTCACGATGGCGACTCTGGTGGTCATGTCGAACTCCTTGTTCTCATCGCTCACGTGTTTTCGTGATCTGCGCTCACAGTATCAGGCTTTTGGTAGCATCGCTCACATGGTTGGTGATCGCCGCTCCGTCATCGAGTCCGTGGCACTGGAGCTGCTCGACTCCGGCGGCCCGGCCGCCCTCACCACCCGGGCGGTCTGCGCCGGCGCCGGCGTGCAGCCGATGACGATCTACCGGCTGTACGGCGACATGGAAGGACTCATGACCGCCGCGGTCCGGCGCGGGTACGACGCGTACATCCGGGCCAAGACCGACCGCGAACGCCACGAGGACCCCGTCGAGGACCTGCGATCCGGCTGGGACCTGCACGTGGGATTCGGGCTGGCCCACCCGCACGTCTATGCCCAGATCTACGGCCGCTACGCCCCCGACCAGGAGAACCCGGCCGCCGACGCGGCCGCCGCCATCCTGCGCAGCCTGCTGGAACGGGCGGCCCGGCACGGACGCCTGACCCGCAACGTGGAGACGGCGGCGCACATCATCCACAGTGCGGGCTGCGGGTTCACGCTGTCCCAGATGCGGGTGCCTGCGGCGGACCGCGACCCGGGGCTGTCCACGGTGGCCCGGGAGGCGGCGCTCGCTGCGGTGACCACCGACGGGGCGACTGCCGGATCGCCGGTGCGGACGGCAGCGGTGGCCCTGGCTGCGGCGATCGACGAGGGGGATCCGCGGTTCAGCGCGGGCGAGCGGCTGCTGTTGACCGAGTGGTTGGCGCGCCTGAGTTGATTAGGATGGCCACTACCGCAGGTGTATGCGAGGAGGTGATCACGGTGCATCCGATCTAGCGACAGCCCCGGAACGGGGCGTCACGGAGCCGGAAGGTGCCCGTTTCATGAGTAGGACCGACAAGACCCGGCCGTGGTGGGTGCAGCTCACCGATGCGCCGGGGCGAACCTGTATGCCCCAGCACGACCACCGTTTCGGGCCGTGCACCCTGCCCGATGAGATCACTCCCACGCGCGTGCTGAACGGCACCTGCCGCTGGGTCGGCACGGCCGCCTACCGGGTACGACGTTGCGAGAGTCACGGCGTCCGCGAGTCGCAGCTCATCTGCCGCACCGACCGGCGCCGCGATCGCCACCGGAGTCGTCACGACCTGCGCGAACAGCTCAGTCGCCGCCGAGGCGCCAATCCGCCGGCCTGAGCCCGTCCCGGAGCCGAGCCCGTCCGTCCGCC